>CAYJJG010000001.1:0-250155 GCA_964370435.1 uncultured Holdemania sp.
GTTGCGTTAATGTCATAGGTAAAAGAACCGTCATCGTTTGTATAATCCCAATAATTAGAACTAGTTGCCTCATCAAAAAATGGTGCAAATTCATTTGAAACAACAACATCTGAACTAGCAGGCATAATACCATCATCAATTAACCTTAATGACGATGCCGGATGCGTAGGCAATCCTACTTGTGTTGTCGTTGTTACTTCTGCTGTAGTCGTTGTTACTTCTGCTGTTGTTTGTGCTGCTGTTGTAACATTTTGAACAACTGTATTGTTATCAGTATTTACTATAGCAGATACCGCTATTGTATCAAATACATTGAATATCATAATTACAGCTAATACTAATGCTAAAATATTCTTTTTTTGATTCATTTAACTCTCCCTTTAATTTACAATCTAATATTTCTCTCACTTCGCTATATTAAATTATTAATCCAATATAAAAGTGTGGATTTTCATAATATACTATTGTTTTGCTTTAGTCAAGAATATTTTTATATTTTTTTTATACGCTGATATCATATAGGAAATTATATAACAATTTTGTAAGGGTTTTCCTTACTATTTAAAATAGTGTTACTCATAATTTTAAGTATTTTTGTTAAGATTAATGCCTTTCTGGGGTTCTACTACAGTATTTACATGATTTATTCTATTGATATCTAATAAATTATCTATTTTTTATTTATGTATAGTGCATATATAAAATAAAAACCCCTTTCGGGGTTTAAGTTTAATTATTTAACGTTGTAGAAGCAGTCCATACCTTGGTATTCAGCGATTGCTCCAAGTTCATCATCGATACGAATTAATTGGTTGTATTTAGCAATACGGTCTGTACGACTCATAGAACCAGTTTTAATTTGACCAGCATTTAATCCTACTGCGATATCAGAAATAGTTGTGTCTTCTGTTTCACCTGAACGATGAGAAACAACACAAGTATAACCAGCTTTTTTAGCCATTTCAATAGCATCAAATGTTTCTGTTAATGATCCAATTTGGTTAACTTTAATTAGAATTGAGTTTGCAATTCCTTTTTCAATACCTTCTTTAAGAATTTTAGGATTAGTAACGAATAAATCATCGCCCACTAATTGAATTTTATCCCCTAAACGATCAGTAAGTTTTTTCCAACCATCCCAATCGCTTTCTCCAAGACCATCTTCAATAGATACAATTGGATATTTTTCAACCCAGCTTGCATACATATCAATCATCTCTTCAGTAGTTTTAGAACCTTGTCCTGATTTAACTAAATCATAAGTTCCTTTTTCACGGTTATGGAATTCCGATGCAGCAACATCTAGAGCGATACAAATGTCTTTACCTGCAACATATCCAGCAGCTTCAATAGCTTCAACAATTAATTGTAATGGTTCTTCATTTCCATCATTACAGCTTGGTGCGAATCCACCTTCATCACCAACATTTGTATTATATCCTTTACCTTTTAATACTTTACGTAAAGTGTGGAAAGTTTCTGATCCCATACGTAGAGCTTCTTTAATATCTTTTGCCCCTACTGGCATGATCATGAACTCTTGGAAATCTACAGTAGAATCCGCATGGCTACCACCATTAATTACATTCATCATTGGTACTGGTATTGTTTTTCCATTGAATCCACCAAGATATTTGTATAAAGGCATACCATAGAAATCAGCAGCTGCACGAGCGCAAGCCATTGAAACACCTAAAATTGAATTAGCCCCTAATTTAGATTTGAAATCAGTTCCATCAAGATCTAACATTACTTTATCTACTGCATTTTGATCAGTAACATCCATTCCTAATACTGCATCAGCAATAATATCATTTACATTGCTTACTGCTTGTAGAACACCTTTACCCATGTAACGTGATTTATCACCGTCGCGTAATTCTAAAGCTTCTCTTTCACCTGTTGATGCTCCTGATGGTACCATAGCACGTCCAAACGCACCTGATTCAGTTGTAACTTCCACTTCTATCGTTGGATTACCACGTGAGTCAATGACTTCACGAGCATAAACATCAATAATACTTGGCATTAAAAAGTCCTCCTTGTTATTTTATGCACATTCATTATAACGCAATTATTCGTATAAATAAAGCATAAACAATCACTTTTAAGCTTTTTTATTAGCGTCGCTTATAGCTTATTCAATGTAAACGATTACAAGGATTTTAACCTATTACATGTTTATAATAAATATTAATACTAGACCACAATAATTTATCTCTACTACTATATTGTTTATTGTTTTTATATTTGTTTCCTTATGAAAAGTATTCCATATAATAGCGTAAACTTATACAAGATAAAAGACGATGAAGTTCATCGTCTTTCTTCAATATTTATTTCACCTGTCTACTTTAGTTGGATTGTATCAATAACCTCGTTTTTATGAAATAAAACCCTAACTTATTCGTGTTCTAGCTCAAGTGTTTTTGTAGTAATATCACAAACTGATTCTGGCCCATAATACTGAATAGCTCCAGGATATAAGTAACAAGTTTCTTCAGACCACACTTTTCTTTGCGATGCGAAGAATTTAAATGGTTTCCCTTCAAGCTCAACAAGAGCTTTTTTAATAACGGGTTTATCTTCACCATGTCTTCTTTCAATATTCATCATTTTTGTAATTGGCATACCACCAGCAACCCATTCATTAGCTGATTTTGAAAGGTTAGAAACTTTTGATAAATATCCAGTATAACCATATTGAATCAACATAAAAGCGTTGTACCCTAATGAATAACAGTAATCTGAATCGAAGTTAGATGGAAATGCACATCTTCCCTCATATCCGAAGAAATGATGAAGTGCATTAAACTTACCTTTATATCCTCTTTCAGCTAATTTATCCGCAACTAAAGCAGAGAATAATTTTTCAGATTCAATTAAAGATACTTGTACGTTACCATGTGGATCTCTTTCAAGGAATAACTGTTGTTGAATCCCTTGAGGTAAAATAGCAAATACTTCCATGGCTTCTTTAGATAAACCTGTTTGAATGAAAGCATATTTTTCTTCCCAAGATTCTAAACTATTAAAAGTATCAGCTTTGCTACCTGCTAATAATTCATTAATTTCGCCAATTAATATCGAGAATTCTGGAACAAACTCTACTACTCCTTCAGGAATAATAGCAACTCCAAAATTTTCATTTTTATTCCCACGATATTCTACTGAATCAGCAATGTAATCTGCAATTGTAGATAGGGACATTTTCTTAGCAGCAACTTCTTCTGAAATTAAACAAATATTCGGTTGTGTTTCAAGCGCACATTCTAAAGCAACATGTGAAGCTGAACGACCCATCACTTTAATAAAGTGCCAATATTTTTTTGCCGAATTCGCATCTCTTTCGATATTACCAATTAATTCACTATATGTTTTAGCAGCAGTATCAAAACCAAATGAAATTTCAATATCTTCATTTTTTAAGTCTCCATCAATTGTTTTAGGACAACCGATAACTTGAATTCCAGTTTCATTTGCAGCGAAATACTCCGCAAGAACCGCAGCATTTGTATTTGAATCATCTCCACCAATGATTACAATTGCATTAATTCCATGTTTTTTGCAAACCTCAGCAGCAACCGCAAATTGCTCTTGTGTTTCAAGTTTTGTTCTACCCGAACCGATGATATCGAATCCACCTGTATTTCTAAATTGATCAATATACTCATCATTAAAAATCAGAGTATCATCTTCAACAAGACCACTAGGTCCATTTTTAAATCCAATAAGAACATTTTCTTTATTTGTAGCCTTTAGTGCATCATATAATCCACAAACAACATTATGACCTCCTGGTGCTTGACCACCTGAAAGAATAACTCCTACGACTTGTTTTTTTGTTTCTGATGTGTTTTCACCTTTTTCAAATGTTATTTCTTTTTTTCCATAGGTATTAGGAAATAATTTTTGAATCTTGTCTTGATCAGCAACACTTTGTGTTTCCATACCTTCTTTAACAGCAATTTCTGCAATACCATTTCTAAGCATTTTAGGAAGCTTAGGTGTATAATCATATCTTGCTTTTTGTAATTGTGAATACTTCATTATTTTCTCCTTCTCAATGTTAATAGTATCGGTATTATTATAACATTAACAGCTTTAATTTCCACATGTTTTTTTGATACTTTAAATTTTAAAATAAACACAAAAGAATGTTATATTAAGATGAAAAAAAAAGAATCTTATGTATTTTTTTATATTTTTGTATTCATTTTAACATTAATTCTCATTTATCATTACAGTCATAATTTCATTTCCAGTATATAACCATTGCAAGTAACAAAAGTTAAAATTATGTCACCCTAGAATTCTCTATAGTTTTATAATAGTGGTATCTACTAATTCACCCTTAAATTTTGTATTGATCGCTTTCAGTCTAATTAAAATTTTTTATCCATTAGGCTTCCCTAATCACTATAGTTGTCCAATCAACTCCTAAGAAATGGTTTCTTTAGTCGTGTAGATAGACTGAACCTATAAAATACAAATAAAAGAAAGGCAATATTACACCCCTAAAAACTTTGGAGTTATATTGCCTTTTTTCTCTATTTTAATGCTTTTATTTTTTAAGGTTCTTTTGTGATAAACTCCGAAAGTCTAAACTTGACCCTTAAACTTTTTCATTACCCTATTTAGTAGCGTTAATGATTTCTTCGAAAGAATCTACTTTTAATGAAGCCCCACCAATTAATGCTCCATCGATATCTTCCATAGCCATGTATTCTTTGATGTTATCAGGTTTTACTGAACCACCATATTGAACACGTACTTTATTAGCAGCATCATCTCCATACATCGCACGAACTTGATCACGTACGATATAGCAGCAATTTTGTGCTATTTCTTTAGTAGCAGATTTTCCTGTACCAATAGCCCAAATCGGCTCATAAGCAACAACTAATGTTGCTACATCACTTGCTTCTAAATTTGCTAATCCACCAGTTAACTGTGAACGTATAACTTCTTCTGTTTTTCCAGCATCAAATTCAGCTTCTGTTTCACCAATACATACGATTGGAGTAATTTTTGCAGTCAACAGACGTTTTACTTTTTTATTTACACTATCATCTGTTTCATTAAACATTTGTCTTCTTTCAGAATGTCCAATAATACAGTGAGTAACGTTTAACTCTTCTAACATAGGTACACTAATTTCACCAGTATAAGCACCTGCATCTTCAAAGTGACAATTTTCAGCTGCAATAATTAAGTTTTTTGCAGCATTTGTACAATCTTTTAATGCAGTATAAGGTGCACCAACACCATAATCTGCTGCATTATGAAGTTTTGGTTCTATCGCTTCAACAAAGGCAACTGCTTCTTTACAAGTTTTATTCATTTTCCAGTTACCAACAATAATAGGTTTTCTCATTTTTATTTTTTCTCCTGAATAATTGCAATTCCCGGTAATTCTTTACCTTCCATATACTCTAATGAAGCTCCTCCACCAGTTGAGATATGTGAGAATTTTTCTTTAAATCCTAATTGGATTGCTGCTGCTGCTGAATCACCACCACCAATTACTGTAGTAGCTCCTTCTAATTCAGAAATAGCTTTACAAATTTCTTTTGTTCCAGTCGCAAATTTTTCCATTTCAAATACACCCATTGGTCCATTCCAAACTACCGTTTTTGCACCTTCTAAAGTTTTTGAAAATAATTCAATAGTTTTAGGGCCAATATCTAGTCCCATCCAACCATCAGGAATAGCCCCAGTATCGCAAAGCTGTGTATTTGCATCTTCACTAAATGCATCTGCGCATACATTATCGATTGGCAATACTAATTGATCTTTAGCTTTTTCTAAATATTCTTTAGCCATTTCAATACGGTCTTCTTCTAATAACGAATTACCAATTGGATATCCTTGAGCTGCCATGAAAGTATAAGCCATACCTCCACCAACAATAACTTTATCTGCTTTTTTAAGTAGATTATCAATTACTGCAATTTTATCAGATACTTTAGCCCCACCTATAATTGCAACAAATGGACGCTCTGGTGTATCTACAGCTTTCGCTAACATTTCAACTTCTTTTTGTACTAAGAAGCCACATGCACTTGGTAAAACTTCCGCAATACCTACAGTGGAGGCATGTGCTCTATGTACTGAACCAAAAGCATCAGAAACAAATAAATCTCCTAATTTAGCCCAATAACCAGCTAATTCAGCATCATTTTTGCTTTCGCCTTTTTCATAACGCGTATTTTGAATAAGAATAATATCTTTATCATTCATTGAATCAACTGCTTTTTCTAATTCTTCACCACGTGTTTGAGCTACAAAAGTAACTTTAGTATCCACTAACTCTGCTAAGCGATCTGCTACTGGAGCCATATTGTTTTTCTTTTTTCCTGCCTCAGTTTTCTCAGGATCTTTATGATCAATTTTCCCTAAATGAGACATTAAAATAATTTTTGCACCTTGTTCTACCAAATAATTAATAGTAGGTAAAGCTGCTTGAATACGATTGTCATTAGTAATTTTTCCATCTTTTAATGGAACGTTAAAATCAACACGAACAATGACGCGTTTTCCTTTAACATCTAAGTCGCGAACGGTTTGTTTAGCCATATATACATATCCTCCTATGCCACAAAAATTATAACACTCTTTATAGGGATAAACAATCTAAAAATACGCAATTGTTAAGTAATTCACAGATAAATAAAAGCACTATCTCGATAGATAGTACTTTAAGTTTATTTTAAAGATTTGTATAATGCTAAATATTCTTTAGCTGAATTTTTCCAACTTACATCTGTTTTCATAGCACGCTTAATCATCTCATTAAATTCCTTACGACTATAATAAAACGTATCCATTGCATAACGTAAAGTATTCATCATATCATCACCATTCATAGCATAGAAACTAAACCCATTACCTGTTTGTTCAAACTGATTATAGGGCATTACAGTATCTTTTAATCCACCAGTTTCACGAACTAATGGTAAAGTACCATAACGCATAGCGATAAGCTGACTAATTCCACAAGGTTCAAAACAAGAAGGCATCAAAAACAAATCACATCCAGCATAGATTTTATGAGCTAAATCTTCATTATAGCCACAGTAGTAAACTGAGCGACGACGATATCTTCCTTCCATCATTCGTAAGCCTTGTTCAATACGATTTTCTCCAGTACCTAAAACTACAATTTGAACATCTTGACTCATTAAATCATGAATATGATCTAAAATAAAATGAATACCTTTTTGTTTTGTTAAACGAGAAACAATTCCAATCAACATAACATCAGCATCTTCTCTTAGACCTAAATCAAATTGTAAGGATTTTTTATTTGCCGCTTTATTAGTTAGTACATTTTTTATATCATAATTCTGAAACAAGCGCTCATCTGTCTTAGGATCCCACAAATCAGTATCAATACCATTAACAATGCCACTTAAGTCCTCTTGTCGATAACGTAATACTTCTTGCATATTTTCACCAAAATAAGGTGTAAGTATCTCATTAGCATAAGTTGGTGAAACTGTTGTTACTTTATCGCTATATACTATACCTGCTTTCATAAAACTTATACCATCATAAAAGCGAAGGGTTCCATCTTCATATAGGGAATAAGGTAATCCCAGACAACTACCCAATACTTCTTTAGGGAAATTGCCTTGATATGCTAAATTATGGATAGTATATACAAATTTGATTTTACTCATTTTTTTATCATTTTGATAATGATGTTTACATAATACCGGAATCATACCTGTATGCCAATCATGGATATGCATTATTTGTGGATATAATTCAAGTACCCTAGTTGCCTCTAGTGCTGCCATTTGGAAAAAAGCAAAACGCTCACCGTCATCTGGATAGCCATATAAACCTTCTCTTTCAAAATACCCTTGATGCTCAACAAAATAAAACACTACACCATCGACTTCTTTTTTATAAAGGTTTGCTTGTATGTTAATGATTCCACAATGCACTTCTAAAATAGTTGCAAATTCTAAATCCTTTTTATTTTTAGCTATTTTTAAGTACAGAGGCATAACTACACTAACTTCCACTTTTTTATTTTTTAGAATTTTAGGAAGCGATCCAATAACATCTGCCAACCCACCACTCTTAATAAAAGGAAGTCCCTCTGATGCAACAAACATTACTTTCATAATATCCTCCTAGATTTTATCTCTGCGTTTTACATAAACTGGCTCTTCTTTAGTACCTGTAAGTTTCTTAACAGTTTGTACAATAGCTTCTTTATCGACAATTACATTTTCTAAATAAGCATCTTCACCTATATAAGCTCCTTGTAATAAAATACTATTTTTAATGACAGCACCTTTTTTAATTACCACGCTACGTCCAAGAACACAGTTTTCTAACGTTCCCTCAATGAAACATCCATTGGCAATAGCACAGCCTTTAACATTAGCCTCTTTAGCGTATTGTGTAGGCCATGAGTCATTAGTTTTTGTATAGAACGTCCAATCATCACTGAATAATTCTCGTGCTCGCTTTAGTGTACTAACTTCTAAGCTTTCATTAAAATACGATTTTAAATTATTAACACAGGCAATATAACCTTTATGACTTATTGCTCCGACTTTATATTCTTCTAAACTATCTGTCACTATATCTTTAAACCAATATAGAGAACTAACTTGTGACGCTTCCTTAACTAACTCAATAAACAAACGTTTAGAAAGCACATAACACTCCATAGAAATATTAGCACTCTTAAACTTACCACGATTACACTCTACCCCAATAACACGTTGTTGGTCATCTAATTTAAGCGCATCACACTCATAAAAATGTTCCTTCGCATTATTAATAGGTTTATACATAATCGATATATCATTACCAGAAGCAATATGTTCTTTTAGCACTTTAGAGTAGTCAGAGCGATATACCATAAAGGTAGGCGCTATGATTACATAGGGTTTATTTACTTCTTCTATAAAATGCATGTTTTGCATAAAATTCGCAATATCGGTATTATAGGCTTCACTAGCCATTCTTTTTTCACCATGAAGAATATGCATTTTCCCACGCTTAGGATTAATGTTATATTGTGCTCCATCACCTATATGTTCAATAATAGAGCGTGGTTTATTTTTAATATATACTTGGATTTGTTCAATCCCAGAGTTACTCATATTAGAAAGCGTAAAGTCAATTAAGCGATAGCGTCCTAAAAATGAAATTGCACTCACTGTTCGATAATCACACATACCTGCTACATCAATAGAATTTTGTTCAAAATTGATAATACCTAATGCATCACACATCGTCTAGTCCCCCTTACTCACTTTTTTTGCTACTAACTCAATGGTTTCACTATCAGCTGATCCTACTATTGCTCCAGCCTCAATCACTACATTCTCTTTAACAATACATCGTGTAACTTGTGCATTGGCGCCAATTTTTACTCCTGGCATTAACACACTATCAATTACTTTTGCATCTTTCATAACTACTGAATTACTAAAAATCACAGAATTTTCAACATGCCCCTCAACTATTGCCCCTTGTGTTATATAGGCATTTTTAACTACTGCATCTTCACCAATAAACTGTGGATGATTCATAGTATCTTCTGTATATATTTTCCAAGTAGGATCTGATAAATCTAATTCATTTATTGGATTAAGCAAATTCATATTTGCTTCCCATAAACTATCTATTGTTCCTACATCTTTCCAATATCCATTGAAGCGATAGGCTAAACACTTTTTATTAAGGTTTAGATAAGTAGGAATAATGTCTTTTCCAAAATCATGTTCAGATTCAATATTTTTATCATCATCATTCAAAATTTTTCTTAATGTCTTATAGTTAAAAATATAAATTCCCATTGATGCTAAATTACTCTTTGGCTTTTCAGGTTTTTCTTCAAAATCTATTATCCAATCATTTTTATCAGTATTCATGATACCAAAACGACTAGCTTCTTTTGTTGAAACCTCTAAAACTGCTATAGTGCAATCAGCATTCGCAGCTTTATGTGCTGATAGCATTTTAGCATAATTCATCTTATAAATATGATCTCCCGATAATAAGAGCACATACTCAGCTTCCATTTGATCTAGAAAGTCGATATTTTGTGTTATAGCATCTGCAGTACCACGATAAATATTAAAACCTGTCTCATCTTTTTCACGCGGTGGTAGCACAAAAACACCTCTACCTGCACCATCTAATCCCCAATAATGATCCCTTGCTACATATGAATTTAAAAGAATTGACTCATATTGCGTTAGTACACCTACAACTGAAATACCTGAATTAGCACAGTTACTTAAGGGGAAATCAATAATACGATATTTTCCACCGTAATGTACTGCGGGTTTAGCCACTTTCTTAGTTAAGTCATACAACCGACTGCCTCTTCCGCCGGCTAAAATCATTGCAACCATATTATCTGCTCTCATAGTATTATCTCCTTTATTCTTCCATGGGCAATCGCAATCTTTTTAAAACTTTAATTAATTATATTCATTATCTTTACAGTTTTTTGTCGAATCGACAAATGATTCTTATAAGATGTAACGCCTTAAATCCCCTCCTTAAAATTTCTTCTTGTTGCATCTTTTTACTAAATAAAGTATACCATAAATAGTAAATAAATAGTAAAAAAAATCCAAGTATTTTATTCTACTTAGATTTTTTGTTGAGCTATTAAATAAGTTCTAACTTCACTAATGAAATATAATGATCCACAAACAATTATCGTTCCTTGTTTATTTTGTGTTTTAGCATAAGCTATTGCTTCTTTCCAATCTTCAATTACTTGAATATTAGCTTTAGTTTTTAATGCACTTGCTTTAGCTGCTCGATAAAAATCAAACTCAGTAACTATCATACGGGTACAATTATCATATAATAGTTCTATCATTTCTTGAGTATCTTTATCTTTCAGTACTGCAAAAACAACATAAAGCGGTAATGCCTCTTTTTTTAAACTTTCTATTAATGCTTTGACTCCATGTATATTATGAGCGCCATCAATAATAATCTTAGGGTTTTGAGCTAGCTCTTCATATCGTCCAGCCCATGTGCTTTTTTGTATGCCACACTTAATCTGTTGAATATTTATAGTAATAAGCCCGTGTTTTGAGCATTGATAAAGTGTTTCTATTGCGCAACAGGCATTGTGCATTTGATAAAGTGCTTGTTGCTTATGTTCAAAAGTTATATCACGATAGCTAAAATGATTTTCGTTGATTGAAGTAATCGGCTTTAACATATTAACCGCTGCTTCGTTATCCTCAGCAATTTTTTTAATAACCGAGACACATTCTTCTTTGCTTTCACCACAAATAACTAAACCTTGATCTTTTATTATTCCTGCCTTTTCATAAGCTATGGCTGATAACTCATAACCTAGTTTATCCATGTGGTCCATATCTATAGATACAATAATCGATGCTAAACTATGTTCTATAACATTAGTACAATCTAAACGGCCTCCAATACCGACTTCTAAAACTACGATATCTACCTGGTTCTGGACAAAATAAATACTCATTATTTCAAAATCTATTTCAAACATATTTAAATTGTATTTTTCCCAAAGTGTTTTTCGCTCATTACAAATAGCTAAAAAAGAAAAATCATCAATCCACTCATGATTAATGCAAATACGATCTTGGTGGCAAACTAAATGAGGCGAAGTGAATGTTCCTACTTTATAACCTGCTTCCATTAAACAGTCACAAAGATAATTACAAGTACTTCCTTTACCGTTAGTTCCAGCAACATGAATATATTTTAATTGATTAACATAATTATTCTCTTGTTTAATATAGTTTTTAAAATGCTCAAAACCTAAATTATTACCTTTTCTATGAGTAACCCAAGAAATTGCTTCTTCTACGGTATTAAACATCTATTCTATAACCTGCCAATCTATAGGCTTTATTTGTTTTGATATTAAAAACGCATTGCATTTTGAAAAAGGTTTTGATCCAAAAAAACCTTGATAAGCACTTAGTGGTGAGGGATGTACTCCCTCTATGATTAAATGATGTTCATTAGTAATTAATTTCTTTTTATCGCGAGCATTTTTCCCCCAAAGTATGAATACTACAGGATCTTCTTTTTGATTTATCTTTTTAATAACTTCATCGCTAAATACATTCCAACCACAACGACTATGGCTATTAGCTTTGCCTTGTTCTACTGTTAAAGTAGTATTTAATAAAAATACTCCTTGTTTAGCCCAGGATGTTAAATTACCGTGACTTGGGATGCTACAGTTTAAATCACTATTTAATTCTTTATAAATATTAACTAAGCTTGGAGGCACTTTTACTCTCTTAAGAACAGAGAAACATAACCCATGAGCTTGGTTGGGCTGATGATATGGGTCTTGACCAAGAATAACAACTTTAATTTCATTATATGGTGTATAGGAAAATACATTCATTCTATCTTCTTTTTTAGGATATATTATTTTTGTTGTGCTCTCTTCCTCTAAAAATGCAATAATATTTAAAAAATACTCTTTTTTAAATTCTTCATCTAAGAATGCTTTCCACTCATTCATACTTTACCTCTTACTTTTCATTAGCCTCTTCATCAGCCTCTACATAAGGATCCATCCAGGTATCACTTAATTCTATAATTTTAGTTTGTGCATCAACAGGAGTTAATTTTTGATAAAAAACTTCAATCATTGTATCCATAATTGCCGTCTCTTTAAACATATCCCACCCTGCAACGCTACTATCTAGTTCATAGGCAACCATGGACTCTTCAAATCCATACATCATAGCATACGATATTTGTTTAGTGTTTTCATCTTTAAATTCTAATTCTACATTTTCATCTAAGTGATTTACAAGTAGTGGTTGCTCAGAATGTGATGCAAAAAGTTGTAAACCTTCATTACTTCTAATTAGGCTTAGAAGTTCTAAAACTGCATTAATATAAGGTGTATCCTTATTAATGACATAACCTACACTTTGAACACTAGTTAAAGGTTGAATACCATTAAAAGTAGGTAGTGCTGAAAAGTAATAGTTTTGATTAGTTTGTTCCTCATAGCCAGCATAGTGCATTGTGCTATGTACAAAATTAAAAACGCTATTACTGTCACGCATATAAAATTCACTATTCCATTTAGAAAACTCTTGGCGCGTATCCTCTGGATTAAACACAAACTCAGTTTCATTAGGATAAAGCCACTGCATTTGACCAAGACTTGCTAAATCATTTAAGTTTACAAGGAAATCTTTACTATCAAAACCTGGATCACTCGCAAGATAAGATTCAAAAGGAGTAAATCCACCAAAACTTAAAAGAGTTTGGGTTAAATATTCGTCATCAAAATTGAAATTAAAAATAGTAGCCACTTCTTTTTCATTAAAGATAATAGGTTGACTTTGTGTTTGTTGCCATACATTTATTTTTTCAAAAGTATCTAAAGCATCAATAAGTCCATCCTCATTTAAATCACTCATATCAACACCTAGTGATTCTAACATCGTATAGTTACTTGAAAACATCCACCCTGAAGCATACATAGGTATAAAGTAAAAACCATTACGATTTAAAGCATCTCCATATTGATCTACACTATTTTCTTTAATTTCATTTTTAACTCTATTATCTATTTCCAATAAATACTCATTTAATTTAGCTGCTTCAGATGCGTAAATTAATGTGATATCACTAGAACTATTTAGAAATGTTTTTCCATCATAATTATTTTGTACCACATAGCTTACTGTGTTTTGATGATTAGGATAGGTTTCATTCCATAACTGAACCAAGGCTTCCCCAAGTAATTCATTTTCTACTGCAACACTTATTGTAGCATCATCTTCAATTAAGTATTGTTTATTTTCATTGTGATAACATACATTACCATCACAGCTAACTTCACTTGAGCATCCACTAAACAGTGCAATGCTCATCATCAATATAAGTAATAATTTCATAGTCCACCTCTACACTGTTATCATTATACTAAATCTGTACTCGCTTTAAAATAACTTTAGTAATTTATTATTAAAATTATCTTTTTATTCTACACTATTTTTATAAACTAAAAAAGAATCGATTTCATCGACTCTCTTTAGTTATCTATTAATATAATCAATAATTTGGTATACATACTTATGACATAATTCATCACTTTCTGCTTCAACCATTACACGTACAAGAGGTTCAGTTCCAGAAGGTCTAACTAACACTCTTCCATTACTTCCAAGAGCTTCTTCAACCTTGGCAATTTCTTTTTTGATATCTTCATCATTAAGCACTGCCACTTTATCTTCAACTGGAACATTCACTAATAATTGTGGGTAGATTTTTAAACCTTCACTTAACTGTTCTATTGATTTACCCGTAAGTTTCATAACTTCTAATAATTTACATGCACTTAACAAGCCATCACCTGTAGTTGCATGTTCCTTAAATATAATATGACCTGATTGTTCACCACCAAGTACATAATCATTCTTAACCATACACTCATATACATACTTGTCTCCAACTGCTGTGGATTCTGTGCTAATGCCAGATTTTTCCATTGCTTTAAAGAATCCAAGGTTTGCCATTACTGTAGTAACTACAGTATTTTTTGTAAGCATATTTTCATTTTTTAAATAATTTCCACAAATATACAGTATGTAATCCCCATCAATTAATTCACCATTTTTATTAACTGCGATTAATCTATCAGCATCGCCATCAAAAGCTAACCCTAAATCAAAATCCCCTTTTTTCATTAGTTCTTGTAAATCTTCTGGATGAGTAGATCCGCAGTTAGTATTAATGTTAACTCCATTAGGTTGATTATGAATTACTGTACACTTTGCATTCAGTTTAGTTAAAACCTGCTCAGCAGCACTAGTAGCACTACCATTAGCACAATCAAGAGCTACTTTTAGACCACTAAAATCTACTTTAAACATTGCACTAATCCATTCTTTATAATAAGTTAACCCTTCACTATAATGAATTACTTCAGCAATTTGGTCCTCGCTTTTTAAATCTACCGTGTATTTTCCATCAATGTAATCTTCAATTTTTTGTTCACTAGCAGCATCTAGTTTCTCACCACTAGCACTAAAAACTTTAATTCCATTATCATAATAAGGATTATGACTAGCGGAGATCATTACTCCGCAGTCAAAGCCTTGGGTTCTAACTAAATAAGCTACTGCTGGTGTGGGACAAACATCTAATAAATATACCTGTGCTCCTGTACTTGTAGCTCCAGCAGCAATAGCACTCTCAAGCATACTACCTGAAAGACGTGTGTCTTTTCCAACAACAATTTTTGCTTTTTTATTTTGGCTATAAATATATCCTAGAGCCTGGCCTATTTGAAAAGCACGTTCTACTTTTAAAGTAACATTTGCTTTACCACGTATACCATCTGTTCCAAAATATTTACCCATCTTAATTCTCATCTCCTTGTGGCGTTTCTTGATCTGATTGCGGTGTTTCATCGTCCGCACCAATAATCGTTGCCGTTATAGAAGAAGTTAAAGGTGTCATCGTAACCAATAAATCATTTCTTGGTGTTATCTGTACCGGTATTTCTTGTTCTCCTACTGTTAAATTCGCAAAATCTACATAGACATAGATATCAGCTGCAGTAATTTTATCAATATTGCTTTGTGTACCTTTAATCTCAACATCCACTGTCGTTTGAGCAAAATCAGCACGATATCCTTCTACATTATTACGATAGTAGATAGAAACATCTTCGATAACCTTAGTTACAGCTTCACCTAGTTTAATATCCATATTAACACGAGTAACACTTAAATCTCTAACTCCTGTTGGAAGGTTAATACCTTTATATAAACGTTGATCACTTGTTAACTGTGATGCATCAAAATTAACAATAACACTATCTAACACATTAAGTACTGAATCCGGTGCATACACAACAACTGAATTATGATCCATTAAAATTGAATCAATAGCCATATTGTTAGGAACTTCTCCTTGCGGTTCTACTACTATAGAAACCTGTTTACTTGGTGAAGTTACTTTAACATCTACCTGAACTGTCTCAGGTCTAATATCAGCATCTACAATATTTCCTGATTGATCATAAGCCACTAGTGTTGCCTGTGTTGTGAAATCTGCACTCACACCAGAAACATCAATAAGCGCTTTGATAAAGGCAATGGAATCTAGCTTTTCTTGTGATGCACGAACAGCAACCCTAGTCATTTCAAAATCTGGCTCACCTAATGCATAAATATTTTCCATTTCATCTGTATTGATATAATCGTAGCTTATATCAAAGTTTTGAGTAACTTTCTCTTTTATAGTAACTGTGATATTCGTTGGATTAATATTAACATCTAATCCATTAATAAAACGATCTCCTGTTAAATTCACAATATGCGTTCCTGCTGATAGGTTGTTTAAATTAGCTACAACCTGATAATCTGAAGAACTTCTCTGCGTTGCGATAGTAGTTTGATCCCCTACTATAACAACCTCACAATCCTCAGGCACACCACTTATTTCCCATTTGTCAGAATTATAATCAACTACAATAGGTACACTATTGAAGGTATAACTACTCATTGCTGAAGAGTTAAATAAATTAGTAGTTTCATTCATATTAATTGTCATATATAACATCAATGCTAATAATAATGAGACTAATACACTATATCTTGGATTAAACATGAAACGATCAATTGTTGCCGAAAACATTCTAACAATTCTTAAAAAAGCGATTTCAAAAGTTTCATATGTTTTAGAGACCTTTTGACTTTGATTGGCTATTCTCTTAGCCATATCGACTTTCTTATGATACTCTTTTGACTTTCTTCCCATTACTCTTCACCCCCTTCATCATGCTCAACCTCTGCTGGGGTTTCATCCTTTTTAGGTATAACTATTTCTAAAGCTTCTTCAATGCTTATTTGTGAACTATTATTTAATAATTCAGAA
The DNA here is from genome assembly GCA_964370435.1 of uncultured Holdemania sp. Classification (GTDB taxonomy): domain Bacteria; phylum Bacillota_I; class Bacilli_A; order Erysipelotrichales; family Erysipelotrichaceae; genus CALVGQ01. The sequence continues at coordinate 16,909 of CAYJJG010000001.1, forward strand.
GCATCATTAATTACAGCTTTAGCCTTATTAGCACTTTCTTGTTCAACTACTTCTTCAATAACAGTTTCAACTTCTGGAATTAAACTGATTTGTGCTGCATCTTTTATAACTTCCTCAGTTTTAACTTCATTATTCTCTTCGATATTTAAGCTTTCTAATTGAACTACTTCATTTGAATTTTCTTCTGTTTTCGTATTTCTTTTCTTAAACAATTTATTTTTGTTTTTAGGCACTTTTATTTCTTGAGCCTCTTCTGCTGTTTCTTCCTCAGATTTTTGTCTTTTAACAGCTAGTTTTCCAAATAATCCAACACGCTCTTGTGAAGAGTTAGTTTTAGTAACATCACTTCCACTTACTACTTCAACTGGTTCTTCAACCACATAAAAAGATTTACTATCTACTGTACTCTTTACTTGTTTTTGAAGTTCAGTTTCTTCATTACAAAGTACTCTTAATAAATAATTTCTTAGTTCCTTTATAGTAACCGCATGGATTTTTCCTGCCTCTGCAATTGAAATTACACCTGTTTCCTCAGACACAACTACAGTGACTGAATCAGTCACTTCACTAATTCCAATTGCTGCACGATGGCGTGCACCAAAACGATTAGGTAGTTGTAAATTAGTAGGTGGGAAATAAGCACTAGCACACGCTAACTTATCTCCTTGTATAATAACTGCTCCATCATGAAGTGCTGTATAAGGCACAAATATAGTTGTCAATAATTCTGCCGTAACTAAAGAATTCATTGTTGTACCAGTACTTATATAATCACTTAATGATTGACTTTGTTCCAGTGTGATTAAAGCACCCGTTTGTTCCTTAGATAAAATAGTTACTGCTTTAGTAATCTCTTCTACTAAGCGTTCTTTTTCATTACCTGATAAAGTGGAAATTTTTGATAACACATTGCTCTTACCTAATTTCTCCAACAACCCTCTAATTTCTGGTTGAAAGATAACGATAACGGCTAAAAATCCGAAAGAAACAAACATCCCGGATAACCAACTTACTGTAGAAAGACCTAAAATTTTCGCTAACCAATCTACTATTAATACCAATACAATTCCTTTAAATATTTGAATCGTTCGTGAATTATTACGTACGACTTTAATAGCATAGTACAAAATAAACCATACAATGATAATATCAGCAAAAGCTCTTGACCAATTCAATATCTCTTGCCATGTTTGACTAAAATACATCGAAGCAACCTCCTTTATGTTAAGTATTATAACACAGTTCAAAAGGTCATTAAACCCTCTTTACTAATTAAAGAAAATTTGTTACTTCGCTAACTCCTTAACAACATTCTCTATATCACCTTTAATTTCTAAAGATTGTGATGAAACACTAATCTCTTCAATTCCATAATTTTCTAAAAATTGATTCACTTGATCATTTAGATCTAACAGCCTATTAGAGTACAGCTGTGAAGGTATCTCTAAACCTCCTACTGAACATTTTTCAAGTTCAAAAGTATCATTGATGCTCAAAATACAGTTCACCTTTTGATCCTCAAACATCTCAAATAAGCTTATTTCCTCTAGTTGTAATAATGAAAAGAATTGATCATCCATAAGAAAGGAAAATTCTAATTTATCATCACTATTTAAGCCCACTGTTAAATCATTCAAGTAACTAGATCCATAACTAGAGGCCATTTCATTTATCTGCATTGAAGTTAGTATTAAGCTATCATGTATTTCATCGGGTGTAACTTCTCTATTAATCTCTTCTTCAACCCCTTTATCTATACTGGATATATTATTATAAACCCCTAAAGAAATGGTTGCGATTAAAAGAATTAATACAATGTTTATTATTTTGTACATAGTGTTTCCTCCTTAGTTTATCTTTTTCAGTTTATTACATCTTATTCATTAAAATGCAAAATAATTATTTTCTTATAGAAATGAAATAGTCAATGCGTTACAATAGCATAGAAAAGAGGTGCTCTTATGCAAAATAATGTCACTACACTTACTATTGATAATAAAGAAATCTATATTGTAGGAACAGCTCATGTTTCTATGCACTCTGTTGAAGAAGTTAAACAAATTATAGACGATATTCAACCTGATTGTATTTGTATAGAATTAGATAATGAACGCTTTCAAAGTATCAAGAACCCTAAGAAATGGTCTGATACGGATATAATTGATGTGATTAAAAAGAAAAAAGTTGGATCTTTATTAGTGAATATTATATTATCCTCTTATCAAAAAAGAATTGCTTCTAAAATGAGTGTGACAGCTGGCCAAGAAATGATGCAAGCTATAAAAAGCGCACAGGAAACCAATACTAAACTAGAATTAGTAGATCGTAATATACAAACTACATTTTCTCGCATATGGCGTAAACATAGTTTGTTTCAAAAGGTTAGGTTATTAGTAATGATTATATCTAGTATATTTGATGATGAAGATATCTCTGAAGAAGATATTGAAAGTCTTAAACAATCTGAATTATTAGAAATTGCACTAAAAGAAGTTCAAGAAACTTTCCCTGTAGTTGCCCAAGTACTAATTCATGAACGTGATCAACATCTTGCCTATAAAATTAGACATGCTAAAGGAAATAAAATTGTAGCGGTAGTAGGTGCAGCTCATGTCCCGGGGATAAAAAAAGAGATACATAAAGAAATCGATATTAAAGCAATTTCTTCTGTCCCGCCCAAAACTACTTTTTCTAAAATTAGTGGATGGATTATTCCAGCACTCATCATTGGTTTAATTATATTTGGGTTTAACCAATCAGCACAAACAGGGGTAAATCAAGTTGTATCTTGGATATTGTGGAATGGATCACTTTCAGCTCTAGGAGTACTTTTAGCTGGTGGACACTTCCTAAGTATTCTTACTGCTTTTGTAGCAGCCCCCTTGACTTCATTAAATCCCTTATTGGCTGCAGGATGGTTTTGTGGACTAACAGAAGTTTATTTAAGAAAACCTCAGGTTAAAGATTTTGAGCGACTAAGTGAAGATGTTAATTCTTTTAAAGGATTCTTTAGAAACAAAGTTACTCATATCTTATTAGTAGTTATCTTCGCAAACTTATTTAGCACTTTAGGCACACTAATCGGCGGAGCTGATATTCTAAATCAATTGTTTTAGTTTAAACTTAATATAAAAACATCCTCTTAATCTAGATATTAGACTAAGAGGATTTATTTTATTGATTATTTATTTCCACAAATCAAATGGATATTTATCTTCATCTTTATAGGCTTGAATACTTGCTACAACACCTGGTTTATCTTCTTTATAAGTTACTCCAAACCAGCGATCATCACTTTGCATAACTTTAACAGTGACTTTTTTATCTTTCACTAAATCGCCTACTGCAGTTGGAATTACATGTTCGCACTTCATTGGATTTTCGCTTAATGCTTGTTCTAAGAAAGTTTCAAATATTGCTGTACACTCATCAAATATCTTAGGTGTGAATCCCCAATAGTTCATCGATGCTAAAGTGTTTTCTTCTGCTTTAAACCATGCATCATTTATTTCATATTCAGCGCTATCAGCACCTTTTCTGATTTTTTGAATTTCAGTTATTGCGGTTAAATAGCCTGCTTCTTGTTCACAAACACCGCGCGTAACAGTACCGTTGTCAGTTAAAGTATTTTCTAAAACATAACCTACCATACCATATTCACTATCTTTTACTTCGTTCTTTAAGAAATCATACATTGTTTTAAATGCACTTGCCCCATAAAAATCATCTGCATTACAAATCATAAATGGTGCATCAACAGTATTTCTACATGCTAATAACGCATGAGTCGTTCCCCATGGTTTTTCTCTTCCTTCTGGAATTTCAACATTACTTGGCACATCATTAATATCTTGAAACACAAAATCTACTGCAATCTTTTTCTCGATTTTATTGGTTAAATTTTTTCTAAATACTTCTTCATGCTCTTTTTTTATAATTAATACTACTTTTTTAAATCCTGCACGAATCGCATCATAAATTGTAAAATCTATAATTGATTCATTGTTACTTCCTACAGTATCAATTTGCTTAAGTCCTCCATAGCGACTTCCCATCCCAGCAGCTAAAATTACTAAAATTGGCTCTTTATTCATATATTAATTTCCCTTTCAATTTTATTTGATTATACCATAGACCCTCTATAATATTGTTATATTCTTGTTATCTTTGTTAGTGTTTATTATTCTTTTTTGTATATTCTTCAAGTTGTTTTGCAGTATTGCGTACAATTTCTGCCAACTCTTGAGGTAAGTGTGTTACATTAACTAAAACTTGTTGCTCATTACCCACTAGATAGTCTAGCGACACACCAAATATTTCAGCTAGTTTCATACAACTAGATAATGGTGGCACAGAAGTTCCTTTTTCCCATTGGGCAATTGTTTGTTTTTGTTTTGCACCGACCTTTAAAGCTAATTGACTTTGTGTCATTTTTGATGCTAAACGTAACTCTTTTACTCTTTGTGCAATCAAGTTTTCACCACCTATTCTATTCTTTCGTAAATTGAATATTTTTAATAACTTTCCCATCAAGGTCAAATATTGTAAATCCATCATCTTCTAAAATTCCATAACTATTAGGATTATTTTCCTTAGGCAAAGTAATACTTCCTGGATTTAAGATATAAACCCCATTTTCTTTATATGCTATTGGTAAATGAACATGTCCATATATAAACACATCACCTTTATTCATATAAGGTAGCTTATCCGGATGATAAACATGACCATGTGAAATAAATATTGATCTATCTTCACTTACTATCAAGGCTTTATCTTGCATCATTTCAAAGTTTAAAACCATTTGATCCACTTCACTATCACAGTTACCTCGTACCGCAACTATATGTTCTTTTATATTATTTAACAACTGCGCTACACCTTGTGGGTTATACTCTTCAGTTAGCGGATTACGTGCGCCATGATATAATAAATCACCTAGTAAAATAAGCTTATCTGCTTTTAAACTATGAAATAAATCTACACCATATTGTGCATATTTTTGTGATCCATGAATATCAGATAATACTAAAAATTTCATAATTCTTCTCTCCCTGTAATTATTATAAATCAACAACTTCATTTACTCAATTAAATTCATTAAAATCTCCTATTTTATAGTTTAACTCCCTAAGACCATTAATTAAATCATCCATGATTTGAACATTAGTATCAGACACAGTATGAAATAAATAAATTGCCCCAGGATGAGCACCATTTAAGCATTTTTCTAAGCTTGCGGCAGATTCTGGTTGATTTTTAATATCAAAATCATAATAACCAAAAGACCAAAATAAAGTAGTATAGCCTAATGCTTCAGTAATAGCTAAAGACTTCTCACTAAACTCACCGCGTGGTGGTCTAGCATAAATCATCTTATATTGAAACATTGCTAACATTAAATCATCGAAATCCATTATTTCAGCTACAAGTTCTTCGTCGTTTAATGATGGAAAACTTGGGTGATGATATGAATGGTTTCCAATCACATGTCCTTCATCAATCATCCTTTGTACTAACTCTTGATTCTTTAACACATAGGGAGCTGTCAAAAAAAACAAAGCACTAACTTCCTGCTTTTTAAGTACATCTAAAATCACTGCAGTATTACCAATTTCATAGCCACTATCAAAAGTAAAATAAACCTCATTTGTTGCCTCTTCAACATATACAGCATCAAATTGTTGATATTTTTCATTAGCATCTACACAGTTAACTGGTTGATTTTTTTCATCTCTTAATTTACCTATACCCCATGAATTTAAAGTAGTATCTAAATCTTTAAACTCCTCAAAATCTAAATCACGACTACCATACGCTATTTCTGGAATATCATCCCAAATATCATTTACAACTATAGTTTTACTTGAACAAGCGCTATTTAGTAATAATAAGCACATTATAAATGGTATTTTCTTCATTAAATTTACCTCCGATTTAATTTTATTATTTGATTAAAAAATGCATTTTAAGATTGAAATTTTTAACAATATGTTATAATTGATATGTGAACCATAACCAAAACATGGTATCCACTTTAGATAAAATGATTTCAAAAATACATGATATCCTTATTAGGAATGATAGTAGGAGGCACTATGAGATCACAAAAAACAAAAAGATTAGTTTTATTATCTTTATTTTCAACACTTATTATACTTTTCACGCTTACTCCATTAGGTTATATTCCTATTGGTGTAATTCGTGCAACTACGCTTCACATTCCAGTAATTCTAGCTGGTATTTTGTTAGGTAAGAAAGAAGGATCTATCATTGGTTTCGTGTTTGGTTTAAGTAGCTTATTAGTTAATACATTTCAGCCTACACCAACTTCTTTTGTATTCTCGCCTTTTGTAACTATAGGAAATACTAGTGGTAACTTATATAGTTTACTTATCGTTTTTGTACCTCGCATCCTACTGGGATGGCTTAGTGGCTTTAGTTATGAAGTATTTAAAAACAAATTTAAAAATAAAACTATTTTATTAGGTGGCATTGCAGCCTTTAATACAATATTACATACTACTTTGGTTCTTTCTGCTATTATGTTATTTTTTAAAGAGCCTTATGCTCAAGCTAGAGAAGTCAGTGTTGATTTGGTTTTTTCGTTAATTATGGTTACTGTTGCTACGAACGGTGTTATTGAAGCTATCATTGCCGCAATAGCTACCATTGCAGTTGCAAAATTATTACTACCAACTTTAAAGGAGCGTCATTAATATGGAAAATAAATGCATAGTGATTGGTGTAAGTGGTGGTATTGCTGCTTATAAAGCCGCAAGCCTGGTTAGCTCCTTAAAGAAAAAAGGTCATGATGTACATGTTATAATGACCAGAAATGCTACTGAATTTATTAGTCCTTTAACTTTTGAAACACTTTCCAGTAATCGTGTAAGTGTTGATACTTTCGATCGTAATTTTGAATATAACGTAAATCACATCTCTTTAGCTAAAAAAGCTGATGTGTTTGCCCTAGTACCTGCTAGTGCTAATGTTATTGCCAAAGTGGCAAATGGCATAGCTGATGACATGTTGACTACTACTTTTCTTGCTAGTAGTGCTATCAAAATTATTTGTCCTGCCATGAATACGGGTATGCTTGAAAATGAAGTAACACAAAACAACTTAAATAGATGTCGTGAGCTAGGATATCAAGTTGTACAAAGTGCTACAGGATACTTAGCTTGTGGAGATGTTGGCAGTGGTCGTCTAGCAGCGATAGAAGATATTGAAACAGTAATTGAATATGCTTTGTATAAAGAAAAAACTTTAGTTGGAAAAAAAGTACTTATTAGTGCCGGATCAACTATGGAAAAATTAGACCCTGTACGCTATATTAGAAATCATTCTACAGGAAAGATGGGATTTGCCTTAGCTAAGGTTGCTAAAGCATTAGGTGCTGAGGTAACATTGGTAAAAGGGATAAGTGATTTACCTACTCCTGTTGGTGTTGATATTATTACCACCTTAAATGCTAAAGCTATGTTTGAATACTTTAAGGAGCATTTTCATAAGTATGACTTTATTATTAAGGCAGCAGCTGTAAGTGATTATACTTGTGCGCATGTTGAGGAACATAAAATCAAAAAATCTACTGCCACTATAAACTTAGAGCTTAACAAAACTAATGATATCTTAAAATGGTTGGGCGAACACAAACTAGCACATCAAAAGTGCTGTGGGTTTGCAATGGAGACTGAAAATTTATTAGAAAATGCTAAAGATAAATTATTGAGTAAACAAGTTGATATGATTGTTGCGAATAGTTTATCTACACCAAATGCTGGTTTTGCACACGATACGAATGTTGCTAGTATAGTAACAAAAGAGGAAATTATATCATTACCACTAATGACTAAAGAAGAGCTTGCTTATACCATATTAGAAGCACTTAGAAAGGGATAATTATGTTATTAACAATGGATATTGGAAACACAAACATTACTATGGGAATATTTAAAGAAGAGGAATTAATTGCTAGTTTTAGATTAACTACCAAAACCGCTAGAACTTCAGATGAACTAGGGATACTTATGTGTACTATGCTGATTACTAAGGGAATTAATCCTGATGATATTAAAGCTGCTATAGTTTCTTCTGTTGTTCCAAAGATTATGCATTCTATAAAAAATGCTTTGTCAAAATACCTTAATATTGAACCGATGCTTATAGGTCCAGGGATAAAAACAGGAATTAAAATTCATGCTGAAAATCCTAAAGAAGTAGGGGCTGATCGCTTAGTTAATGTTGCTGCAATTTATCATCAATATAAAAAATCTTGTTTAGTTATTGATTTTGGAACAGCTACAACTTATGATTACATCTCTAAAGACGGTGTATTTGAGTATACTGTGATATCTCCAGGTATTGAAATTGCTGCTGAAGCACTCATAAGTCAAACTGCAAAATTACCTGGTATTGAAATCAAGAAACCAAAATCAATCTTAGCTAAGAATACTATTGACGGTATGCAGGCAGGTATTGTTTACGGATATATAGGTCAGGTAGAGTATATTGTAAAAAAGATGAAGGAACAATTAAATGATGACATGTTGGTCATCGCAACAGGCGGTTTAGGTAGAATTATAGTTGACCATACTAATTGTATTGATAAATATGATCCTAATCTAGCTTTTAATGGAATGAAAATCATCTATGATAAAAATAAGGGACAAGTATGAAACCAGTAGTACTTGCAAGTAAATCCCCTAGAAGAATTGAATTAATAAGTGAAATTTTTGATGATTTTACAGTAGATAGTGCTGATGTTGATGAAACATTAAAGTTGAATGTCCCTATACAAGAGGAAGTAATGCGTTTAGCTAAATTAAAGGCTGAAGCTGTATTAAGTCAACATCCTGATGCAATAATTATTGGAGCTGATACCTTAGTTGTTTATCAAAATAAAGCATTAGGTAAACCCAAAGATGAAAATGATGCAAAAAATATGCTACAACTACTAAGTAATAATACACATCAAGTAATTAGTGGTGTTTGTGTTTTATACAGGGATCAATGTCATACTTTCTATGATAGTAGTGATGTTACTATGTTTGAATTAAGTGAAGATGAAATTTTAAAGTATATAACGTCTAAAGAGCCGTTGGATAAGGCTGGCGCTTATGCAATCCAAGGTCAAGGAAGACTTTTTATAAAAGAGATTCGTGGTGATTTCTATTCCATTATGGGATTGCCTATCGCTAGATTATATCGATTGTTAAACCAACACTTTATTTAAGAGGAGCTATTTATGAAAAAAACAACTAAGTTTTGTTTATTATTAGCACTATTATGCTTTAGTATAAGTCTATTCTTTATTGCTTATTATTGGGGGTATCTTCAAGCTGCCATAGATAATAACATTACTGCAGTAGAGCCTTATTTTGCACTATTAGCTGGAACACCAACCTTATTACTATCAGCATTTTTTGTTTTTATTGCTTATAAAATACAACATAATTCCAAAGGTAAAAACAAGGACTAAACATTTAAATATTGTACTAAATTTTATTATAAATAGCTTTATAGTTGCGTTTTTAGGACATACGCTTTATCGTGTTATCCATTATCTGTATAATCCACAATATTATCAAATTACTTCAGCACCTTGGTATACTTGTATTCAAATTATGGCTATTGTTACCGTGTTGTTATTGGATTAATGGTATTTTAAAAAGAATATTAAAAGTACTTAAATTAAAGTTAATTATAAAATAATAATTACTATAAGACATGGATATCCATAGTATATGGAATTCTGTCTTTTTTTATGATGCAATAAAAAAGCTACAACACAAAATAATTTTTGCATTTGTAGCTAACTTTTATATAAAACTAACTATAATAATCAATGCCAACTTAAGATAATCAATAATAAGACCCTATATTATATTTATAATTCATTCTTACAATTTTTTCATAGATGTGAATGGCTACTGCATTGGTTGAAAAAACATCAATTCTTCCAATATGAATATCTTTATCACGATACATAGCTTCAACTTGCTTAACTACTTTAGTGCCATAGCCCTTACCTTGCGTAGTAGTACTAACACATAAGCGATGTAGTACAAAATATAGCTCATTAGGATATTTCCATTCAATATTGTCATGTACATCATCTTCAATAATGTCATTCACAACCAAAAAAGCTATCAATTCTTCTTCCTTATAAACTAAATAAGTATCATTCCCTTTTATATCACGTTTAATCATTTCGGGTGTCGGATAAGTATCATCCCATTGAAAAACTTCTTCTTCGTATAATTTTGCCTTTGCCTCTATCAGCATTGACCAAATTACATCAAAATCTTTCTCTTGTGCTAAAATAAAATCAAACATACGATCCTCCTATTTTGCATATTCAAATGCTTGATACTGTTTTAAAGCATCTAAGTATTTTTTTGTATGCCATTTCAACTTCATTTAGCACATGGGCTGAATTAGAAGAATCTTCAGACAAAATTACGATAAATATTTTAGAACTGAAACAATGTTGTCAGCTATGGATTTTGCAGAATGCTCATAACTTATAAACACATCATAATTCGTCTCCTTTTTATATTAAAACTCACTTGTAAACATAAAGATAAAGTTATCTTTATCTTCAATAGGAGTTTTATTAATGCTATCGCACATTCCTAATGCTATACAAGAATCATTATTATCAGATTCATAAACCCACCAAGGACCTTTTTGCCAATCTGTACTTATATCCATTAAACTTTCTAATGTTAGTCCATATTCTGACTCACTGGTGATTGCTTGAAGTTCTACAGCTTCTACAAGTACATCTGCTAATGTTTCACACGCTGCATTAACTACCACTTGATCATCAAAAAGTACTATACCAGCTTCTGCTGTTTCATCAATTATTTTGATATTAAGTGTTATCTCACCTTCTTTTGGCTCTGATGAACTTTCATCACCAGGAACAGTATTTGTTGAACATCCCATTAAAACACTTAACAACATAACTGACATTAATAAATTAAAAATTTTCTTCATTTTCATAATCTCCTTTTATTTTAGATAATACTTTATTTATTGGATAGTACACGAAGCTAATACTTATTGCACTGATAACCCCTTGTGTTAGTGATGTTTGCAACCCTGAAATAAGATAAAGTATCGTTAAATTTTTTGACACTAACATATATGGGAGTTGCATTAATTGGCCTGTTAAAAAAGAAAGTATCCCTGTTAAGATAACCACCAAAGCGATATGCTTATTTATATGATTTTTTAGGCTGCCTATTATAAAACTATACACTGGATAAATTAGACAGTACATTAAAGACCAAGTCGTAATTCCTTGACGTAATAACATATTTAAAAATACGAATACTACGGATGCTAAAACTGCTTCTTGTTTATCAAATATTAGGGCAAACATCACTGTTACTAAAGTAATTACTTCTAAGTATAAAATATCTGAAAATACTGCAAAAGCAACAAACTCTAAACATCCCATTAAAGCAATACGTGATAATCTTCTAACACTCATAAAAGCTACTTCTATATTGATTCATATAATCCCCTTTACATATAAAAACCCGCGCTTACACGGGTCTATAAAAACGGGCTAAAAAGCACCTTTTTTACTTCATCCCAGAAGCAAGGTAATCACACATAAGGCAGTTCTTTCGACTCTACATCACTTTACTATCCGCCTTCCCATACATAAATGTACAGTGGCCATGGAGTTCATCCGTATTACGACTGCTGGGGCAGTTAAAGCTTTTCACTTTATTCCCTATTAAGTTATAAATAACACCTTATACGTATTTAAATTTTAATACACTTCTTCCTTAAGTACAACTTTTTTTTCATGAAGTGATTGTTTAACATCAATAATTCTTTGATTACTAGAACCTCTAAATTTAAGATCTACTACTTTATATTGCTCAATGTAACGTCCGTCTACCAATACATCAATATTACTTATTAATTCTTTAGCTATAGGTGATTCCTCCATCATTTTAAGAATCTCTTCATAGATAAAGCCACTGTAACACCATATTGTTTTATCTGGCAACTCTAGTCTAACTCTTTTTACTAGTTGTAGTAATGCTTCTTGGTTTTCTTTTTCTAGTGGCTCGCCTCCAAGTAAAGATAATCCATGGATATACTCCTTAGATAATAATGTTATTAATTCATCAATTGTACTATCATCAAATACCTCACCATAATTAAAGTCCCATGCTTCATAGTTAAAACAATTAGGGCATTCATGACGACATCCACTTACAAATAAGCTCACTCGTACTCCGATACCATTAGCAACATCTACTTGTTTTATCGATGCATAGTTCATTAGAGGTGTGTCACCCTTGCTTTGATTTCTTTAGTCTTTCCAGTGTTCCAGAAATTTTCACCTAGATAACCACAAGTTCTTCTAGTAACACTCATTTTTTTCTTATTTTTATTATGACAATTTGGGCATTCCCATTGATATTCATCATTAATCATAATTTCTCCACTAAATCCACATTCAGCACAATAATCAGATTTCGTATTGAATTCAGCATATTGAATATTATCATAAATAAATTTGACTAATTCTTCTAGTGCTTCAATATTATTTTTCATATTAGGAATTTCAACATAAGAAATTGATCCTCCACTAGATATTTTTTGGAATTGACTTTCAAAAATAAGTTTATCAAAAGCATTAATATGCTCTCTAACATCTACATGATATGAATTTGTATAATATCCTTTATCTGTAATATCTTCTATTTCACCAAAGCGTTGTTTATCAATATTAGCAAAGCGATAACATAAACTTTCTGCAGGTGTACCATATAATGCAAACCCTAGCCCTGTTTCTTTTTTCCATCGATTACAAACTTCTCTTAAATATTTCATTAAGTCTACCGCAAAAGCACTTCCTTCTTTAGAGGTATGTGACTGTCCTGTCATTAGTTTAGTAACTTCATATAATCCTATGTATCCTAAAGTAATTGAAGAATATCCATCCTTTAACAGTGGATCAATGACATCATCGCTCTTTAATCTAGCTATAGCACCATAGCGCCAATGTATTGGACTAACATCGGCCTTTGTACCTAATAATGCATAATGGCGACACATTAATGCTTCAAAACATAATTCAAGTCGTTCATTTAATAATTTATCAAATACTGCTCTATCTTTGTTCGCAAGAATACCAATTTGTGCTAAATTTAAGCTTACTACACCTTGATTAAATCTACCTTCGAATTTATAGTTTCCATCTTTATCTTTATATGGAGCTAGAAAACTTCTACACCCCATTGGACTAAATACGTTACCTTCATAATTTTCACGCATTTTTTTAGCTGAGATATAATCAGGATACATTCTTTTTGATGAGCATTCTACTGCTAAGCGCGTAATATAATCATATTTACCACCTTTGAGTGCATTGTGTTCATCTAATACATAGATTAACTTAGGGAATGCTGGAGTAATATAAATACCTTGTTCATTCTTTATTCCCAGTGTACGTTGTTTTAATATTTCTTCAATAATTCTAGCGTTTTCCTCTAGATACTCATCATCTTCATCAAGATTTAAACATAAGGTCACAAAAGGACTTTGCCCGTTTGTAGTCATTAAAGTATTAATTTGATATTGAATAGTTTGTACCCCAGAAGCTAATTCATAAGATAAGCGATCTTCGATGATACTCTCAATCATTCCTTCCTCCATTTTTCCTGCATATTTTTCGTGTAATTCTTTTGAAAATTTATTACGACTTGCACGTAAGTACTTACCTAAATGACGTGTATCGATAGATTGTCCACCATATTGACTAGAAGCTACACTGGCTATAATCTGAGTCATAACAGTACATGCTACTTGAAAACTTTTTGGTGTTTCTATTAGCTTACCATTCATTACCGTTCCATTATCTAACATATCTTTTAAATTAATTAGACAACAATTAAAAATTTGTTGTAAAAAATAATCAGCATCATGAAAATGTAATATCCCTTGATCATGCGCAGCACTAATTTTTTCTGGCAAAAGTAATCTTCTTGTTAAATCCTTAGATACTTCTCCTGCAATTAAATCTCTTTGGGTAGAAGCAACCTGTGCATTCTTATTGGAATTTTCATCCATTACCTCAATATTGTTATTTTTAATTAATCCTAAAATCGATTCATCAGTAGTATTTTGCTTACGCACTAAAGCACGATTATAACGATAAACAATATATTTCTTAGCCAAATCAAAATATTTAAACTCCATTAATTTGAATTCGATAATATCTTGTATATCTTCAACTAAAATACGTTTTTTATCTAAACTCTCTATGTATTTTGTAATTTCTAATACTTCTTCTTTAGTGATTTGTTGCTTACTAGGTAAGTCACTACATGCTTTTTCTATTGCCACTATAATCTTTGATTGATTATAGTCTACACTTCTTCCATCTCTTTTTATAACTTTCATTTTCTCATACTCCTTTAGATTATAATACATCAATTGCATTAATAATAATAGTTGCATATGCAACATAATTGTATATAATTTATATAGAGGTGAAATCCATGAAAAACAATTATTTATTTCATCAATTATTGGAAATCTTTAACAAAAAAATAACTATAAAAGAGAAAAAAGTTAATAAAGGTGAAGTGATAACTTCTTTTATTCAACATCGATCAAACATGTATTTTTTAGAAAGTGGTGAAGCACAGCTTGTTCATTACAATTTAAATGTAAATGTTGATAGCTCGATAATTGAATTAATAAAACCCTATGAATTATTCAGTGATTTATTTTTTGAGTATCCCATGGTTGGAGAATATCAGGTAATTGCTACTAAAAATACTGTGTTTAAATATTTTAATTTTCAAGAGTTATTTGAAAAATCACTAACTAATTATGAATTTAAAGATGCAATAACATATATCATGAAGCTAATTCATAATAAGTTAGCCAGCAATAATGTAAGACAAATTCTATTAGTTAAAAAAACTACACGAGAAAGACTGCTTTCTTACTTTCAGTCCCAGTGCTTTGGTAACTATCAAAAAATGTTTGTCCTGCCCTTTTCCTATAGTGAATTAGCTTTTTACTTAGGTGTAGATCGTTGTAATATGATGCGTGAAATTAGTAATCTACAAAAGGATGGTATAATCGAAAAAAAAGGAAGAACGCTCTTCCTTAATCATTACTAGCTATTTAAATTTTACAGCAGTACCATAAGCTAAAATTTCTGCAGCACCAGCCATTACTGTACTAGATCCATAAAGCAAACCTATTACTGCATCTGCACCAAGGGCTGTTGCTTCTTCTACCATGCGGCGTGTAGCAATTGCACGTGATTCATTCATCATTTCAGTATAGCCTTTAATTTCACCGCCTACAAGTGTTTTAAAGCCTGCAGTAATGTCTTTACCGATATGTTTTGATTGAATAGTTGCTCCTCTTACTAGTCCTAAGACTTCAAATTGTTGATCACCTAAATGATCAATAGTTGTCAAGATCATCTTCTTCACCCTTTCTAAGTTCATCGAACCTTTGTTTTACTACTAATATTATACATCCTATAGCACCGATACTCGGTAAGGACATCAATATTTTTGTTGTGATATCTACATTATTTTCCATTATTGACAGTGATTGTATCAAGTAATAACCAAAAAATATTATAAATATAATACCGATGAATACTGTTATAATCATTTTCTTTTTCATAACATATTCTCCTTTTTGTTATTATACCTTATTAATTATCTTAATTCAATTTTAAATTAAAGTCGATTTTGTAACATCGATCTTTCAAGAATTCATAAGCATCAAATCTATCATTTATGTTTATAATTGCCACTTCTTCTTCAAATGTATTATTACACCATTCTATATAGCCAGCAATATAATTATCTATCAAATGCTTCCATGAAGTAAATGTGGCTTGCATAAGATTTCCAATTATAGCCGACTCTTTATTTAAGGTAGTACGATCAATCATAGTAGTAACACAACCCATAGCCAACAGCTGATTTGCACGACATAAATTCCAAGCCATTACTGAATAAGGGTGAGACCCTTTAAGTCTTTCTATAGCTTCAAATAGTTCTTTTTTATTACTTATTTCCCAATCTCTTTTTAGCATCGTTTTTATGTTATCTCGAGATTCTTTACTACCGTCACATCCTGCAATTAGTTCAAAGTTATCACTATTCAAATGCGACCAAACTACATAAGTATCTCTAAACCATGCTTCTTTATCGTTTTCAACCGCTGTTAACTCATTTTTATTCAAATTAAATAATGCCATATTTATTCCTCCACAGCTCAATATTATATCATATACCTACTTGTTTACGAATAAGGATTGACTAACTGTTTTAAAGATATTGGTTTATTAAGTATAAAACGCCTTTCTTGGAAGTTGAAGAAAGACGTTTTTATTCGCGGTTTAATTATCCATCATCTTTTTAACAGACTGTCCAATTAAACCTCCAGGATGCCATTTATAATACTGCTCCATATTAATTTGTTTATAATTTTGTAGCATTACACTCAATGTCTGTAGCACTAATGTTTCTGCTAGAAATGAAGCGCGAGGTGGTTTATTTAAACCATCACCTTCATTTTGAATGGCTGCACTAATATGATATTTACTTGATTTTGCAAGCCAAGAATTTTCATTGGAGCTAACACCAATAACAACTGCGTCATTATTTAATAGTGCCTTTACTGTTTCTTTTAATTCAGCAGTTTCACCACTATTCGATATAGCTATAACAACATCCTTTTCTTTAACTTGACCAGATGATCCGTGAATAGCTTCACAGCCATCAAGAAGATAAGCAGCTGTACCTGTAGAAGAAAGTAAGGATGCGATATATCCAGCAACATAGCTTGGCTTTCCAATACCAGTGATGTGTACTCTTCCACCATTATTTTCGCTTTCTACAATAGTATTTACTACTTCTATTAGAGTGTTATAGTTTATTGATGATTGATAGTTAGCTAACTCTTGCATAACCATATCAGCATAGTTATTGGCTCCATAATCCTCTATAACTGTTTCTTGATAACTAAGGGCATCTTCATCTGCAACTAGTTCAACACAAGGATGTAGTTTTAGAAGACTAACAGGATATTGCGATGTTATCTTATCATCAAACAACTTAGATACCGCTAATGCTTTATTTTTTCCTGATGCCAGCAACAAAATTCTTTTAGCTTTCATAATATCAGCTATTCCTAGTGTTACTGCTTTTTTAGGAATACTTACTCCTAGTGGAGTTTTCTTTTTTAATGCATCCACATAGTCTTTATTCAGTTGTTCAATATGATATGTTGATTTCAAATATGAGTTTGGCATATTAAATGCAATATGACCATCCTTACCAACTCCTAAAATTAATAGATCAAAGCTATTAACTTCTTTAACTTTTTTATAATAGTCAGAGTTCTCTATATCTGTTTCATCTACGCTTGGTGCGATAAAAGATTTAACAGTAATTTTACCTTCAATATATCGTTTGAAGTATGTAGCATTAGAATGAAGATTTTCCTCATCAATACCAATACACTCATCCATTGCATATACATCAACATTGTTAAATAGTTTTCGATCATCCACTTGCGCTAACAGCTCATATAGTTTAGTTGTTGTATTACCTGAAGTGATACAAAGTGTATTCATATCTCCAGATTTTAATAGTGTAGTTAATCTATTTGCTGCAACTTCACTCATATCCTGATAAGACATTGTTTTATGTACCTTAATCATGATTTTATACCTCAACTTCTATTAACTTATTATGTGCTTTAACATTTTCTGCTTTAGTTAGTATAGTGACACCGCTAAGTGGTTCTACAATGGTTAAAATAGTATCGGTTTTATAAGATTCTTTTAGAAGATTATAATCTACATGCATTAATACATCTCCTTGACGAACAGTATCTCCTTCATTGACCTTTAGATCAAAGCATTCGCCTTTCATCATCACACTATCTATTCCTACGTGTATTAATATTGTCACGTCTTCTTTTTGAATTAACATGGCATGTTGATGCTTATTGATATGGACAACTTGACCATCACAAGGTGATACTATTTGATTTTGATTAGGCTCTGGAATTATATATACACCTTCTCCTGCGATTTTATTCGCAAATACTTCATCGCTAGAAGTCGCAATATCATAGACCTTACCTGAAATGGGCGCAAATAACTCTAGTCTCATAATAGTTTATTTAACTCTTCCTCTAATACATTTGCGTGTGTTCCCCAAATAACTTGTAGGGCATTACCTCCCATTTTAGTTACCCAGTGTGCACCTTCGTTTTTAATGCGTACATCATCAACTAACGACATGTCTTCAATTTCAAATCTTAGTCTTGTAATACATACATCTAATCCTGTGACATTTTCTTTTCCACCTAAGGCTTCGACGATGTTTTTAGCTTTTATACTTAAATCACTCATTTTCTACCCTCTGCTTTCTTTCTCTACCTGGTGTTGGTAAATCAAATTTAATAATCATAAAGCGGAATACTACATAGAATAATACACTCCATATTGCGCAAATTACTAGTAATAAAAATGGATTGCTTGCTAAACCGAAGTTTAATGCAAAGTCAATAAATCCTGCTGAGAATCCAAATCCTGCCGTTAAACCTAATGCACTACATACGAATGCCGCAAGACCTGATAATATAATGTTAGCTACAAATAGTAGTGGTGCTGCAAAGATATATGCAAATTCGATTGGTTCAGTGATCCCTGTAAGGAATGCGGCAAATGCTGCACTTAACATAATCCCTTTGATAGCTGTTCTATTTTTTTCATCTGCAGTATGTACCATTGCTAGTGCTGCTGCAGGATAACCTGTCATTAGAATTGGGAAGAAGCCTGATAGGAATGTACCTGCAGTTGGATCTCCATTTAAGAAGCGAGTAATTTCTCCAGTGTAAGTCACTCCGTCAACAACATATGTTCCCATTTGGAAGAATACGAAATTATTAGGAATATGGTGTAAACCAAATGGTAGTAACAGACGATTAATAACCATAAATATTGCAGCACCTGCACTACCAGAACCATCAATTAAAGCACCTAAGTTATTTAGTTGCATTTGGATTGCTGGCCATAATAAACCAAATACGATACCTAGAGCTATACAGACTAGTGAAGTTATGATTGGTATAAATCTTTTTCCTCCAAAGAAAGCTAAATACTCTGGTAATTTAATGTTTTTGTATTTATTGTAAAGAATCGATGTAATAATACCAATTACGATACCACCGAATACTCCGATATCAATTGTAGCATCATAAGTATGTGCTACACCTACAGTTACAAAGTATCCAGCTGCTGCAGCTAATCCTGCTGTCCCACTGTCTTTTGTAAAACCTAAGGCAACTCCTATTGCAAATAAAATTGATAGATTGGCAAATACCATTTGTCCAGCTGTGCTTAAAATCGGAATGTTTAATAAATCGGCAGACCCCAAGCGAAATAATATCGCAGCTGCCGGTAAGATAGCTACCGGTACGATGATAGCTTGCCCTAGTCTTTGTAACGTAGGCATGATTTTGTCAGTAAATTTCATAATTCCCTCCTTATTATTTAGTTATATAATTTACTTTATATGTACACTCCATTGTTGTTTCAACAATGAATGCATCATCATTTATTGTTACTTCATAAGTTAATTCTTTTTCATTGTACTTAATTTCTACATTTGTTTTATTTCTTCTTCGCCACCACTGATTAAATTCAGACATGGTTACGCACTTTATATTTTTTTCTTTTAATGTTCTTAGTGTCTCATCCAGTATTTGGTAATGCTTTCCGAACTCCTGCGGATGACCATAGATCATTATTGGTTCTTTTTTAGCAATTTTATCTTCAATCATCTTTTGATAAAAATCTACAATGTCACTGCTTTTAAACTCTAAACCATGATCTTGTGCAAAAATAACACTTCTTCCAACACACAGTGGATTACACGGTATTTGTAGAAGATTACTTTGTTCATCATTTAATAGTGCAAATTGTGGAAATCCATCAAAACTATATCCAAAATCAGATGAGAATGTATATCCATTATCTAAAAGAGCTTGCCCTAGTTGATCATTATACATTCCTCTTGGAGCAACAAATACCTTCTGGTAATGACTCCCATGTTCTTTGACCCATTGTTCACAATCAATAATGTTTTTTGCATTTTCAGCATAGGTGTCAAATACATTGTGTACAACCCCATGATTTCCAATCTCGTGGTTACTGTTGATACAAGATAATTTATCAACTTCATCAATACACATGTTTTTATTTACAAAGAATGTGCCTCTTGCTTGATGCTTGTCACAAGTATTAACTAGGTTCGCTAAGTTATTGCCGAAAATACCATCAACATCAACCCTCACCATATAAATACTTTTTTCATTATTGGGATAATAAGATAATTTAAATAGTGGTATATTTAAGTTATCATGTGCCTCCTGAATTAAGTTTTCCATTACTGCACTTATTTTGCTTTTATCAATATTAGATACTCGCTCACTCACTATACTGTGTTCAGAGAATGTTCTAAGGTTATTACCATGTACGAATAATAATTCTGATAAATTTCCAGTTAGTGCATATATCTTACCTAATCCATAATCGATGTTCATTGTTATTGGAAGTTTTCCATTATATAAATTACCCTTGATTATTCTATTCTCATTTTGTAAAGCATGACCAATTAAATTTGTTTCTTCATAAACATCAATCATCATTGGACACTTTACATCAGTAATCTTATACTTTGGAAAATAAACCTTTTCAATAAATGCCTGGCCGTATTTCTTTTTTCCGATTAGATTTAAATCAGGCTTTTCAACAATAACAACACTTCCCTTTTTTACATTATCTAGTATTTCATTATTTAATGCTGAACAAATAATGATTGGTGTCTGTTGAAATTCATTTGTTACAATATAAGGTGTTTTCAGTTGATCTAGAATTGTCTTCCATCCATGAAGTTTAGTACCGTTTTGTAACAGAGATATAAAAGTTTTATTCATATATCTACCTTCTTAAAGTAACCCAAAATTTAAATTTACTGCTTCTATATTTAGTAAATGTAAGCTCAACGGGAACTTGATTAGTTAAATAGGTAACCCTTTCTGTAAATAGTATTAATTCGCCTTCATCTAACATTAACTGCTCAATATCTTCTTGAGTTGGCAACATCGGTTCTAACGATTGAATAGCTGTTGAAATTTCTAAATTATATTTTGACTCAAATAAGTCATAAATTGAGTTTTTAGTTAAGTCAACCTCCAATAAATTATTACATAACGAATTAGGTATATAGACTATTTCAGTTGCAATAGGTATATTACAATCTAGACGAATACGCTCTATACAATTTACTAAATCTCCAACTTGAAGATTTAGTTTATCCGCTATTAACTTACCAGCTTTTATTAAAGTTTGCGTTTTCGTGATTGATGAAGGTGTGCCTCCTCTTGAGCGAATATCTTCGGTAAACCCTGATAGTTTTGATACCCCTTTTTCAATTGGCGGATAGCTTGCAAATGCACCGATTCCCTGCTTTTTCTTAATGCGGCCCATATTACTTAGCTCCTCATATGCTTTTCTTACCGTTGCTCTACTCACATGATAATCATTTCTGAGCTCTGCCTCTGATGGCATAAGCGTTCCAGGAGCTATTTCTCCACTATCCATTTTAGAAATCAAATCTTTCATTAACTGATAATATAGAGGTGTGCGATCATTCATATCCATCAATTCCCCTCCTTTCACTTGTACGGACATCCTGTTGTCATAATCATAATATCATGACATTTTATGTTATGCAAGTAGAAAATAGTTATTTTTATTTATTTTATAGATTTATCTTACCTAAATTACTATTAATCCATTATAAAAACTATTTTTTATAGAGTAAATTCTAGTTTTATCTACGTATATTACCTTATCCTGCAACTTCAGCAACTATATATTGCTTTCAATAAGATACTTTTTACAATGACCTCCGTAACAAAAAAAAGATTAGCTCATTAAATAAACACCAACCTTTTTCTATTAATTCTTTGTTTTTGTAATATACAGGACTAGTAGTTCGCTTTAAAACATTAGTAACTAACTTACTGATTTTCTTTGAATAGTGAGATATTCATTAGCTTTACTGAATCCATTAATGTTTTTTCATATGCTTCCATACCATATTTGTCCACCTGCGTCTTGTTTTTAGGACCGTGCGTCAAGCATCCCGCACCTCCTATGCATCCTTGAACACAAGCCATACCTTCAATAAAATTAACATCCGATAGTTTTTTTGATGCTTTTAATAATGCAACCTTACAAGCTTCAATTCCATCACATTTTTCAGCTTTAACTTCAAAGTCAATATTTTGTTCCTTGATGGCTTGCACTACTGCATCTGAAAGTCCTCCACTCCGTGCAAATATTCTACCAAAATAAGAAGCATTATCTAGCACGTCCTCTGACAGACTTTCCAAACTAATATTAACACTATCAAACAGAGCTTGTAGTTCTTCAAAAGTGATCACATTATCAATATATGGAGAAACATGATTCAGTTGATACTCCATTTTTTTAGCTGTGCATGGTCCAATAAAAACCACCTTAGCTGATTCATCTGTCTCCTTAATATACTTAGCAATACGCGCCATAGGTGAGAGATTGTGAGAGATATGTTGAGCTAAATCAGTAAAATTCTTTTGAACATACATGACAAATGCCGGGCAACAAGAGCTCGTTAAGAATTTCTTTTCGGCAAGCTCTTGTGACTCTTCTAAAGCTACTGCATCTGCTCCTAATGCAGCCTCAACTACAGTATGAAATCCAAGTTCTTTAATTCCAGCAATTACTTGCCCAAGATTAGCGTATTGAAATTGACTTGAGATTGAGGGCGCTACAACAGCATACACTTTTTCATTTGTTTTTTTACTTTGTTTCAAAAGTTGAATGGTATCTAAAATAAATGATTTGTCACTAATCGAACCAAATGGGCACTGATATACACAAGCTCCGCAAGCTATGCATTTTTCATTATCGATTTTAGCACTTCTGTCCGGTGCCTCAGCAATGGCATTAACCTTACAAGCACTTTCACATGGTCGTTTGCTGCGAATAATTGCATAATATGGGCAGACTCTAGCACAAGCTCCACAATCAACACATTTTTCTTTATCAATTTTAGCAACATGATTTTCATCAAACGAGATAGCATTGAACTTACATGATTCAAAACAGCGATGTGATAGACAGCCACGGCATGATGATGTCACTGTATGTCCAGATACTGGGCATTCATCACAGGCAATATCTATAACCTCAATCACATTAGGGTTGTCTGGATTTCCACCCATGGCAATTTTTACACGCTCGCTAAGTATCGCTCGTTCTTTATAAACACAACAGCGCATGGATGCATCTTTGGTAGGTACAATTACTCTGGGAATATCCATAATACTTTCCAATAGAGTATCATTCCATGCATTTTTAGCTACTTCTTTTAATACTTTATATTTAATTTCTTGAACTTTTGTATCAAAAATTTTCATCGTATTCTCTCCTTAAAAATAACTCACTTTGATTCGCTTACCAATTTTATTTAAGCAACTTGCAAGTTCGTCAATAAGCTGCATCTTAATATTGAAACTAATAGGTAAATCAGGATTTTGGTGAGCTGGATTAATGGCTTTACCAACATAGAAATTAATATCTGTGGCCTCCTCTAACAATAAACGGGCAATTTGAGATGCACCATCTTTTTGTGAACTCCATTTATCATACAAGTGATTTTGTTCAAGATAGTCTTTAGCATAGGTTAAAACCTTATTAATTGTTATAACCCCTTCGGTAACTAAATCTGCACCCTTTATTTCTGATGTAGGTGGAATTTCAGCATCAAAGTAGTCAATAGAGGTAATTATTTCTTCATTTAAGAAATTTGCCGCAATACTAGAAGTTGTACCTCCACAAACTATATGTTTACCTTCCTTTGAAAAAAATAAAGACATCATTTTATCTGCATCGTTGTGATTAGATGGCGGCCCAATAATTAAGTTCATTGGTTTTCTTTTACGCATTTTAATTGTGCAAGCCGTAGTATCATCTCCAGGTTTTTGTTCATACAAATTTTCGCAAACTTGAAGTAACATTTTATTTAATGTTTTAGCGGTAAATCCAACATGGCACAAAGGTTTTACATATTCAATGATTTCTTCACGATCCCATCCAAAATTTAATACACTTCCTACCCCAGCATGAATACAACCATCACTCATTAAAAATAATGTGTCATTTTCATACAAATTAATTCGTGAAGTATAAATCTTTTTTCCACTAATGATTGTTTCTGTGCATGGAAATTCTATATGTTCTTTATCACGAATTAAAATTACCTTAGGGTTATCATACTGTATAATTTCAGCCTCTTTTTGTCCTTTAAGTATTCGCACAAGAGTAAAGGTAGAATACGCTACTCCTCGAAGCGAACATATAGGTAGTGTTTGCGCAATAGTTTCAACACAATCTCGAATATCAAGACCTTCT
Source organism: uncultured Holdemania sp. (assembly GCA_964370435.1). Taxonomy (GTDB): domain Bacteria; phylum Bacillota_I; class Bacilli_A; order Erysipelotrichales; family Erysipelotrichaceae; genus CALVGQ01. The sequence continues at coordinate 41,465 of CAYJJG010000001.1, forward strand.
GAAATCATTGTCGATAAAATCTTAGCAGTCATCGTAGATAATATATTTGCCTTTACTCCACTTCCTAGACCATCCGCAAGGACTATAGTTATTGAACCATCAACTCCTTCTACAACATTAATCTGATCACCACACAACTCTTCATTATGCTTGTTTAAACTGTGATATCCTATTTCTGTGCATAAATTAATCATCGTTTAAAGACTCCTTTAACTTAGTTAAGGCGACTTTTGTTTCTGCTGCTGTTTCTCCCAGTAACGAAGCAATTTCATGCACAACACGCATTTGTTTTTGAATCACTTTATCAGTAGTCTCAATTGTTTTACGTGCTAATTCTTCTTTCTTTACTAATTCTATTTTTTCTTCACTCACATCTCTTATAATGCATACTAGCATCTTATATATCGGATCATATATTATGGTCTGCTCAACATAGCGGTCATATTCAGCTAAATATACCCCTTTATTTTTTATTGATTGACCACTGGATTGAACCTTCATAAAATCCATCGGCTCAAGTATTTTTATAACTTGTTCACCCATTACATCAGTTTCATTTCGTAAATTAAATATGTGTAAGGCTGCTCTATTTATTCTTTGTATCTCGAGTTTGTCATTTAAAACTAGAATTCCATTAATAGAATTCTTTACTATCATGTCTGAAAATGTTTCAGCTTTATCACTTAAGAATGGAAGACACATTGTCATATCTGCTTTTCCAAAATAAACAGCTTTTGCTTTTTCGCGACATGTTGCATAACCGCATGAACCACAATCTAGTTCATCTTCTAAACTGTGTTTACCAATCTGTTTTAAAATATTCACAATTTCACTTTCTAATGGATTACGATTTCGTATTTCAATTGGTGTAAACATCTTGTTCATATCATTTAGTTTTTCTACTTTAAAATCAACTGTGCCTGCGTTTTTTTCTACTGTTACATAATTTGATAAAGGTCTATTTCGATATTTTTCCATAACCGGTCCACCGATACAGCTTCCAACACAAGCTGACATTTCAATAAGGCACTTTCCTATCTTGCCCTTGTTGATATCATCAAGCACTTTCATACAGCTGTCCATACCATCTATCGCGAAGTAGGTGTAATCTGGATTTTTATTTGTAATTGTTTTTAAAATCCCTCCTGTCGTTGGAAAAAATCGAGCGCGACTTTCTAAGCATTCTTGTTGATTCTCACTCACTTGAAGTTCAATCTGTTGAGAGCTAAACCATCTAGATAAGTCCTCAAACGTTAAAACTTCATCTACAATCCCCTCATAAAAATTAGCCTCATCCTTTTTTGCAACACAGGGTCCAATAAAGACAACTTTTGCTTCAGGATACCTTTTCTTGATATCCATAGCGTGTGCTTGCATTGGAGATACAACATGAGCTAAATGCGTTAATAAACTAGGGTAGTACTTTTGTATCAACAAGTTAATTGAATGACATGATGAGGTAATCACAATGTCTTTTCCATCACGATCAATCAACTGTTGATATTCATCTTTTACAAGGGTTGCGCCAATTGCTGTTTCTTCAGCTTTAAAAAAGCCCAGCTCTTGAAGACTTTTTTCCATAGATTCAATACTAATGCCCTCATAGTTTGCAAGAAATGAAGGTGCTAATGATACAATTACTTGTTGCTTAGAAGCTAGTAACACTTTTACTGCTTCAATGCTGCTTGAGATTTCTTTTGCATCTTGTGGACAATTCACGAAACATTGACCACAGAGAATACACTCGTTTCCTATAATATTTGCTTGGCCACCTGAAAAACGTATCGACTTGACAGGGCAACAACGAATACAGCGGTAGCAATTTTTACAATTTGATTTCTTTAGTTTTAAATATTCAGCCACATTAATTTCCACCTTTTTATTTGATTTCCTTGTCAAAAAACTCTTTTACAGTTTCTGGTTCTACCGAGAACACTTTATTATTTACTTCTACACAAACTCCTTGTTGACATTTTGACATGCAAAAAGTTCCAGATAATTCAACTTTTTGAGTTAACTTATTTTCTTCAATTAAGGCTTTAAGTTTTTCCACAACCGTTCTTGACCCTTTCAAGTGACAAGAACTCCCAATACAGACTTTAACTTTCATAACTATCCTCCATCCATCTTGTTAATATTTTAACAAGTGACTTTTACGATGTAAAGACCTTTATGAAAACTATTTTAATCTAAGCGTTTTCATTTTAAAGAAACATAAAAAAAGAGGATATAACACCTCTTTTTTTCAAAATTAGTCATTTCTGTTCTTTGGTTAATAGCGTTGTTTTATTGAGATCCTTTAAAAAACTTTCTATAACTATAAAAAAAAGCAGATTTCTCTGCTTTAATTTATACTAATTCAATAATAGCCATTGGTGCATTATCACCACGACGACTACCAGTTTTAATTACACGAGTATATCCTCCGTTGCGTGTTGCATACTTTGGAGCTACTTCATCAAATAATTTTTGTAAAACTGTTTTTTGTGAAGCTTCATCAGCAACAACATTACGAATGTATGCAGCTGCTTGGCGACGTGCATGTAAATCTCCACGTTTACCTAGAGTAATAAGTCCATCAACAACGCTACGAAGATCTTTTGCCTTCATTTCAGTTGTTTCGATTTTACCATATAAAATTACGCTAGTTGCCATATTACGAAGCATAGCTTTACGATGATCAGCTGTGCGACCAAATTTACGATTCCACATAGGTGTACCCTCCTTACCTTCTTATTCAAATGATTTGAAGCTTAGTCCTAATTCATAAATCTTATCTTTAACTTCTTTTAAAGATTTTTTTCCTAAATTACGAACTCGCATCATTTCATCTTCTGTTTTTTGTGTTAATTCTTCTACGGTTTGTATACCAGCACGTTTTAAACAATTATAGGAACGAACTGATAAATCTAAATCTTCAATCATCATCACAAGTCCTTTATTTACTACTTCACCATGAGCATCTTTCATGCAAGATTCCATATCGGCAACTTGCTCATGCACAGTTGTAAGTAAATCTAAATGGTCAATAAGTATTTTTGAACCTAATGCCAATGACATTTGTGGAGTGATTGATCCGTTAGTCCAAATTTCAAATATTACACGATCATAGCGAGCATCTTGTCCAACACGAGCAGGCTCAACTTCGTATGAAATACGATCGATCGGTGTATAGATTGAATCGGTGTAAATAGTTCCTATACCTTGAGAAGAACCTTGATAGAATGCTTTATTTGCATCAGCACTCATATAACCACGACCATTGCGTGCTTTCAGTTCCATCTCTAGAGTTGCACCATCTTCTAACTTTGCAATAACTAAATCTGAATTTAAAATTTCAACACCGGTTGGACAAATAATATCCTTAGCTGTAACTACAGCTGGTCCTTTTGCCGAAATTCTCAATGTATAGATTTCATCATTATCAATGCTCATAATAAGATTTTTGATGTTTAATATCATCATTGTTACATCTTCTTCCACTCCTGGAATTGCTGTAAACTCATGGAAAACACCATCAACCTTAATTGAATATACTGCGGCTCCCGGTAAAGAGGAGAGTAAAACACGTCTTAGTGCATTCCCAATTGTAGTTCCAAAACCTCTTTCTAAAGGTTCAATAACGAACTTCCCATAATGTTCTGACTCAACATACTCTTTTACTTCAAAATTGGCGCGTTCAAATTTTTGCATTACTTAATCCCTCCTCGTTGGAATTTTTAACCACGTGGTCGTTTTGGCGGACGACATCCATTGTGTGGAATTGGAGTTACATCATTGATAGCTGTGATTTCAAGCCCAGCAATTTGTAAAGAGCGAACTGCTGCTTCACGACCTGGACCTGGACCTTTTACACTAACTTCAACTGTTTTCATACCATGATCCACTGCAGCTTTTCCTGCAGCTTCTGCAGCCATTTGAGCTGCATATGGTGTTGATTTACGAGATCCCTTAAATCCTAATGCTCCAGCACTAGACCAAGCAATCGCATTACCATGTTCATCAGTAATCGTAACGATAGTGTTATTGAATGTTGAATGAATATGTGCAACACCTTTAGCTATATTCTTGCGGACGCGTTTTTTACGTCCTGCAGTTTTAACTTTTGCCATTATCTTTCTCCTCCTATAACCTATTTCTTCTTATTCGCAACGGTACGACGTGGTCCTTTACGTGTACGTGCATTTGTTTTTGTGCGTTGACCGCGGACAGGAAGTCCACGACGATGACGAATACCACGATAGCACCCAATTTCCATTAAACGTTTAATGTTTAATTGAGTTTCACGGCGTAAATCACCCTCAACTTTAATTGAATCGATTTCTTGACGAATTGCAGAAACTTGTTCATCTGTTAAATCTTTAACGCGAATATCTTCGCTAATATTACATTTTGATAATACAGAAGAAGCTGTGCTTCCCCCGATTCCGTAGATATATGTTAGTGATATTACTACACGTTTGTCACGTGGTATATCAACTCCAGCAATACGAGCCATACTTGTTTTTCCTCCTAATTTCCTTGACGTTGTTTGTGTTTAGGGTTTTCACAAATTACCATGACGCGGCCTTTGCGCTTAATGATGCGGCACTTATCGCATATTGGTTTGACTGATGGTCTTACTTTCATGCTAGTTTCCCTCCTAAAAGTCTTATTTATGTCTAAATGTTATACGCCCACGTGTTAAGTCGTATGGTGAAATTTCAACAGTGACACGGTCCCCCGGTAAAATGCGAATGTAATGCATACGGATTTTACCAGAAACGTGAGCTAGTATCACATGTCCATTTTCTAATTTCACTTTAAATTTTGCATCTGGAAGTGTATCTTCTACAACTCCATCAATTTCAATTACATCTTGCTTACCCATAGAATGAGTCTTCCTCCTTAAGTTCGTGATCGATAGTAAGGATTTCATATCCCTCTTTCGTAACCAATATAGTATGTTCAAAGTGTGCAGCCAGACTTTGGTCTTTTGTTACTACTGTCCAATTGTCTTGTAACACCCTTGTATGTGGTTTGCCTACATGAACCATAGGTTCAATAGCCAAGGTCATTCCTTCTTTTAGAAGAACTCCTTGATTTGCTTTACCAACATTCGGAATAGATGGATCTTCATGTAGAAACGATCCAATACCATGTCCCGTATATTCAATTGGCAATGAGTAACCATGAGCAGTAGCATAATCACCAATCGCAGCAGAGATATCTCCTATACGATTACCTGATTTTACCTGTTTTAAACCTATGAATAGTGATTCCTTGGTAACTTTCAATAAATTTTTAGCTTCTTCGGATATTTCTCCTACTGCGAAAGTCCAAGCGTGATCACCATGATAACCTTTATAACATGCTCCACAATCAATTGAAATAATATCTCCTTCTTTTAATATTTCCTTATCACTAGGTATTCCATGTACAAGGACATTATTAATTGAAGTACATAATGATCCTGGAAAGCCACCATATCCTAGAAAGGATGGAGTAGCTCCCATTGATCGAATCACTTTTTCAGCTACTTGATCTAAATACTTAGTTGAAACACCAGGTCTAATTTCTTTTGCCACAGCATTCATAGCCATTGCAGTAATTTTACCAGCTTGTTTCATAGTCTCAATCTCTCTTAGTGATTTAGTACTAATCATTAATAGCCTCCAAAATAACTTTTATGTCTTCCCAAACTTTTTCAATATTTTGAGAAGCATCTATTTTTTTAGATAATCCCAGCTTATCATAGTAAGCTAAGACTGGTTCTGTATTTCTTCTATGTTCCTTTAATCGAACACTCAAACGTTCTTCAGTATCATCTGATCGTTGAATTAGCACGTTACCACATTCATCACAAATACCTTCTTTTTCAGAAGGATTGAAGTCAATATGATAGATAGCACCACAGTTTTTACAAAGACGACGACCTGTGATTCGCTTTACTAGCTCTTGATCATCAATTTCTAAGTCTAGCACAAGGTCTATTTCGCATTGCAGTTTATTAGATAGTTTATCGAAAGCTAATGCCTGTGGCATTGTCCTTGGAAATCCATCTAATAAATATCCTGCTTCTTTTTTGGCTGCGATTTTTTCTTCAACTAAAGCAATAGTAACCTTATCTGGTACAAGTTTACCTTGATCAATATATTGCTTTCCAATTTTACCTAAAACAGTTTCATTTTTAATCGCATCGCGAAATAAATCACCTGTAGATAAATGTGGAATTCCATATTCTTCAATAATTCTTGTAGACATTGTACCTTTTCCGCTTCCGGCGGGTCCCATAATAAGAATATTCAAATTATTTCACCCCTATTTTTTTATAAATCCACGATACTGTTTTTGTGTTAGTTGTCCTTTTAAAGTTGACATAGTTTCCATAGCAACCCCAACAACGATAATAATTCCTGTTCCTCCAATTGAAATTGAAGAAGGTAAATTAGTTACCATCGGTAAGATGTAAGGAAGTATAGCTACAAATAATAAGAATGAAGCCCCTAATACAGTTATACGATTTAATACTTTAGATAAATACTCTTTAGTTTCATTACCTGGTCTAATCCCTGGAATATAAGTTCCACTTTTATTTAGATTATCTGCAATTTTAGCAGGGTCTACCTGTAAATTAGTGTAGAAGAATGTAAATAATACAATTAATACTGCATAAATAGCTAGACCAATAGGCTCTTGCATATTAAGTACTGTATTTAAGAATGCAGTAAAATCATTTTGTGGGAAAAAACTTGCAATAGTTATTGGTGCAGTCATAATCGCAGTTGAGAAGATAACTGGAATAACACTTGCAGAGTTAATTTTTAGTGGTAAGAAATTAATATCTTGTTTTCCTTTTTGTAGTGAGCTAGATGTATATTGAATTGGAATTTTTCTTACTGCACGTTGCATAAAGATAACAAGTACAATAATTAATAAATACATAAGAATGTAAACTCCAAATTCCAACATTCCATTAAACATAGCAGTACTACTTGATGAATCAACTAATATTTGATACACCTGAGAAAATTGAAACGGCATTCCTGAAACGATACCAGCAAAGATAATCATAGAGATACCATTACCAATACCGTAATTAGAGATACGATCTCCAATCCATAGTAGGAACATTGTTCCTGCTGTTAATACCGTAGCTACATAGAGGTAAACAGGTAGGCTACCTCCTTCAATAATTCCGCTAACACCATTGAATGCTCCATTATCGAATGCCCAAATCATTGTCCCTGCTTGTAAGAAAGATAATACTACCGCTAAATAACGAGTAATTTTATCCATTTTCATACGTCCAGTTTGTCCTGATTTTGCCATTTCACTAAGTGCTGGTATTACATCCATTGCTAATAATTGAACAATGATTGATGAAGTAATATAAGGTCCAACTCCTAATGCGAAAATTGATAATTGCTCAAGAGCTCCACCACCTAATAAATTCATCATACTTAATAATGAATTATCAACGATAGCAGCATTAATAATGCCAGAATTTACTCTTGGCGCAGGTATTGCAGTACCTAATTGATAGATAAGCAACATTGCCAAAGTAAAGAATATTTTCTTGCGGATTTCTTTATTTTTAAACAAGTCGATACCAGTCTGGATCATCTAGATTACCTCAACTTTTCCGCCTGCTGTTTCAATAGCTTTTTGAGCTGTTTTAGAGAACTTGTTAGCTTGAACAGTTAATTTTTTAGTAAGTTCTCCATCACCTAAAATTTTAACACCATTCAATTCTTTACGCGCAAGTTTAGTTGCAATTAACATTTCGATAGTAACTACTGTTCCATCTTCAAATGCATTTAACGATTGAACATTAACAATTGCATATTCTTTACGAGTAAAATTTGTAAATCCACGTTTAGGTAAACGTCTGTATAAAGGTGTTTGTCCCCCTTCGAATCCTAGAGAAACTCCTCCTCCACTACGTGCATTTTGACCTTTGTGTCCTTTACCAGCAGTTTTACCATTGCCAGATCCATGACCGCGTCCAATGCGTTTTCTTTTACGACGAGCACCTTCTGTATATTGTAGTTCATGTAAATTCATATCAGTTTTCCTCCTCGTCTATTAGCGGATTTCTTCCACTTTTTTCTCACGTAATTTCGCAACACTATTTACAGTTTTTAAACTTTTTAAACCTTCAACAGTAGCGCGTACCATATTAATAGGTGTACGTGAACCGATACATTTAGATAATACATCGGAAATTCCTGCAAGCTCTAGTACATCACGTACAGGTCCTCCAGCAATAACCCCAGTACCTTCTGCAGCCGGTTTTAAGAATACTCTACCTGCTCCATAGCGTCCGTTAACTTCATGTGGTAATGTAGCTCCTTTATTAACTAAAGGTACACGGAATACATTTTTCTTTGCTGATTCAACAGCTTTTTTAATTGCATCAGGAACTTCGTTTGCTTTACCTGTTCCAAATCCAACTCTACCTTTTTTATCACCAACAACTACAAGAGCTGCAAAGCGGAAACGGCGTCCACCCTTTACTACTTTAGTAACACGGTTGATGACCACGACTTTTTCTTCAAACTCTTTTTCGCGTTCTACTCTTCTTGGTTTACGTTCCATTTGCGACCCTCCTAGAATTTCAGTCCAGCTTCTCTTGCAGCTTCTGCAAGTGCTTGGACACGTCCGTGATAGATATACCCTCCACGGTCAAATACAACATCAGTAATGTTTGCTGCAACTGCTGCTTTAGCAACTTCAGCTCCCACTTTTTTAGCGGCTTCTACATTTCCACCGTTTTCTAATTTCATTGATACTGAACTAGCAGCCACCAAAGTTTTACCATTAACATCATCAATTATTTGAGCATGAATATGGCTATTTGAACGGAATACGTTCAAACGTGGGCGCTGTGGAGTTCCACTGATTTTTGTACGCACACGAGCGTGGCGACGAAGTCTTTCAGCATTTTTACTAACTTTTTTAAGCATTTTTCATAATCTCCTTTCCCACTATTTCTTAGCTGCCGTTTTTCCTTCTTTACGGCGAATTCTTTCATCTTTGTAACGAATCCCTTTTCCTTTATAAGGCTCAGGTTTTCTTGTAGCACGAATATTTGCCGCTAATTCACCAACGCGTTGTTTATCAATACCTGATATTATAACTGTTGTGTTACTAGGGCATTCGATAGTTAATCCTGGCTCAGCTGTAAATTCAACTGGGTGAGAATAACCAACATTTAATGTTAATTTATTTCCAGCAACCGCTGCACGGTAACCGATACCAACGATTTCTAGTTCACGTTTGAACCCTTCATGTACTCCAACAACCATATTGTTGATTAGAGCACGAGTAGTTCCGTGAAGTTGTTTTGTATGTTTTTCTTCATTTGGACGAGTAACAGTAAGAACACCTTCTTCGATGTTAATGCCCATTAATTCACTGAATTGACGTGTTAAAGTTCCCTTAGGCCCTTTTACAGTCACCTCATTACCAGCAGCAATATTAATTTCTACTCCTGCAGGAATGGTAATCGTCTTATTTCCGATACGTGACATTATTTAGTCTTCCTTTCACTAATTACCACACGTAAGCGACAACTTCGCCACCTGTGTTATTTTTTCTTGCATCTCTATCTGTCATAACACCAGCTGATGTTGAGATGATAGCGATACCTAAACCATTTAATACGCGAGGTAAGTTATTACTTTTCGCATAGACACGAAGTCCTGGTTTAGAAATACGTTTGATACCACTAATAACTTTTTCATTATTTGGTCCGTATTTTAAAGTTACTACGATTTTCTTTTCTGAAACTTTTTCACCTTCAACTCCATAGTTTAAGATGTATCCTTCTTCTTTAAGGATTTTTGCAATTGCAACTTTTTCCTTGCTTAATGGAATATCTACTGATTCGTGACGGGCTTGTACGCCGTTACGAATTCTAGTAAGCATATCCGCAATTGGATCTGTCATATTCATCATAACTAGTCCTCCTACCAACTTGCCTTTCTAACCCCAGGAATTTGCCCTTTGTAAGCTAATTCACGGAAGCAGATACGGCAGATTTTGTACTTACGAAGTACAGAGTGCGGGCGTCCGCAAATTTCACAGCGAGTATATTCACGCACTTTAAATTTTTGAGGACGTTGTTGTTTAACTTTCATTGATTTCTTAGCCATGTTTGTCCTCCTTATTTAGCAAACGGCATGCCCATTCCCACAAGCAATGCTTTAGCTTCTTTGTTTGTATTAGCCGTAGTAACGATTACAATATCCATACCACGTACTTTATTTACTTTATCGAAATTAATTTCAGGGAAGATAATTTGTTCTTTAACACCTAAAGTATAATTTCCACGACCATCAAATGCTGTATTACTTACACCATGGAAGTCACGTACACGAGGAAGTGAAATGTTGATTAATCTATCTAAGAACTCATACATTTTAGCTCCACGTAATGTTACTTTACACCCGATTGGCATACCTTCACGAAGTTTGAAGTTCGCAATAGATTTTTTAGCCTTAGTAACAACCGGTTTTTGCCCGGTAATTTGTCCAAGTTCTGCAACAGCTTCATCTAATAATTTAGGGTTAGCAATCGCTTCTCCAAGACCGATATTAATTACTACTTTTTCAAGTTTTGGGCACTGCATTACTGAAGTATAGTTAAATTCTTCAACTAGTTTTGCAACTACAGTATCTTTATATTTAGCTTGTAGGCGGTTCATTATTTCTTACCTCCTTTTACTTCAGTTCCTGATTTTTTATAAACGCGTACTTTACTAGTTTCGCCTTTTTTATCAGTAACTACTTTATATCCAACACGACTTGCGCTTTTTGCTTTAGAATCGTAAGCCATAACGTTAGATACATGAATTGGTGCTTCCATTTCAATTTTGCCACCATCAGGATTAGCTTGAGTTGGTTTTAAATGCTTAGTAACCATATTTACTCCCTCAACGATAATTTTATCAGCTTTTGGGAATACTTTTGTAACTTCAGCAATTGTACCTTTGCTGCGTCCTGTGATGACTTTAACTGTATCACCTTTTTTAATTTTCATACTCGTTAAGCCACCTTTCTAAAGCACTTCCGGTGCCAAAGATACAATTTTCATGAAATCTCTGTCACGAAGTTCTCTTGCAACAGGTCCGAAGATACGAGTACCTTTCGGAGTGTTGTCTTCTTTAATAATAACGGCTGCGTTATCATCGAATTTGATGTAAGATCCGTTGTCACGACGTACAGGATATTTAGTACGTACGATAACTGCCTTCACTACCTCACCTTTTTTAACAGTACCACCAGGTGCTGCTTCTTTCACGCTGCACACGATAATATCACCAATACTTGCTGATTTTCTTTTTGATCCACCTAAACAGCGGATTACAAGAACCTCTTTAGCACCGGTATTATCGGCAACTTTCAATCTACTTTCATTTTGTATCATTGATTTTTACCCTCCCAGTCCTAAAGAATAACAGCTTCTTCAACTACTTTGATTAAGCGATAGCGTTTTGTTGCAGAAAGGGGACGAGTCTCCATAATTTCTACAATATCACCCATTTTCGCTTGATTCATTTCATCATGAGCTTTAAATTTCTTTGAATATTTAACACGTTTTGAATATAGAGGATGAGACTTTTTAGTAGAAACTTGTACTGTAATAGTCTTATCCATTTTATCTGAAACAACTGTTCCACGTAATACTTTACGATTAGCTCTTTCCATAACTTGCTCCTTCCCTACTTAGCATCACTAAGCGTGCGCTCAGTAATTACTGTTTTGATGCGAGCAATAGTCTTTTTGATTTCCTTCATTCTTGACGGATTTTCAAGCTGACCTGTCGCTTGCTTAAAGCGTAAGCTGAATAATTCTTCTTTTAAAGAATCGATATCTTTAAGCAATTCCGTATTGCTTTTTTCTCTTATTTCTTTAACTTTCATCTCTTACTCCACCTCGCCTTTTTTTGCAAATCTTGTTTTAACAGGAAGTTTATGAGAAGCAAGACGAAGCGCTTCACGAGCGATTTCCTCAGATACTCCACCTATTTCAAACATTACACGTCCTGGTTGTACTACAGCAACCCAACCTTCAGGTGCTCCCTTACCAGAACCCATACGTACTTCCAATGGTTTTTTAGTAATAGCTAAGTGAGGGAATATTTTAATCCACACTTTACCACCACGTTTCATATAACGAGTCATCGCGATACGAGCCGATTCGATTTGACGATTCGAAACGTATGCTCCAGACTCAGCAACTAAACCGAACTCACCAAATACGATTTCACGTCCTGCTTTAGAACGTCCTTCGTAACTTACACGATGAGGTCGTCTGTATTTCGTTCTATTAGGCATTAACATAATTAATTACCTCCTTCAGTAGCTTTTGCTTCTTTTTTCTCTGTATTTTCAGTAACTTTTGCTTCTTTATTTCCTTGATTGTTGAATCTTGGATTACGACGATCGTTACGAGGACGACGACGATCACGTGGTTGTACTTTCGGTGCTTCTGGTTCTACTACCATTTGTCCAGGTAATACTTCACCACGACAAACCCAAACTTTTACACCTAATTTACCATACTGTGTCATTGCCTCAACATGTGCATAATCGATATCAGAACGAAGTGTGTGTAATGGTACAACACCTTCAGAATATCCTTCGCTACGCGCCATATCAGCTCCACCTAAACGACCAGAAACCATAGTTTTGATTCCTTTAGCACCTGAGCGCATTGTTTGTTGGATAGCTTTCTTTTGTGCAGTTCTAAATGAAGCACGTTGTTCTAGTTGTTCTGCAATTTTGCGTGCAACTAAATGTGCGTCTAAATCAGGGTTTGCTACCTCAAGAACACGTACATTTACTTGTTTTCCTGCAGATAATTTTTCTAATTTAGTTTTGATTAAAGCTGCGTTTTCTCCGTTTGTTCCAATAATTACACCAGGACGAGCAGCACGGATGATTACATCAACACGGTTTTTAGAACGTTCAATCTCAACTCTTGAAACATAAGCCGCTTTTAATTCTTTAGCTAAGAATTTACGGATTTTGTTGTCTTCAAGAAGTAAAGTTCCATATTCCTTTTCAGCGTACCAACGAGATTCCCAATCACGGATAACCCCGACACGCATACCAATTGGACTAACTTTTTGACCCATAGTATTCTTCCTTCCTAGCGCTCTTCAACCACAACTGTAATGTGGCTGGTGCGTTTTAATATTTGTGAAGCATTCCCTTTTGCACGAGGCATAAAGCGCTTCATTGTAATTCCTTCATTGGCGTAACATGCTTTAACATATAAGTTATCGCCATTTAATTCATGATTGTTTGTAGCATTGCTAACTGCTGATTTTAACACCTTACCTACTGCAACAGCGGCATGATTCGGTGTGAATTTTAAAATTGCAGTTGCTTCTTCAATACCTTTACCGCGAATCAAGTCTAGTACTAAGCGTACTTTACGAGGAGCGATACGGACTGTTTTTGCTGTAGCTTTTACTTCCATCGTTTAATCCTCCTTACGCTTTCTTATCATCGCCGTGTCCACCGTATTTACGAGTAGGCACGAACTCACCTAATTTGTGTCCAACCATGTCTTCTGTAACATATACAGGAACATGTTCTTTACCATTGTAAACCGCGAATGTGTGTTCAACGAAATCAGGGAATATAGTTGAACGACGAGACCACGTTTTAATAACTTCTTTTTTACCAGCTGCATTCAGTGCTTCGACCTTTTTCATTAAATGATCATCACAGAATGGCCCTTTTTTCAAACTACGACTCATGTATTATTTCCTCCCTTTCGTCCTATTTCGCATTGCGACGACGTACAATTAATTTGTCAGACGCATTTTTTGTTTTACGAGTTTTAACACCCATAGCTTTTTTACCCCAAGGTGTCATTGGTGACTTACGACCGATTGGTGTACGTCCTTCCCCACCACCATGAGGGTGATCATTAGGATTCATAACCGAACCACGTACAGTTGGGCGAATACCCATCCAACGAGAACGACCAGCTTTACCAATGTTTACTAAGCTGTAATCTTCATTACCTACAACACCGATAGTAGCGCGGCAGTTACTTAAGATTTTTCTTACTTCACCTGATGCTAAACGAAGTGTTACATATTTTTCTTCAATCCCTAAGATTTGAGCAGAAACACCAGCACTACGCGCTAACTGTCCGCCCTTACCTGGTTTTAATTCCACGTTGTGAATAACAGTACCTTCAGGCATGTTTCTCATTTCACAAGCGTTTCCTACTTTAATATCTACTGTTTCACCAGATACAATTTTTTGACCTACTTCAAGTCCTTTAGGAGCTAAGATATATCTTTTTTCACCATCCGCATAGTTTAACAACGCGATGTTTGCTGAACGATTTGGATCGTATTCAATTGTAGCAACTGTTGCCACAATGTTATCTTTGTTTCTTTTAAAATCGATAATTCGATATAGACGTTTATGTCCACCACCGTGGTGACGAGTTGTAATACGTCCATTGTTGTTACGACCACCTGTTTTACCTAGGGACACCGTAAGTGATTTCTCTGGTTTGTTTGTTGTAATTTCATCAAACGTTAAACCAGTCATCCCACGACGACCCGGAGTGGTCGGCTTATATTTTTTAATAGCCACTTTTTAAGTCCTCCTTACGCATTTATTCCGGAAATAGCGTTCTTCTTCCGATATTGTATTCTTATTAGAATAATTCGATTTCTTCACCTTCAGCTAATTTTACAATTGCTTTTCTAATGGCTTTTGTTTTGCCTGTGTGAATTTTTCTTGGATCAAGTCCCATTCTTTTACTTTTAGGACGACAATTCATAATATTTACTTTTTCAACTTTTACTTTGAAAATTTCTTCAATAGCAATACGAACTTGAGTTTTATTAACTCCTTTTGCTACTTCAAATGTAATTTTGTTATCAGCCTCACCCATTGCCATTGTTTTTTCAGTAATGATTGGACGGATAATTATATCTCTAGCGTTACTCATTATGCCCATACCTCCCCAGCTTTAGCAGCTGCAGTTTCAGTCATGACGATTTTGTCTGCATTCGCAATATCATAAACGTTAAGACCTTCTACGGTTAACATTAAGGCGTTAGGAATGTTTCTCATTGATAAGAAGGCATTGTCGAATTCTTCAGTAACATCTACCACAAACAATGTTTTTTTATCAAACTTGAAAGCTTCCATAACTTTCACAAAGTCTTTAGTTTTGATTGCATCGAATTTTAGTGCATCCACAACAATCATGTTTTCTTTAGCTACTTTATCAGAAAGAACTGATTTAAGTGCTAAACGACGAATCTTACGATTTAATTTGTAAGCGTAAGATCTTGGCACTGGTCCAAATGCAACTCCACCGCCACGCCATTGTGGTGAGCGAGTAGATCCTTGTCTTGCACGACCTGTACCTTTCTGACGCCAAGGTTTTTTACCTCCGCCACTTACTTCCATACGCGTCTTAGTTTTATGTGTTCCTTGTCTAAGACTTGCACGTTGCATAATAACTGCATCGTAAATTGCTTGTTTATTAGGTTCAATACCAAATACAACGTCAGACACTTCAACAGTTTTTAGCTTTTTAGCTTCTTGATTATATACATCTAACTTTGCCATGTCTTATTCCTCCACTTTTGTTTCTTCAGCAGCTTCGGTAGAGTAGCTTAGCAATTCTTTAGCTGCAACATTTTTAATTCTTTTAACTGTAGTTTTGATAATAACCAAACCTTTACGAGGTCCTGGTACATTACCTTTAATCAACATGTAGTTATTTTCAGCATCTACTTTAATAACTTCAAGATTTTGATTTGTAGTTGTAAATCCACCTTCTTGACCAGCCATAGCTGTACCTTTGTTAATAACCCCGTTATTACGTCCGATAGTTGCTAATGACCCGATGTGTCTATGATGTCCTGAACCGTGAGATTTTGGACCGATGGTTGCGTTATTTCTAACGATGGTTCCACTGAATCCTTTTCCCTTACTGATTCCAGTAACGTCAACGATATCACCAGCGGAAAAGAGATCGGCTTTGATTTCAGACCCTAGTTCATAGCTCATCATTTCTGCACCAGTGATTTCTCTAACGTATTTCTTTGGAGCAGTGTTTGCTTTTGCTGCATGTCCAATAGCAGGTTTATTACTTCTTGATTCTTTAACTGAATCATAACCTAATTGAACTGCCTCATAACCGTCTGTTTCGATTGTTTTCTTTTGCATAACCACATTTGGTCCTACTTCTACAACTGTAACTGGAACTAATGTACCGTCAGCTGCGAATACCTGTGTCATGCCAAGTTTTCTTCCTAAGATTCCTTTCATGATGTTCACCTCCACTTAATTACAACTTGATCTCGATATCAACGCCACTTGGTAGCTCCAAACGACTTAATGAATCAATTGTTTCAGCTGTTGGCCCAATGATCTCGATCAAACGTTTGTGTGTTCTGATTTCAAATTGTTCGCGTGAATCTTTGTACTTATGTACCGCACGCAAGATTGTAACCACTTGTTTTTCAGTTGGTAGTGGTACTGGACCAACAATTTTTTTAGCTCCGTGCGCTGTAGCAGCATCGATAATTTTTACTGATGCAGCATCCAAAACTTTGTGCTCGTAAGCTTTTAAGCGAATTTTAACGCTATTTTTTGCCATATGAAATCTTCCTCCTTCATTTCATTTCTGCCGAAGCAGACTCACTATTTGAGAATAACCTAACTACACATTAGGACAACGCCTTTCAGTGTGTCAGCAACCTCCCACGTCATTGCGAGTGCTCCAGTATTATAACACTCTAAAACGCCTATAGCAAGCCTTTTTTAAATATTTTTTAAGTTTTTTTTAGACCTGAAAAAACTACTCTTTTAGTGTTAATCAATCAGACTAATCGCTCATTAATTATTGATCTATTTTTTTACTTTCTTGGAAATTTAATCTGCTTTTTTTAATATAGTTAACCTTGGTATATACAGTATATTGGGAACCCTTTTTACCCTACCGTCTTTATATTTCATATCAATTACTACCTATGATAAATTAAAGCATTATGCTATAAAAAAGAACGATATTCATCGTCCCTTTTGATCTTGGTCATTCAACTTTCTATTGAAATGCTTTCTTTATTGTTTTATATGCAACAGGCACAAATATCAGTACCACCAATATATCCGCAACAACATAAGCCCACCATACACCATCTAAACCTACCAGTAGCGCTAATGCATATGCTATCGGAACCAATAGGATTAACTGCCTAAAAACAGATAAGAGCATACTTTTAACCCCTAACCCTAGTGATTGAAACATAGTGCTAATCGGGATCGAAATTGACGCAAAAATAAAACTTAAACAAATTATTCTCAGCGCAGGAACTCCGATTGTTATTAATTCTTCTGTAGGATTAAATAGATTTAATATTGGTGTTGGTGCTAGTAAAAATAAAACTGTTCCTGACCACAGTATTACAACCGTTGTTATAAATGTGTATTTCATCGTCTTAACATAGCGTTCTTTGTTTTTTGCCCCATAGTTATATGAAAGTATCGGCATGCCGCCTTGCAATAACCCAAACACTGGCATAAATACAAAGGATTGCATTTTAAAATAAATATTCAATACATTTACTGCTACACTACTGAATCCTACCAAAATTGAATTCATCGCTGTTGTAGTAACTGATCCAATTGCATTCATAATCATTGTAGGGATACCAATTTTATATATCTTCTTTACCACAATAGCATTGAACCTAAACCCTTTCAGTTCAATCTTAACATCATGACTTTTTTTAAATAATACGAACACTATATAAACCATTCCAACTAACTGCCCAATAACTGTTGCTAACGCTGCACCAGCAACACCCATTGCTGGAAATCCCAAGTAGCCAAAAATCATAATTGGGTCAAGAATAATATTTAATCCTGCTGAAATAAATAATGCTGTCATTGGCACAAGCATATTACCTGTTGCTTGAAGTATTTTTTCACAGCTGATTTGAACCTGTTGACCTATACTAAATCCCATAACTATATATAAATAAGTCGATCCCATTGAAATAATTTCTGGATTATCACTAAATAAACTTAGAAACGGTTTTGCAAACAACAACCCAAATACCAATAAAACTACTGAATGGATTACTGAAAGCACTATTCCTGTTGTGGCAGTTTGCGATGCATGATCAAGTCTTTTTTGTCCTAATCTTCTTGCCACCAATGCATTAGTACCGATACCACAACCCAACGCTACAGAGAGCCCAATCATTTGCATAGGGAAAACCAGTCCCATCGCAAATAATGCGTCTTGTCCAAGCTGTGCAACATATATACTATCTACAATATTATAAAGAGATTGAATAATCATTGAAATAATCGCAGGAACACTCATACTAAAAAGTAATTTACCAATTGGCATGGTCGCTAATTTATTTGAACTTATTTTACTCATTACGCTAGTCCTCCTTCTTTTTTTTCAAAAGCTACTATACAATATCTTAATTAAAAATATTATGCAAGAACTATTTTTATTTCGCAGTTAATTATGAATGCAAAAAAATGATCTCGTTTTGAAATTTTTCATCCTTATATTAATGCATAAAAAAAATACGTCTATCTACTATATTTAACTAAAAAGTGGTTGCAGGTTTTTATGATATGAAATAGAATAGATTAATATGTGAGGTTTACTATGAAAATGCAAAAAGATGAAATTTTACTTCTAGTTATAGTTACAGCTTATACCCTAGCCGCAACTATGGTTACTGTATTCGCCAATGTCTATTTACTAGATTATACGAGTAGTTATGTAG
The DNA here is from genome assembly GCA_964370435.1 of uncultured Holdemania sp. Classification (GTDB taxonomy): domain Bacteria; phylum Bacillota_I; class Bacilli_A; order Erysipelotrichales; family Erysipelotrichaceae; genus CALVGQ01. Next base: position 60,257 of record CAYJJG010000001.1, read on the forward strand.
TTATAAGTATTTATTCAATGCTTCGCTATGGCGCATTAGCTGTACTGGCTTTTTTATCGGCAAAATTATCAGCTCACATTAAGATGTCAACAATAATGATGAGCGGTCTAATACTAATCACTACAGCAGTCGTTTTTTTATTACAAAGTAGAGAAGCTATCGCCTCAAATTACAGCATTATTTATATTGTTGGTCTTATATGGGGAGCAGGCGAAGGTTGCTTTTGGATATCTATGAATACCCTAGTACAACTTTGTACCAAACCCAAAACACGTGGTCCTTATTTAGCACTGCAAGCTGGATTAAATAGTTTAGCTACTATTTTTTCTCCCCTTTTATCAGCTCAAATACTTCAAATGTTTACTATCGAATTAGATGGTTATTATATGATGTTTCGCTTAGCCATAATAATGTTTGTCTTGATCATCATCATTTCTTTATTTTTGAATGTTAAAAAATTGCCTTTAAAGTTTTCAATTAAAAAATGCTTCTACGATGCTAAAACTAATTTTGAATGGCGCTTTGTGCTCATTGCACAGTTTTTATATGCTTTACGTGATGCTGCAACACTATCTTTAACTGGATTATTAATTTATGAAGCACTAGGCGATAGTTCAACTTATGGTGAGCTATTAACAGTATTTGCCGTTTTTGGTACAGTCTCAAATTTAGCTATGGGAAAATTTGTAAAAAAACACAACCGTATTCGTTTTCTAGTTGTTGGTAGTGTTGGCTTATTTATTAGTGGGATATCACTAATTTTATTCAGCAATTTATTTGGTGTTATCATTCATGGATTATTCCAATATGTTTTCTTAGCTTTTGTGATGACTCCTTTCAATATTATTGTTATGAATATCATCAGTGATTTTATGGCAAGTGAAAATGTTATTGGAAGAACTGTAAGTCGTGAAATTATGATCGGCTCTGCCAGAGTTCTAGGGCTTTTAACCTTTGTAACTTTGTTGAGCGTTTTCCCTGGAAATCTAGGTATGAGCTTATCCTTATTAATATTATATAGTTCTTGTATTATTTTTGCATGTTTCACAGTTCGATATGACCGCATTAAACACCCTAGAATTAAAGACTAAAGAAGGAGTTTTATAATGAAAGATATAAAAGCAGTTATATTTGATTTAGATAATACCCTCATTGATCGACAACGCGCATTTAATGAAATGGTTCATCAATTAATCCCAGGTATAGTAAAAGAAAATAGCTCACAAGCAATTAAAGATATTTTAATTTGGGATAACCACGGTACTACCGCTCGAATCGAGGTTTTTAAACTCCTTGCGCAAAAATACGACATCAGTCCATTAGATGCTGAAAAACTTAATGCTTATTGGTCTAGTAACACCGGTGACATCACTTATCTATTTGATGATGTACTACCCACACTTGATTATCTGCAGTCAAAATATAAATTGGCAGTATTAACCAACGGCGACAAAAGCACACAAAGAAGAAAACTAGCTTCCATCAATATTGATGAATATTTAGAGTGCAGTGTTGTGTCAGGCGAATTCGGCAGTCATAAACCTGATCCTTCAGTATTTTTACACGTAGCTAATCAGCTAGGTCTAAAACCAGAACAATGTGTTTATATTGGCGATAACTATAAAGTTGATATCATAGGAGCACAGAATACTGGTATGCATGCGATATTTATTAATCGCTTTAATACACCTGTGAAAGACATCTGTGTGATTTTTCAATTAAAGGATCTTATATCTATTCTATAAATAAATTAGACACAAAAACTAAATTAGATAAATCAATGGATTGATTTCTGTATTCTGCAGGAGTCAATTTTTTTAGCATGGCATTTTTTGCAGTAAGTGTAATTGATCTTTTATTAAATTACTTATTATCCTCACTCTTGTTAATTTAACTACTAAAAACCACACCCTTTTAATTTCTTCAATTTTAAGAGTATGGTCTATTAGAATAATTTGTTTTTTTCAAAACTACAATAACACCGCATCTTGAAATTACTCAAAATGCTTGCTTACAATAGAATTATAGGTTTCTTTCTTTACCTTAATTGATCTTTCTGTATCTATTAAAGAATAAGCAGTAGCAATAACATCTGCAATAAATATTTGATTTATCTGGGTGGCTAAATTTCCTCCACTTATTACTTTTGCGCGCTTATTACAAAATAAAACATAATCTGAAATATCGGCCAATGGCGAAATCAACGAAGATGTAATACCGATTATGGTAGCGCCTTTATTTTTCGCTAACTTTGCAGCTTCAACTGTATCTACTGCTGTCCCACTATTTGAAAAAGCAATTACTGTGAAGCTTTCATCAATAGTGCTTAAGAAAATGGTTTCGTTATGATTATCTTCAATATAGTATGTTTTTTTACCATTTCTAATTAAACGAATCGAAAGAATATGCGCAGAAAACCCCGATGCTCCAACCCCAATACAAACACAGTTTTCGTGCTTATCTATTTCTTTAGCGATATTTTCAATATTTTTATCATCTAAATTAAGGATTGTATTCCCAATAGCATCAGTTATACCTTTTTCGAGTTCATGATAAAATTGTTTTTTGTTTTTTCCTTTATTTCTCTCTAAATCAATAGAACTTTCAAGTTGCATATTTTTAAAGCAATCATACCCAATTTTTTTGGAAAATCGCACAATGGTTGCTTCGCCAACGTTTAAAATTTTTGATATTTCTAGTAATGTACATTCAACTGCATCTTCTAAATTATTAATATAGTAGTTAGCTACTTTCATTTCACTTTTAGATAAAATTGTTGAGTTTGCTTCAATTCTTTTTATAATATCCATACTTCACCTATCTACAATTATTTTAGTCTTTAATTTATTAAATCAATATTTAAAAATTTTGTCAATTTAAACAACCAAAGAAATGATATAAAATTTATGTATTAGTTTAATTACTAAATATAAGCGAATTTAACTTAATTCATTTTTTAAACTTTCTTTAATATTCATTATTCCTTCTTTTCCTAATTGCACTAAGTTATTTGGATCTTCATTTGGTGTTAGAATAGCGGTTAATACCATCGGAAAATTCATTCCAGAAACTAGAGTGAATTTATCATTTTCTAAATATTTGAACATTGAAATATTACATGGAGTACCACCAAATAAATCTGAAAAAACAATCACTTCATCATATTGATCAAAATTATCTTCGATATCTTCTATTTTTTTTGTAAATGATTCTGGTCCATCTTGAACATCTAAACAAACACAGTAAACATTGTTCGCTTCCCCACTAATCATTTCAAGCGCTTCTTTAAATGCTTCAGCAAATCTACCGTGACTAACTAATAAAATACCTCTCATATTTAATTTTCTCCTTTTTTATCAATTATTATTCCATTGCACATCGTTGATAGAACATTATAATTCTCATCAATTACCGCTATATCTGCGGTGTATCCCTCTTTAAGTAATCCCTTATTAGGTATTCCTAACATCTTTAGCGGATTAATTGTCACTGCATTTATTGCAGTAACTTCATCAATCTTCATATTTACAATAGCATTTCGTAATATTTCCATTAAATTTTGAGTGTTGCCACAGATGGTACCATCACTTAATTTTATACTCTTATCTTCTTGTACAAAATACTCTTTCCCATCCTGCACATACACTCCAGATTGACATCCCTTTAGCGAACCAGAATCAGTCACTAAAATCAATTTATCCTTACCTTTACACTTCGCTAAAATTCTAGCAGCGGCAGGATGTACATGTACTCCATCTCCAACTAACTCTGCATAAATATTATCTAAGTCCATGGCTGCACCTGCTACTCCAGGCTCTCTTTGTGTTAATTGGCTCATCCCATTAAATGTGTGTGTAAAACTATCAATTTCTTCTTTAGCTGCATTTATAATGCTATCATATTTTGCATTAGAATGACCAATGCTTACCTTGATTTTATTATCTTTACAGTATTTAATAAACTTGTCAGCATTAGGCATTTCAGGTGCGACACAAACAAGTTTAATTAACCCTTTTGAAAGTTGATTCCATTTTTCTAGTAATTGCGTATTCATTGATTGAATATTGTAAGGATCTTGTGCTCCGCGCTTAACAAAACTAATAAATGGACCCTCAATATAGATTCCTAGGACATTAGCGATATTTTTATAATCATATAAATTTAAATTACCCATTAGTTCAAATGTATTTTCAAGAGCTTCAATATTTGCGGTTGAGCTTGCTGGGAGTACGCTAGTCACTCCCTCATAAGGCAAACTCTTTAGCCATGCTATAATTCCTTTTTCTGTGGCATAATTAAAATTCATACCCTTAAATCCATGACTATGTATTTCTACTAATCCAGGAATTATTTTATTATCTTTATAGTCTATATCTACATCGATGTCATCGTAGCTGACTTTTGTTATAACGCCGTTTTCTATTTCTATGCTAGCCTTAACAAATTCTTCATTGATAAATACTTTATTGCTCTTAATTTTCATAAAATCACCTCTATTTTTTAGTATTAGCATCCTTATTTATTCGCTCTAAAATATTATGTTTTTGATCCATTTTATAAAACAATGTAGCATCAATAACAAATGTTTTTCCTGTATCGTAAAAAAATAAAATCGAAGCACTAAGGTGAGCTATTCTTATGATTTTTTTAAACTTAAATAACTCCTTATTTATTAGCATTCCATCATCTTCTACTTTTATTATGACTTCACCATACACTATATCCTTTTGACCACTAAGGATTTTATCTACTTGTAAACTCACAATTTTATTCCATATATTATTGCTAATCCAAAATACCCATATAACACTTAGTGCTACTGCTGGAAAAATAAAATACAATGTAAACAAAGTAAAATACCATCCAGTAAATATTATTAATAAAGGAATAGAAATTTTAATCCAATATCCAATCAATCTGCTTCTCTTACTTAGGCAAATTAAATACTTCAAATACTCTACGTGTAACGCTTTTGTCATTTTAAATGAATATTCCATTAAACCCTCCATTATAAATAAATTAGGGTCATCAATTTATTCTTTTTATATGATGACCCTAATTTTAAATTATTCTCTAGCTTTATGATTTGCTTTAACAAATCGTTCTGTAATATTTTGTGGTCGTGTAATTGCACTGCCGATAGTAATCATATCTGCTCCTGCTTCAACTAGATTAGCTATGTCTTGTTCTTCCCAAACTTCTCCTTCTGCATTTACTGGTAATTTTAAATTTTGTTTTATTTTTCTTACCAGTTCTACATCGGGACCTTTGTCTTTCTTATATTTCATTGAAAGTGTTGTCGCTAAGATATCAACATATCCAGTGCTTTCTGCAAACTCACATTCTTCATAAGTTGAACAGTCCGCCATGATAGCTATTTCAGGATAATGCTTATTAATTTTTTTTAATAGTTCAAGTAACTCTTCTTTTGGTCTAAAAGGCCTTATAGTGCAATCCAAAGCAACTACTTCACATCCTGCTTCTTCAATAAGTTCTTTGGCACTTTCAAATGTTGGAGTAATAAATATATATTCATCTGTTCTCTCAGGATAAAACACTTTATTAATACCAACTATCGGATAAGACCCTAATGATTTAATAGCCTTAATATCACTTACCCAACAAGCCCTAAATGCTTGAGCTCCGCCTAATACTGCGCTAGCAGCCATCTTCTTCATATTTTCCGACCCAAATAGAGGTGTGTCCTCGTATGCTTGGCAAGAAACTATGACTTTCCCCAATAATTGTTTTACTACTTCTTTCATTAGACTGTTAAGATGCCGGTGAAATATCCAATAATCGCTAGAACTAAGTATAACAAGATTGCTTTATTTGCACTCCAGTTTTTCTTAGCCATTAAATAGTAAGTTCCTAGCGCCGCTAAGTATACAGGTAGTTTTGGCCACACACCATTAATTAGACTCCCCAAGTCCACAATTACTACATCATCTTGTACATATTGCCAACCAATAGTAATATTTGCATAAGCTGCTGCAATACAACCAACTACGGTTAACCCCACAATATTTAATGCACTAATTATATCGTCCTTTAAATCATTTCCTAAAATTAGTTCTGCAGCTGAAGCACCAAGTTCACATCCCTTTTTAAACAGGAACCATGTTAGTGGTACCATTACACCTAAGAATACAGCCATATAGAAAAATACACCAGTTACCTGACCATCTGCACTTAATCCACATGCAATCGCTAACAAAATTGGAATAAATGTTCCTGGTAATAATGCATCACCGATTCCAGCAAACGGCCCCATTAGTGCCGATTTAATCGCAACAATAAGGTCATCCGGAACATCTGCACCACTTGCTTTTTCTGCTTCCATACCAAGTGCAATGCCTGGAATTAAACACCCTAAGAAAGGTTCTGTATTAAAGAATGGTAAATGTCTAGCCATTAACTCTTGTTGTTTTTGTGGATCACCAGGATATAAGTCTTCTCTGATATCTCCAAACATTTTTACTAATGCTGGCGCTTGCATTGTTTCTGGTTGATATAATGATAAGTTGTAACACATCCAATTAATGAAGGATTTTTTCATAACTTTATTTGTTAATATTTTGTTAGACATACTAAGCTACCTCCTTCTTAGATCTACTAATTTTATATTCTAATAATGCAATTAATAATGCGAATACTAATACTGTTAACATATCTAATCCTAAAACAGACATTAGTGCAAACCCCACTGTGAAATAAAGTAAATCTACAGATTTATTAACCATCATTTTAAGTAGAATCGCAAATCCAATTAATGACATTGGTCTTCCAAAAATTGTCATAATATTGATTAACCATACTGGTGATGCAGCAATTATTGCCTCAACTGCTGTTTGTCCCCAGAATAAACAAAGAAATGTTGGAATAAATCTAAATAAGAATTTTACACCATTACCCCAAATTGGTACACGTGTCGCTTGTGCTAGCTTGCCGTCTGCAACCAATTTCTTTTGGTAATTTACCGGAATAAGTGTTGCTGCAAAATTTGGTGTTGCCATTATTGTTCCTATAGATGAAACTGTCACCGCTAAGGCAACTGTAGCACCAGGATCAAGGTTAGTAACAACCCCAAGTGGAACCGCAATATAGGTTGCTAGGTTCATATCTGGAGTAATAGATCCTCCAGGTGTTACTAATCCAATAAATACTAACTGTACATAAGTCCCTAAAATAATCGCCGTTGTTACATCTCCGAGAATTAATCCTATAAAAAATGATGAAACTAGTGGTCGTCCCACACAATACCATCCAATTAGTCCACCACCCAAGAATGGTGTATGAATATGTGTTAAATAACCCAATAACGAAATCAATAGTGCTTGTACTAAATTCATATAATTTCCCTCTTTCTATAAAAATTTGTTTCTAATATTTGCCCAATCATGTCTAGGCATATCAGGTACTACTTGGAAATACACTTCTACATGTTTTTCGGTGTGAAGATAATCGATATCATCTGCTTCTTCTTTTGTAATATAAGTTCCGCCCTGAACTTCTTTTGTATTTTCTCTTGATTGTACGGGGCCAATCATTAAAGATGTTGGCAACCCTTCTACAGAGTCAAACAATATTTTTGCAATTGTTGGAAATCTAAATACAATCAACGTCCCCACATCATCACTGATATATTGTTGAATGTTACTTTTCATTTCTTCAACACTATAAATTATGTTTTTAATGCCTGGCATAGCTATTTTTTCAATAACAAATCGCATCGTAGGATTACTTGCTGTAAAATCATCTACCACAACTATCCTATTGATTTTATAATGTTGAACAATCCTTGTCATACATTGTCCATGTATAAGTCGATCGTCGCATCTTATCAGATTAATCATTCAATCCTTTCCTCCTTTCGTGCTCCAAAAACATTATATTCGGAGTATTTCACTCCATAATTTTATTATAATTGATTTTTTGCTTTTGTAAACATTTATTTTTTATTAACTCATTCTTTTATTATTACTTCCTTTTAAGTGCTATTAGCTTTAATATTTCTATTTAAATTATTTAACACAAAAAAATCTCTTAACCTAGTTATCTAGATTTAAGAGATTTTTGTTATATTCTATTCAATATTTAAATTAAGCTTTTCCTACTGAACCAAATCCAGCCATCATTGCTTTTACTTTTTCAGTAATTGCATCAACTCCTGGTTTTAGTAATTTACGTGGATCATATCCTTTACCTTCAATATCTTTACCTGCAAGGATATATTCACGTGTTGCAGCTGCAAACACTAATTGTAATTCTGTATTTACATTAATTTTAGAAACTCCCATTGAAATTGCTTTTTCAATTTGATCTTGAGGGATTCCAGAACCACCATGTAGTACAAGTGGTGTTGTACCAGTGATTTGATCGATTTTATTTAAAACATCGAAATTTAATCCTGTCCAGTTTTCTGGATATTTACCATGGATGTTTCCGATACCAGCTGCTAAGAAATCTACACCTAATTCATTAATAGCTGCACATTCTTGAGGATCTGCAAATTCTCCTGCACCTACGATACCATCTTCTTCTCCACCAATTGAACCAACTTCACATTCTACTGAAATTCCTTTACCGTGAGCGAATTCAATAATTTCTTTTGATTTTGCTAAGTTTTCTTCAAAATCATAATGAGAACCATCAAACATAACTGAAGTAAAACCTGCTTCAATTGCAGCTTTTGCTCCATCATAAGATCCATGGTCTAAATGAATTGCTACAGGTACTGTAATTCCCATATTGTCGTGTACTTCTTTAACCATAGCTACTACAGTTTTGAATCCACACATGTATTTTGCTGCACCTTCAGAAACACCAATCATTACTGGTGATTTTGCTTCTTCAGCTGCTGCTAAAATTGCTTTTGTCCATTCTAAGTTATTGATGTTGAAAGCACCTACTGCATAATGTCCTTCATGAGCTTTTTTCATCATTTCTGTTGCTGATACTAATGCCATTTTAATTTCCTCCTATATGCATATTTATTTTAATCTATTTTAATAAAAATTAAAACAATTCTTATTAGTTTTTGCAAAAAATTAGTAAATTATGCTTATATATTCCTAAAAACAATCAATTCACCTTAATTTAACTTGCCTTTTCTTCTATATAAACTAGAGCTTCTTTCTTACTTAAAAGATAAGGTCTACAATAAGCAGTTAAACAACTAGTAGGTAAAACATGGATAGGAACCGCTATATTAAGAACGTTTTTCATATAATCTACTCGCTTCTCAATGCGACGCCATATATCAGGATACTTGCTTGCTATCTCTTTTCTTAATACTTCATCAGCTAAAAAAACTCCACTTTCACAACTAATTCCTGCATAGCCTTTAATTGAAGGTATTATATCCAACTGAAACAACATCCCGCTTTTAATTTTTTCTAAGGAATTAGGATAAATTGGTGATGATAGCCATTCTTCATCTGCACATAAATGGCCTGGATTTAGTGACCACCCATAGCGCGCCTTAGGCAATACTTCCTCTATTACATTATACAACTCATAACCTAGGCTATCCAATTGTATGTTTTCTATCCAAGTTTTTATTGCATTATAATAAGGTATTGCCACCTTCCCTAGGTAGTCTTGATTAATTTCATCTAATTCGTTTTCATTCTTAATGGCGTACCCTACTCTACTTTGTAATCCACCTTTGAATCCTACAGTCATTGATATTGGATCTTTCAATTTTATTTTCTTATTACTAGGATACATATTGCCTTTTTCAAATCGATCTCCAGTAGCCATTATTGTTACTACACTATGGTTTTGTCCATAGCAATTTAAATGATTAGCAATTTCCATCTCTGTTTTACCAACCTCAAGAGCATTCATCGCTTCAAGCATGCAGTTACCTGCCAAAGCTGCACCAAATTCATAATGAGCAAATTCATTAGCATCATTAATAGTTCTAGCACCTTCGCTGCCAATAAACATTGAAGCGGCATTATAAAAGTCTGCATCAACACAGAGTTCTTTAATGGCCTCCATTAAATAATAAGGAATATCAAACAATTTAGTATTACATTCATTTTTACTAGTAAAATTTTTCCATCCCACAATACCTATTTTTTTATGTGTTTCAATATTGGTTTCACTTAATATTTCCTTTACAGTTTTCTCTCTTTCCATTGGTTGATTTGGTAGTGATAAATGAGGCATTAAAACTGCTATGTTCTTTATTCTTGCTTTTGAGGATTTATTTAAATTTTCATTACCTAAAACTAAGTAAGCCTCGCCACTATGATGAAGGACTAACAAGGCTTCCTCAAATCGTGGCACAAAACCAACTAAATATTCAAAGTTAGATCCATGCTCTAAATCAGCATAAAGAATAATACTATCATAATCTGCTTCCTTCATTTTATTTAGAATTTTATTTTTTCTATTTAACATAGTTTCATCAGTAAGCATTATCGGCGTTAATCCCTCTTCTAGTTGTGGTTCTTTTACTTCTTTTAACTTAATCATACTTGGGCTCCTTTTTTATTTATGATTACTACTGCTATTTTATATCATTTAATTTTACTTATGCTGCATTAATTGAACATCCATATTATAACAATTTAATTTCATGATTTCTATTTTAGCTACTATTTTACATAAAAATTTCATTAAAAACTGTTCAACTTACTACAATAATTTATTGATTTATTTTTTGATAGTGATAAAATAATTAAGTACACTTTTGTGTAAATGGAGGAAAAGACAATGAAAAAAGTATTATTTACTTTATTAGCTGCATTATTATTAACTGGTTGTAGTGCTGGTGGATCAGACGAAGTTAAAACTACTGGAACAGTTGAAGCACATAACGGACCTTTAACTGTTGAAGTAACAAGAGAAGGTGACAAAATCACTGCTGTTGAAATTACTGATCATGTAGAAACTCCTGGCATTGCAGATCCTGCACTAACTGAAGTTCCTGCTGCAATCGTAGAAGCTAACTCTACAGAAGTTGAAGCAATCTCTGGAGCTACAATTACTTCTAATGCAATCATGTCAGCTGTTGAAGCTGCAATCGCCGAGTAATTAAGCAAAACAACCCTTCGGGGTTTTTTTATTTCTCCAAATTATTAATTAAAAAGGCTTATAGAAGATGATATTCATCATTCCTCTATAAGCCTTTTTAATAATTATTCAACTTTATCAGCTTAACTTGCTCACGCTAACTTTTCTCCTAATGTAAAACATGCATTTTGAGCACTTTCATCAGGAATTTCATTACGTATACAAGTTTCTACTGATTGAGCAACTGTTTCAGCTTCCCAGTTACGCATCCATTCTCCATCTCCCCAACCAGATGATCCAAATAATACTACTTTTTTATCACTTAGATTGTTTTTTACACTGTCCCACATTGGTTGGAATTCTGATTCTTCTAAAACTTCTGCTCCCATAGATGGGCAACCAAACGCTACTACTTCATAATTAGCCAATACATCAGCATTGAACGTTGATGCATTTAATAAATCTACCTCAGCTCCTTTTGATTTCGCGCCATCAGCTACAAAGTTTGCCATTGCTTCTGTATTTCCTGTGCCACTCCAATAAACTACTGCTATTTTACTTATTTTATTTTTATATGATTCATACGCTCCTTACTAGCGATAAGATCATATTCTCCTCTCATTTTTTTATACCTATTACATCTATACATTTATGAATACAGATTTAGTAAGAATTAATTCTATATTCTAAAGTTGTCTAATACTGTAATGTATAAATTTTAATTTTATATACATCCTAGTGGTTCACTAGTGTTGTATCGAGTTATTAAATATTAAGCCCATTAATTACATACTGTTAGTTGATTGATATTTCTACCTTGTGACCATAATTGTTTGTATATTTGCATACATTTGTCAAATTTCGCAAGTTTAATCAATGTTTCCTCCACATTACAATATACCTTCCAGTATTTACATGCACTACAATTCTGTCCTTTATTACAGATAAAGGTTTCTACATCTTCTGGTGGATATCCTAAGAATAATCCAATTTCGTGTGGAAACTCTTCACAATTAGAGAGTCTTGTAGATAATCTTCTTATTGCATCTTCTACTTTTAAACTACTATATCCATATCGTTCTAATATTATTTTTGATCGATTGTCTTCTATATCATTCATTAACATATTTTTTCTATAAAGATATATTAAGGCGATATTTTTAGTTTGTTTTACAATTTTAAAAGTCACACCTTTATCCTTTAAAATGATTCAAGTTGTGCTATATCTTCATATAGTAATTCACTACTATGCTATTTAACATTAAACAAACTTGCAGTTTTAAAACCTGCAAGAGTTAAAGAGCAATGCTCTATTATTGACTGTTCTAGGTTCATAACCCACCTTAAATTGTCGCTAAGACATTTTTAAGAGCAGATAGTGAGCTTGAGTGAACATGAGTGACTTTTGCATTACAGCGCTTAGCTTCACAATTGGCACAAGCAACCAGTTTATGAGAAACCGTATTCGTAAATAATATAATCAGGTCTGGTGATCCTATTTTCTCTTTAACTCCTCTTTTCATTCTTGTAAAAATTTTTGCTTTACAGCCAAATTCTTTACAGGCATCAAGATATCGTCTTTCCATTCCTTCATTACCACCAATAATTACAATACTCATAATATATCTCCTTTACTAAAGTTTGCCACGACTAACTTAACAGTAAAAACTAAGCCGCTTATAGCGGTTGTTAGATGCACCTAACTTTAACAAAAATATACATTGTTATCTTTTTTTTGTCAACTTATATTATATTGACATTATATATAATTTTATAACAGCGTTATGTGAGGTGCTTTAGTTGAGCTATTCATAATCACTGTAGTAGTAAACAAAAATTATTTGAAAAACTTCTTAAAGAGTTTGTAGATACTTTACTTAAACGATTTATTGACCTGCATGAAATTGTAGATGAAAGCTTTTATTGCACCATTAGAGACGATAGGGAAGATCATTCTAACGATTCTTACATTGTTCTAGATTTTATTTATGATCACTTTGAATTATCTAAATAAGTTATCTGTTTTTATTCAGGAACAAAATATGAAAAATAAACAATAACTTCTATTCAAGCTTTTTAGCTTTGTAGTCAATTACAAATACTTAACACAATTAGGCATGCTTTTATCGAGGCTTAGTGCCATGGGTGCTATGGTGATTTATATGGTGGCACTTATGTTTAATCATATTGCTGCTTATCACATCACAAAGAACATTAAAAAACAGCACTGAACCATATCATGTCATTACCTTTTTAATTTTTCAATTAAATGGCTAATGGTAAATTACACCGCATTATTAATGAGAGTGCTTAGGCATCAGAAACTTACTTAGCGCATCAATTACCTTACTTAGTGAGGGCTTATACTACCACTATTGCAGCCCTTATTATATTATTTGTTTTTGATCCATGACTTGGATTAGTAAGTTTTATTTATTAATACTAGTAGCAGTTGAAATGATGTCGACAATGATGACTCATTTGATATCAGTTTAAGCATGAATGTTTTCACGTTTTCATTGATAAAGATAAAATATCTTAGAAATGACTAGAGTGTTTATAAAAGATGGAATCCTGCTAGCTACCTTCTATATTGAAGGAAAGAGTTAAATTACTGATTTTTTCACAAAGAATACATTAGCTAGAAAAGGATGTCTTTCAGTTTTTTTCGATAATGAAATTGTAGTAAAAGATAGATTAACAAAAAAAATTGAAATCGAAATTCTCTCTGCCTATGGTTCATAATCTACTTTTATTCCAGAAAAGTTTGAAATCAATTTCTATAATATGCTTTCATCAAAATAATGCAATTTAAAAACCGCTTCCCTTTATTGCCTTCAATATCGAGTGCGGTTTTTTCCTTATTATTTAGTTCTTTTGATATAGTTTGTTAGAATGATATGTTGGCTCACTAGTAATATTCATTTTTAAACTTCTTAAAGTTTCTTCATCAACTTCAGCTAAGATGACTGTTGAATGCACTTGTGCTCCTTCTAGCTTTTCAAGTTGTTTTATTGCTGCATGGGATATTGGATTATTAGTTGCTGCTATGGATAAAGCAATCAATACCTCATCAGTATGTAGCCTTGGATTTTCATTTCCCAGGTGATTAATTTTTAATTGCTGAATAGGATCAATAACAGCTGGTGAGATTAGTGGTATATCCTCATTTATTCCACCTAAATATTTTAAAGCATTTAATATTGCTGCACTACTAGGTCCCATCAATTCACTAGTCTTACCACTCACTATAGTTCCATCAGTAAGCTCTATAGCTACTGCCGGATTACCACTTTCTTTTGATTTGTCAAGTGCTACTTTAACACAACGTCGATCATCAATTGATATATTAGCTTGATTCATCAATAACTCAATTTTAGTTAAGCTTTCTTTACTCACTAATTCTTTACGATAATCACGCAGGGCATCATAATATCGTCTTATTATTTCTTGCTTACTTGCTGTTCTTGCAGCATTATCATCTATAATGCAGTGTCCTGCCATATTCACACCCATATCCGTCGGTGATTTATATGGGGATTTACCTGCTATTTTCTCAAATAGAGAATTTAATACTGGATATACCTCAACATCACGATTATAATTTACAACCGTTTCATTATAAGCTTCTAAATGAAATGGATCAATCATGTTAATATCATTTAAATCAGCAGTTGCCGCTTCATAAGCTAAATTCACTGGATGATTTAAAGATAGGTTATATACTGGAAATGTTTCAAATTTAGCATATCCTGATTTAATATTTCTTTTATAATCATGATACAACTGTGATAAACACGTTGCCATTTTACCGCTTCCTGGTCCTGGTGCTGTAACTACAATAAGCTCTCGTGTAGTTTCAATATATTCATTTCTTCCAAAGCCCTCTTCTGATAAAATAAAAGGAACATTGCTAGGATATCCATCAATAAGATAGTGAAGCACTACATTTATCCCTAACCCCTCCAGTTTTTTCTTGAAACTATCTGTTGCATTTTGATTAGCATAGTGTGTTATAACTACACTACCTACATAAAAATTGAAACTTCTAAAAGCATCAATTAAACGTAGTACATCTAAATCGTAAGTGATTTTTAAATCACTACGGATTTTGTTTTTTTCAATATCTACGGCATTTATAACAATAACTATTTCAACATTTTCTTTTAGTTCGCACAACATTTTTATTTTTGTATCAGGCTTAAATCCAGGCAATATGCGTGAAGCATGTAAATCATCAAACAACTTGCCACCAAACTCTAAATAAAGTTTATTGTCAAACATAGCAATCCTTTTCTTGATTTTTTCAGATTGACTTTTAACATAGAGTTCATAATCAAAAGCTTTTTTAATCATTATTAAAACACCTCCTTATATTAAAATTATTATTTAATCTACTTTTCTTTTAGCATCCTTCATTTTTCTGCTTACTTCTTTTTTTATAATTGTACTCGAAGCACCAAAGAATATAGCAAAACCTGCTCGTACTTCTACCACTTTAGTAGCCCCTAAGCGATGAAGTTGATCAAAATTAATTAATGAAGCGTCATCAATTTGAATAACTACTCTAAATATTGAAGAGTTTATTCGTTTAATATTATCTAGACCACCTGTTGCCATAACAAAACCATCAACCACTTTTTTTGTTTGAACTGTATTAAACAGGTTAAGTGCTAATGATCGATAATAAATTTGAGTTAATGCAAAATAAAGCATAAATACGATAACACCTATAATTGCAATAGTCATAATCGTTGTGTAGGCTTCGGGATTTCTAACGTAAACTAAGATATCAAAAATATTACCTGGCATTGCCGCAATAGCATTACCAGTAAAACTAAACCCAAAATAAATACTCATTGCTTGGCAGGTTGCGAATAAAAAGCCAGTAATAATTAAATGGCCTATAAACAACATCGGAGCCATGATTAATAAGAATATTTCAAGTGGTAATAATGTTCCACCTAATAATGATAATAAAATAGCCATAAAGAAGAATATACGATAACGTTTTCTTTCCATCTTATCTGTATATAAAGAATATAATGCTATTAACATTCCTGGAACCGCAAATAAGTTAATTATGTAATAAGGAGTAATGAATCTTCCATACCCTATTGGTAATGTGCCTTGTGCAACTTGTGCCATCCATATGCTTACATCTCCTGTATATCCAATACCAGTGATATCTATCCAAGAGCCACCCATTTCACTAAACCAGAAAGCATTTCTAATTATACCTCCAAGATTAAACACTGATAAAAAACGATCTAATATACCATAAATAAATAAATGCATAGGATTGTTTATATCACTAGCAATAAACTCAAAAACTTCATTTAAGCCTTGAAGTACTATTGGCCACAATATACTATAAAGCAAGCCTAGAATAATTGATCCACATAGAATTAATATAATAGCATAGGTATTTTTATCAATAAATGCAAAAAGTCCATATTGATTTTTATTACGAGATTTTCTATAACTCCAACGTGCCAAAAGACCAGCAGAAAGCACTCCAAACAATCCTGTTTGTATAGGATATTGAATCGCTCCATTAATACCAGGAATATTTGTAGTACTTAATGATATCCCAAATACTGAGCGATAAAATATTGGATCTAGTGCTTGGGTACTAAAATACATAGTTGTGATTAAAAATACAAAATACCCAATTAATCCTACTTCACTTTGGATACCTTGAGCTCCTTTTCTAGACAGCATTTTCACCAAAATAAAAAAAGGAAAATTTACGATAATAAAATTACCAATTGTTCTAATGAAATAAGCAACTTGATAAATTAAATCTCCATTTATTGGGAAAAATAATGTAAAGTTTGGGTTTAATAGTAATGTTCCTGTACAGAATAAAATTGATGCTATAAACAACAACTTTAACGGGAACTGAAAAATATTTAATAATGTGTGCCATTTCCTCATATTTGAACACCTCAATATTATAATATCATAAATAAATGATGATTAAAAGTAAACTACAAAAACAATAGGTATTACTTTATATAAGTTTAAATTTATGTTAATATAATGTCATTGTTGCATAGGAGAAAACCATGGAAATAAAAGTTGCTAAAACACAGAAAGAACTATTTGGATTAGTACAATTAAGGACTGAGGTTTTCGTGTTGGAACAACAAGTAGATTTATTAATTGAACAAGACAAGAAAGATTATAATGCTATTCATTATGTTGCACTGATTGATGATAAAGTTGTCGGTTGTCTTCGAATTCTTGAAGAAAATGATTTTGTCACTATTGGAAGATTAGCTGTAAAAAAAGATTATCGCAATCAAAAAATCGGAAAATCATTACTTCTAGCTATAGAAAATGATCCTACTGTTATTAAAAAAGGAAAAATTAACATTCACGCTCAAATTGCTGTTAAGGATTTTTATTTAGCATTAGGCTATAGCCCTATTGGTTCTGCCTTTTATGAAGCAAACATTGAACACATTATAATGGAGAAAATATTATGAGTAGAACAAATGGTAAAAAATACTCCATAGACTTTATACTTTTAGGCATTTTAGTAGCTCTGGCGATAATTAGCGTTGTTGCCATCTATCTTTCTGAACCAATAATGAGTGCCTACTTGCGTGATTCTGATTTATGGATGAAGCAAATACAATGGTTTCTTATCGGTGCTGCTTTTTGCATAGTTTTGATTTATTTTGGAATCGATCGTACATTTACAGGAGTTAAAATATTTTATTGGGTCTTAAATGGTCTTCTATTTTTACTGCTTATCGATAAATTTTTAATCGATTTACCGCTAATTAGACCAGTTAACGGAACAACTGCATGGTATCAGATACCCTATATCGGCTCTTTTCAGCCAAGCGAATTTATGAAGATTGTTTTGATTATATTTTGCGCAAACATTATTCATGAGCATAATGAGAACAAACAAGAATTATCTTATCAAAGTGATTTAGAATTATTTTATAAAATATTGAAATTCGCTGCTTTACCTTTAGTTCTAATCCTTCTTCAACCCGATACTGGAATACCTATTATTGTGGTAATTAGCATTGCCGTTATGTTATGTATTTCTGGTATAAAAAGCCAATGGATTATTTATGGTGGATTAACATTGTTTATTGTATTAAGTGGATTTCTAATCCTTTATGAACTAAATCCCAATTTATTAAATCAAATCTTTGGTGGCGGTTATCGTTTAACAAGAATTTATGGTTGGCTTGATGTCGAGTTATATAGTTCATCTTGGGGACATCAGCTTTATACATCATTAATGACAGTCGGCGCTTCAGGATTAAATGGCATCTCCTTAAATGAAGCTATTATTTATTTCCCTGAACCGCAGACTGACTTTATATTTACAGTAATAGCTCAAAATTTTGGGCTAATGGGGACGTCTTTAGTAATCTTCTTATGTCTAGCACTAGACTTAAAGCTCCTTCACATCGCCTTTAATCACCATAGTAATCGTGAACGTTTATTACTTTGCGGTGCTGTAGGGATGCTTATGTATCAACAATTTCAAAACATGGGAATGATTGTTGGTATTCTTCCAATCACTGGTATAACCTTACCCTTTATTTCTTATGGTGGTAGTAGCATGATTTCTTACATGATACCACTTGCTATTGCCTTCACTATGTCTAGTGACAACTTACAAAAACATAAACACTAACCAAAAAACAAGACACTTCATTATGAAGTATCTTGTTTTCTTTTATTTTTTAAACATACCTTTGAATTTGCCACCAATATTTTTCATAGCTTCTTTTGTAGCATCGATGGTGCTATCAACATCAATTTCAGAAACTTTTTTAAACATTTCTGATTCGACAATTTTATCTTTGATTGCCCCTATGCCTTGCCCTGTTAGTGCTAATAATCTCTCTCTTGCTTTAGGGTTGCTATCTGAGCTAAGAGTGTAATACGACATTGCTTTAACAATATCCACTTTTACACCATAACCATTTTCATAGATTTCACCTAAGTAGAAATTTGCATTTGGTATGCTTTCTTTTCCTGCTTTTTCAAACCAAATTCGCGCTTGCTCATAGTCTTGTTCAACTACTTCGCCTTGATAATATCCTAGTGCAACTTCTATATATGCTTCTGTTTTTCCTGCTTCAGCTGTTTTTTTATACCACTTAAATGCTTCTTTATCATCTTTAATCCCATGTTTTCCATGATCGTAAAATTGAGCCATTTTATTCATTGCTGAATCAAATCCCTGCTCAGCACTTTTGCGATACCACTCTATAGCAACTTCTAAATTCTTTTCTACACCCTTAGCAAATTCATATATAATACCTAAATTATATTTTGCATACATGTCATTAGCTTCTTCAGCTGACTTTAAATACCATGCGCGAGCCTTGACATAATCGCGAGCTACACCATTACCCTCATCATAAGCATAAGCAATTCTAAAACTTGCTGCTTTAACATCTTTATATGCTGCATGCACAAAGTAGGAAAAAGCTTTCGTATAGTCACGATCTTCCACATTACCTGAGTTCCAGTTCCAACCACGGTTAAACAAATCATCTGCACTTAATTTATTTAATTCTTCTTTAGATATCACATAAGTTACATCTTTAAAGGCTTGTTGAACATTCATGTCAACAACTACGATTTCATTTGAATCTTGATCTTTAACCGCAACTTTTGCATTATTAAACATTTTTTTCAAATCAATTGAATTCAAATTATTAAAAACATCTATAGTATCTTGTAATGAATTTTTTGTAGTATTTACTGCATCATTTATAGTTAAAGCTAATTTATGATAGAACTCTTCATTATCAATAAAGAAATTGTAATTAGATTTTGAAAAATTAATGATTGCTTCTATAAATTGTGCACAAATACGTTTTTCTAAGCGCATCTGTTTCACATAAGAATTTAATGTTTCTGCATCTAAACCATTTTCTTTATGAGCAATCGTAACTAATTGATCAAAAACACGATCAAAAAGCAATCTTTCAGTCCCTTCCAAACGGAGTCCTGTATCTTCTTCATTGGACATTAGCTTGTCTACTTCATTTTGTAAGTTTGGATCAATGATAACTGGTATAATTGGTTTTCTAATACGATTAACCATACAAATCTTTGTCTGACTATACATCAATTCTAGCAAAGTAGCATAACTTGCATAATAATGTTTAGATAAAAACACAACTACAGCTTTACATTTTGGACTACCCATCGCTTTTTGAAATTGCTCTGTCCACAAAGCATTAGCTTCATCAAAAGCACGATCAAAATATACTCTTAGTCCATAACGATCTTGAAGTTCATATACAATGGTGGATAACACAACTTCCCAATCATCGCTTTTATAACTGACAAAAACATACGGTTCTGAATCATCAGCTGTAGTAATATTTAGTGCTTTATATCTTGGATCTTCCATTCTTCTTTGGATTTTATCTAAACTCATAATACTTCCCCTCCTTTAGCAAACCCTTACTTACCTATTACTTTACTTAATAATGTTTAAATCCTTACTTTTTTACATTATAGCATAGAAAAATTAGAATATTGTTGAATTTTATAAATATTTATTTCATAAATAAAAACTAGTCATATCATTCTTTTATAGTCTTCCATTATTACTGTGTATATTTGAAACAAAGACTTCTAGTAATTTGCAATATGTTTATAGTTTCTGTATAGGATTCTTGCTCATGTAGGGTATACATACGAGTTCATGAATATTCATAAGATTTCTATAAAAACATAGTTTTAAAAGAATCAGTTGTCCTCAAATAATAAGCAAAATAATTAAAGATTCATTTTAGTAGATTACGAAAGCCTATTATTTCACATCCATTTAAAACTTCAATTAAAGCTTTATTAAAACATATTGATTCCATTTGTAACGCTCTTATTCATCCTTACAATAATAGTAAAATTGATAGCACTAATAATCTTATTAAAACAATCAAACGCATTGCCTCGGGTTATCGTAATTGCTCTACTTTTTGAAATCGTATTTTATTTATTATCAATACCATAGTACGTTTAGCTATAAAAAAATCATGTGCTCTTTCTAACACATGATCTTGCTTACTACTCTTTTGGTTTCTTCTCACCAACACTAGATTTTAAAGAACCTAAAAAACTCAGTATATCAATAAGACGAGTGAATCGTCTAATTAACATCTTAAAAAAATTCTTATAAGAAACTTTGTATGGTATTGTAAGATATTGAGCTTTTATTTGCGTTGTAAAAGTACTACCGTTTCAACATGCGGGGTGTATGAGAACATGTCATAAGGAGTTACTTCCTTAACCGCATAGTATTTATTTAATTCTTCAATATTTTTTCCTAATGTACTAGGATTACAAGATATGTATACTATTCTTCTTGGTTTACTTTTGATAAGTGATTCTATCATAGCTTTGCTTAATCCACTACGTGGTGGATCAACGACTATTACATCAATTTTTTGGTCTTTAGCAATATTTCGAAGTTCTTGTGGGGCATCATTGCATACAAATTTACAGTTATCTGCACGATTAAGTTTTGCATTCTCATTAGCATTTTTCACTGCTTCTTTAACCACTTCAACACCAATAATTTTTCTAACTACATCATGGCAAAATATAGCTACACCGCCAATACCACAATAAGCCTCCACCATAAAATTTGCTCCACTAACCAATTCTTTTACTTTTTTATAGATATTGGTTGCCTGAGCTGTATTAAGTTGAAAGAAAGCTTGCGGTGAGAGCCTAAATACATACTCTTCTAATTTAAGCTCTAATGTTTTTGACCCAGCTAAATGAAGCATTTTTTTACCAAATACTTCTATTGAATTTCTCTCTATATTTATATTTTGATACAAAGAATGAAGTCCTTCTATATTCATTAAATCATCTATAAGTGCTTGGCTCAATATATCTTTTCCACTAACCAAAGTACATTGATATTTCCCAAGAAATCCTCTTAAAACTAAAGTTCTTAATCCAACTTTAGTTTTTTTATCATAACTTTTAAATTGATGTTCATTAAGAACATTCATAATTTCTTTTCTTATCTGTTCTAGCTTTGTCTCATGAATAGCACAATGTTCACTTACAATTAACATATTTGATTGTGGAGCATATAAACCGCTTTCTAGTTTTCCATTAATTTCTTTTAGTGGTAATTTAAGCGCATTTCTATAAGCTAGTGGTGTTGGATTAGCTACAATATCATTAATCTCTTTGCTTTTTATCTTTGCATATTTATATAATGCTTGATCCACCATAGCTTTCTTTTGGTTTAATTGTTCTTGATAATCTAAGCTCATTAATGTACAAGCTCCACATTGTCGTGATACTTTGCACTCACTATCAATGCGATGTATGCTTTTTTTAATAATACGAATACATTTTGCTATTTTATATCGCGGTTGATTGTTTATTAACTCGATTTCTACCTCTTCTCCTACTAATGCATGAGGGACGAATGTCGGAATGTTGTTGATATATCCTATTCCTTCTCCGTTAATTCCCATTTTTTCTATTTTAATAATCATTGTTGAATCCTCCAACTTCATTATAACACCTCTTCTACTTATTAGTATTAATTTATTTTAATTGAAAATCTTCAATTAGTTATAGTATTGGTATATTTTTCAGATAGGAGTTGGTATACTAATATCATATATTTAGAAAGAAGGAACAACTTATGTCCACGTGGAATCTTGATGTTTTATACACCGGCTATGATAGCCCTGAATTTAAAAAAGACTTTGCTTATTTACCTCAGTTAATTCAATCTTTATCTGACTTATCAACTACTTTAAAAGCACCAATCACAGTTGATCAAGTTGCTAGCATCCTAAAAATACAACAAGAATTGACTTTAGTAAGTAGAAAAATAGGTACTTTTATTTCTCTTAATTCTAGCACGAACACTTCTGATGCTACTACGAGTGCATACCGCGATCAATATTCAACTATTTCAAGTAATGCTGCTAAACCATTAACCACATTAAATAAATTATTATGTACTATTGATTTAGATGCCTTTGCTAAAGAAGATGCTTTTATTAATGAACATTATTTTAAAATTAGTGAAATACAGGCTAAAGCAAAATACTTATTAAGTGATGAAGTTGAAGAGGTCATTAGTAAATTAGAAATAAATGCTTCTGATGCTTGGGATAACTTACAAAGTTATTTAACTTCCATTGTCGAAATTGACTATAACAATGAAGTGACCACTTTATCTTCTATTCGTAACCTAGCATATAGTGATGACAAAGCTATTAGAAAAGCCGCTTATGAAGCGGAACTTAAAGGCTATGAAAAAATTAATGATGCTGTTGCCTTTGCATTAAATAGCATTAAAGGAGAAGCAAACACTATTGCGAGTCTTCGTGGATATGAATCGGTTTTAGATATGACTTTAGTGCAATCACGTATGAAAAAAGAAACTTTAGATTCAATGTTTAATGCAATCAAAAAATATCTACCTGATTTCCATCGTTATTTACGTCATAAAGCGACTATACTAGGTCATAAAAATGGTCTTCCATTTTATGATTTATTCGCAACACTGCAATGTGAAACTGCAACTTCATTTACTATCGAAGAAGCTAAAGACTATCTTATTAAAAATTTTAATAGTTTTTCAACCGATGTTGCTGATATTGTAAAATATGCTTATGATGGCAATTGGATTGATTTTTACCCTCGTAAAGGAAAAGTTGGTGGAGCATTTTGTGCTAATTTGCCTTATTTGAAACAAAGCCGTGTACTCACTAATTTTGATGGTTCTTTAAGTGATGTAGTAACTTTGGCTCATGAATTAGGACATGCCTATCATGGGGCACGCATTCAAGAATTATCTATTTTAAATACTGGATATACTATGCCTGTTGCAGAAACAGCTTCTACTTTCAATGAAACAATAATTATGAATGCAGCTATTCAAGATGCTCAAAGCGATCAAGAAAAAGCCATGTTAATCGAAAGTATGTTACAGGATGTAACACAGGTAATCTGTGATATTTACTCTCGCTTCCTATTTGAAAGTGAAGTAGTAGAAAAACGTAAGAAAGAGTTTTTATTCAGCAGTGACCTTGAAAAAATTATGTTAGAAGCACAAAAAACAGCCTATGGTGATGGGCTTGACCATACTCAACTACATCCATTTATGTGGTTATGTAAAGGACATTACTACAATGCTGGATTAAATTTCTATAACTTCCCTTATGCTTTTGGATGCTTGTTTGCTAAAGGATTATATGCACAGTTCATAAAAGATGGCTCTTCTTTTGTGGATAAATACAATGATTTATTAACCGCAACTACAACTAACAGCTGTGAGGATGTTGCACTGATGGCTGATATCGATATAACTAAAGAAAATTTCTGGGAAAGTTCGTTAGAGATTATGAAAGGATATATAGATCAGTTTATTGAGCTTACTTCAAAATAAGTGAATCAAACTTTTAAGATAGTGTTTACTATTTTAAAAGTTTTTTTAATATATGATATGCTATACTATTAAAAACATAGCCTATTAACAATAAGGAGCATAGTCATGGAAATTAAAACTAAACTTGCCATATTATCAATGCTTGCTAAAAAACTTAATGAAGAACATATCACTTGGTGTGTTGGTGGTTCATTACTTCTTTATTTTCAAGGTATCTCATCTCATTTTAATGATATTGATATCATGATTGCTGAAAATGATATTGAAAAAGTTAATCTACTGTTTTCTACTCTAGGTAACTTAAAGCAACAAGATGAAAACATTAACTACCAATCAACATTTTTTAAGACTTTTATTATTGATGATTTAGAAGTAGATATTATTGCTGGATTTACTATTATCGCTGAGGATAAACGCTATTATTTCCCTTTAAATAGCAGAGATATTCAAGAATGCACTGTGATTAATTCTGAATCTATACCGCTACACCAGCTAAGTGAATGGTTGAAGTATTATCAATTAATGGATAGACTTGATAAAGTTCAAATGATAGCTGATTATTACAAATAAAAGGATGCATTGATTTTTATCAGTACATCTTTTACTTAGTTTATTTTAAAGTTACTGTATTTGAGAAAGCTTTGTTGATTGCTAGAATGTAATCCTCTAAGCATATAGTAGCGACACTTCCTTTATCTTCCGAGTCATAAATTCATTAATTATTTTATTAGTGTAAATATGTTTAATGAATCCATTTATTCAAAGTATTCTTATTTCATTAAACATATTATTGATATCGTTTTTATCTGCAACTTCAATAGGTTTCATAACTTATAGTTCTTGCCGATAAATATTTGCATTAACTGTACACAACACAAAGAACTCTTCTATCGCTTTGGTAAGATACTTTCCTTTATGATAAATTATATTGTATTGTCGATTGATTTTTAAATCACCAACATCGAGTACAACCAATTTCCCTTCTTTTATTTCTTTATATACTAGTTGATAAGGTAGTGTTGTTATTCCAAGGTTTTTTCTTACTGCTTTAATTAGTGCTTGTGAACTTGTACTAACCCATGTAGGATTGATTACTACTTGTTTCGAAGTAAAAACGCTTTCAACCAAACTTCTAACGGAGCTACCCTCTTCACGCATCAAGAAATTTTCTTGTGTTAATTCACTTAACTTTATATTTTTCTTACGTGCTAAAGGATGCTTAGGGTTAGCTATAGTACATAGGTCATCACTCATAAAAGGTATGGTTTTTATTTGGTGATGGGTTGCCTTATTTTCTATAAGTGCTATATCTATTTTATTTAAAAGCAGATAACGTTCAATGGTTATGGAATTATTGATAACTACATTAACTTTAATATTAGGATGAGTTTCTTGAAATATTTTTAATAAAGTAGGCAGAACATTAATCCCAATAGTGATGCTGCTACCAATATTTAATGTTGTTTCCCCATTAAAATCAGTTACATTTTTTTGCATTTCTTCATAGGTATTAATAATCTGAGTTGCATACTCATATAATTTTTCGCCACTTTCTGTAGGATAAATTGTATGTTTAATACGATCAAAGAGTCTTACTTTGAAATGTTCTTCCAGTTCTTTTATTGCTAAGCTAATTGAAGGTTGTGCTAAATGTATTTGCTCGCCCGCTTTGGTGAAGCTAAGAGTTTCATAAACGGCTATAAAAATTTTTAGATGTCTTAGTGTCATAATTACCTCGTCATAATGTTTTTGTTATGATTATTATATTATAATACTATTTGCAATATAATACAAACAAGCATATTATACTACTAGCGGGGGAACTACTATGATCAAAGACAAAAAAGGATTATTAAAAAAAATATTTTTTTCAACACTCGCTTTAAGTGCTTTCACCTTTGGCGGTGGTTATGTAATTATAACCTTAATGAAAAAAGAATTTGTGGATAAATTAGGGTGGATAGAACAAGAGGATATGCTTGATTTAGTAGCATTAGCACAATCAGCACCAGGACCAATTGCAGTAAATGGGGCAATCGTAATTGGCTATAAACTATCAGGAATTAGTGGCATTCTTACTGCTGTAATTGCAACTATTATCCCTCCTTTCCTTATTATTACCGGTGTTTCTTTCTTTTATGAAGCATTTAAAGAAAATTTATTTATTAGTTTGATGTTACAGGGGATGCAAGCAGGTATTGCTGCAGTTATAGCCAGTGTTGTATACGAGATGGCTACCGGTATTATCGAAGAGAAAAATACTGAGAATATAATAATTATGATATTATCATTTATTGCAACAAGTTTTCTCAATGTTAATGTTATTTATTTGATTCTGTTTTGTATATTATTAGGCTTATGTAAAGTCATGTTAAAAAAAGGAGGGGCTGATTGATGATTTATCTACAACTGTTTCTAAGTTTCCTGCAAATAGGAATGTTTAGTTTTGGTGGAGGTTATGCTGCCCTACCTTTGATTGAAGCACAAATTATCGATACACACCAATGGCTTACTTTAGCTGAATTCACTGATTTAATAACCATATCGCAAATGACTCCAGGACCCATTGCCATAAATTCTGCAACTTTTGTAGGTACTAAAATTGCTGGTATAGGGGGGGCTTTTGTGGCTACTCTTGGATGCGTTTTACCATCATGTGTAATAGTGACTTTATTAGCATATTTCTATATAAAATATCGCAACATTGGCGCTTTAAAAACAGTACTTCGCACCTTAAGGCCTGCAGTAGTTGCTATGATTGCAGCAGCTGGATTATCTATTTTAATTACAGCTTTCTGGGGCACATCCGCTATAACTCTTTCTTCGACAAATATAATAGCTGTCATCCTTTTTGTTATTAGTGCCTTCTTACTGCTAAAGATGCGAATGAACCCCATTCATGTAATGTTGTTGGCTGGAATTGGCAATGTATTCTTAATTTCATTTATCGAAATAACCAGCGCTATGTAATTAAAAAAATTGAATTTCTAGTAGTTTCTATTTTATCTTATATTTCGTTCCTTATTAAATATAACTTTCATTTTAAAAAGCTAACACTAAATAATATGTTAGCTTTTTATACGATACGAACTTGCTTTATTAACTCTTGGTGTTATTGTTTTTTTTATAATTTTCTACATTACATATCCAAATTGCAATTAAACTACAAAATAATGCAACGGATGTTCCTTCAAATTCAGATATTAATAAATTGATACAAGAAAGTATTAGTCCTATTGTTGCAAAAAAAAAGCTTAATTTTGAGTTGTTAGTTTTTTTCATTAAATTAATTCCAATCTTTTTACCATTATACTTAAATCTGAATGTTAAATCAAGGTGTTTCATATACTTAAAATTTCTAATTCTTTATTCAGCTATAACTTAGTGTAGTAGTCTAAACTTGCTGTACACAAAGGCAGATAACACAATATCATCTACCTCATATAAGCTTTTTTACTACTAGTTACATTTTTTGGATGACTTATCACAATTTTATCTTATTTAGTTTGTTTTGTTTCGAAAGTGTGCCAATTTTTAACATCTATTTGTGTATATCCTTCAGTCTTACCATACTTACTCTTACACCACTGAAATCCATCGGATTGAAAACCTTCTAATAGTTCTATTACCTGAATTAATTTATTTGCAGGTACTTTTTTTATGATTTCTCCATTCACTACTGAAGATCGTATATAGGCTCCTCTACTTTGAGTGTTTAAATATAATTTTAATGGAGTAATTTTTATATCACTATTCGGCACCATTACCGACTGATCGCTTGTTATAACACTGTAGCAGTTTTTTGTATCAATTTGTGAAAAACCCTCAATACCTTGGTATTCTGTTGCAGCCCACTGATATTTGTCAGATTGAAAACCTTCAAGAAAATATCTAATTTTCAATTCATTTCCCTTTTTCACTGTTTTTAATATTTTTCCACTTACTACATTATCGCGAACACGTAGTCCTAATTTATTAGTAAATATCGCATATCCTGTGACTGTATCTGGATATTTATATTTTTCATTAGTTTCAACATATCGGCTATTTACAACTGGAAAAGCATATCCATTCAACTTACGTGATATATTCCAGTCATCCAGTTGATAAAATATTTTACTTATATCTACTAGTTTAGGAAGTAGCCATTGACCTGATCTTTTACTTCTTCGATAATGCCAACCTTCAGCGACATCCATATGCACATGATTACCATAACTGATTCCTGTGTTACCCTCCATGTAGCAACGCTCGCCCGAGTTATATATTTTCCCTACTTTTAAACCAAATACATTTAAGCGATCCATATGTGTGCATCCAAAAGTTAAAATTCTTTCTTTACCGTCGGCACATTTCACCGCCTTGGGATTTCCTTGATCATCACAGCTACCAAATAACACTGTATTATAAAAACCCGTTTTATTAATTTCAAAAATTGCTAAAACTTTTACTTTACAAGGAGCATACCAGTAATCAATACCAGTATCCTCACCATTTAAGTCCCATGCTTTATGCTTTTTCCAATAACGTTGTGAAATTGATATAGTTCGCATTGGGAAAATAACGAAATCTGTCATCGTTATTACCTATGCGTCTATTTTTACTGATTCATTTAAATCACTAACTAAAACTGTATTTTTTTAACTTTTACTAAATATTCACCATCTACTACTTGACCAAACATATATTTACCAGCTGCATTAGTTTTAGTTACTACAACTAGCATTTCTTTTCTATTTTCGTTTTCATCTTTATAAATTCTATAAAGACCAACAAAACATCCTGATAATCCTCCACCACTAGCATCTTTAATAATTCCACTTACAGTACCACTATAAGAACGATTATCTCTAGCGATAGTCATAATTGCATTGACAATTGAACCTTCTTTAATGTTCACTGTCATTGTCTCTCGAATATATCCCTCCGCAGAAGTTTGAAGAGTATATCGTCCATCAGCAATATCATAGAATGCAAACTCACCATCATCAATAGTTGTTGTTACTGCAACTACTTCATTTTCATCATTTAACAAAGTAATACGGACATCTGCTAAAGGAATTTTCTCATTTTCATTATTCATACTATTAATAACACCAGCTATTACTCCTAAAGTCAGTGTTTCTTCTGCGAATAATTCTAAATTAATCTCAGTTGTTCCCCCAGATACTAAAGTTACACCGATAGTGTTAGAATATATACAACCATTTTTAACTGCACCAATTGTATAGGTTCCTGCAGGTACACCGTCCATACTGTAATTTCCATTCACATCAGTTAAAGTATGTTTAAATGGTACTCCTTCCGAATCAAATAGCTATACAGTAGCATCAGCAACTGGATTTTCACCATCAGTTACTGTACCATATACCGATGAATCGATATTATCTACCTGGTTTAACTGTAAATTTATATCGGCTTTTTCTAATCCACTTAAACCAAACTGCTCACTATACTTTAGTTTAAACTTTGTTTTATTGATATCTGCCATTTTAATCTTCTCTTTCTAATTTTAATCGGCACTTCCTTTTGTTATCCCGATAAGGGCTCCTATGGTTGCAGAGATAAATTCACGAAACTGTGAAATAATAGCTACTGCTGATGAATTTTTAACATAATCGACCCCAATGTTTCTCACAAAAATAATAGTACCTAGACAGTAAAGACAAATTAAAGTCAGTAGTATAATTTGAGTGGTATTAGAAACAATTTTATTTGGTTTAGAGGTATTTTTAGTCTCTATGGAGCTATCTTTAACATTTTCCTGTTGATTGCTCATCTTCATTTTTTGATCATTAGCTTCTTTATCAAACCCAATGTTTCCAGATGCAGATACTTCGTTTTCTTTTTTATTCTTTTTTGCGCTCATACTTGATGTTGCAACAATAAATCCAAATATTGAACTTAGCGTCGATCTAATAACGATATCCATGCTTTCTAATGATGATCCAGGTGCTGTTTCTATAAACAAAGACACACTAGACTGAATAATTAGTACTGATAGGATTAAAACTAAACAAGCATATCCTAGTTTATTAGAATCCTGTAATTCGCTAAATTTTTTCTTCATACCTTCACTCCCTTTACCTTATTAACTTGTCACTATAGAGTATTCAAGAATAAAAAAAAACGTTACATAGGCTTCTACATAACGTTTTAAATCGTTCCTTTTAAATAGCTAAATATAAAATTATCTAATTGTCCATCCATAACATGACCAACATTAGTTTCTTCATAGTTTGTACGATGATCTTTAACCATGGTATAAGGACAAAATACGTAAGATCGAATTTGACTTCCCCATTCGATAAGTTTTTGTTCACCCTTAATATTGGCAAGTTTTGCTTCTTGTTCCTCTATTGACTTTTGATATAACTTTGACTTAAGCATATTAAGACAACGATCCCGATTTTGAATTTGACTTCTTTCTGTTTGACAAGACACCACGATACCACTTGGAACATGGGTCATTCTTACAGCTGAGTCTGTTTTATTGACGTGTTGTCCTCCTGCTCCTGATGCTCGCATCGTGTCAATGATTAAATCTTTTTCTTCAATAGTTATTTCAATTTCATCATTAAACTGTGGCATCACATCTAAAGAGGCAAAGCTAGTATGGCGTCTGCCAGAAGAATCAAAAGGGGAAATCCTTACTAGGCGATGTACTCCTCTTTCTGATTTTAAATATCCATAAGCTAGTGGTCCTTCAATTAAAATGCTGCATGATTTTAGACCAGCTTCATCACCATCTTGATAATCAAGCACTTTAACTTTAAATCCTTTATTTTCTGCCCAACGACAATACATGCGATAAAGCATACTTGCCCAATCTTGAGACTCTGTACCGCCTGCACCTGGATGTAGTTCAATAATAGCATTATTATTATCATAAGGTTGTGACAACAATACTCTAATTTCAAATTTTTCAAACAGTACTTTTACATCATTGTACTCTTCTTCTAGCAAGAACATTAGTTCTTCATCAAAATGCACCTTAAGTTCTTCTGCTGTTTCTTCTAGTGAGCTAAGGCTTTCTTTAATATGTTTATACATGGATATAACTTCTTTTAAACTATTCGTAGTTTGGATTATGGATTGTGCCTTTTTAGGATCATTCCAAAAATTCTCTTGACTCATTAGTTCTTCATATTCTGCAATTTTTTTTTCTTTATTGAGTGTGTCAAAGAGAGTCGCCTAACTGCAGAAGCTTCTCGCTAAACCCAGTTAAGCCTTGTTTAATTTCATATAACTCCATTATTTTTTATTCTCCCTAATCACAATTTTTACATTTAAACAGAATTGAACAATGTCTTGTGATATTCTATACATCATATCCTCAAACATTTCAAATCCTTCACTTACATAAGCTTGAAGTGGATTACTTTGTGCATAAGAGCGCAGATGAATACCACTGCGTAGTTTAGTCATTGCATCAATGTGGTTTACCCATACACGATCAATCGTTTTTAGAACTACCGTTTTTTCATGAATAAGAATTTGTGCTTTGAATTGTGCTATTTTATTTTCATAAGCAAGCCACGCTGCATCTAAACAACAAGTTTCAGCCTCCTCTAGTGATTTATTAATTAAGTCTTCTTTTTTTACTACATCTTGAAATCCTATTTTAGCTAAAGCTTCTAGGCAACCATCAATATCTAATGCAGCTTCTTTTTTAGAATGATCCACATAATTATTTAGTGTACTAGAAACCACGCGCTTAAACATGTCTTGTACAATACCATGGACATCATCATTTTCAAGTATGAAATTTCTTTGTTCATAAATAATTTCACGTTGTTGTCTTAGTACATCATCATATTGAAGTAATGTTTTACGAACATCAAAGTTATGACCTTCCACACGTTTTTGTGCGCCACCAATGGATCTTGAAACCATTTTAGATTCGATTGCTTCATCACCTAATTGTGAAAAAATACCTTCCATGCGCTCTGATCCAAATCGTACCATTAACTCATCTTGTACCGATACATAAAATCTAGAAAAACCTGGATCACCTTGACGCCCAGAACGTCCACGTAGCTGATTATCAATACGACGTGATTCATGACGCTCACTACCAAGCACCGCTAAACCGCCAAGTTCTTTTACCTCACTTGTAAGTTTAATATCTGTTCCACGACCAGCCATATTAGTAGCAATCGTTACTGCTTTTACTTGACCAGCTTTTTTGATGATTTCAGCTTCACGCGAGTGATTTTTAGCATTTAATA
The DNA here is from genome assembly GCA_964370435.1 of uncultured Holdemania sp. GTDB lineage: Bacteria > Bacillota_I > Bacilli_A > Erysipelotrichales > Erysipelotrichaceae > CALVGQ01. The sequence goes on from CAYJJG010000001.1 coordinate 92,948, forward strand.
CTTCATGGCGAATTTTTCTTTTTTTAAGCATATCAGAAATTAACTCTGATGTTTCTACCGCAATAGTACCTACCAGTACTGGTTGCCCTTTTTCATGACATGCAATAACTTCGCTAATTAATGCTTCATACTTAGCTTTTTTTGTGCCGAAAATAGCATCTGCATAATCGACACGGGCAACAGGGCGATTAGTAGGTATTTCTATAACGCGCATGTTATAGATACTAATAAACTCTTCTTCTTCCGTCTTAGCAGTACCTGTCATCCCTGCTAACTTATTGTATAGTCTAAAGAAATTTTGATAAGTAATAGTAGCCAAAGTAGAAGTCTCTTGCTTAATTTGCACACCCTCTTTAGCTTCAATAGCTTGGTGTAATCCATCTGAATAAGCACGACCTTTCATAAGACGTCCAGTGAATTGGTCAACTATAACGATTTCATTATCTTGAACAACATACTCAAAATCTTTAATCATAATATAGTTAGCTCTTAATGCTTGTGATATATGATGCACTAATTGAGTATGATCTATTTCATATAAATTCTTTATTTTAAAAGATTTTTCAGCTTTTTCAACACCTTTTTCACTAAGTTGTACTGTTTTTCCTTTTACATCAATAGTGTAATCTTCATCTAATTTTAATGTTTTTACAAAGCGATCTGCTTGAACATAAAGATTCGCTGTTTGTTTTTGCCCACCACTGATAATTAATGGTGTACGCGATTCATCGACTAAAATACTATCTACTTCATCAACAAGTGCATAGTTTAGCTCTCTTAATACACGATCCTCAACACGAGTAACCATATTATCACGAAGATAATCGAAACCTACTTCTGCATTAGTAGTATACGTTATATCACAGTTATAAGCTGCTCTTTTTTGTGGAGCACTAAGTTGACGCAAATTAAGTCCTACTGTTAATCCTAAAAATTGATGTATTTTACCCATCCACTGAGAATCACGTTCTGCCAAATATTCATTAACAGTAATTACGTGAACTCCCTTACCCTGTAAAGCATTTAAATATACAGGAAGAACAGAAGTTAATGTTTTACCTTCCCCTGTTTTCATCTCGGCGATATCACCACCATGAAGGGCTACTCCACCTAGTAATTGCACATAGTATGGATATTCTCCAATAACACGTTTTGCAGCTTCACGAACCGTCGCAAAAGCTTCTGCTAATATATCATCAAGTGTTTCATTATTTTGAAGCCTTTCTCTAAATTCAGTTGTTTTGGCTTTTAATTCATTGTCGCTTAAATTAGCCATCGTGTCTGCATAGGATTCTATTGGTTTAGCTTTTTTATCAAGCTCACTCATTCTTTTTTTATCTACATTGAATAATTTATTTAATATACTTGCCATAAAGACCTCCAATAACTAAAATATTATATCATGCTTTTATGTTTAAATTATGTTTAATTGCGGATTTTTTACTACTAAATTGGTTAGTTTATTAAAAAAACAGGGCTCTTTTTAGAACCCTGAGCATTGTTTGCAGAGATAAGTTATATTTTGACTACACGACGGGCTTGTAGACCCTTTGCATCTTCAACTACATCAAATTCTACAGCTTGACCCTCATCAAGAGATTTATATCCTTCTTGACTAATATGAGAGTAATGAACAAATACATCTTTCCCATCTTCTTGGGAAATAAAACCAAAGCCTTTTTCTGCATTAAACCATTTTACTTTTCCTTGCACTTCAGATCCTCCTTTCACTACTTGTTCAGTATAGCCTTCAGACTATGTAATAATTTGTCGAAATAACTCTTTTTTTTATTTTTCATTAGTAAAGGGTGTACTGCTAAAACTAAAGCAGCACAATCAATATTTACCTCTTTTAACAAATCCACCATTGCCTTTAAAGTATTTCCTGTAGTGCACACATCATCGATTAGTACTACACTTCTATTTTGTGGTGGAACCTTAATTAATTTAATTTCCGTATTTATCTTACTTCGCTCTTTTTTTGAACGCAGTGCTTGTTTCTCATTTGAACTTTTTTCAAAACAGGACCTTATCTCAATTCCTAAACTGTTATACAGTTGTTCTACATGGTTAAATCCTCTTTCTTGTATTTTATTGAATGAAGAAGGTGCTGGTATAAATAGGGCATTGTGATATTTTTTAATAAGCTTTGTCTTAAAGTTATTTAGAAATACCTCACTCAATACTTCATCATAACACTCTTTATATTGAATAATAACTTCTTTAAAAAAGTCATCATACAGCATTAAGCCATGAACTATAAAATTATTTAACTCTATTTCTTCATCAATGACCACAAATTTATTTCTACACTTTAAGCATAAATCATCGTTGGTAAAATAATCAGCTAATATCCCTTGATTACTTGTTTTAGGATGAAGACAAAGAAGACAAAGTGCTGTTGGCTTCTTTAATGTTTTTAATGCATTTTTGTACACTTTCACTTTGTGCGCTAGCCAGGAATAAACATTCTCCAAAGGGATCCTCCTTACTTCTTCCTACTCTTCCAGCTATCTGTATTAATGATGCTTCATCAAACACAAGATGATTGCTGTTATATACCACTACATCAATACTAGGAAAAGTTACCCCTCTTTCTAATATTGTTGTACATACTAAAAAGCGTATTGCTTTTGTTCTAAATTGATTAATAATTTCATCCTTGTTTTCACTTTTTGAGGTGCAACTTGCCACACTGAAATAATATCCTAAAATCTTATTTAGTAGCTTTGTTTGTTTAATAGTTGCACAGAATATCATAACTTGTCTCTTCATTTTATCTTTCTTTTTTAAAAAGACAATCAGCCTCATCAAACATAGCCAACGGGGCATTATTAAACAATAGGGTTCTATCATAGGATAACCATGAGGTCTTTGAAACAGGGATAGCTTAACTACATTACCACTAACTATTTCTGATTTTAAATATTCATCAATAGTTGCACTAGAATAAATAGTTCTTCCTTTACAACTAGTTTTTGCAATACCTTGAAGAACCTTATTCCCTTTATAAGGAAAAGCATCGGGTTCATCTAAGATGAGTAAATCAAAGGTTTGATAAAAACGATATAGTTGATGAGTAGTACAAATTATTAAATCACCTTCAGTATCTTGTGTATACCCTTCACATAGTGCCACTACTTTGTTATTAATGAAATAATTAGATAATCTTTTCGTTAATTCTAAGACTACTTGTCTTCGTGGTATAGCTAGGGCCACCCTTTTGTTTTCATTTAAATAGCATTGAATAGTATGTAACATTATTTCTGTTTTCCCTGCACCACACACTGCATATAAAAACACATTGTTCTCTTTAATTCTATTACATAACTGTTCCCCCACTTCTTTTTGTAGTTTAGTTAATTGAAACTTTAAATCTAAAATCGCCTCGTTAATCTCTTTATCTTCTTTTCTTTTTTCTACCTCCTCCAAGAGCAGTTGTCTTTTAAAACTTATACAAGCACGACAATACGTTCCCTTGCTTCCAGTTGCAAACAAATTTTTATCCTCATTTAAACACCGTTGACATTTCATCTGTTAAATCCTCATATAGTATATATATACCTTGGATTTTTATTTCCTTGGAATATAAAGAAGTAATTTAGCTGATTTCTAATTGACTTAATTCTTAGATTGTGCTAAAAATTTTATTTGTCATAGTATAATAATAAATATTTATTATACTTAAAATTATTATGGAGGTTCTATGGATATGTTAGTCTCAGTTTTATTTTTTATCGTAGGGGTAATCTTGGTCATTAAGGGTGGTGACTGGTTTGTCGATGCTGCAAGTTGGATTGCTAAAGCTGCTAAAATTCCACCATTTATTGTTGGGGCAACTATTGTAAGTGTTGCTACTACATTGCCTGAAATTACTGTTTCATTAATGGCAGCACTTGATGGTAATATTGAAATGGCTATTGGAAATGCGGTTGGTTCTGTTACAGCTAACACATCCTTAATAATGGCTATCGCATTGATTTTTATGAAAGTAGTTATTCGACGTCGTGAATATATTGTACAATGTTCTATTTTAATTGCTACAGCAGCAATATTAGTAATAGGATCAAGCAGTGGATATTTAGCGTCTTGGGCAAATAATGTATTACTACTTTTGTTTGTACTATTTATGGCTTTCAATGTATATAGTGCATCGCAGTCAAAAGAAACTGTTGAAAAAATTGTCATTACTAAAAAGACAACCACGACCAATATTCTTTTATTCTTAACTGGGATAGTTGCCATCGTTGTTGGATCACAGTTCTTAATCACTGGGGCTGCTGATATTGCAACATACTTAGGGATACCTGATCGAATTATTGCTGTAACATTAGTTGCGATTGGAACATCACTTCCTGAATTGGTTACGACCTTAACTGCGATTCGCAAGAAACAAACAAGTCTTTCTATAGGTAATATAGTTGGTGCTAATATTATCGATTTATCCTTGATTTTACCATTCTGTTCAATGATTGCGAATCAAGAGTTGCCTGTATCTGAACTAAGTAGAACTGTAGACTTACCTGCTTGTTTATTTGTCTTATGTTTAGGCTTTATTCCCATCATTTTATTTAGAAAAAGCTCTAAAGTTCAAGGATTTATACTCATTGTGGTATATGCAGGATATTTAGTTATTACAACCATGTAAAGTGTAAAAGTTATCTTAAAAAGATAACTTTTTTTATACTACCTTACTCTACACCACTATTTATATACATTGTTATTATGTAGTTTAATTATCTTCCACATATTTCCATAAAATTTTATTAGATTAACAAGGATTATGTTGAAACTTATTAGGAATACTGTTATGATAATCTTATATTAGTTGAATATCCAACTAAATTCAGGAAATTTTTATGAACAGTTTACTTTTAGATATCTCAACACTCTACCGTGAGTCACAAAAATACTTAGATCGACACCTAAAATCTTTTTCATTAGGGGCTGGTCAGTTTTTATTTATTTTAGCGATTAATGAAAACGAGGGTCTTACAATGCAAGAATTAACACAAAGTGGTAATTTTGATAAAGGCACTACATCTAAAACTATTCAAAAGCTTGAAGAAGAAGGTTATATTGTAGTTAAAAACGATGAAATTGATCGCCGCATTAAACGCCTATATACAAGCGATAAAGCTTTGGCTATCATGAGTGATTTATATCAAATAAGAAAAAACTGTTGCGATAATTTATTACTTGGACTAAACAGAAAAACAACCTTAAACAATGTAAAAACAATGACGGAAAACACTAGATTATTTATCAATCAAAGCGATGCATCGCTAAAATTAGGTGGCTTACAAAAAATCAGTTTAGTAGACTATCCTAATGAAGTTGCCTGCACTGTCTTTACTAGCGGCTGTAACTTCAAGTGTCCATTTTGTCACAATAAAGATCTTGTTTTTGTACCTACTACAACAATTTATTATGATGAAAGCGAAATATTAAATTATTTAGGTAAGAGAAAAGGCGTTCTTGGCGCTGTATGTATAAGTGGTGGCGAACCTTGTTTACAGAATGCTTTAATGGAGTTCATTATTACAATTAAAAAAATGGGTTATAAAGTAAAACTAGATACTAATGGTTATTATCCAGAACATTTAGCTACTTTAATTCAATCCGGCTATATTGATTATGTAGCTATGGATATTAAAAACTGTAAAGAGAAATACGCTCAAACAATAGGACTAGATCCAAGTAGCTTTGATATCAGTAAGATTGAAGCATCGATTGAGCTTATTAAAAATAGTGGCATCGATTATGAATTTAGAACCACTGTTGTTAATGAGTTACATGGTCTAGAAGATATCGAACAGATAAGTATATGGATTAAAGATGCAAGACAGTATTATCTTCAAATCTTTAAAGAAAGCGAGAATGTAATCGCTGAAGGATTTAGCTCTCCAAGTGAAGAATTCATGCACTCAGCAAAAATCATAGCTCATAAAAATGTAGTAAATACATCAATAAGAGGAGGAAATTAAAATGTATAGCGTAATTAAAAGAGATGGGAAACAAGTAGAATTTAGCATCAACAAAATTTCTCAAGCCATTAAGAAAGCCTTTGAAGCTAGTAACATTAATTATCATGATAGTGTTATTGATATGTTGGCACTAAGAGTAACTGCGGATTTTGAACCTAAAATAATCGATGATACCATTACGGTTGAGGCTATTCAAGATAGCGCTGAACAAATATTAATTGACACTGGTTATGGTGAAGTTGCTAAATGTTATATTCTATATCGCAAGCAACGTGAAAAAATTAGGAATATGAAGTCAACCATTATTGACTACAAGTCTGTAGTAGATAGTTATGTTAAGGTAACTGATTGGCGTGTTAAAGAAAATTCTACCGTTACTTATTCTGTGGGTGGATTAATTTTAAGTAATAGTGGAGCTATTACTGCTAATTATTGGTTATCTGAAATTTACGATCAAGAAATAGCTGATGCTCATAGAAATGCCGATATCCATATCCATGATTTATCTATGCTTACTGGATACTGCGCTGGATGGTCATTAAAACAATTAATTCAAGAGGGTTTGGGTGGCATTACTGGCAAGATATCCTCCGCTCCCGCAAAACATTTAGCAACTATTTGTAATCAGATGGTTAATTTCTTAGGCATTATGCAGAATGAATGGGCCGGAGCACAGGCATTTTCATCATTCGACACTTATTTAGCTCCTTTTATTAAAGTAGATAATTTAACCTATGAGCAGGCTAAAAAATGTATTGAATCCTTTATATATGGTGTGAATACTCCATCAAGATGGGGAACACAAGCTCCTTTCTCTAATATAACTTTAGATTGGGTAGTACCTAACGATTTAGCTGAATTGAATTGTATTATCGGAGGTAAGGAAGTTGATTTTAAATACAAAGATTGTCAAAAAGAAATGGATATGGTCAACAAAGCTTTCTTAGAAATCATGATCGTAGGAGATTATAATGGACGTGGTTTCCAATATCCAATTCCTACTTATTCTATTACTAGAGATTTTGATTGGTCTGACTGCGAAAACAACAAACTTCTATTTGAAATGACTGCAAAATATGGTACACCTTATTTCTCTAATTACATTAATAGTGATATGGAACCAAGTGATGTACGCTCTATGTGTTGTCGTCTACGTCTTGACTTAAGAGAGTTAAGAAAAAAATCAGGTGGATTCTTTGGTTCTGGTGAAAGTACTGGTTCTGTAGGTGTAGTTACAATTAATTTGCCTAGAATTGCTTATCTTGCAAAAAATGAAGAAGATTTCTTTAAACGCTTAGATAAACTTATGGAAATCAGCGCCCGCTCATTAAGAACAAAAAGAGAAATAGTTTCTAAGTTGTTGCAAGAAGGATTATATCCTTATACTAAACGTTATTTAGGATCCTTCGACAACCACTTTTCAACACTTGGTATTATCGGTATGAATGAAGTAGGTTTAAATGCAAATTGGTTAGGTAAAGACATGACCGATGATAAAACTATTAATTTTGCAAAGAAAGTATTAAATTATATGCGTGAAAAATTATCAGATTATCAAGAAAAATTTGGTGACTTATATAACCTAGAAGCAACACCAGCTGAATCAACTACATATCGTTTCGCTAAACACGATAAGGAACAATACCCTAGCATCATTACCGCAAATGAAGGAAGTGATCCTTATTATACTAATAGTAGTCATTGTCCGGTGAATTTTACTGATGATATATTTGATGCTTTAGATATTCAAGATGAGCTACAAACACTATATACTTCTGGAACAGTATTCCATGCATTCTTAGGAGAAAAACTACCGGATTGGAAAGCTGCTGCTAATCTTGTCAAAGCTATTGCAGAAAATTATAAACTGCCTTATTATACTTTATCTCCTACATATTCAGTATGTAAGGAACACGGCTATATTGCCGGTGAAGTAGCCACTTGCCCAAAATGCGCAGGCTATACTGAGCTTTATAGTCGCATTACAGGCTACTATCGCCCTGTACAAAATTGGAATTCAGGAAAAACACAAGAATTTAAGGATCGAAAAGTATATAAAGTTGCAGAAGGACAATCCAAAATAAAAGAAATTGATAATGAAATGACAAATAAAAAAATACAGTTATTCACAACAACAACTTGTCCAAACTGTACAATAGCTAAAGAAATTTTAAATAAACAAAATATCGCTTATGAAGTGATTGATGCTAATGAAAATCCTGAGCTATGTCAAAAACTAGGTATTATGAGTGCACCAACACTAATAGTAAGTGATAATGATCAAAATATTAAATTAGATAATGTTTCTAAAATAATTCAATTTGTTAATAGTAAAAATTATTAATCTTGAGTGAAATATCCATACGATATTTCACTTTTTCATTAAAAAAGGGGATAACTAATATCCCCTTTTCTTATGTGTTAATTTAAGTATTATCCTAATATTGCACTAATATAAGGTAATATCAATACTGAAGCAATTAATACACACACACCTATAATAATCACTCGTCTTAGTGTTAATTTATAACCTGATTGTTTCATCTGTATTCTCCTTGACTGAATACATTATAACCAAGATGCTTATTTATTGCAATTATTTATATTAAGCCAAAGCTCCATATTGGATACAGTTCGATAATCTAAATAATGTTCAATTTTTTCAGTTAGTTCTACTTCTTTTTCACTGTTGTTTATATGACATAAGAATTGATTAACAATTTTATGACGATACATTAGATATTCTCCTAGTTTTATTCCTAATTCAGTCATTGTAATACTCCCATATTTCTTGAATTCTACTAGATTTGCTTCTTTTAAATTATTCACCATCTTAGTGACAGAAGATGGTTTTACTTTCATCCTTAAAGAAAGATCTTTGATTCGAGCATTATTTTTATCAGCGCATATACGATAAATCATTTCTAAATAATCTTCCATCGCATAAGTAATAGTTTTTGCCTCTTCATATTCAAAGCTTTTAAGTGTGCGATAATACTCCTGATTCATAGGCCAATTCCCTCCTCCTAATATTCCACATGCATAGGATAATGTATAAGGAAGTTTCCTTATACTAAAATTTATGATGGAGGTTAAGAAATTATGATTGATATCTGCTGCATGAATCAAATGAAAATTAATCAATCTGGTACAGTATATATTTTTAAAGCATCAAATCACATAAAAAAAAGATTAATGGATATTGGATTATATGAAGGAGCTCCACTTCAATGTGTACTAAAAAGTCCTTCTGGTAATCCCAAGGCTTATAATATTAATGGAGCTATTATTGCATTAAGGAATGAAGACTGTAATGATATTTATTTGAGAATCGATTGAAAGGAGTAATAAATTATGGATTTTAAAAAGAAGTTAGAAACACAAATAAAAAAACAAAATCAACACCAACGTATTATTGCTTTAATTGGTAATCCTAATGTAGGAAAAAGCACAATATTTAATGGATTAACTGGCATGAATCAACATACTGGAAATTGGCCAGGTAAAACTGTAACTAGTGCATTGGGTGAATTTGAGCATCAAGAAAATAAGTATACTCTTGTGGATTTGCCAGGCACTTATTCATTAGTAGCTCACTCCAAAGAGGAGGAAGTAACTCGTGATTTTATTTATTTTGGCAGCAGTGATTGTATTGTAATTGTATGCGATGCTACTTGTTTGAAACGAAATTTGAATTTAGTTTTACAAACATTAGAAGTAAGTAATAGGGTAATTTTATGTGTGAATTTATTGGATGAAGCAAAAAAGAAAAATTTAGATCTTGATTTAAATAAATTAGAGACAATATTAAAAATACCAGTAATAGGAACTGTCGCAAGAAATAAGTCTAATCTTCGTCTTATTCCTGAAAAAATTGAAGAACTTCTTGTCCAAAAGAAGGATGTCCTTTATCAGATTGTTTATCATCCGATCATCGAGCTTGCCTTAGATAACCTTGTTGAAGTAATTAAAATTCACAATACGTCAACCTTACCGAATCGTTTTATCGCCATTCAATGTTTAGAACAGAATCAGCTCACTTTGTCCTTAATTAGAAAGCATTATAGTATCGATTTATTAAAACACCCTGACATTCGTGTTGCCGTCGATGCTGCCCTAAGAACTTTAAGACACTCTGGTTTTACAAATGAAAAGTTGATAGAGTCACTAGGAACCTCCTTAAATAAAGCATCTACTTCAATAAGTGAACAAGTAGTCCAAATAAACAATAAAAATTACATGCATAAAGATCGCATGTTAGATCGTTTTTTCACTAGTAAACTAACAGGATATCCTATAATGTTATTGTTACTATTGGTAGTGTTTTGGATAACCATAGTGGGTGCTAATGTTCCCTCTCAAATGTTATCTAATTTATTATTTTCTATTGAACAGCCATTAATAAATTTATTCAAAACACTATACTTTCCTAGTGAACTGATTGATATGTTGGTGTTTGGGTTATATCGTGTTTTAGCCTGGGTTATATCAGTAATGTTACCTCCTATGGCTATTTTCTTTCCAATGTTTACTTTATTAGAAGATTTTGGATATTTACCTAGAATTGCATTTAATTTAGATAATACCTTTAAGAAATGTCATGCTTGTGGCAAACAAGCTCTTACGATGTGTATGGGTTTTGGTTGTAATGCAGTTGGTGTAACAGGAACCAGAATTATAGATTCGCAAAGAGAACGTTTAATCGCCATAATTACTAATAATTTTGTCCCTTGTAATGGAAGGTTTCCCACAATAATAACCTTAATTGCCATCTTCTTTACTCTAGAATTTTCAGGTTTGCTTGGTAGTTTTTATGCCTCTTTATTACTAACTTCCGTAATCTTACTAGGTATCTTTGCTACATTTATTGCCTCTTTTTTCTTATCAAAGACTATTTTAAAAGGAGAACCTTCTTCTTTCGCTTTAGAACTACCGCCTTATCGTCGACCTCAGTTTGTAAAGGTTGTTATAAGATCAGTATTTGACAGAACTTTATTTGTATTAGGACGTGCCGTTATTGCTGCTATCCCTGCTGGAATCATCATTTGGCTTTTGTCTAATATTATGATTGGTGAAATCACTTTGATGCAACATTTTACCCTGTTATTAGATCCTATCGCCAAGATAATTGGACTAGACGGAGTAATCTTATTGGCGTTCATTTTAGGCTTCCCTGCAAATGAAATTGTCATGCCTATTATAATTATGATATACATGTCTAATGGCACTTTGATGGAACTTGATTCTACCTTAGAGTTGCGCCATCTTCTAATTAATAATGGTTGGACATGGCTTACAGCACTTAATACTATTTTGTTTTCCTTAATGCATTGGCCTTGTGCAACTACATGCATAACTATCAGAAAAGAAAGCGGTAGCTTAAAATGGGTGTTATATTCAATCTTTATACCTACATTATTTAGTATACTTCTTTGTTTAGCCACTACTTTGTTATTTAATCTATTATGAGTTATATTAAAAAATACTCACCAACTATAGTTATATTGGTAAGTATTTACATATTAAGTATCGAGTACTCCTTTTATATTTGATTGTCTTGTAGTTTCTTTTTATAAAAATGCACGAATAATGCTGTCGTAGTTACTGCAGCTAATATATCAGCCACCGATTCAGAAAACAACACTGCAAAAGTTCTTGGACCATCGATGGTATACTGAACTATCGGTTCTGCCATCATTGTGGCAAATGTGGTATCCCCTAATATGATTGGGAAAATATAAATCATCGGTATTAATAAAATTATTTTTCTAAACAAAGCCATCGAAAGCGATCTCTTTGCTTGCCCTAGAGCCATAAATGATTGTTGACAACACAACTGTGCTCCATTTAGTAACCCACCTATTAAATACACTCGTACTGCCCATGCTGAAAAGGCTATGGCTGATGCATCTGCAGAAAAGATACGTGAAAATTGCGGAGAAAACAATAATATAAGTGTTGTTGCCGTCATAGAATAAGCTATACAAACTTTAAAGGCAAGCTTAAATGTTTCTCTAACACGATGAAAGTTTTTAGATCCGTAATTATAGCTTAAAATTGGTTGTGCTCCTAAGGCTACTCCTACCAAAGGTAGACTTATCATCTGATAAAGACTCATTAATATAGCCATTGTCCCCACTGCCAAACTTCCACCATAAATCGCTAATTGATTATTAAAAGATATCTGTAATAATCCCTCTGTTGATGTCATAATAAATGGAGAAATACCTAGTGCTGCAATCCCTGACACAATCTTTATATCTGGAATTAGATATTTTTTTCTTATTTTTAAAACGCTTTGATTTTTAAAGAAATAAAGCACCCAAATAGCTGAAACTCCTTGTGAAATAATAGTAGCCAATGCTGCGCCACTTACTTTCATATTGAAACCAAATATGAAAATAGGATCTAGAATAATATTTAAAATTGCCCCAATTAATACTGTCAGCATTCCAAACTTAGCATACCCCTGAGTATTGATATAGGAGTTCATTCCAATCGATATTTGCACAAATACTGTCCCTAATACATAAATTGATACATACTGCATCGCAGGTATGATAGTTGTTTCATCTGCTCCAAACATATATAATAATGGTTCTTGAAAAACATATAATCCTACCGTTAGTATTATTCCTGATACAATTAATAACACAAATGAATTCGTCATAATTTTTTCTGCACCGTCTTGGTTGTTTTCCCCCATTTTGATTGCAGCTAGAGGTGCCCCGCCAATACCAATCAATTGGGTAAAGGCCATAATGATGGTGATTACTGGTACAGCTATAGCTAATCCTGCCATTGCCGTAGTTCCACCTTCCATATTACCAATATAAATTCTATCAACCATGTTGTAAACTATATTAACTAGTTGCGCAATAATCCCTGGCACCGCTAAGCTAAGCAGTAGTTTCTTTATATCTTTTGTCCCTAAATCATTTTTTGTTACCATGTGATACCTCCATTAGTCGCAATTTTTATATTTTACCATAAATACATAAAATTAAAATAGCTTATTTTAATTTATAGTAAAACTTGCTAAAATAGTAGATAGAAAAAGAAAGCCGGGATAACATGAAAAAAATTATAATAGGAACATTAGCGCATGTTGATGCTGGAAAAACCACCTTAACAGAAAGTTTTTTATATCATGCTCATATACTTCGTACTTTAGGAAGAGTCGACCATAAAACTAGCTTTCTTGACTTTGATGCTCAGGAGCGAAAACGAGGTATTACTATTTATATTAAGAATGCTATGTTTAAGCACAAAGACACTGAGTTTACCTTATTGGATACTCCTGGACATGTTGATTTTTCATCAGAGATGCAGCGTACTCTAAAAGTTTTAGATGTCGCCATCGTATTAATAAGTGCATTAGATAAAATTCAAACACACACTAAAACTATTTGGCAACTCTTAGAACGCTATCATATTCCTACTTTTGTGTTTATAAATAAAATGGATTTAGCTTATGAAAGTGAAGAAGAAATCTATAGCTTGCTCAAAACTAACTTAGATAACCGATGTATCAATTTTAATAAACTTGACCAGCACTATGAAGATATTGCACTAGAAGATGATGCGCTACTAACATATTATTTAAACCACAACAAGTTAGAAACAAATCAACTGCAACAAGCTATACAAAACAGGAAAATATTTCCTTGTTTTTTTGGGTCAGCTCTCAAAGAAAGGGGTATTCTTGAATTTCTTGATGCATTAGATATGTACTGCATTAATAAGGAGTACAGTGATCAATTTGGATCATTAGTATACAAAATATCACGCGATAATCAAGGTAATCGTTTAACACATATGAAAATTATTGGTGGTAAACTAAAAGTAAAAAGCATCATCAATAACGAGAAAGTAGATCAAATTCGCCAATATTCTGGTGAACAATACACCATGTTAGAAGAAATAAGTGCAGGGAGTCTATGTGCCATTAAGGGTTTAAATAATGTACATATTGATGATATTTTAGGTGAAGGTAATACTACTAAGACTACATTATTAGAACCTTGCTTAAATTATACTTTAAAGTTTTTGGATGGTAGTGATCCATTTAAAGCATATCGATTACTTGTTCAACTACAAGAAGAGGATCCTCAATTAAAGATAACTTATAATCCTGATAGCTTTCAAATAACTATGGCTCTTATGGGTGAAATACAAATTGAAGTGCTTTCGCAAACTATTTTAGAGCGCTTTAATATTGCTGTTTCCTTTGAAAACGCTACTGTAAACTACAAGGAAACACTATTACAAAGCGTAGAAGGTATCGGCCATTTTGAGCCTCTTCGTCATTATGCCGAGGTACATCTATTATTAGAGCCTTTACCTAGAAATAGTGGTATCATTGTTACTTCTACTTGTCCTTTTGACGTCTTGAACGCAAACTATCAAAGTCAAATACTCAATACCCTTGATGCACAAGAATATCTCGGTGTACTTTGTGGATTTCCTATTACAGATATTAAAATTACCTTGTTATCTGGTAAAGCACATCTTAAACATACTACTCCTAGCGATTTCAAAGAGGCTACTAGACGTGCTTTAAGACAAGGGCTACGCTCTACTAAATGTATTTTACTTGAGCCCTTATATCAATTTGTATTAGAGTTAGCCAATACTTATGTCAGTCGTGCTTTATATGATTTAGATATGATGCATGCTAACTACATTATTACTCAAGAGAATGAACTAACTAAACTTATTGGAACTGCACCTATTAGTGCAATGCAAAACTATCAAAGTACTTTACTATCTTATACTAAAGGTACTGGTTCAATATCCTACACTGTCTCTGGTTATGATGAGTGTTATAATGCACAAGAAATTATAGATAAGAAAAATTATGACCCTGACAAAGATATTAATAATCCTTCAGATTCAGTATTTTGTAGCCAAGGGGGTAGCTTTATTGTTAGGTGGGATGAGGTTGATCAATATATGCATCTTCCATATCAACATAGTAAAAACCTTGAAAAAACAACTTCAATCACTCCTATCAAACGTTATACGGTGAGCGATCAAGAACTACAGACAGTGATGAAAAATACATACAAACAGAAAGAAAAACAAAAAGAGCGTGTTAAAGTCACAACCAAAGATGTTCCTGATTTTATTGAAATCAAAAAGCAAAAAGCATTGTTACCTTGTCTATTAGTAGATGGTTATAATATGATACATTCTTGGCATGATTTAAAAGAACTTGCTCCCGTTGATTTAGCAGCTTCCAGAAGTAAACTAATAGATATATTGGCTAACTACCAGGGTATACAAAAGGGTATTATGATTATTGTTTTTGATGCTTATAAGGTAGATAATCACACTGAAACAGTTTTAATTAAAGATGATATTCATATCATTTATACTAAAGCTGCTCAAAGTGCAGATAGCTATATTGAGTCAGCTACTAAAAAATTAGCAAAAGAATTTAATGTTACTGTAGCAACTTCAGATGGTTTAGAACAACTAATTATATTAGGGCAAGGAGCTCTTAGACTATCATCTAGGGAATTAGAATTAAAAGTATTAAACGCTAAAAAGGCTATTCCTAAGCAACTAGAGAATAGCCCTATAAATCAACCCTTAAAGCATATCAAGGATTTACTTGATGAGGAGTAAAATAAAAACTGACCTGAAACTATCCATAAAATAGGATTAATTTCATAAGTCAGTTTTTTATATTTTATTTAACTGCGCTTTGTCCTGCAATTCTTCCGAAAATTAAGACATCAGCAACTGCATTACCACCTAAGCGGTTGTTGCCATGAATTCCACCAGTAACTTCACCTGCAGCAAATAGACCTTCAATTGCATTTCCTTCAGCATCAACTACTTGAGCTTCAGTATTGATTTGTACTCCACCCATAGTATGGTGAACACCAGGTGCAACTTTAATTGCATAGTATTTACCAGTATCTAATGCTTCGGCAAATGAAGTACGTCCGAAATCAGGATCTGCTCCATCAGCAAGGTAACTATTCCATGTTGAAATTGTTTCTTCAAGAGTTGCAGCATCTGTACCCATATTTTCAGCTAACTCAGCAACAGTTTCACCTTCAATAGTAAGTCCTTTAGTAATATAACCAGCGATAACTGCTGAAGCATCTACCATTTTTTGATCAATAATCAAATAAGCATATGATCCTTCTTGAGCAATAATTGCAGCACTTACATCATTTCTAGTACCCACTTCATCATAGAAACGAACTCCACTTTGATTAACTAAAATAGCTCCATCACCACGTAGTCCTTCTGTAATTAGTGCACTACTTGCTTGTTCAACAGTAGGATGTATTTGGATATATTCCATATCTACTAAAGCGCCACCTACTGCTTCTACCATAGCGATTCCATCACCTACAGTATTAACTGCATTAGTTGTTACAAATCCTTCTAATTGCGGAGCATATTCAACAACCATATCTGAGTTAGCACCGAAACCACCAGTTGCAATAATAACTGATTTTGCATTAACAGTAACTGTTTGTTCACCATTCATACCAACAACACCTACAGCTTTTCCATCTTCCATTAAGATTTCATTAGCACGAGTGTTATAAATAATTTCTACACCAGCTTCAGTAGCAACATCACTTAAAATTGGAACTATATAACTTCCTACAGCAACTGATTGACCTTCATCATTTACTGGTTTGTGGATACGCATAACACTTGCTCCACCAAAACTTCCTACTAAATCCATTTTAGCACCTATTCCAACTAACCAATCAATTGTGCTACTTGAATTGTTTACTAATGTATCTACAAGTGTAGGATCATTTAAGTTTCCTCCACCAACTAATGTATCTAATTTAAACATTTCTACTGAATCAAAGTATCCTTCTGGATTAGCTAAGTACTCATTGTATTGTTGTTCAACAACATCAGTTAACTCATCTAACTCTGGATATAAATCGCGTGCAGTTTCAATTTGTTTTAAAACTCCAGCTTCTTGTGCAAATTCATTAGTGTCTTGCACAGTAGTTTTTGCAGCATTCATACCACCAGTAGCACGAGATGTATTACCACCAGTAATTCCTGTTGCTTCAACTATAACAACTTTTGCCCCTGTATATGCAGCTTCGATAGCAGCACTTAAACCAGCACCACCAGCTCCTACTATAACTACGTCAGCATCAACAACTAAATCTTCTTCAGCTTCAAGTACAACCTCAGCCATAAATTGCTCTTCAGTTGCTCCAGCTTCTTTTAAAGCAGCTTTAACAGCATCAACTACTGCTGTACTTGCTCCTGTAGATCCTGAAATAGCATCTACATTAACACTTTGATGTTCGATAATCATTGGAATTAAATTTTCAAACACCGGTTGAGAATAACTCTCAGTTTCTTCCGAACTTACTACTTCAATACTTTCGATTTTAGAATCAGTAATAGTTACATCTAATTGAACTTCTCCAATATACCCTGTACCTACTCCTGTATAAGTTCCATCTTTCACACTAGATGTATCACTAGTATTACTACATGCAACAACAGTTGTAACTAAAATCAAAGATAAAATTACTTTTAAAAATTTTTTCATTTCCTATCCTCCGTTCGTTATTATATTATATTGTTAAAATTTTATCAAGTAATATTATTCTATTTTAAAAAGACTAATTTCTGAACATTCAGAAATCAGTCTTTAATTCTTCTTTTACTTAATATATTCGATAAATTAAGTTTTATTACTTTTTTTATTGTGCCTCTTCCCTTGTAGTTTCAACTGTAGGATGCAAAATTGCTTCAATTTCTTCTGCAGTTAATGTTTCTTGTTCAAGTAAAGCATGTGCAATTTTTTCTAATTCTACTTTATGCTCTGTAATAATCTCTTTTGCCTTAGCATAACAAGAGTCCATAATTTTTCTAACCTCTTGGTCAATCTCAAATGCTACCTGTCCAGAAACGTTACTACTAGAAGCATAATCTCTTCCTAAGAAAACTGATTGTTGACTATGATCATATTTAACTGGTCCTAAATCACTCATACCATACACTGTAACCATGTCACGTGCGATACGCGTTGCTGAATCAATATCGCCACTTGCACCTGTAGTAACATCTTCAAAGAATAACTCTTCTGCTACACGACCACCCATATATCCTGTAATAATTGCTAATAAATCATTTTTGCTAGTAAGCATTTTTTCTTCTTTAGGTGTCATTAAATTATATCCACCTGCTTGTCCACGAGGAATGATAGTAACTTTTTGTACCTTGTTAGAATCTTCTAAGAAACTACCAATAATTGCATGCCCTGATTCATGGTATGCAACCATACGTTTTGTTTTTTCATCATACTTGCGTGATTTTTTAGCAGGTCCCATCATAACACGATCAATAGCCTCATCTAAGTTATCCATCGTAATTAATTCTTTACTTTCTCTAACCGCTAAAATAGCAGCTTCATTTAAAACATTTTCTAAGTCAGCACCACTAAATCCAGGTGTACGTTTTGCAAGAGCTTCTAAATCGATTTCTTCTGCTAACATTTTATTGCGTGCATGAACTTGTAATATTGCTTCACGACCACGCTTATCTGGTAATGATACCGTGATTTGTCTATCAAATCTTCCCGGTCTAAGTAATGCTGGATCTAATACATCTGGTCTATTAGTTGCAGCAATAATTACGATACCTGCGTTTTCACCAATACCGTCCATCTCTACTAATAACTGGTTAAGGGTTTGTTCACGCTCATCATGTCCACCACCAAGACCAGCACCACGTTGGCGACCAACTGCATCAATCTCATCAATGAAAATCATACATGGAGCAGTTTGTGCCGCTTTTTTAAACATATCACGTACACGGCTAGCCCCAACACCCACAAACATTTCTACGAAGTCAGAACCTGAAATTGAGTAAAATGGTACGTCAGCTTCACCAGCTACAGCTTTTGCTAATAATGTTTTACCAGTACCTGGAGACCCTACCATTAATATCCCTTTAGGTATACGTGCACCCATCTTATCAAATTTCTTAGGTGATTTTAAATAATCAATAAGTTCAGCCATTTCTTCTTTTTCTTCATCACATCCTGCTACATCACTAAAGCGAACTTTAATATCGCCTTCTAGTCGAGCACGTGATTTAGAGAATTCAAATGCTTTTTGGTTTCCACCGCTACCATTCATTTTAGTAAGCATGTATATTGCAAATCCACCAATAATTAAAAATGGCACTAAAGATACTAACATATCAATGAAAATATTAGATTCATTGGCATCTTTAACTGTAATCTCTTGTTCAAGTTTTTGTAACAATCCATCAATTTCTGCTTCAGTTCTTGGTAAACGTGCAGAGAAACGCACTTCTTCAGCAGTTTCTGAATCTAAATAAACACCGCTAACATTGACAACGTTATCACCAACAGTTATTGTAGATTCAACCACTGATTCTGTTTCAACTATAGTTTCAAATTCATCATAATTTAATGATTCAACTGGACTTCCTGGATCCATGTAAACAATCATAAATAAAGTAATTGCTACAATTAAATACGGAAAATAATTTAAATATTTATTATTTTTCATTTTACACTCCTTGTTTATTGATATAATTTATCTTTTAATACGGCTATGTATGGTAAATTACGATATTTTTGATTGAAGTCTAATCCAAAGCCAATCACGAATTCATCAGGTATTTCAAATCCTACATACTCTGCCTTTAAATCAACTACACGTCTTGTCGGTTTATCTAGTAAAGTAACAACTTTTACATCATTAGCACCTTTGTTATAAAGAAGCTCCTTTACAGTTTTTAGTGTTCTTCCAGTATCTACAATGTCTTCTACTATTAAAATATCAATATTTTTAATTGATCGATCTAAATCTTTTAATACTTTAATATCACCTGTAGACTCAGTACCTTCATAACTACTAACATCCATGAAATCAATTTCCATATCTAAATGAATGTTTTTAATTAATTCAGCTAAAAAAGGAACTGAGCCTTTTAATAAGCCAACTAAAATTAAACCTTTTGAATCTTTGTAGTCTTCATTAATCAATGTTGCTAAATCATTTGTTCTTTTACAAATTTCTTCTTCATTAATTAATATTTTCTTTACGTCACAATGCATATAAATCCTCCGATATAACATCTTTATTTTATCATAAAACATGTTGGATTGTTAGAATAATGTTCATAATCACACCCTATTTTTGGTATAAAAATTACTTTTCCACTGCTATTAACCATTACCGGCCAACTTTTTCTATCCTCTTGTGGAATTTTTCTATCAATAAACCACCTTGATAATTTCTTTGTTCCAAAACGTAGTGCTATTGCATCTCCATTTTGAGCATTACGTATAACTATCGGAAAGTCACTATCCTTTAATGTGACTGCTTCTATAACTTCCCCTTGTTCCTTTATCTCAAAATAAGGCGTCGTTAATGTTTTAATTTTATCCAAAACATAACAATAGGATACCTCTAACACTTCACTAATTTCAAGTGTATTGTAATTTTTTGACAACTTCACATATTTACTTAGTTTTATTTCAATATTCTTATTACTCTTTAACTGTTTAATGATATCTTCAATTTGTCTTAATGATAATTGTTGCTTTGCATATTCTTTAATCCATGCATTTAAAAACAAGGATACATTGTCTTGATTAAATAACTCTTCTAATAATAATTTTTCTTTTAATTGTGCTTGTATTTTTTTATTAATTTTTAGGCTTAACTCATTTTCTTTCTTGATTTCTTCCAATAATTTTTGCTTATCAATATCGCTATATTCTAGCAGCTGTTTTCTAACTTTATTTCGTTGATAGATTACTTCAAAGTTACTTTCATCTATACCGTAAGGAATCTTATTTTCATCACAATATAAAATTAATTCTTCTTTAGTATAATTAAGTAATGGTCTTACAACACGCATTTCATTAAGGACTGCATTTTCTTGTATTCCCCAATGACTAACTATGCCCTTTCTACTTTTTTGCATGATATAGGTTTCTAAATTGTCATCTTTATGATGTGCAGTTAACACTAGTGATGAATTTGTTTTAAGTAGGATTTGTTTAAAAAAATCATAGCGTACGATTCTAGCCCAATTTTGAAAATTGCCCTGACTATATTCTGTAGCATGATAAATATATAAAGGTATCCCTTTATCCTCGCAGTACTTTTCTAATAAAACTTGATCACGCATACTGCTTTCTCTTTTATGATAATTTATATGTGCAACTACTATATCAACATCTGCTTTGTAAGCATAGTCCAGCAATGCCATTGAGTCTGGACCACCTGAACAAGCAATTACACATCGCTCTTTTTTTATGTTTTCAAACATCTTATATCACCACTATTATTTTATCATAGTTTATCTTATTTTCGAATAAAAAGCTCTTTTAGCTTATTGCCACTTCAGCTAAAAGAACTGATACATCATCCACTGTTTTTAAGAAACTTAAAGAAGTTTCCAACTTGCTTTTAATATCTTCTCCACTAACATTGTTAATCCAGGATTCTAGCTGAGCTTCTTCAATGCCATCACTAATCATTATAAACACATCATTATCTTGACACTGCAGCCTAAAACAATCAGCTTCAATTTCATGGATTATCCCTAATGGTAAAGACTCCCCCTGTATTTTAATCATTGTATTATCTCTTATTAAATATGTGGCACAAGCTCCAGACTTACTTAAGAACACTTGGTGACGATAAGCATCAAAAACCATTACATCTAAAGTAGCAAAGGTTTCCTCATGTTGTAACCTTAAAATAGAGTTCATTGATTTTACTGCCATTTCAACTGGAATACCTACTGACAATAATCGCTGAGTTAACATTGTAATAAAGTTAGAGAACTGTTTAGCTTGTTCACCACTACCCATACCATCACTCAATGTACAAATTGTGTTTTGTTTTATTTTATACATTGAACAAGTATCCCCACTAGTAATTTTATCTTTATCCACACTCAAGATATGCCCCACTATTTGAAGCGGTTTAATACCATTGAGTTCGATCTTAACACTGGACTTCAATAAAGGGTTTGTTTCATAAAAGGTTAGTGATAAATTTCTATCAATCACCATTTGTAGAAGAGGTAAAATCACTTCATTAACATCATCTTTTGTGCAGTGATCTAAATAAAGACTAATTTGTTTTTGTCCACATTCGCCTTCATTTACATATACTCGATTAATCGCATATTGATAACCTTTAAGTAGATTATATATTTTAATTGCTTCATTTTGAGTTGATGAAGCCGTTTGTTTTAATTGTGAGGACATTAATTCCATTGATTTAGCCATACCACATAAAAATTTAGTTTCACTTTTGTGGGTAACTGAAAAAAACTGTGCTATGCTTAAGAAAATTTGTGCAAATTGATTAAGCTGATGTTCTAACATTTTTTCTCTACTTGCGAGTTGTTGACGCTCAAACCTTTCATCACTAACTTGCTCTATGTAATCACCAAGTCTACTATACGTCAAAACATTACCTATTAAAAAAAGTAATGTTGATAGTAGTAAAAAATCGAAACGAACTGATACTAAAAAGACTGGCAATACAAATCCAAACAACTGTGCACCTCTACCACAGTCTTTTAAGGTATTAATGAATATAATTCCGATGGCCCAACCCATAATTTCCTGAGGTAAAACTAGAATCCCATAGGATAACATCATTAATACTATAAGTGATGTCATATCTAAAATTAATGCTAAGTAGACAAATAAAAAAATTATAACAATAAAAGATACTTGTTCCACAATAAAAACTTGGATTCCCGCAACAAGAGCTACGCCTAATATACCAAAAATTAATCCGTTAATGCGGAATATATCAGCACCAACATTCATATACTTTAATGCTATGAGGCACGTTATATAGGATATTAAAGCTAACGTATAGCCGGTATATAAATCTTCTGTATATAAAAGACTAGCTAAAAATGTCACAAAGGATACTACTGCCGGAAAAAAAGAGTATAAATTGCACTTTAAAGCCTTCACTAGAGCTACGAAAATAGTAAATATAATCAATATTAATATATGTTGATAGAACAGTATTGTTCCTAACATCAACGTTCCTGTTAGATAAGCAATTACTGAAGCAATAGATTTATAGGTATATCGATGATAGAAATAACTTATCATCACATAGTTTAAACATACCGAAACTGCATTATTCGCCAACAACCCCAAAAGAAAACTAGTCAATACAATCACTAAATCGATTGCAGTTATTTGGATTTTATTAGTTTTATTAAGATTTAAAGTTGTACTTTGTATTTTCACATTCATCACCTCATAACACTATTTTATGAAGTATCAATTAAAAATATTGTCGAATTGTGTTTAACCTTCAACTAAGCACTCTACTACTCTTTTTTTAATGGATATAAATAAATCTTCCTCTATATTTAAGTGAGCTTTGACATCTATAATCCTTGCTGTATTGATATATTTACAATCATTTAAAAATAATACTGATTCTTTTTTTAAACCATCAATTAGTCCCAAGCGCATTAAATGCTTTTTACCGCATGGATAACACTCGGCATCATAAGCTTGATTATAGGTTCCTGAATTGCTCGTCATAGGAACAACGAATGCCTTAGAATTCATAATAGATAATACTAAACCAAAATGTTGAAATCCTGCTTCATTTAAATATGCTGGACCAAAATCGATATAACAAATATCACCAACTCTAATCTTTACTTTAAATTGCTCACATGATTTAGCTCGGTATCGCAACATCCAATTCGCTTCTGAAATTAAGTGTGCAATAATTTCTTTATTATTTAAGTCATGATAAGCTTGTTTTTTTAATTCTAAATATCTGCTCCATTCTAATCTAATAGGATTATTACCTTGATTAATAAATAGTGGCTTTACTAATTCTTGAACATTATTTTTATTAGTCATAAACTGCCTCCTACTTATATCTTGTCCAGAAATTTTGAAATCCTACATCATTTTTAATATTTTTTTAATATAGATGAATATTTTAATCCTTAAACATAAAAACCTTGCTCACATTGTGAACAAGGTCCTTTAACTTATTTATTATTTGTCTTTTCGTCTATTCGTTCTTTTTTCTTTTTAGGATATCCTGTTAGTCTTCTACTTAGTCCAATTAATGGATGAAACTTTGAATTAATCATTTCCGTATATTCTACAAATATTTCTGCAAAAAATAAAACTAAGATTAAAACCCATATTCCTGCACTTGTACTATAATAATTCAAAATTGCAATAGATGAAAAAACCGCTGTTACTATATACAATGTAATAACTGTTTTACGATGCCCAAAATTTAACTTATACATTAAAATATGATGTAAATGAGAGCGATCAGCCTCTGAAAAACTTTTCCCAGATAGTTTTCGCCTTATAATTGCGATTATAGTATCTAAAATAGGAATGAATAGGATAATGATAGGTAAACCCAAGGAAATAAAAGTAGTAGTTTTAAATCCAAGTAGCGATATACATGCAATCACAAAGCCTAAGAATAAGGCACCACAATCACCCATAAAAATTGAAGCTGGCTGAAAATTATAGGGCAAGAAACCTAAAGTAGACCCCGCTAGTATTAAAGTAACTATACAGATATCTCTTCTTCCTTGAAGTAATCCAATTAAACCTATAGTACATAAAACTATAAAACATATTCCACTAGCTAATCCATCTAATCCATCTAGTAAATTAATTGCATTAGTAATTCCGATAATCCATACAAAGGTGACTAACAGTGATAAAAAAGAAGTGTCTATAGTTATTCCTAAGGGTAATGTTAAAGTATCTAATGAAATTCCACCAATAGTTATCGCAAGTATTGCTGCAATAGCTTGACCTGCCAATTTGAAAATTGGTTTTATATCTAAACAATCATCAATAAAACCTACGAAAAACACAATAGATCCACCAATTATGATACCATTCCATGTATTATCTGCTTGAACAAAATAAGCCATGGCTATCATAAATGCTAAATAAATCGCTAACCCACCAATTCTTACAATTTTCCCTTCATGCACTGTACGACTATTTTCTACTGCATAGATTTTTAATCTTAAGCCAAACCATTTACAAAGTGGGACAAGGGCTAAGCTCAAAATAAAAGGAATCATAAAATAAGGTGAAGCGCCTATTAAAAGTTCAGTTATTTCCTTCACTTTTTCACCTCCGCTTACTTCTCACTTCTGTTATTTAATTTTATCTAAATTTTCTAACATTAAACCTGTACCTATTGCTACACATGATAATGCATTTTCAGCAACATACACTGGCACATTTAATTCATGCATCAATAGTTGATCTAAATTATGCAACAAGGCACCACCACCTGTTAAAACAATACCACGAGAAACAATATCTGCTGATAATTCTGGTAATGTCTGCTCAAGTACTGTACGACAAGCACGCACTATGTCTTGAAGACTTTCACGCATTGCTAATTCTGTTTCTTCAGCACTCATAGTAATAGTGTGTGGAAGTCCATTAACTAAGTCACGTCCTGAGACATCAAAAGTATTATTTGGATCTCCTTTCCAAGCACAACCTATTTTCTTTTTAATTTGTTCTGCAGTACGATCACCAATAAGTAATTTATATGAATTTTTCAAGTAATTGATAATATCTCTATCCAGCTTATCACCAGCAATTTTAAGTGATGTACTAGTAACAATATCTCCAAGCGACATAACTGCCACATCAGTAGTACCACCACCGATATCAAGCACCATACTTCCTGATGCTTTTGAAATATCTATACCTGCTCCAATAGCCGCAACTTTTGGTTCTTCCTCAATGAATACTTTTTTAGCACCACAGCGATAAGCAGCGTCACGAATCGCATTGCGTTCTACCGAGGTAATATTAGAGGGACAGCATATTAAAATTGTAGGGCGACTAAAAATGCCTTTTAATTTTAATTTACGAATAAATCTACTCAACATGATTTCAGTAACTTCAAAGTCAGCAATAACACCATCTTTAAGTGGTCTAATCGCCACAATTCTTCCTGGAGTTCTTCCTAACATTTCTTTTGCATCTTCTCCAACAGCTAAACAACGTTTTGTTTCAACATCAATAGAAACTACTGATGGTTCATCTAAAACAATTCCTTCGCCGCGTACATAAATTAGTGTATTTGCAGTACCTAAATCGATACCTATTTCTTTAGAAAACATTTTACTTACCTCCATTAATCAATCATTAATTATTATAGCACAGATATTAATTATTACACTCATTTTTTAAAGAAAACTCAATTTTAAACCTTTTATAATTGATTATTATAATTTTAAAATTTTAAGATTAAACAATAACTGTCTTATAAAAAAATAGTCCTTTTCAGAACTATTCAATTTCACTTAATTTTTGTCCAACTATGCTTACAGGATCAATTAATCTTCCCTCTTTTTCACATACAATATGCAGATGAATTCCCATGGTTTGATTATATAGGTTTTCTCCAGCATAGCCAATCAACATTCCTTGTGACACTGTGTCATTAATGTTAACAAATTGCGCTGATAAACTTTGATAAGTTATTAATAAATCCTCACTTTGCACTGTAATGCTTTGACCCATTAAGTTATCGTCTATAACTTCTACAACTGTGCCATCAATCATTGCCACAACTTCAAATGATTTATTATCAAAAACATAATCAACACCTTGTGATGGACGATACACTCCTTCAAATTCAACAACGGCATTTTCTAAGATAGCCTCCTCTTTTGCTACATCAAAGAAATGAGTTGCAACACTAGCATTAACCTCAAAAGGAAGTATAATTGTATCTTCTATAGTTACTGAAGGTAGTTGCAGTCTGCTTGTGGGCATCTCTTCTTGATTGCTTACTAAGCTAACATTGCTTTGTTGTTGCACCATAAAAAGTGCACTCACCAACACTATCAATGTTACAAAGGCAATCACAATAGATGCTTTGGCTTTATTAACTTTTTTTTCATAAATGTACATAATTTCACCTCTATTAGTGATTATGTCCACTACATTATTTTTTATACTTAAGATAGAAAAATATTATTATAAAGTATTGCCATTAAAAATTGCGCAACTAAATAGGCTGTTGCCATTGAAATAAGCATTATCATGAATTGTGCTTGTCTTGTGCGCCCTTTGCGAATAAATTTCTCAAAGTCTAAGCCCATAAAAGCCCAAAAACTTATACAGAAACAACAAACATAGAGCATACTTGTAAAAATAAAAGTATCCATAAGGTCATCCTTTCAAATAAAAATCTTTTTTATTATAGCACTAAATTTATTTAAACTCTAATTTAAATGGCTTACATTTATTTTTAAATTTTCAAGTTGATTAATAGTATCGTTCAACAATTTAATGTCGAGAATTTCTTTTATTGTTTCTATTTGTTTTAGTTGAATTAATTCTTCAATACTCTCATCTAAAAGGTTATACCTACCTCGCTCCTTATTTCTTAATACTAACGTTAGCGTATTAGTTAATTTTTTATTGATATAGTTATTTAAACAGTTCTTAGCTTCTTCTATATCTTCTAACTCTATAAATTCGTGAATTAAGCGCATCGTTGCAACTTTATCAATAACATCAAACTCATCTTCTAGTAGTTCTAGCTTTTTTAGCAGTTCAATACGCTCGTTACCATCGTTTAAACAATCACTTAAGCTTAAAAGCAGTACACTAATACGGGATAAATTTTCATGTAGCATTTTTTGTACTAACATTCTGACTTCTTCTTTTTTTCCTTGTTTTTTATATATTTGTACATATAAATCACTTGGGTCACTAACAACCCATTGTTGCTCATCGAGCACTAACTTAGATTCAGTAGGCTCATCAATCATCAACAATATAGTAGCTTTAGTAAAAGCAGCTGCCTTCTGTGTTTCATAGTCTCCATTTGTAACAACTAAATTTAATAAACTTAAGCAATAGTCAATAACATCATCAGCGCTATCTTTATTTTTATCATATAAGCTAAAAAACATCGATGTAGCGATGGCTACTTTAAACTGATCATCATCGGGATATTGTCTATTCACATCCTCAATTACTTTTCTTAGTTGTCTAAAAGAATAAATCGGAAATGTTTTAATGATTTCATTTATACTACTTTCTCTTTGTGTCAAACTCATTTCAACTTTTTGATATAATAACTCTTCAAATGAACAATGAAGTGCTTTTGCAATGGGTATTAACATCTCCACCGGTATAACGGTTAATCCTCTTTCCCAATTATCAATATCAACTTTGCTACATTGTACTAGTTTCGCTAATTCTTCTTGACTAATACCTGCTTTATTTCTAAGTATAAGTAAATTTTCCGCAATAGTCCTCATATTTTTACCCTCTTTTTTAAAGTCAAATATAATGTTACTTCCTTACTTATATAGTGGGTTATTTTTTGACTTTTGTCAAATTAAAATTTACTTATATCGACAATAAATATCATCCTTTTTCTATTTAATGTTTAGCAGATAACCTATAACTAAAAAAGGATTTTTAATCTATTAAATTAATCCTCCTTAAATATATTTTATTAACAATAACTAAATCGCACGTAGTAATTTTTTATATACTTCTAGCATCTGTTTCTCTTCTACTTCTTCTTCTAAATCAGCTATCTTAATCCATTTAACCGCACTATTTTCATCAGCTTTATGCTGTAGTTTTTCATTTTCATCACCAATAAACAAATAAGTAAAGTTGCAGTGAATATGACTACTTATAAAAGTTCCATTTTTTATATGTCCCCATACTGGAAGATTATCAATTGCATAAAGTTCACTTCTAAATAATTTCAATTTATTTAGTCCTGTTTCTTCCATTGCTTCTTTTTTTGCAACCTCGAGTAAGTCACTACAATTATCGGCATGCCCTCCTGTCCATGACCATGACTTATAAATATTATGATAACACATCAGCACTTTATCTAATGCTTCATTTAGTATCAAGCTACTTGCTGAAAAATGTGCAAACTTTAATTCTCTTGCAAGTACTTGATCACCGTATTGTTGTATTAAGTCCTGCATAAACTTTTTATCACTTTTTTCTTGTTCATTAATTGGTTTATACTTTTCTAATTCTTCTATATAATTCATTCTTTTTCCCCTCTATATATATTTCACTAGATAATCCTTCATAAAGGACTCTATTTCCTTAGCCTTAGTACTTTGAGCATGATAGATAAACATTAGTTCTCTTGTGATTGCTACTTTATCAATATTTAATAAAGCTAGTTGACCTGCTTCTATCTCCTCTTCAACGACTTTCTCATAAACAAAGGATATTCCTTCACTATGTTTCACAAATTCTTTAATTAGTTTAAAGCTTCCCATTTCTATTCTTTGTTCAAAGCTTTCTAAATTATAGTTTATACTATTTAAAAAATTCACAAATATTGATCTTGTCCCTGATCCTTCTTCTCTTAATACTATAGGATAATTGAATACATCTTCAATTTTTATTTTTTTATTAGCTAAAGGATGGTTTTTAGCTGCTACTGCCACAAACTTAGTTTCAATTAGACTGTGCGAGATGAAGTAGTTAGGGTTGAATATACCTTCTACAATAGCACAATCCAATAATCCCTCTAGTATCTTTGATGTTAAAATAGCTGTATTTGCTACTTGTATGCTACAGTTGTATCCATTTTTATATAATGTAACAAACAGATCATTTCGTACATAGTAATCTGCAATAGACAAAGTCATCCCTAACGTTAATGGCATCATAACTTTAGTTAATCGATCTACAAGCTGGTTTTGCATAACTTGCATAGACCTTGCGTGTTGGCGAACTATTTCCCCGTGTTTAGTTAATTTTAAACTTCTACTTGCATCTTCAAATAAGCTACATTGATACTCTTCTTCTAATTTTTTAATATGTTGTGACACTGCAGGTTGAGTTAAATGTAAGCTTTTAGCAGCAAGTGTATAACTTTGACATTCGATTACCTTTAAAAAGGTAATTAGTTTAGCGTCCATAACATTCCTCTTATAAATTTTTCTTATATATCATAAGATATCATAATTGGATATTATAATACAAGCATGATATATTTTTTTATGAAAGAGGTACAGTATGAAAAAAATATTTCCAGGATTATTATTAGCGTTATTAATCGCAGGTATTGCGGTGTTCATTGAAAACTTGTTTGTTATCCACTTAATAAGTGGTTCTGTAATTGCATTATTTATCGGAATGGCAGTTAACCATTTTATTAAGATTCCTAGTAATTTCAAACCAGGTTTAAAATTCACTTCAAAAAAGGTATTACGTTATGCCATTATATTATTAGGTGCTTCACTAAGCATACAAACTGTATTACAAATAGGACAGTTTTCATTAACAGTAATGATATTTACACTGCTAACATGCTTTGGTGGAGGGTATATTAGCGGTAGACTATTAGGGTTAAATTGGAAATTATCCAATCTTATATCTGCAGGTACAGGAATTTGTGGTGGTTCTGCTATTGCTGCTATTGCACCTACTATTGAAGCTGAAGATAAAGATATTGCTTATGCAATGAGTGCCACCTTCTTATTTGATATGGCTATGATTTTACTCTTCCCTATTATGGGAGAGATGTTAGGATTAAATGATATTGCTTATGGTTTATGGACAGGTACAGCCGTTAATGACACAAGTAGTGTAGTTGCTGCTGGATATGCTTATTCTGAAGGTGCTGGCGATTTTGCTACTATGGTTAAATTAACACGTACTCTCTCTATTATCCCGACAGTATTAATTTTCTCTTTAATCCATGCACGATTAAAAAGAAAAGAAAACCCTGATGCACAAACTAGTAAAGTGAAATTCAGCTCACTTATTCCTTGGTTCATTGTTGGTTTTATAGGTATGTCTATTTTAAATAGTATAGGATTATTCCCTGAAGTAGTAAGTGAAACACTAAAAACACTTAGTAAATTTATGATGGTAGGTGCATTAGCTGCTATTGGCCTTAATACTAGTTTTGATGAAATGAAAAAATCAGGAATAAATCCTATGTTACATGGTTTTATCATTTCATTAGCTGTAGTTGTTGTTGCAATAATTGTTATATATGGAATGGGATTAGTATAAAAAATAACATATTTTTACATAATCTTGCGATAATTCATTGATAAATCTTTGTTATATTTATTATAGCAAGAAGAAATCTTGCCTGTAGCTCATAATATAATTTATTCCCCTTAAATTAAGCTACAGATTCTATCCCCTTATAAATAATAACGAAGAAAAGACCTTCCCCTAGGTCTTTTTTTCATTGATTTACTGTTTTATTCTCCTTCATTAAATAACATATTTTTACATAATCCTTCGATAATTCATTGATAAATCTTTGTTATATTTATTATAGCAAGAAGAACTCTTGTCTGTAGCATATAATGTAATTTATTCCCCTTAAATTGAGCTACAGAATTCTATCCCCTTATAAATAATAATGAAAAAAAGACCTTCCCCTAGGTCTTTTTTTCGTTTGATAAAAATTGCCTTTTACGTAAACTAGGCATGCTTGTAATCACATCATTAATATGTGCATATAAAAAGGAAGATATAAGTTTAATATGATATCCACTTATTCCTCCATTTTATTGATATTATCTTATTTGTAACTCCATGATTATAAAGTCACTATTTTATTACCCAATCTTTCGACTTTGCAATAATTGTTCTAATTATTTATACGATTAATTGCTTTTTTAAGTGCGATCTCTGCACGAACTAAATCAATATCACTCTTTTTTTCTTTTAACCTTTTTTCAGCTCTTTGTTTTGCCTCTAAAGCTCGATTTACATCAATTTCATTAATATTTTCAATAGCCTGAGCAAGAATGGTGGCCTGATCATCTTTAAAATATAGCATTCCACCAGCAACAGCATATTCTTCTCTAGTATGTTCTTCCTCAATTTTCATTCTAGCTATTTTGAGCATTGTTACAATAGGAACATGTTTGGGTAAAATTCCCATTTCTCCACTGGTTGCTACAATATTCAATATTTTAGCATCACACTCTTTATAAAGACCAGTAGGGGTTATTATTCGACATCGAATCATAATTATGCCTCTAGTGATTTAGCTTTTAAAACTGCATCTTCAATAGTTCCCACAAACATGAAAGCTTGCTCTGGCAAATGATCATATTTACCCTCTAACAATTCTTTAAAGCTATGAATTGTATCACTTAATTGTACATAACTACCTTTTATCCCTGAAAATTGTTCAGCTACATTAAATGGTTGTGATAAGAAGTTTCTTGCACGTCGTGCTCTAGCTACTACTAACTTATCTTCATCAGATAACTCATCCATTCCTAAGATAGCAATGATATCTTGTAATTCCTTGTAACGTTGTAGTAACTGTTGAACACCGCGAGCTACATGATAATGTTCTTCTCCTACTACAAGTGGATCTAACATTCTACTTGTAGAATCTAATGGATCCACTGCAGGATAAATACCTAATGCAGCAATACTACGATCTAATACTGTTTTAGCATCTAAATGTGTAAATGTTGTAGCTGGTGCCGGGTCAGTTAAATCATCGGCAGGCACATAAATTGCTTGAACAGAGGTAATAGATCCATTTTTAGTAGACGTAATACGTTCTTGAAGTTGTCCCATCTCTGTTGCTAAAGTAGGCTGATATCCCGCAGCACTAGGCATACGCCCTAATAGTGCTGAAACTTCAGAACCTGCTTGAGTAAAACGGAAGATATTATCAATAAACAATAATACATCAGCTTTCATATCATCACGATAATGTTCAGCCATAGTTAATCCAGATAAAGCTACACGCATCCTAGCTCCTGGTGATTCATTCATCTGTCCATATACTAGCACTGTTTTATCTAATACTCCTGAATCTTTCATTTCATGATACATGTCGTTTCCTTCACGAGTACGCTCGCCAACACCTGCAACTACTGACATTCCACCATGTTCCTTAGCAATGTTATGAATTAGCTCTTGCATAAGTACGGTTTTACCAACACCTGCACCACCAAATAACCCTATTTTTCCACCACGAGCATAAGGACAAAGTAAATCAATAACTTTAATTCCTGTCTCTAGTATTTCAGCAGTTGTTTGTTGTTCATCAAAAGAGGGTGCTGCACGATGAATAGGCATACGTTTAATAGAAGCATCTAGATCTTCTTTTCCATCAATACTTTCACCAAGCACATTAAACATACGTCCAAGTACTTCAGTCCCTACAGGAACACTAATAGGTGCTCCGGTATCGATACACTGCATACCACGAACTAATCCATCCGTAGAACCCATAGAAATACAACGTACACAATCATCTCCGATATGTTGTGCAACTTCCACCGTTAATTTTTCTTCTTTTGATTTTTGAATATTAATGGCATGATTTAATAGTGGTAAGTCTCCATTATCGAAGCGAATATCCACTACAGGTCCAATAACCTGTACAATTTTTCCACTGTTTTTTTGCATAAGTTGCTCCTTCCTTAAAGTGAATCAGCACCAGCAACAATTTCTGCAATTTCTTGCGTAATAGCTGCTTGTCTTGCTTGATTATATTTTAACAATAATGTTTCAGTTAATTCTTCAGCATTATCATTAGCATTTTCCATCGCAACACGACGACTAGCTTGTTCCGATGTTTTAGTCTGTAGAGCAATACTATACAGCTCACTACGAAGTGACATCGGCACAAGTTCATTTAATATTTCATCGGCATTAGGATCAAATATTGTCTCAACTTGAACTTGTTTAACCTTTTTCTCTTGAACTTCTATAGGAATTAGCACTTTTACTTTAGGTATAAATAACACTGTATTAACAAATTCTGTATATACAACTTGTATTCTAGCAATCTCATCATTCAAATAACGACGAAGTGCATCATCAACTAAACGACTACAATCCTCATAAGTTAAGCTATCTCCATGGATATGTTCATTAGTAACATCATAACCACGTGTAATTAATGGTCTTCTTGCTTTTGATCCAATTACAACGATAGGATCTTCTTTATTCAATTCGCTTAGTGCCATCTTTATCATATTAGAGTTATAACCACCACATAGTCCTAAGTCTGAGCTGAACATAATAGTTAATGTTTTTTTGCTTTGATGTGGTTTTAGATACTGATTATCTAATTTAGGATTATCTTCTAATATACGATTCATTGTCAACAAGGTAGTTTGTGCATATTCTCGATTTTTTTCCATTAAATTACGCATTTTTTGTAACTTTGAATTAGAAATCAACTCCATTGCACTAATAATTTTCTTAGTAGCACTAACCGATTTTATTCGTGATTTTAGTGCCTGCATACCCTGTGCCATACTAATTCATCCTTTGATATTGAACAACAAAGGCATCCATAGCATCTTTTAGTTTACCTTCTAATTCATCATCGATAGCTTGTTTAGTATCTAACTCTGTAATTAACTTGGCTTCTTCAGCAAAATAAAGATGTAGATGTTTTTCAAAATCAGTAACTTTTTCTAAAGCTACATTTTTTAAATAACCGTGTTTAGCCGCAAACAAAGAAAGTACCTGTTGGCTCATCGTAAGTGGAGAATATTGAAACTGTTTCAATAATTCAGTTAACCTTGCTCCATGATCAATAGTTGCTTTAGTTACAGGATCTAAATCTGATCCAAATTGTGTAAACGAAAGTAATTCACGATATTGTGCTAGCTCTAGCTTTAAAGCACCTGAAACTTGTTTCATTGCTTTGGTTTGGGCAGCACTACCAACACGTGATACACTCAACCCACTATCTACTGCAGGACGCACCCCAGAATTAAATAATTCTGTTTGCAAAAATATTTGTCCATCAGTAATTGAAATTACATTGGTAGGAATATATGCTGAAATATCTCCTGCTTGAGTTTCAATAATTGGAAGGGCAGTTAAGCTTCCGCCACCAAGTTCATCATTTAATTTTGCTGCACGCTCTAACAAGCGGCTATGCAAATAAAATACATCTCCTGGATATGCTTCACGACCTGGTGGTCTTCTTAATAATAATGATAGTGTACGGTAAGCAACAGCATGTTTACTTAAATCATCATAGATAATAAGCACATCTTTACCTTCCTCCATCCACTCTTCACCAATAGCACACCCCGTATAGGGAGCAATATATTGAAGTGGAGCTAACTCACTAGCACTAGCAGACACAATAGTCGTATATTCCATAGCTCCATTAGTACGTAATTTTTCTACAATTTGCGCAACAGTACTTGCCTTTTGACCAATGGCTACATAGATACAATTAACATTTTGTCCTTTTTGGTTCAAAATCGCATCAACAGCAATTGCTGTTTTACCAGTTTGGCGATCACCAATAATTAACTCACGTTGACCTTTACCGATAGGGATCATTGAATCGATAATTTTAAGTCCTGTCATTAGCGGTTGATGTACTGATTTACGTGTCATAACCCCTGGCGCAACTCGCTCTATCGGACGAAATTTCTTTGAAGTAATAGGTTTTCCACCATCAATCGCAACTCCCAAGGCATTTACAACACGCCCTAGCATTTGATCTCCTACTGGAACCTCAATGATTCTTCCTGTGCGTTTAACTTCATCGCCTTCTTTTATTAGACTACTATCACCCATTAAAACTGCTCCGACATGGTTCTCTTCAAGATTTTGAGTTAAACCATAAACATTATTAGGGAATATTAAAAGCTCGCTGGACATCGCATTATTTAATCCATGAATTAAGGCAATTCCATCACCTACAGTAATAACCGTACCTACTTCAGCTACTTCCATTACTTGTTCATAATTTTTAATTTGTTCTTTTATAACTTTACTTATTTCTTCAGGTCTTAAGTTCATATTCATCACCTCAACTTGATAGCGTTGCTTTAGCAACACTTTCTTTTATATTTGTAAGTTTCGCTTTTAATGTATTGTCAATAACTTCATCTCGCACTTGCACTTTAATACCAGCAAGAGCACTTTTATCTATCGTACAAATTAACTCGATATCTTTATTAAATTTCTTAGATAGTTTATTTATAAGTAATACTTTTTCTTCACCAGCTAACTCTACAGCACTACTTACATATGCAATTTCAATACCTAACTCTTGATTAATTTTTTCTATCACTACTTCAACGATAGTACTAAAATAACTTATTCTTGATCGATCTACTAGAAACATCATAAAATTAAGAATTAAGGAATCATTATCAAATACCTTTTTAATGATTTCTTTTTTTTGCATCTTATCAATTTTAGGATGCATAAGTATTGTTTGTAATTCATTGTTTTTTTTGACAATCTTATTTATTTCTTTTAATTGATCTTTAAATAATTGTAGTTTATTTTCTTCTTTTGCAAGCTCAAATAAGGCTTCACCATAATTAACGCTTACCATGTTTTTCACTAAGCTTCACCTGCTTTTTCAATAAACTCTTTTACATACTTACGATGTAAATCATCATTAAGTTCTTTTTCAACTACTTTACTCGCAGCTAAAAGAGCTATTTCGCTCATTTCTTCTTTCATTTGCTCCATAGCTTGTCTTTTATCTTTTTCAATATCACTTTGTGCTTTTTCTTTGATAGAAGTTGCCATTTCTTTAGCATCGCTAATAATTAATGCAGCTTCCTTTTTAGCATTTTCTTGTGCAGCACTCAACATTTCATTACTTTGTGCCTTTAAAGATGCCAACTCATTTTTTGCCTCTAAGTTAAATTTCTCTGACTCTTGATTTTTTGATACAGCATCATCCAATTGCGATTGAATAAACTGTTTTCTTTTTTCTAAATA
The DNA here is from genome assembly GCA_964370435.1 of uncultured Holdemania sp. Lineage (GTDB taxonomy): Bacteria > Bacillota_I > Bacilli_A > Erysipelotrichales > Erysipelotrichaceae > CALVGQ01. The sequence goes on from CAYJJG010000001.1 coordinate 129,719, forward strand.
ATCTTGGGCTATATTCCAAAAATACTTTTTAGCAATTAATACTATTAAACCTGTAGAGATTAACACTAACACCATATCAACAAGATCTAGCCTTAGATAATTATCTATATTAATGAGATCCACTCTTAATACCTCCTTGTTTTATGATTATTAGCCTTTTAAGAAAATTAAAAGTAATGCAACTACTAAAGCATAAATACCAGTAGTTTCAGCTAATGCGATACCTAATACCATCATTGAACGAATTGGTCCTGCTGCTTCAGGATTACGTCCTACCGACTCAGCACCTTTACTAGCTGCAATACCTTGTCCAATACCAGGACCTAAACCTGCAACCATTGCGATTCCTGCACCTAATAGTGCCATACCTTGTACGAAAAATTCATTAAATTCCATATTTTATTCCTCCTTGAATTTAATCTTCTAAATCAATAGCTTCTGATAAGAAAAACGATGCTAACATAAAGAATATATAAGTCTGCATAAGTGCTGTGAAAATATCAAAGTACATATGCAGTAGTGGGGTTACTGCAAACAAGACTACCGAATACGGTAATATTGAATTAATCAACATGTAGAGAAGAGCAACAATAATAGTCCCTCCAAGCATATTTCCAAATAAACGAAGTGTTAATGAAAGTGGAAAAGCTAAATCTCCGATAACATTTAATGGAAATAGAAATGCAATAGGTTGCATCCATGCATTAATTTTCCCTTTTATTCCATGTTGCGAAATATCGCTTGCGTGGATAAGCACAAACACAATTATTGCTAAAGTTGCATTCACACTCAAATTAGATGTAGGTGGTTGTAAGCCTAGTAATCCCATAAGATTGCTAATTGCCATAATCAACATCACCGTTCCCATAAATGGTAAATACTTCCATGTTTTTGATTTAAGGTTACCACCTATTACACCAGCAGCTATATTGACAAATTGTTCAAATACTAACACTGTTCCTGTTGGTGCCTTGGTAGGATCAGCAGCTTTAATTTTTTTACCTGCCCAAATCAATAAAACACCAACAATAAGACAAAGTATTATCCAATAAATAATCGTTTGATGAACAAAAATATCAAACTCTCCTAAATGAATAAGTATTCCATCTATTTGCACATTTATTCACGCTCCTTTCTGTTCTTTAAATATGTAGCTATTACAATGGCTATGTTCATACTTGTAAAACCTATCAACAATGTAATGATGTTGATATCAGAAGTTAAACATATCCAAATGACTACTCCATAAAATATTAACCTTGTAATATAATTAGATGATGCCGTTGCTTTAGGTTTGCTATATCCTTCAATACGATTGCTCATACGAATAATTTGTTGTAAACCCGCAAGCCTTGAAACTGCACCAATAATAAATCCTAACGATATCATTGTGTCCTTAGTTATAAAGTAAGTTATTAAGCTTAATGCTGTACTAATGGCTATAGTTATAAGCATGATACTACGATGTAGTGATTTTTCCATTTAGCTTGCCTCCTTAATAAGCAAGAATAAAGTACCAAACACTACATACAATACAATTGATATTGTAAATAAGGGAATTGTATTCAATTTAGTATCGATCCAAATACCAATATTTATTCCTACGATTAAACCAATAATCATTCGAGTAATGTAACGATATACATTGGTATTACTGTTTTTATTTTGTGCCAAAAATACGATCTCCAGCATCACCTAAACCAGGAACTATATATCCCTTCTCATTAAGGTGGCTATCTAATGCTGCTAAATAAATATCAACATCAGGATGAGCTTCTTCTACTGCTTTTACACCTTCTGGAGCACCAACTAAGCATACTAGCTTAATCGTTTTTGCACCTCTTTTTTTAATCATATCGATCGCTGCAACAGCACTACCTCCTGTTGCTAACATTGGATCCAACACCATATTAATTGCTGAATCTAAATTAGGTGGAAATTTTGCAAAATACTCATGTGGTTCTAGTGTTTCTTCATCACGATATAAACCGATAAACCCTACTTTTGCTGTTGGTATAATGTTATTAATACCATTAACCAAACCTAACCCTGCTCTTAAAATCGGTATTAAAACTATTTCATTAGCAAGTTCATGCGTTACACATGCTGTAACTGGTGTTTCAATAGAAACTTCTTTTAGTGGTAGGTCACGACAAATTTCATAGGCCATTAAACCAGCAATTTCATCTAAATTTTGTTTAAAATCTTTTGTACCTGTTTCAACTTTACGCATTTGTGTTAATTTATGCGTAATTAGAGGATGATTTAATACAGTTAGCATAACCTCAACTCCTTTAATATGCTTTAGTCATTATAGCACTTTACTAAAATTATTACGATACAAAACAGTCAAATTTTGATTATTTTAGGTAGTTATCTATAATTTAATTTTAGTATAATTTTTTAATAGGTTTTTTTATTACAAGTTATATAAATAAAAACAAGATTTATAGCATCATTTTAAACTAACATTACTACTTGATTTATTTTTTTGTTATAATTAAAGAAACAAACAACAACCGATTAATATTTTGCTTATGCAAACACTACGTTGTTTGAGTTGTTTAATTCCTTTTCTTAAGGAGTAAAAAAACTGCAGCCATCAAAAGCTACAGTTTTTTTATTATTGCTGTTTTTTAGATAAATGAGCCACTAATCAAAATAGCAATTTTATTTATTTCTTATTTGTTCATGGCTCCCCCTATTTTGTTATAGCCTATTGGATTTGTCGATGGTTATTATCTTATGATTTTTGATTTATTTGTTAAAGCCACTATCTCTTCTTTGATTTTTTGATGAAGAACATTATCTTGTGGTTGCTTCAACACTTGACTAATCCACTTAGCCACCATTTTAAATTCTTTCTCTTTGAAACCCCTTGTAGTCATTGCAGCAGATCCTAATCGAATACCACTAGTTATAAATGGTTTCTCACTATCAAAAGGAATTGTATTCTTATTACAGGTTATATGAACACTATCCAATAATTTTTCTGCATCTTTACCTGTCATATTAATTGAATTTTTTACATCAACTAATAGTAAATGATTGTCAGTACCTTCTGTGATTATTTTAAATCCTTCTAGCTTAAGTTCTTCACTTAATACTGAAGCATTCTTTTTTACTTGCTTAATATATTCTTTAAATGATGGTTGAAGCACTTCATTAAAACAAACAGCTTTCGCTGCAATAATGTGCATTAGTGGACCCCCTTGCATACCAGGAAATACATTCTTATCTAGCTCTTTAGCATATTTTTCTTTACATAGTATAATTCCCCCACGAGGACCTCTCAATGTTTTATGTGTAGTTGAAGTTACAAAATCACAATAATCTACTGGGTTTTGATGTTCTTTTGCAGCTACAAGTCCTGCAATATGTGCCATATCAGCCATTAAGTAACAACCGACTTTATCAGCAATTTCACGAAATTTTTTAAAATCAATAGCTCTTGGATATGCGCTTGCCCCACAAACAATTAGTTTTGGCTTAATTGCTAATGCTATTTTACGTACCTCTTCATAATCAATAGTATGGGTTTTGGAATCTACACCATATCCATGAAATTCATATAATTTCCCTGAAAAATTAAGCGGATGTCCGTGAGTAAGATGTCCTCCAGAACTAAGATCCATTCCTAATACTTTATCCTTAGGATTAAGTATTGTTGCATACACCGCCATATTAGCTTGTGATCCACTGTGTGGTTGTACATTAGCATGTTCCGCATTGAATATTTGCTTTAAGCGATCAATAGCAACTTGCTCAATTTCATCCACCACTTCACAACCACCATAATATCTTTTTCTTGGATATCCTTCGGCATATTTATTAGTTAAGATTGAACCACTTGCAGCTAATACATCTTCGCTCACAAAGTTTTCTGAAGCGATTAATTCAATGTTATTAGTTTGTCGCTGACATTCCTCTTTAATCAATTCTTCAATTATAGTATCTTTCATTTCAACTCTCCTTTTAAAATTGGTATGATGACTTTTTATTATTTAATACATTCTTTTAACATTGCTTCAGTTATTGGACCATCTCTTAATACTACTATTTCTTCACCGCTACAATCTACAATAGTACTAGCTACTTTATTTTGACTTTCTCCTAACAATATAGAATTTATCCTACCCTCTAATTGTTTTAATACTTCATAATCACTACAACCTGCTGGTTGCCCGCTTAAGTTAGCACTAGTTACTAGTAGTCCTTTTGTTTCTTTTAAAATCGATAAAAGAACTTCATCATTAGGTATTCGTATCGCTATTGTTGATTGTCCATTAGTTATTTCCGAGGAAATGCATTCTTTTTTCTTTAACACTATAGTAAGTGCGCCAGGCATAAACTTATTGATTATTTTACTTGCATTGTCATTTACATAACCATATTCTTTGATTTCTTTAATACTGTATACCATCAGTGGAAAAGGCTTATTTTCATCTCTTCCTTTTACCCATTTCATTTTTTCTATAGCTTCTTTAGTACAGATACATCCGATACCATATACTGTATCTGTAGGGAAAGCTGCTACTTCACCTGCTTGTAAATCTGAAATTAATTCTTTTAATTGATCTAATTTTAATTTTTTTGTCATCCCATATCCTCACTAAAAAAAACAGCTATTTTGCTGTTTTTATTATACTATATTTTTATAATCCTAACCATTCTTTTAAAGCTGATTTAGGCTTGACATCACTAACGCACATTATCCAGTCAAATTCTCCACTTATTAAAGTTCCTTCACCATCACCTATAGTAATCACAATAGTGTCGTAAGTTACTTCTACACGATAATTATCATCCACTGCAAATAAATCAGCATTCTTTTTTACCAAACTAGATCTGCTAGATTCATCTACACCATATATTATCTCTTGGTATATAGCTATTATTTCATCTTTAATTATTAGTTCATCAGTTGATTGTGAGTCATTGTATATTTCATAGCGCATATCAATATTATCACCTGTTACATTAACAGTAAATACTATCAACCATAATATTATTGCAACGTTTATTTTCTTAAGCATAAGTTTCACCTCATCCTAAGTATGTACAGCTTTCTTTATTTTATACCACTATTTTCCATATTTTATAGTTTTAACTTTATACATGAAGTAAAACACATGAGCTAACCACACAACAACTAAAACCATTTGACCCGCTGGAACATTAACCATCATGACAAAGCCAATAGCTAATAATGCAGTAACCATTGATAATATTTTAATTTTTACATGCATAGTCATGCCTTTACCTTTTACATAGTTTTCTAAATTATTTTTATAAACTTTGGTACTTTTAAACCACGTATCCAATTTTTCACTACTCCTTGCAAATCCCAATGCCGCCAGCAACAAAAATGGAACCGTTGGAATAAACGGAAACATCGCTCCTATTATCCCCAATCCAAAACCTATAAATCCAATTGGTAAATAAAATAGTTTTTTGATTTTCATACTTTCCTATTAGCTCCTTCTATTTGTTTCCATATTGAATACAGCATTGGCGATTTTCATCGTTGATTCACGGTGCGATACTATAACAATGGTTTTATCTTTAATCTCTTTAAGTGACTTTAAAATTACCGCCTCATTTAAACTATCTAAATTACTAGTAGGCTCATCCAATAATATAATATGCCTGGTGTAAAAAAGCACGGGCTATTCCAATACGTTGTTTTTCACCACCTGAAATAGTATCCCCCAGTTCTCCCACTATCGTATCATATCCTTTTGGAAGACTTTCAATGAATTCATGTATAGATGCTTTCTTACACGCTAGTATTACTTCCTCTTTGCTTGCATATAGTTTTGCAATCTTAATGTTATTCAAAATTGTGTCATGAAAGATATGTGTTTCTTGAGTTACGTAACTCTCCATTTTTCTTAAATCTACAGTATTAATCTCTTTTACATTGCGGCTACTTATTTCTACACTACCTTGTTGAACATCCCAAAAGCGCATTAATAATTTTAAAACTGTTGATTTGCAACATCCTGATTTTCCTGTTATCCCTAAAATTTTATTTTTAGTTATATTCAAATTATATTCTTTTAATATGACTTGTTGGTCGTAGGAGAAAGTAACCTCTTCTAGTTTTGCACCTTCAAACAACACTTCTTCTTTATTAGAGACTTCCTGAATGATTGCTTTTTCATCTAAGATATCTAAAACTCTGTTACCACTCGCTATTGTTTGTGTTAATCCTGCACCTAAATTTGCGACTGCTGCAACTGCTCCAAATGACGCAAACAACATCATAACAGGTATAATTACACCTGTTAAATTCACCTCATTGTTAAGATAGAGATTGGCTGCCACAAATAATAATAAACAAGAAAAACTTAAAATACTTAAATTTGTAAACGCTGCACTTTTAGAAGCATGTCCTTTTATTGTTTTATTACTGCTTTCCATTTTATTTGTTAAGTCGGCAATAGCTTTTTTTCTATTATCTTGACAATCATACTGTAGCACCTCTTTTATACCTCTTAAACTATCCAAGAAGAAGGCATTAAGGTTTCCTACCTCTTTCTAAAATTTTCACCACTTTTTTTACTTTGAATTGAAACTATTGATGGAATCAAAATACCTACAGCTGCATGAGCCATTAAAGCAATAACACCATAATAGCTATGAAAGCCGCTTAAGAAAACTATTACAAAAGTTGAAGTAATCAAAGCTATACAAATAGGTGATACTGTATGGGCATAAAAAACTTCTAACAGTTCAATATCAGACGTAATAATAGAAACTAAGTTGCCTTTTTCTTGTCCATCTAATTTTGCTGGTGCTAGTTTTCTTAATGCACTAAAAACTTTATCACGAATCAGCGCTAATAATTTAAATGCAATGTAGTGATTACAATATTGTTCAATATAATGTAGTATTCCTCTCAATATAGCAATAACCATAATGATACTTAGTATGGATATAATATTTACTCCTTGATTTTCAATAATATCAACTATTCCATAACCTACAAACACTGTTATAAAGCTTGCACAGAAAAAACCTAAGCTTCCCATTAATATTGCGATTAGCATCACCCATAATAGTGGTCTTGCTAAATGAATCAATCTTAACATTACTATACTATTTGGTCTTGTATTCACTGTGCATCTCCTTCCATGTATTCAAGTTGTGCCTGGGTATGATATAAATCAGCATAACTTCCTTCTTCTTGAAGTAACTCCTTATGTGATCCTTGCTCTACGACATTCCCATTTTCTAACACATAAATCTTATCAGAATTAATCACATTAACTAAGCGATGAGAGATTAATATTACTGTCTTGGTTTTCACTAAACCTTCAATAACTTTCATGATATCTTCTTCACTTTCAGCATCAATATTACTTGTTGCCTCATCAAAAATCATGATATCACTGTCATGAAGTAGTGCCCTTGCCAATGCTAAACGCTGGCACTGTCCACCCGATAGATTACTACCTTTTTCTAAACGAGAGTATCTAAGCCGTTCTCTCCTTTAGAAACTCAGCTAGATTAACTTTTATTAATACATCCCATAACTCTTCGTCATTAGCATCTTCTTTCGCCATAAGTAAATTATCCCTTATTGTTCCTTTGAAAATATAACTATTAGCACTAATCAGAGTCAGTTTTTTATATAAATTAGTCCTGTCCAACTCCTTTATTTCTTTTCCGCCTATTTTTATACTTCCCTCATAGTTATCATTCATTTTCATTAATAGACTTGTTATCGTTGATTTACCACAACCACTTTTTCCAACAATGGAAGTAAAACTATTTTGTGGAATAATTATATCAATTTTATTTAATACCCTCTTATCATCATAGGCGAAGTTACAATTATTGATTGTGATAGTATAATCTTTAAAATCTACAGTTGAAACTACAGGATTCTCAATATCAATTAAATTAAATATTTTTTTACTAGCTGCTATACCATTCATGGCAATATGAAAGTAACTTCCCAATAATCTAAGAGGAAGAAAAATTCTGCACTCAACATAACAATCACAAAGGCCTCTAAAAAATTAATGCTTCCATTCATAAACTCTAGTAATGCTAATAAGATGCCTAATGCAGCTCCACCATAAGCCACTATATCCATAACAATTATAGAATTCAGTTGCATAGATAGTACCTTCATTGTTACTACCCTAAAACGTTCAGCTTGTATATTCATTTGTTGATGTTTATATTCATCACTACTATATATTTTTAGTGTATTTAGCCCTTGTAGATTTTCAAGAAAATTATCTGATAAACCTGTATATTCATCCCAATACTTAGAAAGAAGTTTACGTGCGAATCGCTGAATTACAATGATTGAAATTGGAATAAGTGGTACACATACAAATAAAATTATCGCTACTTTAAAATTAATAAATGAGACTACAACAAACAATATTAAAGGTGCTAACATTGAATAGAAAAATTGTGGTAAATAATGAGCGAAATACGTTTCTAGTTGTTCAACTCTTTCTACCGCAACTTGAAGAAGTTCAGCTGTTAGTAATTTTTTATTATATTTACTACCTAATTGAACTACTTTATCAAATATTTTACCCCTTAAAAGCTTCTTAACTGATTTCGAAGCTTAATAGCTTTGTAGTGATGCAAGATAGCCCAAGCTAACTTTGCTGTAATACAAAAAACTATAATTGTAATATAAAGATAAAACTGGTTTAATGCTATTGCGCCATTAAATAATCCATCTAAAAATAACCCTATAGTAAATATCATAATGATAGTAGCTGCTAATCCTAATAACTGACTTATTACATTTTTAGCAATAGGTTTTTTAGCTTCATCTACCATGTTTATTAATCTTTTATTTATCATAACTATTTCCTTTTCTAATCAAATTTCAGCCTTTTTCAAGTATATCACAGCCTTTAAAAGTCAACTCATTAAGTAATCTCAATAAATAAAAAACAAATCCGTAAATAGATGGATTTGTTTAAATTATTTCAATTTCCTAACAATCAACATGCGATTTTTATTATTTATATCTTTCAAAACTTCAGCACTGCATGCAGGCATCATTTCAGCTACTAAAGATAGTAGCTTTTCTTTTTGATCATACCCTATTTCAAAAGCTAATACAGCTTTTTCATTTAACACTTTATCAGCATTCTCAAGAACTTCACGATAAAACTTTAAACCATCTTCGCCACCAAATAGCGCTACATGTGGTTCATAGTCTTTAACGCTATTTTCTAACTCCTCCTCTTGTGGAATATACGGTGGATTACAAAGTAATAAATCTACTTTTTTTTGATTATCTATTAAAGGTTGTAGCATATTTCCTATTAAAAACTCAACATTAACATCAAGGCTATTAGCATTTGCACGAGCTACCTCTATAGCTTTATCACTTATATCTGTTGCTATCATCTTAACTTTAGATTCTTCTTTAGCCACACTAATTGCAATAGCTCCCGAACCTGTACCAATATCAACTGCATGAATTTCATGATAATCTTCAAAATGTTCATCTATTTCCATTAACACTTGAGCAACTAATTCTTCAGTTTCAGGTCGTGGTATAAGCACATTTTCATTAACCATAAAACGATAACCATAAAACCACGAATTACCTAGAACATATTCCATTGGCTCATCATTAAGAATGCGTTTGATACCATCAAGATATTGCTCATATACTGCAGTAGGCATCATATCTTCATAGTTCAAATATAACTGTGCTCGCTCTAATTCACTTAATTCACTAAGATAGAGCAAAGCTACATCACTGGAAATATCAGAATTTACAAATAATTTTCTAGCCTCATTAACTGCTTCTTTATAGGTTGCCATCTTGTTCCCCGCTCATTTTCTGGCGTTGTTCCTCTTGAAGTAATGCATCAACTACATCCTTAAGTTTACCTTCCATAATGCGGTCTAATTGATTAAGGGTAAACCCAATGCGGTGATCAGTAACACGGTTTTGTGGATAATTATAAGTTCTAATTTTTTCACTACGATCTCCTGTACCGATTTTAGCTCTTCTTTGAGCTCCTTCTTCCTCGTCTTTTTGACGTTGATACTCTTCATATACACGAGCTCTAATCAGTTTCATTGCCGTTTCTCTATTGGCATGTTGGCTACGACCATCTTGACAATTTACTGATATCCCTGTTGGGACATGGACAATTCTTACAGCACTATCTGTTTTATTAACGTGCTGTCCACCTGCCCCAGATGCACGATGCGTTTCAATTGTAAGATCTGCAGGATCAATTTCGATATCCGCTTCTTCTGCTTCAGGTAAAACTAGTACTGTAGATGTTGAAGTATGAATACGTCCTTGTGTTTCGGTTTTTGGAACACGTTGAACACGATGAGAACCCGATTCAAACTTCATATGACGGTAAACATCCGCCCCTTTAATCATAAATGAAATTAGTGTAAAACCTCCAGCTTCAGATTCACTAGATTCCATAACTTCAATTTTCCAACCCATAAGTTCTGCATAGCGACTATACATTCTAAATAAATCTCCTGCGAAAATATTGGCTTCATCTCCTCCAGCTGCACCTCTGATTTCCACAATAGCATCGTGGTCATCATTAGGATCTTTAGGAATTAATAAAACTTCAATTTTTTCTACTAATTCTTCTTTTCTTGGTAATAACTCATCTAACTCCATTTGAGCCATTTCCTTTAATTCTTCATCGTCTTCATTAAGCATTACTTCTGCTTGTTCAATATTATCTAATATTTTTACAAGCTCTAAATATGCTTCGTTTTGTTGTGAAAGTGTGGCTTGTTCCTTCGCTAATTTCGCAATTTCCTTAGGGTTCGAAAGTACTTCTTCACTAACCATAAGTTCATTAATTTCTTCGTAACGAGCGTGTATTGATTTTAACCTTTTTAACATTGCTTCCATGTTGTTACCTCCTAAAAACTATATTTATACTAACCCTGGTTTATTTAATACTTCATGACAATGACGGCAGCGTGCTTCATAACTCTCTTTTGCCCCAACTAGTACGATAGGATCATCGAAACTAGCTGCTTTTTTATTAACTAGACGTTGTGTTCTAGTAGCTGGTGCTCCGCAAAGTACGCACACCGCTGTAAGTTTAGTTACAAACTCAGCCTCAGTAATCAATGTTGGCATTACTCCAAAGGGTTCTCCACGAAAATCCATATCTAGTCCAGCCACCATGACTCTTAGCCCTCTTCGGGCTAATACATCACAAATCGCACAGACTTCCTTATCAAAAAATTGTACCTCATCAATGGCCACAACATCTACCTTACCATCAATATAATCAAGAATTTCCACTGCACTTTCAATAGCAATTCCTTCTACAGAAGACCCTGCATGGGAAACAACTTTGGTATCACTATAACGATTATCAATTTTAGGTTTAAATACTTTTATATTTTTTTTCGCAAATTCTAATACTTTAATTCTTCTTATTAATTCTTCTGTTTTCCCAGCAAACATACAGCCTGTAATTACTTCTACCCACCCTGGGCGATATTGATGGTACATCATTTTATTATCCCTTCCTTTTTATAATATCTATTGTTTTATTCTTACCGTTAAATGATACCATGATTTAATTAAATTGGTAAGCTATAATAACAAAAAAAATAAGGGAATTCCCTTACTCTTTTATTTCATTCCATATTTTTTGTTGAACTTGTCAATTCTACCTTGTGCAGCAGCGAAACGTTGTCTACCTGTATAAAATGGATGACAATTTGAACAAGTATCTACTTTAATATTTTCTGAAGTTGATCCTGTTTCAAATGAAGCTCCACAGCTTGAACAAGTTACCGTTGTTGTCTTATAGTTTGGATGAATTCCTTTTTTCATACTATCTCTCCTTCCGCCTTAGATTCTATGCGAATCTAAAGTAAGTGCTTATTTATATTATCATACACATACACAAATTACAACATTTATTTTATAGGTAATTTTATCAATTATAGCTAAAATAAAAGGAGTTTTAAACTCCTTCTATAACTATAAAGTTTTTAGTTTTCCCTCTTCTAACATAACACGGTGATCACTTAGTGCTGATACTGCATTACTATGGGTTACCACAATTACTGTTTTTCCATATTCTTCTGTAAGCATTTTGAAAATTCTTATAATCTCTTGTTCTGTTGCCGTATCTAAGTTTCCTGTCGGCTCATCCGCAAAGATTAAATCGACATTACTTGCTAGCGCTCTTGCTATTGCTACACGCTGTTGTTCCCCTCCTGATAACTTGGTTACCAGACGGTCTGCTTTGGATTTCACTATTCCAAATTGCTCTAACAGTGCATATCCTACTTCTTTTTTATTCTTTGGTATTTCATTATCCGTTTCACTCATCGCTAACTCTACATTCTCTAATGCTGTTAAATAAGTGATTAAGTTAAACTGTTGAAATACGATTGCTATTTTGTTTCTTCTATACTTTCCTAATCCTATTTTACTTATGTTTTCTTCATCATAATAGAAGGTTCCACTCTCAGGATTATCTAGTCCTGCTATGATTGATAATAGCGTTGTCTTTCCTGAACCTGATGGTCCTAATATTGTATAAAATTTTCCTCTTTCAAACTCATAACTTAAGTCATCTAAGATTTGTCTTTTCTTTCCTCCATCAATATAACTATAATTGATGTTTTCTAACTTTAATATCGACATCGTACCCTCCTTCTACTGTGAACTCATAAGAATTCTTTTTGGATTAAATCGCATCACCATCATTGATGGTATTAAGATTGATATTAACACTATTCCTAGTCCTGCTACATAGATTTGAAGTATTATGATTGGTGATATTTCTACTTCATATTCTGAAACAATATCATCTAACTCGATATCGGTGAAGTATCCATCTAACCCCCAGAATCCTCCATAATAGTAATCATCTTCTTGTTCCTCATTTAAGCCACTAGAATCTACTTGATAGGATAATACCGTTTCTCCTACTTGTCCTGCAATCATCATTCCACTTGCAATCGCTACTGTAAATCCGATAACTGCCACTAAAGCTAATTCAACAAAGAACTGAGCTACTATTTTAAACTTAGTTACCCCTTGTGATAATAATACTCCTATTTCATATTCTCTGGTCTTTAATGTTAATGCCGTTACTAAAGTGATGATAATAATAGCATTTATTACTACTAACCATACGATAAAATTCGCAAATAATCCTATCGTTTCTAATGGTCTTGATAATTCTTCAAACACTTCATTATTAGCGTCTACTGTTCGGTATAATTCCTCTTCCTCTATAGAAGCTAATAGTTCATTATAGAACCCTTCTACCTTAAGTGGATCACTTAATAATATAGTTAAATTTGTTTTATTAAGCATACCATCCAGTGTTGGTGCATAATCATCATTTTGATAATATTCATCATCTGGATATTGTAACTTGTTAGACTCCCACAATTTCAATTGTAACTCATACATTACTTTAGCAACTGCACTATCAGGATATAATACGATATTTTCTGGTGATTCATACGGTGACATCCAGTCAAAATTTTCTGTGGTTGGATCAACTTCTTCTAAATTATTAAAGATACCAATAATCTCCAATTCAATAAGTGATTCTTCATAAGTTAATCCTAAACTACCATAATATCCTCCGGAATCATAAGAAGATTGTTGCTCTTGTGCAAGTGTAATAGTATCTCCTACACGCAAGTTATTATGTGCTGCTAAGGTATCGGTAATTAATGCCACAGGAGTACCATTATCTATTTCTTCTTGCGTATACATTCTTCCTTCAACCATTTCAAACATTCCATCTTGAAATTCAATCATATCAGGATAAGCATTTCCCATACCTCTAATATTAGGATCTACCCATACATGTTCTTCACAAACTTCTACGCCGTCTTGATCGACATAACAAGACATTGATGTTCCCATATTTTCATTTTCACGCTCATTACCAATTGGTACCGCTTCAAAACCATCGCTGTATAAAACATTAGGAGATACTGCATTAATTGCTTTAACACGATCATCTGCTAAAATATCAGCAATTTCTTCTTCTGAAAAAATTAAATGCTGTTTCGTTAATGCCATCCAATCTTCAGTCTCATAATCTTCATCTTCTGCATCTTCATAAAATTTTTGATAATCTGCCTCATAAACAAGTACTGCTCGCATCTTCATTCTTGTTTGTACTTGTGCTTGTTCAGCTGCATTACTAATCCCTAATCCTACAATCACAAAATTACCAATCACAAAGAATGTTAAAGCTAATAACACTGTTTTACTCATTTTTCTTGTACTGTTTTTAATTGCTCTATTTAAAAAATTCATGTTGCCCTCCTTCTATAACTATAAAGTTTTTAGTTTTCCCTCTTCTAACATAACACGGTGATCACTTAGTGCTGATACTGCATTACTATGGGTTACCACAATTACTGTTTTTCCATATTCTTCTGTAAGCATTTTGAAAATTCTTATAATCTCTTGTTCTGTTGCCGTATCTAAGTTTCCTGTCGGCTCATCCGCAAAGATTAAATCGACATTACTTGCTAGCGCTCTTGCTATTGCTACACGCTGTTGTTCCCCTCCTGATAACTTGGTTACCAGACGGTCTGCTTTGGATTTCACTATTCCAAATTGCTCTAACAGTGCATATCCTACTTCTTTTTTATTCTTTGGTATTTCATTATCCGTTTCACTCATCGCTAACTCTACATTCTCTAATGCTGTTAAATAAGTGATTAAGTTAAACTGTTGAAATACGATTGCTATTTTGTTTCTTCTATACTTTCCTAATCCTATTTTACTTATGTTTTCTTCATCATAATAGAAGGTTCCACTCTCAGGATTATCTAGTCCTGCTATGATTGATAATAGCGTTGTCTTTCCTGAACCTGATGGTCCTAATATTGTATAAAATTTTCCTCTTTCAAACTCATAACTTAAGTCATCTAAGATTTGTCTTTTCTTTCCTCCATCAATATAACTATAATTGATGTTTTCTAACTTTAATATCGACATCGTACCCTCCTTCTACTGTGAACTCATAAGAATTCTTTTTGGATTAAATCGCATCACCATCATTGATGGTATTAAGATTGATATTAACACTATTCCTAGTCCTGCTACATAGATTTGAAGTATTATGATTGGTGATATTTCTACTTCATATTCTGAAACAATATCATCTAACTCGATATCGGTGAAGTATCCATCTAACCCCCAGAATCCTCCATAATAGTAATCATCTTCTTGTTCCTCATTTAAGCCACTAGAATCTACTTGATAGGATAATACCGTTTCTCCTACTTGTCCTGCAATCATCATTCCACTTGCAATCGCTACTGTAAATCCGATAACTGCCACTAAAGCTAATTCAACAAAGAACTGAGCTACTATTTTAAACTTAGTTACCCCTTGTGATAATAATACTCCTATTTCATATTCTCTGGTCTTTAATGTTAATGCCGTTACTAAAGTGATGATAATAATAGCATTTATTACTACTAACCATACGATAAAATTCGCAAATAATCCTATCGTTTCTAATGGTCTTGATAATTCTTCAAACACTTCATTATTAGCGTCTACTGTTCGGTACATACCTTCACTACTAACTTCATAATCACTTACAAATTCATCTACTTTAAGTGGGTCATGTAATAAAACAATAACATTTCTAACATCCATAATATCATCAGGACTCGGCTTATTATCTTCATCTTGATAATATTCACTATCTGGATATGCTAATTTTTCTGCTTCCCATATTTTTATCGCAAGGTCGATTTGCGAATTCACGAATGTCATTGTAGGAAACAAGACAACATTTTCTGGTGATTCATAAGAAGACATCCAATCAAAATTCTCTGCTGTTGGATCAATTTCTTCTGTATTATTAAAAATACCAATAATCTCTAATTCAAAATAAACATCTTCCGTGCTTAGCAATAAATCCAAACCACCAAAATAACCACCTTCAATGTCACTATTTGAAAGACTAGAAAGGGTTATCGTATCACCAATACGAAGGTTATTGTAAGCTGCTAAAGTATCAGTGATAAGCACTACTGGACTTCCATTATCTACTTCTTCTTGAGTATACATTCTACCTTCTACAAGTTCATAAATACCATCTTCAAACTCAATCATAGTAGGCATAATATTACTTTTAAACATGATTGCAGGATCAATATATACCCATTCTTCACATATCTCTACACCGTCTTCGTCGACATAACAGCTTGATTGTGTATTATTTTGTTCTAACTCACGCTCATTACCAATAGGCACAGCATCAAAATCTATGGAATATCCTGCTTGCATTGTAGTCGAATTAATCGCTTTAACACGCTCATCTTCAAGAAGGGCATTCACTTCATCCATCGCTATCATTGCGTGATTAGTTTGAAAATCTTCATAAGCTTGGTTCTCTTCTTCCTCACTTAATTCTAATTCATCTATTTCATCCCAAAACATAGACCAATCTACACTTATTTCTACTACAGCACGCATCTTCATTCTTGTTTGAATCTGTGCTTGTTCAGCTGCATTACTAATTCCTAAACCAACAATCACAAAATTCCCAATCACAAAGAATGTTAAAGCCAATAGCACTGTTTTACTCATTTTTCTTGTGCTATTTTTAATTGCTCTATTTAAAAAATTCATATGTCCTCCCGTTTATTTAAAGTTTTATTTCTTATGGACCTGGCGTTGGTGTTGGTGTTGGTGTTGGTGTTGGTGTTGGTGTTGGTGTTGGTGTTGGTGTTGGAGATGTTGGTTCATCCGTGACACGCTCATAATATATTTTAGCATCTATCGGAAGTGGGCGATCACATCCCGTAGATAATTCATTACCGTCTTTATCAGTACATGTGAATTTTGTAATTTGTCCTGGAGTAGTGTATGTTCCTGTAGGTTCAACTTTTACCCCCCACACATGAATATTTGCTCCATTAGAGTTTACTTCATCTGCCCATGCAGCAAGTTCTAAATAGTCTTTACCATACCACTGTCTTGAGTTTGTTTGTAAAATCGGCATATATAATGATACCGTTAATTCTATTACTGTTCCTTGATCTACTTGAGAACCTGATTTTATTGATTGTTCAATAACTTCTCCAAGTGGTGCCCAGTCATAACGCTCATGTTTAATAATCGTTAATGTATTGTCTGGGTCTGCTGACCATGCTGTTAACATATTATCTGTATAACCTACAAAATTTGGAATACTTACAGCTTTACCTTTTGATACGGTAACTGATAACACCTCTTCTTGTTTCATTGTTTGCCCATCTTCCACAGATTGAGAAATAACTAATCCTGCGGTTACATCCTCACTATATACTTCAGTAACTTCAAGTATAATATTTTTAGATTTCGCAAAAGTTTCTACTTCACTTAATGATTTTTTAATAAAATCTTCCACTGTGATCGTTCCAGCTGGTTGAGGTCCTCTGCTTATTTTAAATGTAACATTACTTCCTCTTCTAAAATCAGTAGTTGCTAAACCACGCATATCCACTGAAATCACTTGATTCTCTGGTACACTTTCATTATATTCTTGAGTAATATCAACATCGCTCAGTTTGTTTTCATCTACCCATGCTTGGACATCTGAACGTGTTAGCGTTAATACATCTTCTAAAAATGGCACTAATTCATCAGGGTCAGCACCCATTGATGCTACAAAAGTAACTTTTACATCTGTTCCTACTTTACTACCTGCACTCACAGATTGACTTATAATAAAATCTTCATCATAATCAAAGTTATATTCTTCTTTTATTATAATCCCATTAGTTTCTATTCCTTCTTGTTGTACCCAAGCTCCAACATCATTGGTTTTTTGACCTACAAAATCTGGCATTGTTATACTTGGTGCAAAAAACATAAAATATGCAGCTACAGCTAATACTATAATTGCTAGTAATCCACCAATCATAAATTTAGGATTTAAGTTTATGCTAGCTTTTTCTACATTTTCAAACTTTTCTTCCTTAAAGCTCTCTGGCTTTTTAATATCTGCTGCTAACTGACTAAGATAATCTTTTTTCTCACTCATAAATTTATTCTCCTTAAAAATGAACTTTTTCTACATACTGATACTAATACATAGAATATTCTTACTAATTATAGCACTAAATATTTACATTAAAAAGCTGATTAATCAATTTTACTGATTTTTCAAATCTTCTTTAGAAAGTCTTTAGAATTTAAAAATAATTATTTTTTAATCCTTAGTTAGTATATTCAATAATTAAAATTCCATGAATGGGTCCATTAAATGATTAAAGCATCTTGTTGACTCTTTGATATTTAATAAAAAAGAACATCATTGATGTCCTTTATTCTGATTTTAGTTCTGCAATAATATCTCTAAGCTCTGCTGCTCTTTCGAAATCGAGTACTCTTGCAGCCTCTTTCATTTCTTTTTCTAAATTTAATAATAATTGATCCTTATCCTTTTTATTGCCTTTTGTTTTCTTCTTAATATATTTAGCTGCCATTTCTTGTGTTTCTTTGCCAGCAATCGCATCTCTTATCTCTTTCTTAATAGTTGTTGGCGTGATATTATTTTTTAAATTAAACTCTTCTTGTATTTCGCGACGTCGATTAGTTTCGCTAATCGCCTTTTCCATAGAATTAGTCATCCTATCGGCATACATTATAACGCGACCTTCACTATTTCTAGCTGCACGACCTATTGTTTGGATTAGTGAGCGCTCCGATCTTAAAAATCCTTCTTTATCAGCATCCAGTATCGCAATTAAAGCTACTTCTGGAATATCTAAACCCTCACGAAGTAAGTTAATTCCAATCAGTACGTCTACTTTTCCTTTTCTTAAATCACGAATTACTTCTATACGCTCTAATGTTTTAGTTTCGTGATGAAGGAAAGTTACATTTAAATCCATCTTCTTAAGATACTCAGTTAAATCTTCTGCCATTTTTACTGTAAGTGTGGTTATTAATACACGTTCATTACGTTGTATGCAATTTAATATTTCATCATATAAATCATCAATTTGTCCTTTTGATGGTCGTACTTCTATTTTAGGGTCTAGTAATCCTGTAGGACGAATAATTTGTTCAACAACTTCATGATTTGTTAAGTTAAGCTCATAATCTCCCGGAGTTGCCGAAACATAGATAGCTTGATTCACTGTGTTTTCAAATTCCTCAAATTTCATCGGACGATTGTTTAAAGCACTTGGCAAGCGAAATCCATAATCAACTAGTACTTGTTTTCGAGCACGATCTCCGTTATACATACCTCTCACTTGCGGAAGTGAAACGTGACTTTCATCAACTACTAATAAAAAATCTTTAGGAAAATAGTCAAATAAGTTGAACGGTCTTTGTTCAGGACTTCTTCCATCAACATGCATCGAATAATTTTCAATACCTGGACACATTCCAAATTCACGAAGTGCTTCTAAATCATAGCGACAACGTTGTTCTAAACGTTGTTTTTCTAATAACTTGTCTTCCTTCTCTAATACTTTTAAGCGTTCTTCTAATTCATTTTCAATATTTATACATGCACGACGCATCGTATCCATTGGTCGTGCATAACCTGTAGCTGGAAAAATATTATAAAGTGAATAAGAGTTTAATACTTTTCCCGTAAGCAATTCTACTTCACTAATTCTTTCAATTTCATCATCAAACATTTCAATTCTTAAGCCATACTCATCTGTATGCCCAAAAGTAATCTCAACTACATCTCCGCGCACTCTAAAACTACCACGCTCTCTATCCACATCGTTTCGTTTATATTGTCGGGCTATAAATTTATGTAATAATTCATTACGCTCTATAATTTCACCTACACGTATCGTAAAAAACATATCTCGATATTGTTCAGGATCACTAGCACCATAGATACATGCCACCGAAGCAACAATAATCGTATCTCTTCGCTCTAATACTGAATTAACCGCTGCCATCCTTAACATATCTAACTCATCATTAGTAGTTGCATTTTTTTCAATATAAGTATCTGTTTTTGGCATATAGGCTTCAGGTTGATAGTAATCAAAATTGGAAACAAAATATTCAACCCGGTTATGCGGAAATAGTTCTTTAAACTCACTATAAAGTTGTCCTGCTAACGTTTTGTTATGCACAAAAACCAGAGTAGGCTTATTGACCTGCTCAATAACATTACTAATAGTAAAAGTCTTTCCGGTTCCTGTTGCCCCTAGTAGCACCTGAGCTTTTTCATTTTTATTAATACCCTCTACTAATTTTTTGATGGCTTCAGGTTGATCTCCCTTAGGCTTATAAGGTGAAACTAACTTAAATTTATTCTGTGTCATTAAGTACCTCTAGTGCTTTTTGTAACTGGGCATCATAACTTTTATCAAGTGACCATAATTTAGTTACCTGCGCCATTAAAACTTCCATTGTTTCTTTATCTATTATACCCTTACTTGTGATATTAAATTCATCTTGAAAGGAAATTAATGCAGTAGCAGTAGATTCGTCAAAATAACCATCTCTTCTATCTAATTCATAGCCTAGAAAATCAAGTGCATTTTGCACTACTTGTACCTGATAATCTACACTATCTAAAGCAAATGTTTCTTCTTCTATAAGTGAATAAGAATCATAAAGTACATCATGCAGATACACTTCAATATCTGGTTCAATCCCTTCGCCTTCAACCCAAACTCCTGACGGTGAAAGCCATTTTGAAGTTGTAAACTTAATAGCTGATCCATCTATAAAAGAATGCGTAACTTGAACTGTCCCTTTACCATAAGTAGTGGTCCCTACTAAAGTCACATCATCTCTTTCTTCTTTTAGTGCTAATGCAAATACTTCTGCAGCGCTTGCAGTATTTTCGTTTTGAAGAATTACAATTTCTTCAATGTTTTCAAACATACCTTTATTAGCCTTTGAAAACTCTATTGCACCATTCGCATAGACTTGTTGCATCACTATTGTATTGTCAGGCAAAAATAAACTTGCGATATCTACTAAAGAGGCAAGATATCCTCCACCATCATCCCTTACATCAATGACTAACTTTCTTAGTCCTTGTTCGCTCATTAACTCTAAATAACCTTCAGTTTCATCAGCTGTAGATGATCCAAATTGATAAATTTGTAAATAACCAATTTCGTCTTCTATCATCTCACCATACGCTGTATTTAATACTGGAGCGCGAACTAATTCTTTTTCAATAATTTCATTGTCACGTATAAATTCAATAGTAACTTTACTTCCTTCAGAGCCTTTTACCATTTCTGCAATTTTATCTGATTCCATACCTACTACGTTTATCCCATCAACACTATAAATCATATCTCCAGGTAATACTCCTACTGCTTCTGCTGGTGAGTTATGGAATACTCTAGTTATTAAATTAGCTCCATCAGTAACACTATACTGTACACCAATCCCTACAAACCCCATATCAATCCCTGTAGTAAAACTTTCTATTTCCTCGCGGGACATATAGGTAGTATGTTTATCAATATCTGTTTCTGTTAAACCATATAATGCTTGATCCAATAAATATTCTTCTAAATTTTCTATTTCGCTACCATAAAACCACTGTGACTCCATAATTCCCATTATGGAATCAAATTTAGTAGCTTCCATAGAGGAATTAGATTCACTAATGATGGGTGAACCACTGTTAAAATCACTTCCTAATAAAAAACCAAATATAAACACGCTGATAGCAATAGCGGTTGTTAAAATTCTTGTGCGCTTTTTTCTTCTTTTCTCTATTACTTCATCAGGCCATAAATGTTTTTCTAATTGTATTTGTACTTTTTTTTCTTCGTTCACTTTGTTGCCTCCCTACTAGTAGCTATTATAATTAAAATTATAATGTATATATTATATCACTTTTGTGATGTAGATGTTAAAAAACAATCTTTTAAAAAAAATATAATATTCACTTTAAATGCCTCTACCTAACTCATTATACTATGAAATTAATAAGTTATACCTTTTATAGTTATTATAAAAACAAGATATCTTAAAGATATCTTGTCTGTTTTGTTAATAACCTAAAGCATCTTCAGGGCGCATACGGCATGGTGCTCCTGAGTTAGAACAAATTCTATTTAAAGCTGAAGTTCCCCAGCCACAACCAAAGGATAAATCTCCATCCCATTGATCAATAAAATCATTGATAGAATAATTTCCTAATTTATATACTTCGATATGTAAGTGACTACCGGTAGAATTACCAGAGTTACCCATGCTTGCGATTTGATCTCCAGCAAGTACACTTGTATAATTCGCAACTAATGATCCTTTATTTAAATGAAGATATTTAATTGCATACAAAGTTCCATCTACCCTAGAAAGCATAATAACTTGGTTTCCTCCACCACTAGTTCCGCCTTGTGCAGCTCCGCAAGTATTTCCTAGATACCCATTATTAGCACAACCATCAACTGATTTAATAATAACCCCGTTAGCAACCGCATAGATTGGTGTTCCTATCGGTGCAGCTATATCAAGTCCTAAATGGGTACCACCGGTAGGATATTGCCATGTTCCAGCACTAATGTATCCTGTGTTGGTTGGCTTAATAAATCCTGTTGATGAAGGTATTTCACCAATTTTATCACTTAAATCAGCTATTTCTTCTTTGATTTTTTCTAAGTCACCTATAATTTGATTACCTTGTGCTAACCACTCAGCTTCTTGTTTCTTCCACTCTTCTTGAACAATTTCTGCTTCTTTTAGCATAAGTTCTATAGTGTTTTGTTTATCTTCTACATCATCACGCTTATTTTCGATTTCAGTCTTTTGAGTTTCTAATTCTGCTTTTGCAACTTTAAGTTCTTCAAGAACTTCCATAAGCTCATCACGCACATAGTTATCATATTCATTTAAATCACTCAATCCATTTATTCTTCGAATCAAGTCAGCAAAGGATTCTGAACCCATTAAAAAATCTAATTGTTGATTCAAGCGCATTGTTCCTTGTCCATTAATCATACGATCTTGAACTTTTTGCACCAACTCATTTTTTTCAGTATCTTTTTCAAGAATAAGCTGATTAGTTTCTTCAATCTTTATTTCCAATACACTAATTTCAGCATTAAGATCATTAATCTCAGTATTTAATCTACTGATTTCAGCTTCATAACCTGCAATTTTTTGAGCTTGTGCTTCAATATCTTTAGCAATCTCTTCACGATTAGCTTCGATTTGGGCAAGCTGGTCTCTTAGCTCAGAAGATTCATCACTAATATGTTGTGCATATGCTGTACATATTACTTCTTCATCTTCAGATAGCTCTTCTTTAGCACATAATTCTTTATAATAATCTGGGTTGGCATCAAAATCTTCTTCAGCATAAATCAATGAAAAATTGCTTAAAAGCATCATTGAACATGCCATTAAAGATAAAATGCCCTTTTTTATATATTTCATCGCTTCCACCTCAAGTATCGGGTTACTGAAAAGAAAGAACCTATTAACCCTACTACCATTGCAATTACTAAAAGTCCTAAAGATAAATAAATAACGAACGGCATCGGATCGATCATCTTAAATAAATTACTTAGCCATATTCCGCCTAGATAATCATAGAGATAAACATACCCCACTGAACCTGCAACAATTGGAATTACTGAACCTATTAATCCAATAATCATACCTTCTACCATAAAGGGCATTTTAATATAACCATTAGTAGCTCCAACATTGCGCATAATACTAATCTCGGTACTTCGTGCATAAATTGTTAATTTAATGGTATTCGAAATTAATGAAATAGCTAAAACACTTAATGCTAACACTAACACTAATCCTCCAACACGAATCGAATCTAGTGCATTTATTAAAGTGATTGTACTTTCTCCACCATAATTAACTTCATCTATACCCTCAATTTCACTAACCTTAGAAGATACTTCTGATACATATTCACCACTGTTTAAATCAATATAATAAATATTATGGAAAGGGTTGTCTTCTATATAAGGATCAAATATTGCCCTTGAAGCTTCATCGTCTGCATTCATTTCAATATAGAATTGTAATTCTTCTTCCTTAGTAAAGAAAGTTGTACTCGCTACACCTTCTATAGCTAAAATTTGATTATTAATTTCTTTAATCTGTTCATCAGACTCATGATCAAAACTAATTTTAGCAGATATTTGTACTGTCTCTTCTATAGTATTTGTAATAGAATCCACGTTAAAGGAAAAAATCGCAAATACACAAAGAATTGTTAGTGTAATCATTACTGCTGATGCACTAGAAACAGCCATTGCACTATGGCGAACAACGCCATAGAAACCTTCTTTGAAACTTCTAACTATTCTTCTAACGACGCGCATAATACCCTCCTTCCATCATATCAGCTACGATATGTCCGGATTCCAAAGTAACAGTACGTTTACGATAATTATTAACAATACGATTATCATGGGTTACCATTACAATAGTGGTATCTCTTTCTTTATTTACTTTGTCCAATAACTTCATAATTTCATCACTCATTACTGGATCTAAATTACCTGTTGGCTCATCAGCAATCAATAATTTAGGATTATTAACAATAGCTCTAGCAATGGCAACACGCTGTTGTTCTCCACCGGAAAGCTGTTTAGGAAATGAATTCCCTTTATCATCTAATCCTACTAAATTCATTACTTCTCTTACTCGCTTGCGAATTTCTTGCGGTTCAACATCAATAACCTCTAATGCGAACGCAATATTTTCAAAAACGGTTTTACTATCTAAAAGACGAAAGTCTTGGAAAACGACACCAATATTTCTACGGTAAATAGGCACTCTTGAATGCTTTAATTTACCTACATCAATACCTAAAACATCAACAATTCCTTTTGTTGGTATTTCTTCACCAGAAAGCAATTTAATAATGGTCGATTTACCTGAACCTGTCGGTCCTACAATATATACAAACTCGCTTTGTCTAATAAACAAATTGATATCATAAAGAACGCTTGCGCCATTTTTATAGGTTTTGCATACATTTTTTAGTTCTAACATATTTTCAACTCCGTTCTCATGTATTATAACATAGATAAATTTACCAATTGCTTGTAAATGTTGGAATGCTTACATCATGAAAAAATAGCAATTAGTAATTATTTTAATATTATATTTATTGTCTCTATAATTAAAACATTCCTACTATAAAATATCAAGATAAAAGGTAAGCACACTTAGATGCCTACCTTCTGTTATTTATACTCTAAATTCTAATTTAAATCCTTCTCCATGTACATCATGTACCTCGCTAGTTACCATAAAAGCCTTAGGATCAATGTTGTTTACTATTTCTATTAATCTAGGATATTGTCGCTTATCAATAATAACCAGAATTATCATTTTATTTTCTTTTGTATATCCGCCTTGTGCAGGAATTAATGTAGTTCCACGGTCCAATTGTGTATTTAACGTTTCATTTAATTCTTGCCATTTTTCAGAAATAATTTGTATTGACTTTGCACTTACTCCGCCAAAGGTTAAAGTCTTATCAATTACATAAGAAGTTGCTATAACTGATATGAATCCTATTAACACGGATTCTAAACCAAAAGTAAACAATCCAAGTCCTACTGTTAATCCATCTATGATTAAAACAAATTTACTTGTCTCAATACCTGTTAGTTTATTAAGTATAAGTGGTGGAATATCCATACCTCCAGTACTTGATCCCACTTTGAGAACTAACCCTATTCCAAATCCCGCTAAACATCCTCCATATAATGAGGCAACCGCTGGACTTAAATTGATAACTTCTAAATTAAGTTGTTCCAACACACTTAAAAATATCGGATAAATTATAGTCGAAATAGCTGTATTAACCACAAAGGTCTTCCCCAAAAAAAGAAATCCTACAAAAAACATACTGTAAACCATAATATTTATAATCCATATTCTTGGTATATTTATTAATGGCTCTATGGCTATCGCAATCCCTGCTACTCCCCCTGATAATATATTATAGGGAAGAATAAACACATCAACTGCTATTGCTAATAAAAATGTACCAATTATGGTAATGATGATTGATTTAACTAATTTCATAATTCTTCCTCTTCATTAATTTATATTCTACTTTAAAACAGATTTTTAAGTCGGCTTAGATAGTGATATGGACGATATCTTGCGATTCGTACACTCTTACCTGATAAATGACAATGTATCTTTTTAACATCCTCTAGAACCATCGAATGATGATCAAAACATAAAATTGCTCCTTCAAAGCTTTCACTTAAAAATGATACTTCAGATTTGCTTTTAAGAATTATTGAATTCCCAAGACTACGGTAAGCACGATGATGGATACCCGCTATTTCACTTAGCTGTAATAATGACAATCCGTGTTGTATAACCGCTCCTTTTATGGAACGATTATATGCAGTTGAACCCATTTGTGTTGCTAAACACATTCCTGTTCCTCTAAAGGTTTCAAAATATATTCCATCGATTTCTAAATTTATAATTTGTGTTTTACTAGCATTTTCTATACGCATTTCATTCATCGCATATACCACTTTATTATCAAAGTTTACTTCAAGTAACTGTTGTTCATCAATTTTAGCTGTTTCATTTTTATAACATGTTAATAGTTCTTCTAATTCTTCAACTTGATAATCTGTTATAAAGCCTAGGGTTCCTGTATGAATCCCAATAAATACCACCTTATCTAGAGAGTCTAGATAAGTATGTACTGCATTTAAAAATGTTCCATCACCACCAACGACAAAGATTGTTTCTGGATTTTCTACATCTTCTGTTGCAAATCCAAATAACTTGCTTCTAATCTTGGTAGCTAATGAAATAGAATCTTCATCTTGGCGGTGCACTAATGCATATCGTTTCATAATCTATCTTCCCTTTCCCTAAAAATTATTATATCATATTTAAAGAGGTAAAATTTATGGATGTACATTTAGAGATAGAATTCAAACTTTTAGTTTCACAGATAACTTTTGAAAAGATTAAACAAGACTATCGCCAATATAATAGTGTTAAGCAAATTAATACGTATTTTGATAGTAAAATAAACCCTTTATATGCTAATGGACTTAATTTAAGAATAAGAGAAGTTCAACAAAAACATATTTTATGCCTTAAGCAAAAACAGGAAAGTGGACTTCATGAATATGAATTAGAAGTTCCTAATGCCACAACAGCTACTTTTGATATACCTGAAGTAAATAAACTACTAGCTTCAAAACAAATTGAAAAACCCTTATATGTACGTGGTCAGCTGACTACTTATCGTACTGAAGTTCCTTTTAATCACGGAGTTCTCTGTCTTGATAAAAATGAATACAACGGCATTGTTGACTATGAGTTGGAATTTGAAATTACTAAGGATGCTAAGTTAGGGTATCAAGAATTTCTTGATTTCATAAAAATCTATCAACTAAGCTATACCTCTAATTGCATATCTAAAACACAAAGATGCTTACAATCTATATAAAAGCATTTTTTTGATTTCAGTATCAACATTCCATTTTAAAGGAGAAGATTAATAGCTATCTTTTTATCGATACTTCTGCGCCTATATATTACATGTTATCTCATATTCAGTTTGGCTTAATCAAAAAATGCTATACATTGTATAGTGATTAAATTTTGCTTCTTCCTTTATTAATGTGTATTTGCTATACTTACAATATACCTTTTACCTATATTATAAAGGAGTCGCTTATGTACAAATTAACTGAGTTACTAGAGAAATTCGAGCACTATTTAGTTGGTAAGCCAAAAAGAGGTCGTATTATGTTATTAAGCATGGGAATTGGTACTTATGGTGTAGGCTCTGACTTAAGGCGTGTTAAAGAAGATTATGAAGCGTTAGCAGTCGAGCTCATGCGTGTTATTTGTGATTATAAAAAGATTAACCCTGAATTTACAGCTAGTTCTACTCTTAATCGTTTCATTGAAGGTGAGGTTTTGTATGACTATAAGTGTAATCGACTTAAAGAAGTTCAAGATGCTATTGATGAGCTAAAAAAAGAATCGACCACTTTGTTGAATGCGTTACAGCGATAGAAATTAATTTTAAAACTGTTGTATTATAATAATCATCTATAAATATTTACTTTACATTAGTACATTTTCTATATATAATTATCTCAAATGTAATGATGGAAAGAGTAGTTTTACAATATCTTTTAGAGAGCAATCATCTAGGTGTAAGATTGTATTTATTGTGAATGAACATGGCTCCTGAACTGTTTACTTGATATGTAAAGTAAAACGATTGCTTCGCGTTAAGAAGTTTGAGGTGTTATTAATAACATAAAATAAGGTGGTACCACGCAAGCAGCGTCCTTTGTGATGGTGCTTTTTTATTTAGGAGGTAACTAGAATGAATAAACCGTATTATATTACTACAGCCATTGCCTATACTTCGGCTAAACCCCACTTGGGCAACACTTATGAAATTGTATTAACAGACAGTATTGCAAGATATAAAAGAATGCTAGGCTATGATGTCTTTTTTCAAACAGGTACTGATGAACACGGTATTAAAATTGAACAAAAGGCTATTGCTGCTAATGTTTCACCACAAGCCTTTGTCGATGATATTGCTGCACAAATAAAAGCTATAGGAGATTTAATGAATACTTCCTATGATAAGTTTGTAAGAACTAGCGATCCTTACCATAAATCTCAAGTTCAAAAAATGTTCAAAAAGCTTTATCAACAAGGTGATATTTATAAATCTGAATATGAAGGATTATATTGTACACCTTGTGAATCGTTTTATACTGAAAGTCAATTAGTTGATGGTAAATGCCCTGATTGTGGGCGTGAAGTAACAAAAGAAAAAGAAGAAGCCTATTTTTTCAAAATGAGTAACTATGCTGATAGATTATTGAAGCATATTGAAGAAAACCCTCAATTTATTCAGCCTGAATCTAGAAAAAATGAAATGATAAATAACTTTATTAAACCTGGATTACATGATTTATGTGTCTCTCGTACTAGTTTAAAATGGGGCATCCCTGTAGATTTTGATGATAAACATGTTGTGTATGTTTGGATTGATGCTCTTTCTAACTACATTACTGGATTAGATTTTGACTGTGATGGAAATCATGGTGAACTCTATAAAAAATATTGGCCAGCAGATGTTCATGTTATAGGAAAGGACATTCTTCGTTTTCATACCATTTATTGGCCTATTATGTTGATGGCGCTAGATTTACCGCTTCCTAAGCAAATCTTTGGACATCCTTGGCTATTAGTAGGTGAAGGAAAGATGTCTAAATCCAAAGGGAATGTAATCTATGCCGATGACTTGGTAAAATTATTTGGTGTTGATGCAGTACGTTACATTATGCTTCATGAAATGCCATTTGCGCATGATGGTGTTGTTACTTATGAATCTATGGTTGAGCGTATTAATACTGATTTGGCTAATGTTCTAGGTAATCTAGTTAATCGTACAATAACAATGAGTAATAAATATTTTGATGGATTAGTAACTAATCCTAAAGTTTTAGAGGATGTTGATCAAGAGCTTATTTCATTAGCATTAGGCACTCCCGATGCAGTTAGAGCAAAAATGGATGAACTACGTGTTACTGATGCTATTGATGCTATATTAACCCTCCTAAGAAGAAGCAATAAATATATTGATGAAACTACTCCTTGGATTTTAGGCAAAGATGAAACTAAAAAAGAACGTTTAGCAACTGTTTTATATAACCTTTTAGAAAGCATTCGTATTAGTGCTGTTTTATTAAGCCCTTTCTTACCTGAAACAAGCGAGAAAATTTTAAGTCAGTTAAATACAACTAAAAAGAATTATTCAACTATTACTGCTTTCGGTGAACTAGAAACTAATCACCATGTAACTTCAAAACCTGAAATTTTATTTGCTCGTCTAGATGAAAAAGAAGTCTTAGATGCTGTAGCAAATAGTCAAGTTAAACAACCAGAAATAAAACAAGAGACAAAAGAAGAAATCACTTTTGAAGATTTTAGCAAAGTGGAATTAACAGTAGGTGTTGTAGAGCAATGCGAAAAACATCCTAAGGCTGATAAATTATTAGTATCTCAAATTAATATTGGTAGCGAGATACGTCAAATTGTTTCTGGGATTGCCGATCATGTTTCACCCGAGGACATGATAGGTAAAAAAGTAGTTGTTGTTACCAACCTGAAAACAGCTAAATTACGCGGTGTTGAATCACAAGGTATGATTTTAGCTGGAACAAGTGAAAATTTATTAGAAGTGTTACAGGTAAAGGAGCTTCCTGCTGGTTCTAAAATCAAGTAATTTTTAAGCAAACAATTTATATTGTTTGCTTTTTTTATGAACTGTTAAGCTATCTTAAGTTTTATTACAGAAAATTGCTTATTAGTGGTAGCCAACTTTTTATTTTAATGATAAACTGAATTTTAGTTAAAGGAGGATACGCATGAATAATCAAGAACTACAACTACATGCAACCGAAATAAGAAAAAACATTGTTAATATGGTAGCAGCAGCTAAATCAGGTCATCCAGGAGGTTCCCTTTCGGGTGTTGATTTATTAACTACTTTATATTTTAGCGAAATGAATATTAATAGCGATAATATAAAAACAACTAATCGTGATCGCTTTGTTTTATCTAAAGGTCATGCTTCACCATTATTATATGGTGTTTTATCAGAAAGAGGATTCTTAGATAAAAATCTATTAAGTACTTTTAGACAAACTGGAAGTACTCTTCAAGGGCATCCTAATATGAATTATGTGGATGGTGTTGATATGTCAACAGGAAGTCTAGGTCAAGGACTTAGCACAGCTGTAGGTATGGCAATGTCCAACAAATTAGATGGCAATGAAAATCGTGTTTATGCCTTAGTTGGAGATGGAGAATCTCAAGAGGGTCAAATCTGGGAAGCAGCAATGGCTGCAGCTCACTATAAACTAGATAACTTATGTGCTATCTTAGATTTTAATGGTTTACAAATTGATGGGGATATTACAAAAGTAATGAATCCAAATCCACTTGATAAAAAATTTGAAGCTTTTGGATGGAATGTACTTACTATTGATGGTCACGATTTTGATGAAATTAAAGATGCCTATGCTAAAGCTCGTGCACATAAAGGTCAACCGACTTTAATTTTAGCAAATACTGTTAAGGGTAAAGGTGTAAGTTTCATGGAAAACCAAGCAGGATGGCATGGTGTTGCCCCTACTGAGGAACAACGCACTCAAGCGATTAATGAATTGGAGGGTAAATAAAATGTCACAAGAAACTAGAAATGCCTATGGTGAAGTTCTAGCCGAACTAATTTTAGAAAATGAAAATATCGTAGTTCTAGATGCCGATTTAACTAAGTCAACTAAAACTGCACTAGCTAAAGAAGCTTGCCAAGAGCGTCACTTCAATATGGGTATTGCTGAAGGAAATATGATGAGTGTTGCTGCAGGATTAGCAGCTAGCGGTAAAATTGTATTTGCAAGTACTTTTGCAATGTTTGCGGCAGGACGCCCTTTTGAACAAATTCGTAACTCTATTTGTTATCCTAAGTTAAATGTTAAAATTTGTGCTACTCATGCAGGTATTAGTGTTGGTGAGGATGGAGCATCACATCAAGCTATTGAAGATATCAGCTTAATGCGCAGTATCCCAAATATGCAAGTTTTCTCTCCATGTGATCAATATGAAACAAAAGCTATTATTCGTCACGTTGCTAGTATCGATGGCCCTTGTTATGTAAGAATGGGACGCGGTAAAGTTGCTGATGTTTATAATGAAACAACTACTTTTGATTTCAATAAAGCAGACATAGTAAGAAAAGGAACTAAAATTGCAGTATTTGCTACTGGACTAATGGTTCAAGAAAGTTTAAAAGCTGCTGAAGAATTAAGTAAAGATGGTATTGAATTAACAGTAGTTAATGTACGTTCAATCAAACCTCTTGATGAAGCTACTATAATTGAAGTTGCTAAAAGTCATGATCTATTAGTAACTGCTGAAGAACATACTGTTATCGGTGGATTATATGGTGCTATTAGTGAATGCTTAACTGCAAACGAACCTAAACGTTGCCTTGCAGTGGGTGTTAAAGATACTTTTGGTGAAAGTGGACCAGCAAATGAAGTGCTTAAAAAGTATGGTTTATCTTCTGAAGCTATTATTAAAGCTATAAAATCATTGTAATATTTATTCAACATAAAATATTTAGTAAACTATTAGGTATAAAAAAAGTATTTATAGCCTAAAGCATCATAGATAAATACAGATTAAAACATGCTATTTATACTAATTTATTACATTTATTACATTTTTTTGCAAAAAGTAGAATTTATTTTAACAATTTACTTTGACTTTCTTAACATTCAGTGATAGTATTATAATATATTTAAGCTATACAGATTCAATCACAATAATTTTGTGAAATTTACTTAGTTTGAATATTTGTGTTGGAGGTAAATGAATGAACACAGGTAAAGTAAAATGGTTTAACGCGGAGAAAGGTTACGGATTTATCACATCTGATGATGGAACTGATGTATTTGTACACTTTTCAGCAATCCAATCGGAAGGCTACAAATCATTAGATGAAGGTCAAACAGTAAGTTTCGACGTTACTAATGGTGACCGTGGCCCTCAAGCCAGCAATGTTGTTAAGATTTAAGGCTTAATAAACATTAAACTAAAGAGATGTTTTACATCTCTTTTTTATTTTATTACTAAATAATCATATTGTTCACTAATACCTTTGATAAAGTATTGATATATTTTATGTTTATTCTGCTCTATAGGAGGTAATATCATTCTGTTTTTTTCTTTTATGAAAAGCAACACCGCCTCATTTTCTTTAATAGAGGATTGTTGATTATTAATAAGCTTTAAACAAGTCGCTAACTCGCGATCTTTTTTTATGCTTCCCCCTTTAATGACACGTGATTGGACTATTGATATATTTGATGTATTTTCTATGATTAACATTAACCACTGACATATTTTTTCAAAGCAAATTTCTTTATCTATTAAATTAATAACCTTCCATGTAGTTATTTTTAAATAGTCTTTATTAGATAGAATAACTACTTGTGTCAATGGTATGTCAAATAAACTACACCATTCTAATAATTCATCTTCATTTTGTTTGCTAATTATTACATAATAATCAGCTCTTTTGCCATTGTAACAGTGTACTGGATAATATTCGATGCAATTTTGCTTGGTTTTCTTTATCATTTTTGTCATCAAATAATGGTCCTTACATACTTCGAAATTTATTACTTGTATATTCATCTTCATATCCACCTTTACCCCTAGTCTATGTAGGATTAGAAGAGTTAGAACTAAAAAAGCATGAAGAACACTGTTCTTCATGCTTTAACTTTTAGAAATTTTCGTTTTTTACTTCAAAGAATGATTTTGGATATCCACATAATGGACATGCCCCTGGAGCCATTTCTCCTGTGTGTTCGTGACCACAAATTTCACAAATCCAAGTTACTTTTTCTGCTTTTTTAAATACTGCTTCATTTTTAACATTTTCTAATAATGCTAAATATCTATCTTCATGATTTTTTTCGATTTTTGCAACCATATCCATTTGCGCAGCAATACGAGTAAATCCTTCTTCACGTGCAGTTTTAGCAAATTCTGCATACATATCCGTCCATTCAAAGTTTTCACCTTGTGCTGCAGCTACTAAATTATCAGCAGTTGTTGCTAATTCGCCACCATGTAAATGTTTGAACCATAACATTGCATGTTCTTGTTCGTTTCTTGCTGTTTCTTCAAAGATATTAGCGATTTGCTCCATACCTTCTTCACGTGCTTTCATTGCAAAATAAGTATACTTGTTACGTGCTTGACTTTCACCAGCGAACGCTGACATTAAGTTTTGTTCTGTTTTAGATCCTTTTAATTCCATTTTAATTTTCTCCTTTAATTTTATTTTTTTTACAGTGTTTACAAACTCCCTCGAATATGATGCGATGACTTTCAATCTCGGCATCTAATTCTTCTTCGACATGCTTGATCATTTCATCTGTCAAAGTCATCCACACATCGCTATATGTATCGCAAATTCGACAGTGGAAATGATAGTGAGGTTTTGAATTACCATCGTATACATATCCTTGATCCTTATCACGGATACGTAAGATACGATTTTGTTCTACCAGTTTATTTAATTGACGATAAACAGTTGCAATACCTATAGTGCTATCTACCTCTTTAACTTTTTGATAAACCTCTTCAGCACTCATATGAACGCCTACACCTTGTATTGCTTGATAAATTTTTTCTTGGTGTTTTGATGTTCTATTTCGCATCGTTTACCTCCTTAAATGATAACCATTATCATTTAAACATATATTTTAATTAAATACAAGTCTTTTAATCTAATTTAATAAAAAAACTACATTGTTATAATGTAGTTTCAATCTAACGCTCTTTATGAAATAAGTGATATACTTCATTCTTTGAAATATTATTGTTTTTTGCAACCTCTTTTATTGCAGCACTTACAGATAATCCCAAATTAACTTTTTCAATAACTAAAGCTTTTATTTCTTCTTCAGTTAATATTTTTTCCTCTAGCACAGCTCCACTTAACACAAGCACCATTTCACCTTTTAGTTCTTCACAGATTGCTAAAATTTCACTTATCTTGCCACGAATAATTTCCTCGTGTTTTTTTGTAAGTTCTCTTGCTAAGCAAAGCTCACGATCTTTAAACACTTCTAGAAATATGCTCAATGTTTTTTTAATTCGGTGTGGAGCTTCATAAAATATAATCGTACATGGTAATTCTTTTAGTGCTTCACATTCTTTTCTTAAGGCATTGCTATTTGATGATAGAAAACCTTTAAAGTAAAAAGGCATAACCACTAGTCCAGAAACAACTAAAGCATTTAACATTGCATTGGCCCCTGAAATTGCTACCACATTATATCCTGCTTGCGAAGCCTTTTCTACAACATTTTGCCCTGGATCACAAAGTAACGGATATCCCGCATCACTT
The DNA here is from genome assembly GCA_964370435.1 of uncultured Holdemania sp. GTDB lineage: Bacteria > Bacillota_I > Bacilli_A > Erysipelotrichales > Erysipelotrichaceae > CALVGQ01. The sequence goes on from CAYJJG010000001.1 coordinate 164,656, forward strand.
ACTAAAGCAATGTTTTTTCCTTCATCTAGCAAATTTAAAATACCTCGTGCGCTATGATGCTCATTATGTTGATGATGAGCAATTAAACGTGTATGTATGTCAAAATGAGTTAATAGCTTTTGTGTCATTCGTGTATCTTCAGCAGCTATAATATCAACATTTTTTAAAGTTTCTATTGCTCTTGGGCTCATCTCTGATAAATTCCCTATAGGTGTAGCTACTAAATATAAAGTTGCTTTATCATTATCAAAACTTTTTTGTCTAATCATTGTTAATTACCTTTAGGTTTAGGTTTGTGATTGTTTTTTTGTTGATGATTAGCGTGCTGTTGTTTTTTATTTTTATTATGATGTCTCTTCTTATTATTGTGTTGCTTTTCCTTATTTGATTTTATTTCTTGAGGTTGTCCAATAGAAAATTCTTTTACATTATCAGCTATAACACCATCATTATCTACTTTATCTTCATGTGCTTTCTCTTCTTTTTTAACTTTTACTTTTGGAGCCTTTTCTTCGCTTTTAACTTGTATTGAGGCATCCATAGTTACTTTGTTGAATTTTCCTTTTTCCATCAGTTGTTCAATGGTTAAATAAACTGCATTCTCTTTATTTTCTATTTTACATTGTCTTGTAATAACATTTAAAGAAGCAAGTCGATACATCTTGCCTTCAAATTCTATTTGGCTATTCATCTTAGGAAGCCCTTGTCTCATTTCTTTATATTGTTGGTCTTCGTATTTTAAACAGCACATTAATTTTCCGCACTGCCCCGATAGTTTAGGAATATTCAGTGGCAATAATTGATTTTTAGCCATGTTTATAGAAACAACATCAAAATTATTTAAGAATCGTGAACAACATGTTTCTAAACCACATGCACCTACTCCGCCGACCATCTTAGCTTTGTCTCGTGGTCCGATTTGACGTAATTCTATTCTACATTTAAAAGATTGTGTTAAATCTTTAAGCAACTCTCTAAAATCCACTCTATTTTCTGAAACATATACGAAAATAACTTTACTGCGATCTAAAGTATATTCACAGTTAATTAGATTCATATCTAAGTTATGTTTCTGAATACATTCTGAGCATAATCTTATAGCTTCTTTAGCTAATTTTTTGTTTTCTTCATACATTTTTTTATCTTGATCACTAGCTAGACGTAAAATAGCTTTTAACTGTGTTTGACCACTAAATGCAGAACGATCTCTTAATGATGAGATCATTTCACCCAGTTCAAGACCTCTCGCGGTTTCGACTACTACCCAATTGCCATATTCCAATGTTTCAATATTAGTTCCAAAAGTATATGGTTTTTTTGTGTTTTCAAAACGTATCGATGCTATATACTTAAATTCATCTGCTATAACTTCACTCACTATAATCCCTCCTTTAAACTTAATATGCATTGATTTATCAACAATCCTAAATTAAATGATTGTCTATTTTTATCTTTTGTTTCTAATAAAACTTGTGTCCAATGTCGTATATTGACGTTTAGTTCCTGTATTGTTTTAATAGCATTATCGTACCACACTATCTCAGTTATTGTTTGTAAACTTACATCATGTAGTATTCCGATTAATATGGATAAGAAGTAATTAAGTGTTTCACTATTAGATGCTTTTTCATTGAATACTTCACAATCTAAAGTAATCATAACCATATCCATATTCAATATGTTATTAAATAATTCCTTTACGCCATATACAGCTTTTTGATAACTTTCTTGTTGTGAAACCTCAACAAGAAAATCAACATCTCTAATAAAGTGGCTCAATATAATACTATCTTCTTTACTTACATTCGCACTTATTGCTTGTGCTTCACTGCTTTTTTTAGTTAGTGTTTTAAAAGGAAGTATTTGACATCGACTAAGAATAGTAGGCAATATCTTCGCTTCATCTTCAACCACTAGTATTGCTGTGATTTCGCTTCCTTGTGGTTCTTCTAGAAACTTAAGCAAGCTATTTAATGCAGCAGCAGTAGCATTTTCAGCACGATTTAGAATGTATACTTTTTTTCCTGACTTTTCCAGTGCTGTCTTTTTAAATTGTTCTTGTAAAGTAATTATTTCATCTTTTTTAATTGAAGTACTACTGCCATCTAAAACAACAACATCATTATAATTACCTTCTTTAATTCTTAAACAGCTATCACATGTTTCACAAGCTAATTGTGATTCTTCACAAATAAGACTTTGTGCCAGAAATAGTGCAGCAGGTAACATCGCTGTTCCTGATTCTCCTAGAAACATGAGTGCATGAGATAATTTGTTCTTATTAATGGAATTAGTAAGAGTTTGATAAACAAGGGGCTGTTCACTCTTCAGCTTGTTTTTCATCATATATCTTTACCACCTGACTATAAGCTTGCTCGATCACTTCGCTTAGTTTTAGTGATGCATCTACTATAACCATTCGCTCCTTAAAGCGCTCTTTAACTATTTTATATCCTTCCACAACTGCATAGTGGAAAGCTAAAGATTCTTGATCCAATCGATCTTTGAATGTTCTATTTTCAATACGCTTTAGTCCTTCTTCGGCACTCAACTTTAAATAAATTGTTTTATCTGGCATATGCCCTTCAATTGCAAATTCATTTATGCTTAAAACTTCTTCAATCCCAAGTTTTCTACCACAACCCTGATAGGCTAAAGAACTGTCTACAAAACGATCACAAATAACAATTTTCCCTTCATTTAACGCAGGCAGCACTTTTTCAACAAGATGTTGTCTTCTACTTGCCGCGTACAATAAAGCTTCAGTGCGTTCATCCATCGCTGTATTTTCAGGACTTAGAATAATACTGCGTATTTGTTCAGCAATATCGATTCCACCTGGTTCTCTTGTATATATTGCATCATATCCATTTTCTATTAAACGCTGATAAACCTGTTGGCTTACCGTTGTCTTCCCACTACCATCGGGACCTTCAAAACTAATAAAAAGGCTCTTTTTCATAGTAATTTCACCTTACCTCATTATCTTTTATTATATCACAATCATTAAAGAATAGAAACGAGTAGTATTAATGGCATAAAAAAAACTGCTATCTAGCAGTTTTCTGTTACTCTATTTCTAATACACAGCTATCATTAGCTTTTACAGGCTTTGATGGATGTACTGTAATTTGGTTATAATCCATATGATTTAATATAATCATCATTATCGTAGTATCTAACCCTTTTGACTCCATTGCTTCTTTATCAAACTCTATTAATGAATCCCCAGCTTCTACGTGTTCATTAATATTTACTAGTGATTTAAACCCTTCTCCCTCTAAAGATATAGTATTTATACCTATATGGATCAATAGCTCTACACCATTATCCCCTGTTAAACCAATCGCATGTTTGTTTTGAGCTATTACTTGCACTGTTGCGTTAAAAGGAGCTTTAATACAATTTCCACTTGGTATGATTGCAATTCCTTCTCCCATAGTTTTTTGTGCAAAAGTATTATCGTTTACGGTTTCTAACAATACCGCATCCCCATCAACAACACTATTAATGATAATTAATTCTTTACTATTTTCTGACATTTTATATCCTCTTTCTGTACTTACTTTTAAGTTAATACATGCGAAAATAATTGTAAATGTTATCCAAATTAATGTCAAGCATCATTGTTTATAACTTTACAATTTATTTTATTTGATATTCATCTCCTTTTAATACCCCTCAGCAGCTAGACTATTAATTAACTAGTAACCCTTATCTCTTTTTTAAATAAGGCTTATTATTTCCTTAGTATATCCTCGTTTTTTACTTCTTTAATTTATTTAATATTTTTACTTAATAATTTAGGTTATTTATTATATTATATACATAGAAATATAGCGGAGGTAAACATGAGCGATTTTCATAATCAAAAAATTATTCCTTCTTTATCAAAGGATAATGAAATTCATCAATTTATAAGTAGTGTAATGGATTATTGTATTTTAATACATCTTGATTTAAAAGACTTAAAAAAGTATATAGATCTCATTCATCAGCATAATAAATTTTGTTTTATCCATTTAGATTATATTAATGGTATTGCTATTGATAAACACGGATGCGAATATGTCCTTAACCAACTTCAAGCTGATGGAATTTTATCGAGTAATAATGAAGTAATCTTAACAGCTAAAAAATATAAAAAAGTAGCTATACAACGATTATTTCTCGTTGACTCAGCTACCTTAGAAAAAGAATTAATACAAATTAATTTGAACAATCCTGATTACGTAGAACTAATCCCCGGAATTGCTCATGAAATTTTTCCTACAGTTAAACTGCATCTAAAATGCAATTTAATTGCCGGAGGACTTTTAAAAACTACTGAGCAACTTTATGCTTGCTTAAACAGTGGCGCTAGTGCCGTTACAGTATCATCACTAGCTCTTGTAGATAGTTTCTATAAATCTTATTTAGACTAATCTTTATTTAAAAACGCATTGATGTCTTCCAAAGTTATTGTATGATAGGACATTAATCTAAATACCTGAACCAGTAAGTCAGCTAAATCCTGACTTATTTCTTTTTTATCAGCCTTTTTTGTACTATCAATAATCATCGCAGTTGTACTAGAACTTAACTCCTTCAACATCTCTTCTAGCTGATTATTATCCTTTGATAAAGAAATACTTATTTCATTATCATCTTGTATTGATAATACTGTTTCGTATAGTGCTTGTAATTGATTTTTCATGTACTATCTCCTTTCTAATAACTCTATAGTTATTTCCTAGCTGCTCGAATAAAGTCAGCAGATTTTTGATATTCGCTTGGTGTAACAAGACTCGCTACTACATAAACAACGGTCGATAATGCGACACCTAAAATAACTTGGGTTGCCGACTGTGATTGCCAAAAATGAGGCAAATCAACATTATACGTAATTAACAAATTATAGCCACAGTAAACTAAACCTACCAACATAGAAGCAATCGCACCTTTACTATTCCCTCTATGCCATACAAATCCAGCAAGTAACGGAACAAATACTCCTGTGGTGATAATATCCGACGCTATCCATGACAAATCTAAGATAGATCTAATACCCAGTGATATTATTAATGCTGCAGCTGTAACTATTACTGTCGATACTCTTGAGAATTGTAGTTGTTTTTCTTCGCTTTCGTGATTCTCAAAGATATCCATAGATAATGTCATAGCAGCTGTATTAATTAAAGAATCCATGGTAGACATAATTGCCGCCGAAATACCCACAAACACAAGTGCACCAACTACCGGTGAAAGATAATCAATTACAATGGCAGTAACCACTCCGCCTTCAGGTAGAGTATCATAAAGCACAATACCTGCCATACCTGTAAACACTACTATTAGATATAATGGTATATAGGCAATGAAACTCATTACTGTCATTTTACGTGCATCTTTATCATCTTTCGCCGCACTTATTCGCTGCCAAACATTTGCTTGTATCATCCAAGCGCAACCAAAAGTAATAACATACATCATATATTTAGATACACCACTACTCATATCCATAAATCCTACTTTATTAACACTTTCTGCTTTTAAAGCAATTTCTGAAAATCCTCCACTTTCTTGTAGAGCAACAACGAATACTATAACTGCTGATGCCAGCAATAGAAAGAATTGAATAATATCCGTTAATACTACTCCTCTAAATCCACCAAAAAATGAATATATTAATACAATACTTGTTCCTAACAAGATAGCTGCTTCATAACTTATCCCTAAATATGTACCAAAGAAATCACCAACACCAACCATTTGCGTTGCAGCTGATAAAGTCATAAATAATAAAATCATAATGGATAAAATGTATGCTGTTGATTTAGAATAACGAGCTTCCATCATCTTTCCTTGCGTCAAATAGCCTACCTTTCGGATTGCTTTTGCTCCAACTATCATTAAAAATGTAGATATCAATACTGGAACGCCATAATAGAAAAATGCCCCAAGACCATCTTCATATGCTAAATCGGCGGTCGATAAAGCAGATCCTGCTCCCCACCATGAGGCAATAAAGGTTATTGATAACGCCCAAAAAGGCAATGATCTTCCTGCAAAGAAGTAATCTAACACATTATTATTTTTCTTTTCTCTAGTGACCGCAAATAACAGTACTGCAAAATAGAGTATTAAACCGATTAATGAGGCAATTTGTAAAGTCATAAATGTATCCCCCTATACTTTAATTATAGATAAGGTGAAATTTAATGTCAAACTATATACTTTTTATTTGTGTCACACAAAAGATTCTTGCATTATTTTATACATATAAGTATAATCAATTAGTCAGTCGAAGCTCCTGACCTTAAATAAAACATGAAAGGATTTATACTGTGAGAAACAATAAAATAAAAAGCATCACCATTATAGCTATTATAGCTGCACTTTATACCACAGTCTCATTATCTCTAGCTCCACTTACCTACGGAAACATACAAGTACGTATTGCTGAAGCACTAACGCTGTTACCTTTATTATATATGCCTTCCATTTATGGTGTCGTATTAGGTTGTGCCTTAACTAATCTAATCGGTGCAATGATGGGAATTAATTTATTAGGATTTTTAGATGTTTTTATAGGAACCTTTGCTACATTTATTGCGGCTTTCTATACCTACAAATTTAAAGATATACTCTTATTTAAACAACCTGTACTATCCGCTTTGATGCCCGTATTATTTAATGCACTTATCATTGGAGCGCAACTAAGTTATGTGTTATTTGCACCTTCTGAATTTATGCTAGGATGGCTCATTTTTGCCACGCAAGTTGCGTTAGGACAATTTATAGCTTGTGTTATTTTTGGATTACCTTTAATTAATGCATTAAAAAAAGTAAAGCTTTTTGAAAAAATAGTTTAATTTTAATGCCTAATTAATGATTGCCATTTAAAAGTAGATTTTCTTCTTTGAGCTTTATTTCTTTTAAGGCATCCTCTTTGACAACTATATTTATTTGTATAGTATTATTAGTTAATACTAATCTATCAATCTTAAAATGATCTAATCGATCATTTTTTTATATAGGGCATTAATACACTAGAACCTTTTCGTGCTTAGTGCTCCTATACTTCAATATGTCTATTTTTAGTTACACTGTATTTGTAAAGGATAAGTCATAACCACCAGTAAAACTGGTGGCATGACCTAGCCCTATAAGGGCTTCATGTTGCGTAGTCCTTCGACTACTGAGGCCTGACAGCCGCAACACCTTCTCTAACTGCCTCTTGAAAGAGGCTTTTTTTATTGTTTTATTTCACCGGCTCACCCGTAAACGGGTCTATAAATTCTTTCATGCTCATCTGATCCGACAGCTTGTCTTCCAGCAGTTGATTTTGTATATACTCTTTAATTGCCTTTTCATTTTTTCCTACTGTATCCACAAAATATCCTCTTGCCCAAAATTTTCTGTTCCCAAACTTGTATTTTAAGTTTGCATGTCTTTCAAATATCATCAAGGTGCTTTTACTTTTCAAATACCCCATAAATTGTGCCACTGAATACTTCGGTGGTATTTCTATCAACATGTGTATATGATCAGCACACGCCTCTGCTTCTATTAATTTACTCCCTGTTTTTCTTTCTATCAAATTCCTTATTATTTGTCCTATATCTTTTCTTAACTTGTTATAGATTATCATTCTTCTATATTTCGGTATGATGATAATGTGGTATTTACATCTATAACTTGTGTGTGATAAACTTTGTATGTCTTTCATGACATTGCACCTACTTTCGTTTTTTTGTTAGCTGCCAGGCCAACTTTATTATATCGAAAGTAGGTGTTTTTTTACCACTATAAGACTATTACCACGCGCATAGCAAGTGGTATTTTTGCCAATTAAAAAAACTACCGCAGTAGTTTTTTTGTATTACCTGATAATTATCCTAATGCCTTTTGTATTATTTTCTTTCCTTTTCTTTCGAATTCACTTCTTGGAAACATAACAACCGCGCCACATCCTAAACATTTAATTTTGATATCTGCGCCCATACGAATAATTTTCCATTCTTTTGATTTGCGGCATGGATGTTCCTTTTTCATTTCAACAATATCATTTAAATCATAGTTTTCTTTAATCATAATTTCTATTTTCCTCTTTTTTATAATAAGCCTTTAAGGTGTTCTTTAGTAACATCGTAATAGTCATCGGACCTACTCCTTTAGGTACTGGTGTAATTACACTAACATGGTCTAATACATCGTCAAAATCAACATCACCACATAATTTACCATTTAACCTATTTACCCCTACGTCGATAACCACCGCATTCTTTTTAATCCATTTTTTATTTACTAGTTTTGCTTTTCCAATTGCAACAATTAGTATATCAGCTTCTTTACAAACTGCTTCAATATTTTCTGTCCGTGAATGACAAACAGTTACTGTTGCATTAGCTTGAATTAAAAGTTGTGCTACTGGATTACCTACTAAATTACTTCGTCCTATGACACAAACTCTTTTGCCGCTTAATTCAACTTCTGCCTTCTTTAATAACTCCATAATGCCTCTAGGAGTACATGGCACAAAACCATTCTCCTTTAACATTAATCTCCCTGCATTAATAGGATGAAGTCCATCAACATCTTTTTCAGGACTTATTCTAAGTAAAATTTCTTTTTGTGACAAATGGCTAGGTAATGGCAACTGCACTAAGATACCATCTACTTGTTGATCGTTATTTAAACTATCTATTAGTTCTTCTAATTTTTCTTGTGTTGTATTTTCTGGAAGACGAATTAAGTCAGAGTCCATCGCAATTTCTTTACATGCTTTTTCCTTGCCTGTTACATAGGAAACACTTGCTGGATCCTCTCCCACCAATATTACTACTAATTTGGGTGCCCTTTTATTATTGTTATTTAGGACTTCAATTTCCTGACGCATTGCTTCTTTCATTTCTATAGCTAGTTCACTGCCATAAATTACTCTAGACATGCTATTTCCTCCTATAATTGGGATGAATCTAAGATGATAGTAACTGGTCCATCATTAACTAATTCTACTTGCATTGTTGTTTGAAACACTCCAGTAGGAACACTTAGACCAAAACTTCTTAAAGATTCATTAAATTTTAAGTATAATTCATGAGCAATTTCAGGACTTGCCGCATCAATAAAACTTGGTCGTCTTCCTTTTTTGCAATCGGCATAAAGCGTAAACTGTGATACCGACAAAATCTCGCCGTCGATATCTTTTAAACAGCGATTCATTTTTTGCTCATCATCACTAAAAATTCGCATATGTACTATTTTATCTGCCATCTTTTTTACAGTGTTTTCATCATCTTCGTGGGTAATGCCTACTAATAGTAGAAATCCCTGATTGATTTTAGAAACGATTTTATCATCAACACTAACACTTGCTTTTGAAACACGCTGTATTACCACTCGCAAATTAATCACCTCACAATTATATTTTCACTTCTATATTTTACTATACTTTCTAGGAGGATAAAATAGTAAATAGATCGATTTTATCATTAACGATCACTATGAAAAAAATTAAATATTAAATAATGATTTTAACATGAGCTTTATCCTTACATATACTAATTCTTAAATGTAATAAATTAGAATATTTATGGGCTGATTATGGGAAAAATAAAAAAAGTTAATTATTTCCTTTCGTTCACTATAGCCTTTATTTAAAGGATAAAAATTATCTTTTAGTTTGTTTCTAATCTATTTGCCCTCATCAAAATTTGTTTTTTAGCCTAAAATAGTATAGAATTATAATTGTTTTTCAAAGGAGAATTAAAAAATGAAAAAGATAATTTTAATTTTTTATCCACTTTGTTTAGTGAGTATATTTCTATTATGTACAGAGAAATTAACTATTCAAGCCGACGAAACAGTAGAACCACCAATAGAAATAACAATTGAAGTTAACGATATAGATGCTGTTATTGCTATAAAACAACAAGTACTACAAACAGTTATCGACGAAAAAATATACAACGATGTATTAGATGATATCGATCTTGAAAATAGCGAAATTAAAATTGATAATTTGGATATTACCAATTTAGGTAGCAAAGAAGTCACTTTACATATTTCATTAAAATATAAAAAAATGAACAGTAACTTGCTTCTAAATAATACCATTAGCGCTCAAGCCATTATTCATGTAGTCGATACTACTGCACCAACAATCACATTAAAGTATGATACCCTTACACTAGAATATCAGGAGGAATACAATCCTTATTCTTGGATTCAAGAAACTAGTGATAACTCTTTAGATGATTTAGCTAGCGTCTATGCGGAATCTTCTTCCATAAATACAAGTGCTGCGGGTGAATATACTTTACATTATTATGCAACAGATCAAAGTGGTAATGTTGCTACAACAAGTATGTTGATTCATGTTTTGGAAGAGAAAATTACTCCAGTTGTTAGTGTAAACTTTAGTAATGATGATGATTTGATTAATGAAATGCTAACTATTATTAATGAAGAACGAGCTACACGTGGTTTACATGCTTTAGTACTTGCCCCTAGCAATGCGCAACAAGCAATCACTGTACGCGCATGTGAAGCAAAAGATTATGTTTCTCATACTCGCCCTGATGGAAGCCACTATAAGACAGCCTTTGATGACTACAATGTTACTTATAGTTCTCCCTATGAAGTATTAACTTATTCAGGAACTTCTGTTCAAGATAAGCTTGATTGGTGGATGGGATCGCCTGGACATCGTGATATTTTAATGCGACAAGATAGTAGCTTAATCGCTATCGGATATTGCGATAAGATGTGGGCTGCAATAGTATATGATTAACCGCAATTATTTTGCGGTTTTTTATTTATCCTATAAGTGCCCTTATCTTTAACTTGCTTATTCATAATATAAATTAGAAAGGAGAATTGCTTATGATTTATACAATTCAACAAGGTAGTCAAGGAATTGATGTGCAAAAAATTCAAACTTATTTAAATGTTATCCGCGATAAACACCCACTTATTCCCTTGTTAGCAGTTGATGGCATTTATGGTTCTTCAACTACTACAGCAGTAACAACTTTTCAGGGTATTTATGCTTTAAAACCTGATGGTATTGTAGGTGATGATACATGGGATAAGTTAGTAACAGAGTTTAAGTTAATGAATACTTCGTTAACTAACGAGACTTCAGCTTCGCCACTTCAACCCGGTAGTACTGGATTGGCTGTTCAAAAATTCCAATCTTATTTAAATAAAATCTTAGATCGCTGCATTGTACTAAATGAAGATGGTGTATATGGCAGCAATACTAATAGTGCAGTTATGCTTTATCAATCTAAGAATAACTTACAAGTTGATGGCTTAATAGGGATAACTACTTGGAACTCTATTGTTGCTCAGCCTGAAGTTGAATTCATTATATAAAAAAACAGCTCATTGCTGTTTTTTTATCGATATATACTAGAAAATGATTTCTTTAATAGCGCATAAAGTAGTGTCGCTACAACAATACACAATGCTGCATTCACTAATGTTACACCACTTATCATTGCCGAGAAAATGAGTGATGCTTTTGATCCTACCCGTAAAATGTAATTAAAATAAAAGAAACGCATTAGTGGGTAGGCTATCACATTAAACACTAACGCCACTGAGCTACTTAGTATTGCTCCATTAATAATTTCTTTTTGAGTTTTTTTGCTGCTTAGTTTTATCTTTTTTGCTACTAATCCTGCAATAAAACCGATCATAAATTTAAGGATAAAGGTCATCGGCGCATAAATAATATACCGCGGGTCAAAAATGTCGGCAATACTTAAGCCAATAGCTCCTGCTAAAGCTCCTTCTATTGGACCTAAAAGCAAGGCTGAAACAACAATCACAGCATTTGCAACATGAATTGCAATCATGTCGCCACCCCCTATTGGAATATCGATTTTCCCATAGGTAAATACCACAAAATTGACTGCTGCAAAGATGGCAATGAATGCCATTTTTTTAGTTGAATTTCTCACATTAATCCTCCATCTTTAAAACTACTTCATTAATTCTTGATATTCTTTTTCTTTTTTACCCACTATCACATGATTATTATAGACTAGAATTGGTCTTTTTACTAACATTCCATCACTTGCTAATAAAGCGATTTTTTCATTATCATCAAGACTAGGTAATTTATCCTTAAGGTTTAATTCTTTATATTTTAATCCAGAAGTATTAAAAAACTTTTTTATATCTAATTTGCTTTGGTCAATTATTTCTTTTAATTCTTCTTCATTTAAACGATGCTCTTTTATATCTCTTAATTCAAATTTCAATCCTAGTTCATCTAATATTTTTTTTGCATTTTGACAAGTACTGCATTTGGGATACCAGATTAATACATTCATAATTTCCTCCTAATCAAACAACTCTTATTAGCTTATCATAATCACCCCTTTCCTTCAATGAATAAGCTTGTTATTTAACAAATTTAAATATACTATTATATTAGGTGATTACTATGAAAAGAAAATTTAAAAAAGAAGAAATTGAACACTTGAATATTGGTCGTATTTACTATAACCCTAACGATTTAAATATTTTTGTCAAAAGAAAGGGTTTATTTTCTTGGACTATGAACCTTGCAAATAAATGGACATGGCTAATTGTTTTTATTGAATTAACTCTACTCGTTATAGTTGTATCGATACTAACTTAAAAAACGAAGGAATGCTTTTTAAGCCACTCCTTCGTTTTTATTATTCTTCTTCGTTTGAGAATTGACTGTTATATAAAGAAGCGTAGAAGCTTTCTCTTTCCAACAATTCATCATGTGTTCCTAACTCTACAATATCTCCTGCATTCATTACAATAATGCAGTCTGCATCTCTAATAGTTGATAGTCTATGAGCAATGATGAAACTTGTTCTACCTTCCATTAAATTATTCATTCCTTTTTGAATCAATACTTCAGTACGTGTATCTACTGAAGATGTAGCTTCATCAAGAATTAAGATTTTAGGATCAGCCAAGAAAGCACGGGCAATAGTCAATAACTGTTTTTGCCCTTGAGAAACATTTGTGCTATCTTCATTAATTTCGGTATTATAACCTTGTTCTAGTGTTCTTATAAAGTGATCAACATAGGCTAAATCAGCCGCTTTAACTACCTCTTCATCACTAGCTTCTAAGTTACCATATCGTAAATTTTCCATTATTGTTCCATTGAATAACCATGCATCCTGAAGAACCATACCTACTAAACTTCTTAAGTCACTTCTTGTAAGGTCTTTAATATCATGTCCATCAATATAGATTGTTCCACTGTTTAATTCATAAAAACGCATTAGCAATTTAACTATCGTTGTTTTTCCAGCACCAGTAGGACCTACTATAGCAATTTTACTTCCTGACTTAAAATAAGCACTAAAGTCATTAATAATGATTTTATCCGCATCATAACCAAACTTTACATTCTCAAAGGAAACATTTCCTTTAATCATGCTACTTCCTTGTTCATCAACTATTTTAATTGGATTCTCTGTATCGGCAATCATTTCTTCTTCAGCTAAAAAGTCAAATACGCGCTCTGCTGCAGCTGCTGTAGACTGTAATACATTTAAAATCTGTGCAGCTTGAGTTATTGGTTGATTAAATCGTCTTACATACTGAATAAATGCCTGTATGTCCCCGATAGATAAACTTCCACTTGCGGCCAAAACACCACCTAAGATACAAACTCCTACATATCCTAGATTTCCTATGAAGGTACTAATAGGCATCATCAACCCTGATAAAAATTGTGATTTCCACGCAGAAGTATATAATTTATCATTTAGTTGTTTAAATGTAGCTATACTTCGTTCTTCACCATTAAATGCTTTAACAACAATATGACTTCCGTACATTTCTTCTACATGACCATTAACTTCGGCTAAGGTATTTTGTTGTGCCTTGAAATATCCTTGTGATCGTTTAATAATTTGCATCGCAAGAATTCCTGAAATTGGAATTACTACTAAAGCCATTATGGTAAGTTGCCAACTTATGGTCAACATCATAATAAAAATACCTATTATCGTAATTACTGATGTTACTGCTTGTTGCATACTTTGATTTAAGCTTCTTGATATCGTATCAACATCATTAGTTACTCTACTTAGCACCTCTCCTTGTGTAGTACGATCAAAATAACTAAGAGGTATTTTATTCATTTTTTTAGAAATTTCTTTTCTTAAAGTATAGGCTACTCGTTGTGTGACACCTGACATAATAAAATATTGAAGGTATGAGAAGACTCCACTTATTACATAAATGACTATTAAAAATAATAAAATATTGGCTAAGCCACTAAAATCAATGCCTCCTGTTTGTTGGTATTGACTCATAATTCCTTCAGCAAGCAATGTCGTTGCCGAACCTAATATACTAGGTCCTATGATGGAAAATATAGTGCTTCCTAGTGCAAATATAACCACAAGTAATACTCTGAATTTATACACTTTGATATAGTTTAATAATTCTTTCATAGTCTTACTAAAGTCTTTAGCTTTTTCGCCAGCACCGAATCCACCACCCATTCCAGGCCCCATCGGTCCACGAGTTTTGTTTTCTTTATTACTCATTTTCCAATTCCTCCTTTGAAAGTTGTGAATAGGCAATTTCTTGATATACTTCGCACGTGTTTAATAAATCTCTGTGTTTACCTTTGCCTACTATTTTACCTTTATCTAGTACGATAATTTGATCAGCATCTTTAATAGTACTAATACGCTGCGCAACTAAAAGCACTGTATTTTTAGTTTCTTTCATCAACTTATTTAAAGCTTCTCTTAATAATGCATCCGTTTTAAAATCTAGCGCTGAAAATGTATCGTCAAAGATATAAACTTGAGGATTTTTCGTAAGTGCTCTTGCGATTGATAATCGCTGTTTTTGCCCGCCTGAAACATTAGTTCCACCTTGAGCTATAGCACTGTTGATACCATCTTCTTTATTTTCAATAAATTCCTTAGATTGTGAAACTTCAATTGCCTTTTGAATTTCTTCATTAGTTGCATCTTCTTTCGCATAACGAAGATTAGATTCTATATCACCACTAAATAACATTCCTTTTTGTGGAACATATCCAATATGCTCTCTCAAGTCATGTTGGCTAACACTTTGAATGTCTATGTCATCAATTTTTATTGTTCCTGATGTCACATCAAAAAAGCGTGGAATTAAATTAATTAATGTCGACTTTCCAGAACCGGTACTTCCAATAAAAGCCGTTGTTTGTCCTGGTTTAGCCACAAAAGATATATTTTCAAGCACATAGGCATCTGATCCTGGATATTTAAAACAAACTTCATTAAATATGATTTCTCCTGTTACCTTATTAAATTCAACTGGATTTTCTGGATCTAAAATACTTAAATCACAATTAATTACTTCTAAAATTCTTCCAGCAGATACTGCTGCTTGAGGTATCATAATCGCAATAACCGAAATCATGATAAAGGCCATTAATATTTGTGTTGTATATTGAATGAAGGCCATCATGTCTCCAATTTGCAGTGTGCCTAAATCAATATAAGATGCTCCTACCCATACAATTAAAACTGATACAGCATTCATAATGAACATCATAATTGGTTGAAGTGCTGTAACAACACGGTTAACAAATAAATTAATTTTAGTTATTTGTTTATTCGCTTCATCAAAGCGATCTTCTTCGTATTGTTCTGTATTAAATGCTCTCATTACTAACATCCCAGTTAAAAATTCACGCATAATTAAGTTGATTTTATCTACCATTTTTTGAATGATTTTAAATTTAGGTGTAGCAATGCTAAACAATAAAATTATGACTGAAACTAAAGTCACTATTACTACGGCAATAATCCATAACATATCAACATTAGTGTTAAATACATTAATCAATGCTCCAAAACCAAGTATTGGTGCATAGATAACTATTCGAAGCATCATTGACATTACCATTTGCACTTGTTGAACATCATTTGTTGTTCTAGTGATTAGTGATGCTGTTGAAAACTTATTAAACTCCATGCTAGAGAACTTTTCTACCTTGCTAAAAACAGCTTCTCTTAAATTTTTAGCTAAACCTGCCGATACTTTAGACGACAGAAATCCAACCACAATAGAACATACTGCTCCTAAAAGCGCAATTAATAACATCGTCATCCCCACAGAAACAATATAGTCTAACTGCATTGCATCTTGATCTACTCCTAGGGCTGCATATTCTTCACCAACACTCATTAGTGAAGCACTTACGATTAAATCACTACTAGTAAATTGCGTATCTATCATTGAAATAATTTCATCACGAACAGTTTCGTTTATCTTTGCAATAGCTACTATATCATCTGCACTTGTGGCATTAAATTGTGTTAACACTTGTTCTTGACTTAATGCACTAAGTATTACAAAGGGTTTTGATAGCGTATTACTTAATTCCTCTCTTGTAGCGTTGTCTATATCATTCAAAACATAAATAGGCTCCGTTGCTACTGTTGGATATAACTCTTGATAATTGCTGTCTCCTTGTTCAATTAGCGTGTAATTAGAAAGTACTTCTTCTTGGTCCTCCTCTAACACAAACACTAATAAATCTTCCATTTGTGAAACTCGCACAGCTTCAATAGCTGCATCTTCAACACCCGAACTTTGTATACCGTTGTCGACAATTCGAGACATATAGTCGGGTAACGCTAATTCGCTTTGGGCTTGTATAAATAATATCCCGATGATTAATACTATCGATAACCAAAAGGGTTTTAGATACTTTGTTAATTTAAGCATAGTTACTTCCTTTCTTTAATATTTAGTTATATTACCACGGTAATATAAAAATGTAAACACTGTATTATTAATATCTTGCATAATAATTTTATTTATTGTAGTATGTCTCTTATAGGGTGAATATTATGGAAGAAAAAACTATAGAAAAAATAACAAGAATCGGATATACTTTGATGAATGAAAAAGGATTCGATAAAGTGACTATTAATGAAATATGTAGTGCTGCAAATATTTCAAAGCATACTTTTTATTATTATTTTGAATCAAAGGAAGATATTTTAAATAAAATATATGAAACTCGTCCTATGCATATTCAAACATATTTTAATGAAATTGTTTCACTTGAATCTCCTTTAGAACAGTATATTGCTTTAATTAGTTTGCATGCTAATCATATCGAAAAAATGGGAGTTGAAATTGCTAAAAAAACACTAACTCATCACTTAAATAAAGAATTTCAATTTAAAAATTCTAATAAATCAATACATCCATTGCGAGATTTGGCTATTACCTTTTTAAAGAAAGCCCAACAAAGTAAGGAAATATTAAACACAAGTAATCCACTTTATTTATTTCGCGCTTGCAATATGGCTTTAATTGGATTAGCACAGATATGGGCAATTGAGAATGATGACACACCCTTAACTGAACGCTATATTGAATTAGTCAAAGTAATATTAAATGTTAACGAAAACAAATTATAAACAAACAACATAATAGGGGGAAATAATATGAACATAAAAAATTGGTTTTTACCTGTAGATATGACAACAGGCGTGCCATGGAGAAAAATTACTGCATTCGCTCTACCTATGCTAGTTGGAAACATTGCACAGCAACTTTATAGCACTGTTGACAGTATTGTAGTTGGTCAATATTTAGGAGATAATGCTTTAGCGGCAGTAGGCAGTGTTTTCCCTTTATTTAATATGATCTTAGTATTATTTGTAGGTATTGCTACTGGTGCAGGTATTTTAGTAGCACAATATTTTGGCGCTAAAGAAAGAGAAAACCTCTCTCTTGTTATTGGAAATTGTATCACTTTAACGTTGATTTCATCTGCATTTATCATGGCATTAGCCCCTTTTATTATTCGACCATTACTCGATTTATTAAATACACCATTAAGTATTATTGATTGGGCACACGAGTACTTATTAATTATAATGCTTGGTATTGCAGGAATGGCTTTATACAATATTTTAGGAGGTATTTTACGTGGTTTAGGTGACTCTATGTCTGCATTATTTTATCTACTGATTGCTACCATTATTAATATTGTATTGGATTTATACTTCGTTATTGAATTAAATTTAGGTGTAGCTGGTGTTGCTTATGCTACAGTTATTGCTCAAAGTATTTCTACACTACTTTGTTTTAGAAAATTATTAAAGTTAAAACATTTATTCGACCTAAAAAAAGAGCACCTATTCATCCACAAGAGTCATAGTTTAGACATCATTAACTTAGGTATTCCATCAGGTTTATCACAAGCTGTAATGGCAATGGCAGGTGTTGTTGTGCAATCCTTAGCTAATAGCTATGGTGAATTATTTATTAGCGCCAATGTAATTACAATGCGCGTTGATGGTTTTGCGGTTATGCCGATTATAAGTTTTGGAGCTGCAATGACTACCTATGCGGGGCAAAATCTTGGCGCACGAAAGTATGATCGTATTGCTCTAGGTGCTAAACAAGGTGTCATAATCGCAACACTGGTATCTGCATGCATCACAATAATTATTTTATCATTTGGTAATTTTTTAATTTCGATGTTCACTAATACTGAAGCGCTTATGGAATTAAGCTATCGTATTTTACTTATTCTCTCTCCAGCTTATCTAGCCTTAGCTATTAGTCAAACACTGTTCGGCGTTATGCGAGGTGCCGGTGACACTGTAACTCCTATGTGGCTATCTATTGTAATGACAGTGCTTATTCGTGTTCCTTTGGCTTACATTATTGCCTACTTTACTTCATCAGAAGCTTTACCATTCGGAATTCAAGAAAGTATTCATATTTCTTTAGCGATATCCTGGTTAATTGGTACAATCCTGACTATTATTGCTTATCGGAAAGGAAAATGGAGAAGGGCTTTAACAAATTAAAAAATGCGGTTGATATCAACCACATTTTTTTTATTATAGTTTATGAAACTGTGCTACATCTACTACAAAAATTGTTGCCCCTCCTACTTGAACTTCTACCGGGAATGAAGCATATCGCCCTATATCATAAGAAGCTGTTGAAGGTACTATTTCAGTACGACGTTTACTTTCTCCTCCAATTATTTCAATACATGCATCCACTTTTTCATCCTCGGTACCTACAATTATTGTAGTATTCCCTGCACGAAGAAATCCTCCTGTCGTAGCTAAACGTGTTACCGAAAATCCTCCTTTTGTTAATGCTGATGAAACACTTGAACTATCGTCATTTGAAACTATTGCTAATATAAGTTTCATAATAGATCCTCCTTATATTATAATTTTATCACAAATTAAAAATAAAATGCACACTTTTATATATTAAATTTAATTTAATAAATATACCTTTTAATGTAATATTTTTACTTTTATGGTATACTATGGCTAACGAAAGGATGAGAATAATGCTTAATACC
This sequence comes from uncultured Holdemania sp., assembly GCA_964370435.1. Taxonomy (GTDB): domain Bacteria; phylum Bacillota_I; class Bacilli_A; order Erysipelotrichales; family Erysipelotrichaceae; genus CALVGQ01. Next base: position 184,010 of record CAYJJG010000001.1, read on the forward strand.
TTCATCAGACAGGATATTTCTCCTGATGAGCTCTTCTTATCATTAAGTAGTTATCACCTATTACCCGTTGCGGGTGGTGCCATAGCTAGTTATGATAAACCAGCTAAAGATGAGTATGCGCATTTTCACCGTTTATATTATTTAGTTCATGGTAGTGCCAGCTATGTTGTGAATAATGTTACTTATAAAGTTAGTCGAAATTGTGCAGTTTATCTCCCCCCAAATCACAACATCCACATCGTGTCTGACACAGATAACCAAAGTCTTAATACATTGCTATTTATAGCTTTCAAAATTGAGAATTCCGAAAAGAGTGAGGAATTTAATCAAGTAATGGCTAGTGTATTACCTAATTACCAACTGCATGATAAACACGGAATATTATCATATCCCTTCTCCACAATATATAATGAAGTCACTAGTAAAAACATGGGATATTTTGGAATAACTATAAGTTTACTTCATATTATTTTCACAACTGTATTTAGATTAGCTGAAAGTGAAAGTCAAGATGATATCACTAGGTCTTTCCCAATAAAGAAGAGTAATCCTATTATTGTTAAAGCTACTAACTACATTTATAACAATGTTAAAAATAACATTAAAATTAGCGAATTAGCTAAAGAACTTGAGATTAGTGAAATTTACTTATACAAATTATTTAAAGAATACTTAGCGAAATCACCACAACAGTTTTTAAATGATTATCGTATTCAAGCAGCAAAAGATTATTTAGTAAGTTCATATTATTCTATTCAAACTATTTCCGATGAATTAGGATATTCAAGCTCTAACCATTTTTCAAAAGCTTTTAAAAATGCTACAGGATTATCTCCAAATCAATGGCGTGCCCAAATTAAGATACATAAGCACGATCCACAAATAAAATAATGTTTATTTTATAACCTCACTTTTATAAGTGTGGTTTTTTTTGATTCATACACACTGTGCTTAAACATTAAAAAACCAAATAGTTTAACTACTTGGTTAGTTTGTTTATTAATTGATTAAAGGCATTTAAAAATTCTTCTTCAACTTCTATAAAAGGTCTTTCACTGAAGTTAGGTATACTATTTAATGCTGATTTTTGTTTATTGAGCTCATAGGACATTAATCCATCTAACTCCCAATCTAACATATCATCATCAACTGTTTTTACTAATTTAATTTCTTCATCACTTAGTTGTGAATTTAAATATTTTTTATAGATAATCGATTGCAGTTTATCTTCTATTTCATAGTAAGTAGGCATGTATTTCTTTACAGGTCTAATAATATCCGCTATATAAGCTTCACTAGCATCATGCAGTAAAAGTGCCAGTTGCACCCTTACACTGTATCCTCTTTGTTTTGCTTCTTTATAACAATTTAAAGAATGTTGTGCAACACTAAAGAAATACTTTAAATGTCCATTACCTCTTACCATTAATGATAAAGCATGTGCGATATCAACTATTTCAATATTTTTTTCTTCGGGCTCTAATGGGCTAAACTGTACTCCTGTGTATGTGCTCATTTTATCCATAATTTTATAACCTCTTTGAGTTTACACATTAAATCTAAAATGTAAGACATCTCCATCTTTAACTAAATACTCTTTTCCTTCAAGTCTTAATTTACCATTCTCTTTTAAAGCAACTTCGCTTTTATAAGTCATCAAATCATCGTAGCTATATGTTTCTGCACGAATAAATCCTTTTTGAAAATCAGTATGAATTATTCCAGCGCATTCAGGTGCAGTCATTCCTTCTTTAAAAGTCCAGGCACGAACTTCTTGTTTTCCTGCTGTAAAATAAGTCTTAAGTCCTAAGATTGTGTACGCTGTTTTAATAACATAGTCCAACCCACTTTCTTTTATACCTAAATCTGCTAAAAATACATTCTTTTCTTCTTTATCTAGTGACGATAATTCTTCTTCAATGCTTGCACATACCGCAATTACTTCATTATTTTCACTCTTTGCAAAGGCACTTACTTGATTGTAGTACTCATTTTCACTTGGATTAGCAATTTCTATTTCAGACATATTAGCAATATATATCATTGGCTTTGAAGTTAATAGTTGATAGTGTCGTGCTACTAAATCTTCTTCTTTAGTTAATTCAACACTACGTGCCATTTTACCTGCTAGTAAGCAATCATATAATTTTTTAAGCACCGTGTATTCTTGTAGAGCTTCTTTATCTTTTTGTTGTGCTTTTCGCTCTACTTTACTAATTCTATTTTCAACACTTTGTAAATCAGCCATAACTAACTCTAAGTTAATTATTTCTATATCACGTTTTGGATCAACACTTCCCTCTACATGGGTTATGTCTGCTGAATCAAAACAACGAACAACATGACATATCGCATCCACTTGACGAATATGAGATAAAAACTGATTCCCTAGTCCTTCTCCTTTACTCGCTCCTTTTACTAGTCCTGCAATATCAGTAAATTCAAATGTAGTAAAAATTGTTTTCTTAGGTTCAATAAGTTCACATATATTGCTTATTCGCTCATCTGGAACTTCAACAACTCCTACATTAGGATTTATTGTTGCAAAGGGGTAGTTTGCAGCCTCTACTTGGCTTTGTGTTATGGCGTTAAACAGTGTCGACTTACCTACATTGGGTAAACCTACTATTCCTGCTGTTAATGGCATTAAAAATCATCCTTTCAATTTCTTTTTATAGTTTACCTTTTTTAATCAGATTAAACAAGATAAATATTTTAATATACACATTTAATAGCATATATTTAAAAAGCGTCCACCTGTGTGGACACTTTCCTAATACGCTTCTTCTATGATTTCTTCTAATTCTTCAACTTCTTCTGATTCTTCTTCAGTTTCAATTTCTTCAATTTCAATTTTGATATCATCGTATTTGTATCTAGTTCTTAAATTCCACGTATTGTCTCCTAATGAAACAAAACGCTTATCAAGCATTAATTCTGAGTAAAATTTTGCAATTTTAGTTTCTGCTTGAGCTGGAGTAAATCCTAGTGTTGAACTAACTTCACTCCATAATTTTGAAAATGTTACTTCTTTTCTTTTTTTGCCTAGTAATTCGTAGGCAACATCTGTCATCGATCCAGCCATCTTTTCACTCCTTACATTTTTTCTGGGGCGCTTACACCGATTAAGCTTAAAGCATTTTTTAAAGTAATTTTTGTAGCCATCACTAACGCTAATCGTTGTGATGTTAAAACACTATTTTCTTTATCTACTACTTTACAATCTCCATAAAAACTATGGAAATATTGTGATAATGTGCGAATATAGTTGCACATTTTATGTGGTTGTCTAGTTGTTGCCGCATCACTTACTACATTTGTGAATTCATTAATATGCTTGCATAAATTTATTTCTTTTTCATGAGTTAGTAGCTCTGTGCTATTAGCAATAGTCAAACCTTCTGCTTGTCGTAATATGGAACACATTCTAGCATGTGCATATTGAGCATAATAAACCGGATTTTCGTTTGTTTGTTTCTTTGCCATATCTATATCGAAATCCATTTGTGTATCAGCTGCACGAGATGCAAAATAATACCTTACTGCATCTGCTCCTGCTTCTTCAATCAAATCTCTTAAAGCTACTGCTTTTCCTGATCTTTTTGATAGCTTAAATTCCTCACCATCTTTAATCATTCTAGCCATTTGAATAATATCCACACTTAATTTATCAGCCTCATACCCTAAGGTTTGAATAGCTGCTTTTAAGCGTGTGATATAGCCATGATGATCCGCTCCAAAGAAATCAACTAAGTAGTCATATCCGCGGTCTAATTTATCAAGATGATAAGCAATATCAGGTGTTAAATACGTATAGCTCTTATCGCTTTTGACAAGAACACGGTCTTTATCATCATTAAATTCGCATGTTTTTAACCACAAAGCACCTTCTTCTTCATAAGTCATATTTTTTGATTTTAGTTTATCAAGTGCTTTTTCAATCATTTTACGCTCATAAATGCTACGCTCACTAGTCCATACATCAAATTCAACATTAAACAACTTCAAGTCTCTTTTGATTTTATCTAGTTCTTTCTCACGCCCATATTCTCTAAAGAAGTCAATACTTTCTGCTTTATCTATATGCACGTATTTATCATTAAATTCTTCCTTTACCATTTTAGCAATATCAATTATGTCTTGACCAAAATAACCATCCTGTGGTAGTTCACAAGCAACACCAAATTCATTTAAATACCTTGCTTGAATTGATTTTGCTAAATTGTTCATTTGATTACCAGCATCATTTACATAGTATTCACGGCATACTTCATACCCCGCAAATTTAAGCAATCTTGTTACCGCATCACCAATAGCAGCTCCTCGTGCGTGCCCAGGATGTAAATCACCAGTAGGATTAGCAGAAACATATTCTACATTGATTTTAATATCTGCACCCACTTGACTACTTCCATAAGTATCTTGAGCATCTAATACTTTTAGTACAATGTCAGTAATATTTGTAGATTCTAAAGTGAAATTGATAAATCCAGGTCCTGCAATTTCACATTTACTTACTCCTGCTTTACTGGTTTCAAGTGCATTAATTATTTCTTCAGCAATCATTCTTGGATTTTTCTTTAATTGCTTAGTTAAGCGCATAGCTACATTTGTAGCATAGTCTCCATGTAACTTATCCTTAGGAATTTCAATGTTAATCTCTTCTAATGCTAATTCTTCTTGATATACTTGTACAACTGCATCTTTGATCATATGTTTTAAATTAGCTTCTATTTGATTCATACATTTCCCTCCTTAATTTTCCACATTATATTTAAATGACTTACTTTTTGATTGTTTTGAAACAAAGCATATTGAACAGTAATTTTATCTTTTTCAGTTTCTAATAACTCTGTCTTAACATCAAAAGTAAATATTCCGTGCTCACTAGTTACCTTAGCTTCAGCAACATTACTACTATCGCAATTTATATTAGAAGTCATTTGACCTTTTCTATGGATAGTTAAAATTTGACTATTAAGAAATACCTCCACCATGGTGTCTTTATTTTCATAATAAACGAATTGTGAATCACTCAACAACTCCCCACAAAGATTGAAATTTTCCTCTTTTGTGTCTTCTAATAAATTAGTATAAGTTACATCTATAAGTATTTCTTTTGTCTTCATTTTTTTACCCTTTTCTATATGATTATAGTTTAATCACGTTTATTGTCAAGTAGTAGTTTAAAATTTCAAAAATTGGACACATTACTATTGAGGTGTTGATTGTGAAAAAATGGTTAAAAGTGTTAAACATATTTGTATTATCCGTTGTTGTCTTAGGCTTAATTTTCTTATTATATATTTCTATGCTTCCCAAACCTTTGATACCTAAAGACTCCACTATACGTCTTTATGATGATGAACAAAGTGTTTTTTATATGGCTAATAATCAAAATAATGTTAAGTGGGTAGAACTTGAAGATTTGCCACAAATAGCCATTGATGCTCTACTATCTACTGAAGATCGTCGTTTTTATGAACATTATGGTTTTGACCCTTTACGCTTAATGAGGGCTGCCTACGAAAATGTAGTTGCCAATGATATTGTTCAAGGAGGATCAACGATAACTCAACAATTAGCTAAAAATTTATATTTAACACAGGAGCAAACACTATCTAGAAAATTTGAAGAACTAATTTATGCCCTTCAGCTTGAAATGCATTACAGTAAAGAAGAGCTATTAGAAGCTTATATAAATTCTATATATTTTGGCCATGGTATAACAGGTATTAATACTGCAGCAAACTTTTTTTTCAATAAAGATGTGGCTGATTGCAGTGATGCACAATTAACGATGTTAGTGGGTATACCTAATGGGCCGACCTACTATAGTCCTTTCAATAGTTTTGAAAATGCTAAAGCTAGACAACAAACAATACTAACTATGATGGTTGATAATGAGCTTCTTTCTAAAGAAGAAGCTGACCTTATTTATAAAGAAGATATTGAATTAAGTGATTATCATATTCAAGTTGAGAAGAATATTTATGGTTACTATAAAGATGCCGTGTTTCAAGAATGTACGGCTCTAGGCTTTTGTAGCGAAGAACAGTTAGCTGAAGGTCTTGATATCTACACTTACTATAATCCTGATAAACAACAAATTCTGCAAGACACTATTAATGAAGCTATGCAAAACTCTACTCAAGAAGTAGCAATGATACTAATGGAGCCTTTTACCTTTGAAGTATCAGCACTTTCTGGAGGAACGCAGTATAATAAAACGCAGTACAATAGAGCATTAAGTTCTCAGCGTCAAGTAGGTTCCACAATAAAACCACTTCTTTACTATATTGCGCTTAATCAAGGAATGAGCCCTGATACTTTATTTTTAAGTAGTGCAACCAGTTTTCAATTGACTCAGACAGTATCTTATACTCCTGCAAACTATATGGATTTATATTCTAATACTGAAATTTCTATGATTCATGCATTATCTACTTCGGATAATATTTATGCTGTAAAGACGCATCTTTTCCTTGGAACCAATATGTTGTATGATGCATTACTTTCATTCGGTATTGAACAAGATGCTCCAACTGCATCGATGGCTTTAGGAGCTACCGATTTCCCCTTAATCGATCTCGCAAAAATCTATAATACTTTTGCTTCTGAAGGATTATATGAAGAACCTTCCTTTATAAGCGCTATTAAAGATGCAGAAGGTAATATCCTTTATGAACGCACACTAGAGCCAAAACAATTATTAAATAGAGATGATACCTTGATACTTAGTTCTTTACTAAGAGCTCCATTCGATATAAAAAACAATTATGTTTCAGGCCCCTCACTTTTAGGCTATGAACCCTATACCACCGTTAGTGCGAAATCTGGGTCTAGTGATTGGGATAGTTTGATTGTTGGATATAATCCATTAATGACTTTAGTAGTTTGGACAGGCTACGATGAAAATAAAGTATTAGAAACTCTTGATGAGCGACGTCTTTCTAGACTAATGTTTCAAGACATCTTTAATAGTGTATTTCCAAAAGATAATTTAGGTCCATGGTATGAGCCTAGTGAAAACCTAGAAATACGCTTAGTAGATCCAATAACTGGATTAGCTGACCCTTACGGTTCTCAATATTGGTTTAAAAAAGAAAATGATTTGAGTTGGAATTATTAAAACATGGCATTACTATAGGTCATGTACCATTTGTTTATAAGGTAGCTCTTTAAACCCTAGTTTCTTATAGAGCTTAATCGCTTCTTTATTACCCTCAACCACTTCTAATCTATATCGTTTAATTTTATCATCAAATTCTTTATGTATGAAATTAAAAATATCTTTACCTAATCCTTTACCTCTAAAATCTTTTTTAATGTAAATTTCCTCAATTATGGCAACTAATCCTCCAACTTCACAAGAATAAGTAAAAACAAGATGGCAATAGCCCGCATACTTATTTCCATGTAAACATACTATTAATTTATTATAAGGTTCTTCGCTTAGTGCCATTTCAATAGTATGTGTTATATATTCTTTTGGTATATTATGATCTACTGCATCTGTTTGATAAAATTCTTCTATCATTTTAGAACATGCATCTTTATCTTCTTTATTTATAAATCTAATCATGTTAATCTCCTTAATAAGCAAAATGACGGACTGCCTTCTTGCACTCCGTCAGATTTTAATTCTAGCTATTATTCTTTTTCATTAATACATTGTTTTAATTTTTTTGGTATATCAATTCTTTGTGGGCAGTGACTAACACATGCATTACAATCAACGCATTGCGCTGCATTTTCATAATTTACAACAGTTCCTGATGCCCAATTATTTTGACTATTAGGCATAGCTTTCATATTCCATGCTTTAAAAGTTGTAGGAATTTGAACCCCCACTGGACATGGCATACAATAACCACAGCCTGTACATGGAACTTTCTGATATTTTATAATATTATCTTTAACCTCTACAACTGCTTTTTCTTCTTCCTCAGTTAATGGATTTAAGTTACTAAATATTTCAATGTTCTCTTTTAATTGTGTTAAGGAACTCATCCCCGATAAAACAACTGCAACATTCTTTTGTTGTGCTAACCATCTAAACGCAAAACTAACATTGCTACCACCTAAATCTATGTAGGGCTTTGCTACACTCTCTGGTAAATCTGATAGTATTCCACCTTTTAATGGTTCCATAATAACAATTGGAATGTTTCTTGAAACTAACTCATCATATCCTTTTTGACCTGGAGCATCATTTAAATCTAAATAATTATATTGTATCTGCACAAAATCCCAATCAGCTAAATCTAGAATTTCCACAAGCATATCATGGTCATCATGAATTGAAAATCCAAGGTATTTGATTTTTCCCTCTTCTTTTAACTTTTTAGCAAAGGCTACCGCATCATAATTATAAACTTTAGGCATTAATCCCTTATTTAGACTATGTAATAAATAGAAATCAATATATTCTGTTTGGAGTCTATCTAAACTTTTTTGAAAAATACGGTCTCTATCTTCAATAGACTCCATTGACCAAAAAGCCAGTTTATCAGCTATGAATATATCTTCACGATTAAACTGCTTAATAGCCTTACCTAATGCTTCTTCACTTCCTTGATATGCATATGCAGTATCAAAGTAGTTCACTCCATTTTCGTAAGCATACTTAACCATTTCATTAACTTTATCTTGATCAATTATTCCATCATTTTTAGGAAAACGCATGCACCCTAATCCTAATTTTGATACTTTGACTTCTTGATTTGTGTCTTTAATTTTAATTGTGCTATATTTCATAACCTTCTCCTTTAATATATTAATCTAGCTATATCTGTTACTACTTAATTTTTTCTATAGCTCTTACCACGAAAGGAATTAATAATAATTGAACAATTATTCCCGGAAGTGCCGTTATAAACATAGAAGTCATCCATATATTCAAATTATAGGTGCCTACTTGAAATAATATTGCATTTAATAGACCATATACAATTCTTCCTAGTAACATCGCTGAAACTAAACTAACAACTATCTTAGTATTTTTATTTCTAACTTTAATAAAATCATACATGAACCCAGCAATTATACCGTAGGTAGCTAGTTCACAAATCATACTTGGTAAAATAAATGCTGGTGGCATCCCTGTCATCATATGTGAAAGTAGTGTAGTTAAAACCCCACTGATTCCTCCATATACTGCTCCACAAGTAAGTCCACATATTAATACGGTAAAGTGCAGCGGAAGGAATATGCTCCCTGCATTAGGTATCCCATGCAACATCGTTGGTAAAACAATTCCAATCGCAATGCATAGTGCTGTTATTACTAATTTCTTTGTATGTGTCATATTCTATCTCCTCATCATCTCTATAATGTTACCATTTTTTTATATTTAAAAAAACCTTTCAGCTATAAAAAAAAACTAAATCCGCAGATTTAAGTTTTTAATTTTATTGAAATTCTGATTTTTGTAAGTCATGATATGCAATTTCAGTTGGTGTTTCACGACCAAATAAAATACATAAAACATTAGCTACTTGATTATCATCATCCATGCTTTCAACTTTTCCTTCTAAATTACTAAAAGGTCCTGATAGAATTTTTACAGTATCTCCTACAGCGAAATCTACATTGATTTTGCGATCAGACATACCCATTCTACGAAGAATTGAATCAATCTCTTCTGGCGAAACTGGGAAAGGTTTTGCCCCTCCTCCTGATGAGCCAATAAATCCAGTAACTCCTGGTGTATTACGAACAACATACCATGCTTCATCTGTCATTATCATCTCAACGAAAAGATATCCTGGAAATAAGTTTTTACTCTTTTTAACTTCTTTTCCATTTTTATATTCGATTTCTATTTCTTCAGCAACTAAAATGCGAAATAAATAATCAGTGATTCCCATTGATTCGACACGACGTTCTAAATTTAATTTTACACTGTTTTCGTGTCCTGCATAAGTGTTAACCACATACCACAGTTTTTCTACTTCTTGCATCTTCTAAGCTCCTATTCCTATTAATCTTAAAAAGAAAGTAATTAATAATTCGGTTACTACAAAGAATGCGCCAAAAAACAAGATAACAGTTATTACTTCTGTTGTACTACTTGTCATATCTTTAAGCTTTGGCCAACGAATACGGTTGATTTCTTTTGAGATACCACTTAAACTAAACCATTTCATATTTAAATCCTCCTATTTTGTTTCTTTATGTACAGTATGTTCCTGACATTTTTTACAGAATTTTTTTAGTTCTAATCGTTCTGTATGTGTTTTCTTGTTACGATGTGTTGTATAATTTCTTGATAAACACACAGTACAGGTCAATATAACTTTATCATTTGCTGCCATTATAAAAAAACCTCCTCTGTGATTGCCTATTTACTTTAACATATTGAACCATGATAGTCAAACACTCATTGAATATTAGTTGCATTATTTTTGCTATTGTTTATGTAAATTTAGAAATTTTGCTAAATTTTTTCTAATGCGATAAACTGTATTATCATATTGTTTTACTGTCATACCTAATTGTTTTGCAGCATCCGAATAACTACTTTGTTTCGTCATATGATACCAAACTAAGCGTTCTTTTTCGTTTAATTCTTTAGCAAATTCTTCTAATTGTTTAAGCACTCTTCTATATTCTAATCTGTACTTTGGATCATACATCGGTTGATTATTTTCAATTTGATCCACAACATACATAGAAGTATCTTCTGCCACTTGTACATCAAGTGACCCAATTACTCCACGTTTCTTTAGCTGACGTCGTTCGTCACGCTTTAAACCATTGATTCTACGCACCAAACACAAACTTAAGTAGGTATAGAACGAGGCATTTTTTGACTCATTGTAACTAAAGCAGGCTTCGTATAATTTAAGCCTTAAAGCTGATGATACATCTTGTTTACTCATTCCCATCATCGACTCTTGCCATCCACCTACTATAAGCGACCATATAAAACCGTCATACTTATTAAACAGACCCTCTAGTGCATAATCATCTTTTTGATGCATCATATACAATAATTCATAGTCATTAATATCTGCATATTTACGATATTCTGGTTGCATGTCTTTCCTCCTTATAGAGGGAAACGTTTTTGATGAATTTGATACAATAGAATTCCACATGCTACCGAGGCATTCAACGAGCTTACACTCCCTACCATCGGAAGACTAATCATTTTGTCACACTGTTCTTTAACCAAACGTGATATCCCTTTACCTTCAGAACCAATAACAAGCACAAGTGGTACATCATAATCAAAAGTGCGATAGTCTTGTGCATTATCAGCATCAGCCCCAAAAACCCAATAGCCTTTGGTTTTAAGATTGTTCAATGTTTGTGTTAAATTTGTAACCTCTGCCACCTTTACAGTTTCAATTGCGCCAGTAGAAACTTTAGCAACTGTTGCATTCAGTTTTACTGAGTTATTTTTTTTAATAATAACCCCATGTGCTCCTATAGCATCACAAGTTCTTAAAATCGCCCCTAAATTATGAGGGTCTTCCAGTTGGTCTAACATTACTATTAGCCCTTGTTGACTTTTAGGAATTGCGCCTACTATTTCATCCACTGTAACTGTTTTATAGTCTTCTATTTCACAAACTACACCTTGATGCTTACCACCTTTAGCCAATGTATCGAGTTTTTTTCTAGATACCATTTCTACTTTAAGTGAAGCCTTTTTTGCAAAGGACAACAATTGATCATGCTGTATACCTTCTTGTAAGTACATGATGGTTATTGCCTTTTTTTCTTTGCATCGCTGTAGCACCAAGTTTTTCCCGTATATATATTGTGCCATATTATTCCTCCATCCATGTCCTAACTTTGTCCCAAACAAACTTCAACTTTGTTTCGTTTTGTGTCATATGCCAAAATCCAACTAATGCTTCAAATCCCGTAGAAATACGGTAAGTAACCACATCCGTATTTTTAGGTGCACTAGTACTGTGATGATTTCTTCCTCTTTTAAATATTTCTATATCTTCTTCATTTAGTAATTTCTCTTCTTCTAGTCGATAATAAAAAGTAGCTTGAGCCTTAGCACTCACAAACTTAACACTAAATCTTTGTAAATCCTTTGCCTTCGTATATCCCTTGTTTACAAGGTATTCTCGAACCATTAGTGACCATACCGCATCACCAATATAGGCTAAAGTACTTCCGGTACATTCCTTTATATCCATTTATATTAATCCTCTATTAGCTAATTCTAAGCGCAGTTTATCTGCTTCATCAAAATTCTTCTGTTTTTTAAATTCATTCCATTGTGTAAATAATGATTTATCTTCATCACTTAATTTAACTCGCTCAAGTTTAATTCCTAATACTTCAAGCATTTTGAAGATTGCATTATATAAACCACTAACTACAGCTAGTTCTATTTCTCTTTGACGCAAGCTATTATTTATTTTTTTAACAGTTTCAAACAATTCAGCATAAGCGTTTGGTGTATTTAAATCATCATTCATAGCCTTTAAAAACGAATTAAAACTCTCATCAACAGTAGTCTCATCATTAGCATCCATTAATTCTAATTTTACACCAGCTTGACGAAGCGCCACAGCAACTTTATTTAATTCAGTTTTTGCAGTTTCAATAGCCTCGTCACTAAGATTACATTCTTTGCGATAGTGAACACTATTAATTAGCCAACGCACTACATTAGCCCCTAAATTATCAATAACATCTTTTGCCCACCATACATTCCCGAGCGATTTGGACATTTTTTCACCATTAATGTTTACCATTGCATTGTGCATCCAAATCTTTGCGATACTATGATGAAAGCAAGCTCTTGCCTGAGCCACTTCATTTTCATGATGAGGAAAACGCAAATCCATACCTCCACCGTGAATGTCGATTTCTTGGTTAAATACTTTATCTATCATGACAACACATTCTGTATGCCAACCCGGTCTTCCTTTAGAAAATGGGCTATCCCATCTAAGTCCTTCTTCCATTTTTTTCCACAATGCAAAATCAAGTGGATTTTCTTTCTTGGTGTTTTCTTCTATTCTTGCCCCAACTAATAAATCATCGATTTTTTGTTTCGAAATTTCTCCATAACTGTCTATTTTAGAAACCCTAAAATAAACATCCCCTTCAGCTTCGTAAGCATAACCCTTTTCTACCAGTTTATTTATGAATGCAATAATCTCTTCCATTACTTCAGTTACTCTTGGAGTAGCATAAAGCGTTTCTGTATTTAGTCTATTTCTAATATCTTGATAAGCTTCAATGTATCTTTCTGCCACTTCCTTTTCACTAATACCTTCTTCTTTAGCTTTATTGACAATTTTATCATCAACATCAGTATAATTGGATACAAACTTTACTTGATAATCGTTCGCCTCAAAAACTCTTCTTAAAGTATCAAATACGATTAAAGGTCTTGCGTTTCCGATATGTGCGTGATTATACACTGTAGGTCCACACACATACATGCTTACTTCATTTTCTACTAATGGTTTAAATTCTTCGATTTTTTTAGTTTTAGAATTATATAATTGTATCATCTTTATTTTCTCCTTTTAATTTTTTGGGGTGTTCTGCATATATTCTTACTACTTCCCCGCATATCGTACATACTTCAGTAAATAATGCACTCTGTTTGTCAAGTTCACCTACAACTAGAGTCATTGATTTTATACGGGCAACAACTATTTCATTACTACCACATCTGGAACATTTCATTATGGTTGGCTTTAGCATCTTTCCCCCTCCAATTTTATATACTATAATCTAATAAAAAGCACCTACATAAGAGGTGCTTTTGCACGGTTCCACTCTTTTTGGACAAAGTCCCACTCTATTTCTTAACGTGAAATTAATCGTTTAGTCCTACTTGATTCAGACCATCCCTAAAAGACGCATTCGTTTATATCCCACTAAATCTTTGCACCAAACAGATTCTCTCTTAAAAGCTTTCAACAAACTACTTTTCTTTATATTCAGTTTATAGTGTTAGTATAACCCATAAATTAAACCTTTGTAAAGTAACTGTATCTTTCAAATGATAATTTAAATTTCAATTATATTATTTTTTTTGATCCTTAGAATTACTAGAAAACTTTAGCAACATTTGTTCAACCCATCCCTTTTGATATTTTAGAGATATGTACCCTATTACCGACATCACAAATGCGCCGACCCCATCTACAATTAAATCTTTCATGGTATCTTGCAAGGCTTCTCTACCTATTAAATTTGTACCATCTTCCAACATGAATTTTTGCATATTTAATCCTAACAAACCATCAAAAGAAAACTCATACACTTCCCAGAAAACACCTATCGTTATTGCAAAACAAAATGAGAAAAAAGCAACAAATAATGGGCTTAGTTCCATTGGGATATGTTCAGATTTATTTAACATTGTCACAAATGAAAATCCAAGAGCCCCCAGCATGCCGCCACTAAAGGTGTGTAACATAGTATCCCAGTGATTAACATTATAGTAATAGCTTCTAACTTCTCCTAAAAATATTGCTGCATATAAGAAAAGCGCATATAATACTAACATTTTAGACGGAATGGTAATACTCAATCTTTTTTTCATTAAATCAGGAAGTATCATCGCCACAATACCTAAAAGACATTGTACTACCATTAAGGAATAATCTTCTTTAACTCTTATTGTTGGATCATTAATATCAATCTGTGCAGGTGCCATTATTATCCTTATCACTAAGAACACAAATGAAATTACTAAACTGAAAAAAACAAAATTTGTAATGACCTTATCTATATTTATTTTATTTTTCATACACATTTACCTCTTATTCTATATACAAATTATAGCAGAAATTTATTTTTAGATACATAGTTTTAAATTTCAGTATCATTTTATCTTATTATAAATTATAATATTTGTGATATAAGGAGATTTTTATGAATAAAATTAACGCTGTATTCTTCGATATAGATTTTACTACCTATAACCACAAGGAACACAAAGTTCCAGATAGCACCATGCAAGCATTGAAGGAACTAAGAGAAAATAATATAAAAATAGGATTATGTACTAGTCGCATTCGTTATGAGTCAATTCATTTACCTAAAGACTTCTTGGCTCTAGTAGATGGCATTGTTTATGGGGCTGGTGCAGAGTGTGAAATTGATGGCACTATTATTCAAACAAACTATGTTGATCAAGACGATGCTAAAACAGTTATAGATTATTGTTATAACAATAATCTTGTTCTACGTTGGGCTCCTGATGCAGTAGAAGGATATTTTGATTATCATACTGATGAAAAGCGCACTGAAGTATTTAACCATTTATATCAAATTATTCCTACTATTAAAAAACATACCAATGAAAAAATAGTTCATTTATTAATGTACCCATCCGATGAACAAAAACAAGAAATTATAGCCCTTCTTAAAAATTCCAATCCGATTATTATGAATAGTATTTTAGAGGTTGCCGCAAATGGGATTTCTAAAGCCAGTGGAATTAAAACTATGGCTGATTACTGGAATATCGACTTAAATAACACTATGGCATTTGGTGATGGTGGAAATGATATCGACATGTTGAAAGCTGCTCACTTTGGTGTTGCCATGGGTAATGCTAAACCTGAATTAAAAGCTGTTGCCGACTATGTTTGTGAAAACATCGAAGATGACGGTGTGTATAAAACATTAAAAAAATATCAAATAATCTAAATATAATCTCCTCTTAGAAAGAGGAGATTTTTTGTATAAAAAGGACTATCTTGATTATAATCATTTAGTATCTCAAATAGTTTATTACCATATTTATAGTTATTAACGAACTTATTTGATTTGACCGGTATTTTTAACACATTAACGTTTTTAAAGCACCCGAATTCATCGGATAATTTTGACTTTTTTAATAATTATAAAGGTATAAACCCTCTGTTTACTGTTGGCATTAATGTATAGTTGTATAATGGTTGATTACCTTTATTTATTGAACTTCTTAAATAAACTTTTTTACCATCAGCTATACCCCAATGTCTATTTATCATGGTAAAGATGATCTGACTGTTTCAATTGATGCTGTTATCGAATTTGTTGAAACTTGTAAAATAAATAATGTTGATATAGAGTTACATGCTTTTGATAATTGTGGACATAGTTTTTATTTATTAAAAGAAAATCAAATAGAAAATTACTATACTGTTCTAGGATTATCAGTAAAGTTTTTAAGTGAACATAATTTTATTAAGATATAGTGAATATTTTAAATTTCCAAGCAAAATAAACCAGTATCAAATTCAGATACTGGTTTATTTTGTTCATATGCCTTTAATTATTTAACTATTGTCAACATTTACTTCATTGTAATAAACGCATAAAAAAGCACCTCATAATTTGATGTTCAAGTTATTGAAGTGCTTTTTTAACTATTCTTTTTTTCACTTAATTATTTAACTATTATTATAGCTTCATTGATTACTCTTAATTTAAATAGAAACTATATATTGTATCCTTTAATTTTACCCAATCCTTCATTTTTAACATCCAGATGTCAGTATCTTCATCAATGATTTTCATGTTAATTAATTTAATAAAATCTTCATCAGTAAATGGTCCTTCTTTATTCTCATTTCTTTGATAATACCATACTTTATCCTCCATGCTCATCACCTCTTTCATTATTGGTTGTCGTCGTTACATCGACAGCCGCCTCAGTATTGGATTCTTCAGTAGTTGAGGTTGTTGGAGTAGTAGGTGTTTGAGTTGGTAGTGTTGTTGATGATGAACTGCTGGTGTTAAAAGTAATAATGATTTGTGTTGTTGTTGATGGTGTTGTACTTTGGGTAACATAATGAAATGTAAAGTTTCTAATAGAAGGATCGGCATTTTCTATATTATCTTCTCTTGATGCCGCTACGATAGATATAGTATATTCTTGTCCTTCATTAAAATTATTTATTGGTAAATTTAAGTTGTTTTCAGCAACGGTGTACTCACCAACACCTTCAATGTCTACAACATAATAGCTTGCATTAATTACTTCATCCCAGTTAACCTGTACATTTGTATTTATATCAATATTGATGTTAGTCACTGCCTCTAGCTTCTCTGCTTCTTCTACCAAAAATGGATAACCTTCCGCATTTCCAACGGCTATTAGTTCATTGTTACTATTTAATCCTACTACAAATTTATCACCAACTGCGATTGCAATGATGTCAGTAAACATTGCTGTATTTGTTTGATTATAACTATTATCACCTACAACATAAACTTTTCCATCACTTGATAGTGCAGCTAAATTATCACCATAACTATCAATTTGAATGATATCTTGCCATTCTTCAATTTTACAGCTATCTCCGTTTTCTAATGTCTCACAGTAAACATTTCCATTTTTATATAACACTGCAAAATAGCTGTCACTTATTGTCAAATCACTAATAACTTGATTATCCAATGCTTTATCAAAATCAATTGCTAATGAACTGCTTATTAGCGTTTCTCCCTCTTCAGTTATACCTATCGTTGTATTTTCAGCTGCAAATATAGTTTCCACATTTTGCCATGTTGATACTGCACAAGCGTCTTCATTTCCTGTGCATAGTACCGTCTTATCCTTGTTTAGACCAACTGTATGATTTTTACCAACAGCTAGAGCGATAATATGCTGCCAATCACTTACGTCTGTTTGTCCATGACTATTGGCTCCACTTGCTAATACATGCCCATCTATTGTTAATGCTGCAACGTGCTCATCGCTTGTTGCTACCGCTGCAATATTCACAAAACTATCTACATCTATTCTTAAGTTATTTTCTAAACCATAACTATTAATAGTATTATTACTATTTAAAACCATTGTGTGACTTGCTGCAGAACTTAACCTTTGATTATCTTTAATTTCATTTTGAACTATGTGTGGTGATGTAGTCTCTTGCGGAAATAGACTCGCAATTAAAAGAATCATAATCACGATTCCGACCACAATGCCTCCTACCATCATCGTTTGTGTTTTATCTAATTTAAATTGTTTCGGCTTACTTTGTTCTGTTTTAATATCTTGTTTTGAAATTAATTCTTTAGGATTGATAACTTGTGTATCCTGTATAGGGAGCACCTTTTTTTCAGAGATTATATTTTGTTTTATATTTGATATAATAATCTCTTCTGTCTCTGCTTTATGTAATGGAAATTCTTCAAAATCGTTTTCACTTAAAATTATCTCAACATCATTAATGATAATTTCATCAACACTAATATTATATAGCTCACATAATTTTAATAATTCGTTTGTCGGAGGTAATTTGTTTCCATTTTCCCAGCTTATATATATCACTAAATCAACATCACATGTATTAGCTACTTCTTGTTGCGAATAGTTGAAATGTTTTCTTAGTTTTAATAATTTTTCTGGTAATTTATTTATCATAATATTTTTCCTCCTATTCTTATTTTGTAGGCATTATTATAGCATTATTCCTCTTTTTTTTAAATATCCATTTCACAATTTTATCACAAAACTATGATAATCAGCTTATTTATTACACTATTGTATACAATTTACTATACTTTAGGACAGAAATTTAATTGTATTACTATAAATAAAAATCTTCTGCCGTTATTTTATGTGTTTCTATACAATCATTTAATCCATAATAGTATTCTTTGTCTTGGTAATTATTCTTATGGCAATAGTTCTACTTTACTAGCACTTGCGAAGATATGATAATATTCTTCGTGTGTTAACTCAATTTCATTACCTTTAACAAGTTCCTCTAAGTGTTTAATCTTTGTTGTACCAAATATAGGTTGAATATTTGCTGGGTGTCTTGTTATCCACGCTACAACAATCGCATTTTTAGTAACTCCATATTTATCAGCATATTTTTGAAGTGCATCATTTAATTCTGGATAGTTTGGATTATCTATAAACGTTCCTTCTTCCCAGCTTGCTTGCATAATTGACCAGGCTTGAATAGTGATATTTTTTAGTCTGCAATACTCTAATATATTTCCATCATGGTCAATTGATGGATTTTCTTTCATATTCACATAAAAACCATTAGCTATCATTCCGGAGTGCACCGGGGATAATTGTAACTGATTGAATAATATTTTTTCATCAAGTTCACTTTGGAGTAATTTTATCTGCATAGCATTCATATTTGATACACCAAAATATTTAACTTTTTTAGCTTTATGTAATTCATTAAATACTTTAGCTACAACCTTAGGATCCATTAATGTATCTGGTCTATGAAGTATTAGTATATCTAGATAATCGATTTGTAGTCTAGCCAAACTTTTTTCTACT
This sequence comes from uncultured Holdemania sp., assembly GCA_964370435.1. GTDB lineage: Bacteria > Bacillota_I > Bacilli_A > Erysipelotrichales > Erysipelotrichaceae > CALVGQ01. The sequence continues at coordinate 203,259 of CAYJJG010000001.1, forward strand.
GAGCTTATAATATGTTCCTTTGTGAAATCATAGTAGTTTATATTTTCACCTCTACGTATACCACACTTACTTTGTATAATCATCTTTTCTCGCATTTGTGGATTACGCGCTATTACCTCTCCAAATAGTCTTTCACTTTCTCCACCACCGTAAATATCAGCATGGTCAAAAAAGTTAATACCTAAATCTAATGTTTTCTTAACTAGAGCCTCTAAATCATCTATGCTCATTTCATTGATGCGCATACAACCAAATACTAATTGTGATACATTTAGTTCTTCATTTAATTGTAAATATTTCATATTTTCCTCCAGCTTTCTTTTTATTATTTTACCATTTTTTAAGCTGGTATACTTTTTATTTTATAACTAATGACTTCATATAAAGAAAAAACCCAAGCGTGAGCTTGAGTTTTTATTTTTTCTCTTAAGAATTTTATTTTTCTGAAAAGTATTTGATTGTACGAACCATTTGAGAAGTATAGCTATTTTCATTGTCATACCATGAAACAACTTGTACTTGGTAAGTTTCTTCATCAATTTTTGTAACCATTGTTTGAGTAGCATCAAATAATGATCCATTAGTATTACCGATGATGTCGCTAGATACTAATTCTTCTTCAGTATAACCGAAAGAATCACTAGATGCGGCTTTCATTGCTGCATTGATTCCTTCTTTAGTAACATCTTTACCTTTAACAACTGCAACTAAGATAGTTGAAGATCCTGTACAAACAGGTACACGTTGAGCTGAACCGATAAGTTTACCATTTAATTCAGGAATAACAAGACCGATTGCTTTTGCAGCCCCAGTTGAGTTAGGGATAATATTTTCTGCTGCAGCACGAGCACGACGTAAGTCACCTTTGCGGTGAGGACCATCTAATGTCATTTGATCTCCAGTGTAAGCATGAACTGTAGTCATGATACCTGAAAGAATTGGTGCATATTTGTTTAATGTATTAGCCATTGGTGCTAAACAGTTTGTTGTACAAGATGCAGCTGAAATTACTGTATCGCTTGAAGAGATAACATCTTCATTAACACCGAATACTACTGTTGGTAAATCATTTCCTGCAGGTGCAGAAATAACTACTTTTTTAGCTCCAGCTTCGATATGAGCAGATGCTTTATCTTTAGATGTATAGAATCCTGTACACTCTAATACTACATCTACATTTAGCTCTTTCCAAGGTAATTCTTTTGCGTCGGCTTTTGCATAGATTTCAACTTCTTTGCCATCTACTACAATTGAGCTTTCTTTAGCTTCTACTGTATGCCCATGGTAACGCCCTTGTGCTGAATCATATTTTAAAAGGTGTGCTAACATTTTCGGGTTACTTAAATCATTAATTGCTACGATTTCATATCCATCAGTTCCAAACATTTGACGGAATGCTAAACGTCCGATGCGTCCAAATCCATTAATTGCTACTTTTACAGTCATTTATAAAGTCCTCCTTATGACACCTATTAATTATAAGTTTTTAATCGATGAATGTCAATCCATTCTATATTTAAGTTGTGTAAAATTTCACAAAATTTTATAGGTATAAACTCGATGTTATTTCGCATACTTTATTAAAAAGGATGTGTTAAAGATGGTAGTTATTCCAACGGTTATTGAACGCTCAAATCAAGTAGAACGAGCATATGATTTATACTCTTTATTATTAAAGGAACGTATTATATTATGTACAGGAGAAATAGAAGATAATATGGCTAGTAGTATTTGCGGACAGCTACTTTATTTGTCGTCTTTAAATAGTGATCCTATCCAATTTTATATCAATTCTCCTGGTGGTAGTGTAACTGCTGGTTTAGCTATATATGATACGATGCAATTTATAGATTGTGATATATCCACTATATGTATGGGAAGTTGTGCTAGTATGGCTTCGATATTATTGGCTAGTGGCACACCTGGAAAAAGAATTGCACTTAAAAACTGTGAAGTAATGATTCACCAACCTTTAGGGGCGATGAAAGGATCTGCTAGTGACTTAGCTATAACAGCGATGCACATCAAAAAAGTAAAAGAGAAGATTTATCATATCCTCTCTTCTCATACTAAACAAAAATTTTCAAAAATTAATCGTGATTGCGAGCGAGATTACTACATGAATGCTGACGAAGCTTTAGCTTATGGTATTGTTGATAAAATACTATAAAACTAATTACTCTTCATTATTTTGATTCTTATTTCCATTTCCCTTGTCTTCATTATTAGAAGTTGCTGATTGATTCATATTGCCGTTTTGATTTTGCTGTGTGCCTTTATCGGATTCTTCACCTGTTTCATCCGTTTCTATTATCGCTCTTATTGCTTTCATGGATAAACCTAGTATTGATTCAATTGTTACTTCAGGATTACTTTCAATTACTTCTAAATAGGCTCTATATTTACCAAAAGAAATGTCATGAGCTTCAGCTTCTTCTTTTAGCTCTTGATTAGCATAATAATAGGCTGTGTCTTGATTGTTAAAACTACACTCTTTAATGCCTTGTATTATATCTTCACTATTTTCTATGCTATTAGTTATAATGGTTACTTCAGTATAACTGTTTGTATATTCACTAAATTGTTCTGCATCATCTAGTTTTTCTAATGCATCAATATAATATAAATTATTTAAGCTCAAAGCATCTACTATTTCTTCAGCATCTTCATTATTTGCTGTAATACTAACTACTCTATTAAAGGTATTAAGTGCTATTTCGATAGAAGGATTGATATCGATACTTATATAAGCAACTGGTGTAAAATATAAATTTGAAAACATCATAAGCACAAAAATAGCCATTATTGGACTTAACTTATAAACAATAGGATTTTTTTTCTTTGATTTTTTTGTAATGTTTTCATAAGTTTTATTTTTTAAGCTTTCATCAGCATGAATTTCTAAAAAAGCTTTTTTTATATTATTCATAGTATATCTCTCCTAAAGTTTCTTTTAACTGCTCTTTGCCTCTTGCAAGTAAAGTATAAATCGTATTTACATTTTTATTTAAAATTTTTGCTATTTCCACTGCACTATAACCTTCAAAATAATGAAGATAAATAACTATTTTATACTTATCTGGTAGTTTTAACACTACTTCTTTAACATAATCATTTTCACTTTTATCGCTTGCTCCTTGTTCTAACACTTCATCTATATCAACAGTATTTTTTCTAAAAAAATTTTTGAGTATGTCTTTACATTCGTTAATCGTTATTCGTATCAGCCATGACTTTTTATGTTCTTCATCTTTAAATTGCGCGCTATTCTTATAATACTTAAAAAAGACATTTTGAAATACATCTTCAGTATCTGCCTTATTTTTAAGATAAACTACGCAGATGCGATTAATCATATCTGCATAGTTATCTATTGCAAGTTTTAAATCTTGCTCAGCTCTCATAATTTACTCCTTTTTAGATTATTTATTGCGACCTTGTCCTTGTCTTTGATTCTGCTTAACATTACTTCCCATATTATCACAGACTCCATCTTCGTCAATATCTATAAAATATTGCCCTTGATTATTACTTTGCATTGTTCCAGCGTTATCACAAACTCCATCGCCATCTTCATCAGTGAAGTTTAATCCTTGTTTATTAAATCTTCCTGTATTATTTCTATCACAAACTCCGTCACCGTCTTCATCTATGAATTTACTATACGTTCCCCTATTATCACAGATTCCATCATTATTCTCATCGATAAAGTTAAATCCTGTCGCTGTTTCTTGAGCAAGTGTAGTTGTTGTACTTGTTGCCAATGCAATCGCTGTCGTTAATCCTAAAACCATAAATTTTTTCATAATTTTTCTCCTTCATTTAGGTGTTTCATAATTAACACGATTGAACATTTTCAATCCTTTCAAAAATTTTTAATTTTTTTATTAGCCAATAGTTTTCAATAGTTACTGCATTCTTTAGGTTACAATATGTACTAAAAATGAACCTTCTTAAAAATCGGTTCATTTTTATGATTTTCTTCTTTATTGTGGTTATGAGGATTTATTTAGCGGCTTTCATTCATAAATAGTGGCTTATCCACTATACTCATTGCTTCTTGCGCTGTATTTATTTCACAGTTATATAAGCGATTAAATAACTCTTTATTGTTTAGCCTTACTAAAGTATACGGTTTTATCTCAAAAGTACTATTTGGGAAAACTATTTCCATGTTTTCTGAATCACTCGTATATAAAAGTATATTTTTATTTTTATATACTAAACTATTCATTAAATGTAGCAATGCATTGCTAGTTAGATAGATACATTCTTTTATTTCTAATGCATTATCATTTTCAAAAACTACTATATACCCTTCTAATTCTTCATTATTATAATGGGCAAGGATTCTACCATTTTGTGCTTTAATTTCATTAAAGTATTTTTGATAATATTCTAAATCTCTAATTACATAGCCACTAAAACGAGAAACAAATTTGCCATAAAGTGCAAGGAAATCTTCTGCATTACAACTTTGTGTTACCTTTGGTGTTATTTTTTTTATATTTTCTTTTTTAATGTCCCATATTCGTTGTCGATAAACTTCTTCAAATCCGTATTTTTTGTATAATTCGGGATTATACGCCTGAATCATGGTAATTAACTCTTGATGATCCGCCTCATCAAGCATCGCTTCCATTAGCTCATTCATGTATCCTTTACCACGGTGCTCTTCCTTAACTGCTATCCCTACAATCATACTGCAACGAAGCATGCGTCCATTAATCACAACGCTATGGGGATGTTTACAAGCGCATCCAACTACTTCATCATTTATTTGTTTAACAAATGTATCACTATTTTGGTAGTATTCTTTAAAATAATAATCTGTGTACCCACCATCATCATGTGCAAAAATATTTTTCCACATTGTGTGAATTGCATTTTTAACTTTTGTGTTTGCCCTTATAATCATCCAATCACCCCTAACATAATTTATATTTTTTTATCATTCTAGATGGCACGTATGCTTTTTTTGCTTGTCTTATATTTTCTCTTCCTAAATCATCTTCTCGATTACATTCTTGATAATTTAAGAACTCATGTTCTATTACTTCTTTCATAATAGCTTGATATAACCCGCGTATACTACTATCCGCTTTTTCTACATTCATTTGGCACATAGTATTGGATAATTCTGATCCTATTGCGAATGCTTTTACTTCGCCATCAATACGAATACATCCTCCTTTAAGTGATAATTTGTCGCTGTTATTTAAGACATAATCGACACCAATTTTTTCATTTATGAAATACTCATCTTCTGATTCTTCTTGTTTCCAGTTTTTTAAAAACTCAATACACTCTTTTATGTTTTTCTCATTAAAGCTTTCATAGCTATATCGTCCTTGATATTCAGCATAAAATGCATTACGATGATTTCTTTTCTTTTGCAGCTTCTTACCACTTAAGGTAACTAATTTTTCAGTCTCATAGATATAATCAAAACTATCATATACTGGGCATACTTTTAAATCAGGATGTGCCTTGATAACCCGCTGTGCACTGTTTTCTGTAAAGCAACTCACAGTAAAATCTACTTGATAATGCGCAAAAATACTTCTAGCGTGATTGATGGCCTCATCAAAATACTGTTCTTGGCACAGTGGCATATACAAAAATAATGTTCCTTCATGTATTCCTAATAACAAATAATAATTTTCTGTTTTTACTTTAAAAAGTGGGAACCAATGAATCCATATAAACATATTTATAATATTATGATTACTTTCTTCATATTTAGAAAGTGAAAGATAATATTTAATGTCTTCTATGTCTTCTAAGGTTACTGCTTCAAAATCCTCTTCAATCTCACTAATCTTCATCTTCAACCGTTCTTTCTGTATATTCTACATCAATCACATCACTTCTATTATTGTCACTTTGATTATTATAGTATCGTTCTTGTTGTCTCTTTGTTTCTTCTCTATACTGCGTTGAAGGTTTTCTAAAGAAACTGTTTCTAATAAATACATATCCCATCCACAAAAGAAGCAAAGGAAATAAAAATATAAACACCTCTAAAACAAACGATAATATTACGATAACTACAACTGCAATAATCACTTTTCTAATAAAGTCCATACAAAACCTCTTTCTATATATTACTATAACACTTATTTTTTATTTGTAACTAATAATGCTTTTTCTTGAATTTTTTTTAAACGATGTTTCATTCCAGATTTACTTATTGTACTATTATATATTTTCTCATACTGAACACAAAGTTCTAATAAGCTTGCCTCTGGCATTGATATTCTAATTTCAGCAACTTCTTTTAGTTTTGCATCTAAAGAATTATAAAAATTTGCTTCCTTTAAAACATTAATATCATTAATTTGTTTTAACCCAGCTTCTTGGCTTTTCATTTCATTCGCAACTTCACAGTTATCTAAGCGGGTTAAGTTATTTCTAAAATCACGTGTTATCCGTATATCTTCAAATTTAAACAGGCTATCTACTGTTCCAATGCATCTAAGGAAATCAGCTATTTTTTCAGCAGCCTTTAAATAAACTATAATTTGTTTCCTTCTTATAATAGTTTTAGCAGGCAAATTGAAGCGATTCATTAATTTTTGTATAAATTGTGCATGTTCCTCATTGTTGGTAGCTATCTCTAAATGATAGTTTGTTTTTGTTGGTGCGTTAACAGAACCAGTCGCCATAAAAGCTCCAGCTAAATAAGCACGTGCACAACATTCTTTTTGAACTAAACGATAAGCTGGTCGTTCTTGTAAACCTTTATTTGTGATAATACTTAATTCCTCAAGAATATCCATAGACCGCTCTAAGATAGTTATTTGATATATATTGTTTTTCTTTAATTTCATTTTTTTAATTACTGATAATTGGCACTCGACTTTAAATTCTTCTTTAATCATTGTCCATATCCGCTTTGCAATAGTTGCATTCTCTGTTTTTACGACAATCTTTATTCCTTGTGAACTAAAAGATAATGTTGAACAAAGTTGTACTAATGCAGATAGCTCTGCCTTTTTACAGCAGTCCATTAATACATTAAAGGAAATTTCTTTTTTGACTTCTGTAGTAAATGACATATTATTACCCCTTTAAAACATCTTCTATACATAACTGTATTTTATAGGAATTGTGCCTAATTAAATAATCTTCAAAGTCTAATAAATCATACTGAGCTATTTGATAGGAATGTTCTTGATCTTTTATTCTTACAGGAATACTTCCTTCTAATGCATATTTATCAATAGACTGTGGTGGTATTACGTTTTTTGCGAATAACACAACATCAATTTGAGCTCCGTGTTTAATAATAGCATCAACATGATCTTCCATAGTATAACCATCTGTTTCTCCTGGTTGAGTCATAGCGTTACAAAAATAAATTTTTCTTGCTTTAGAATTATTCAATGCCTCTTTAATTTTTGGAATAATAAGATTTGGTAAAATACTTGTATAGATGCTTCCAATACCAAAGATAATTACATCTGCTTCTAGTATAGCCTCAACTGCTGAAGGCATAGCAGTAACTTCTTCTGTATAAAATACTTCTTGTATCCTGTTATTAATGTTCGGAATATTTGATTCACCACGAACAATTGTGCCATCATCCATTTTTGCATAGAGTGTTATTACTTCAGAAGAAGCTGGAATTATTTTTCCTTTTACATTAAGTACTTTGCTTAAGGTTGCAATACTCTCGATAAAATTACCACTAGCTTGAGTCATTGCAGTAAGTATTAAGTTACCTAAATTATGTCCGAGAACATCACTATCTTCTTCTTCATCGCTCTCAAATCGATATTCCATCAGCGTTGAAAGCAAAGATTCAGACTCCGCAAGCGAAATAAGTACATTTCTGATATCACCCATTGCTGGAATGTGAAAATGTTTTCTTAATCTTCCTGTACTTCCTCCATCATCTGCTACAGTTACAATCGTTGTAATTTCTATATTTTCAATATTTTTGATTCCTCTTAGAATTGCTGATTGTCCATGACCTCCACCGATAACTACTACTTTTTTCTTACTCATGCATATAATCCACCTTATCACGATGATCTTTGAAACAAGTATATTTATCCTTATATAACTGATATAAATAGTTTGTTATTGAAACTGAGCGGTGCTGTCCACCTGTACATCCAATACCGATAGTTAAATGATTTTTTCCTTCTTGAACGTATTTATCTAGTAAGTACATTAAGAAGCTTTCAAGATGCAATAAAAATGCTTTAGTTTCTTCGCTACTCATCACAAAATTATAAACATTCTCATCATCACCACTATAAGGGCGTAGTGCTAAATCCCAATAGGGGTTAGGTAAAAAACGCACATCAAACATTAAATCAACATCTCTAGGAACACCATTTTTATAACCGAAAGAAATTAAGCTAATCGCAAAAGTTGGTGTGCTTTTTAGATTAAAGTTATTTTCAATTTTTTTCTTTAGCTCATTATATCCCATATGTGTAGTATCTACTACTAATGTAGCGTACTCTTTATATTGTGAAAACATTTGTCTTTCGATTTGAATAGCCTCTTCTAGTGTATTAGTTACATTACTTATTAAAAGCGGATGTGTTCTTCTTGTTGATTTATATCTTGAAAGTAATACTTCATTACTCGCTGATAAGAATAAAATTCTTAAATCAACATTTGCAGAATTAAATGCTTTTATAAATTCAAAAAAATCTATTGCTGAAGTTGATAATGCAATATATTGATATCTTGGATCACTACTAGTTTCAACTAAACCAATAAATGAACCTAGCATTTGTACAGGAAATTGATCTATACAGTGATAACCCATATCTTCAAGAACTGAGCTGGCACTACTTTTTCCTGCACCAGACATTCCACTAACTAATACTACTCTTTTTTTCATTAGTTTCACCTCGCTATAATTCTACCACAGTGCCACGTGTTTCACAATCTTCATTATATTCGCTAGTATAGTTTTTAGAATAAAAAAAGCACAATAGTAATTATTATACCCTTATGCTTCTACTTCTATTTCGTAAGACATCTTTGCGACACGTGATATTGTTTCATAGATGGAACAATATTTACATGCTAAGACAAAAGATTTTTTTATTGCCTCTTCTTTATCACTGCCTTTTACTAGAACTTTTAAATGTACATAATCTAGTACTGCTGGAATTTCATCTTTTTTTTCACCTTCAACCTGAATATTACAAGACTTAAAATCGATTCTTTTTTTCTGTAATATTTCTAAAAAAGTGGCATATAGGCATCCTGCTAAGGCACCAAACAATAAGTCATAGGGACTAGCTTCTGCTTTATCTCTACTTATCCTTACTTCCCCATCATCTAAAATTAGACGACCATTAAATGTATTTTCAAATTGTATTTCTCTTTTCATATGACTACCCTTTAATGTAATGGAATGCTTGTTGAGCTGCAATTGCACCATCACTAGTTGCGGTTACTACTTGGCGTAGCGTTTTTTTAGTAACATCACCAGCACCATAAATTCCTTTAATACTTGTCTGCATATCTTCATTAACTATGATGTATCCTTTTTCATCAAGAATATCTAAATCTTTTACAAAAGTAGTACAAGGATCTGCACCTATGTAAGGGAATACTGCTTTAGTATTAATTGTATTTTTTTCCTTAGTATCTACATTTTCTAAAACAAGTGCAGAAACTTTATTATCTTCAGCTAATATTTCAATTGGAATATGTTTTCTAATTATATTTATTTTTTCATTTGATTCAATTAGATTTTGAATATGTGGTTCTGCTCTAAATACATCGCGACGTATTACAATATTAACTTGGCTTGCAAATTGAGTTAAATAAAGACTTTCTTCTAATGCACCATTTCCACCACCAATTACAGTAACTATTTGATTTTTGAAAAATGCTCCATCACAAACCGCACAATAGGAAACTCCTTTTCCAGTGTAGGTTTCTTCTCCTGGAATGTTTAATAGTCTTTCTATAGTTCCTGTAGCAATAATAATTGCTCTTGTGGTATACACTGTCCCGTCTTCACAGTGCACTTCTTTAATTTTTCCTTCTTTAATATAGCTCACATCGCCATATAAATACTCTGCTCCAAAATGAGTGGAATGTTCAAACATACTATACGCTAAATCTGCCCCGTTTATTTCTTTGATACCTGGCCAATTTTGTATTTCAAATGTTTTTATCATTTTTCCGCCTGGTGCTGACTTTTCTAGCATGGCAGTTTTTAATCCTGCTCTTGTTGCATAAACTGCGGCTGTCATTCCAGCTGGCCCTGCGCCAATAATTATTACATCATATTGTATGTCCATGAATGATTCTCCTTAACTATTTCAGTTATATCTTTTAAGTCATCAATAACTTTATTTGGTTTTGACTGGACTAATGCTTCTTTTCGTTTTTCATTGAAAATATATCCTATTGAGAAAACACCTGCATGTTTTGCAGCTTTAATATCACTAACACTATCTCCTACATAGATGCATTCATCAATGCCTCTGTTGAGCAGGGTACATGCTTTCACTATTCCTTCTTTATTAGGTTTTTCTCGTTCAACATCATCTAATCCAATAATAACATCAAAATATTTTTCCATATCAAATAAAGATAAGCCTAATCTTATTGTCGAGTTAATTTTACTAGAAACAATACCTAGTGTATATCCGTTATCATAAAGATATTGAACAGTACTTTGTGCATTTTTCATTGCGGTTACCATTTCTGGATGTACTTCCTTATTAATAACACGGTATTCATTAATTAACATCTCTACATCACGTTCAGGGAAATATTTTTCAAAGCTTTCTTTTAAAGTAGGTCCCAATACAAAAGTTTTAACTTCTTCATTAAATTCTTCTTCAGTTTTATATTTGATAAATAAGTGGCGATACGTTTCTTGAATTGCCTTTTCAGTATCTAGCAGTGTGCCATCTAAATCAAACAGAACTACTGGTTTTTTAGGCTTCATGAATTTATTATATACGCCTACTATTCCAAGTGCGCCTATAACAATGAATACTATCGATGTAAGTTGTGCCATCCTGATTGGGCCAAACATTAAACTATCGGTGCGTAATCCTTCTACAAAGAAGCGGATAATTCCATACCAAATTAAATACGCGTAGGTTAAATCTCCACGTTTTCTTAGTTTACTATTTCTGTATATAAACCAAATTAAAATAAATCCTATTAAATTGCCAATACTTTCATATAGAAATGTTGGCTCCCTGTAAGCTCCATCAATAAACATTCCATTACTAATAAAAACTGGCCAACCTTGATAATACGAAGCATCCACAATTTTTCCGAATGCCTCTTGATTAATAAAATTACCCCATCTACCTATTGTTTGTGCTATCAACATACATGGAACTATAGCATCTGCTGCTCGAAGGAAACTAATCTTTCTTTTATATGCATAGTAAAACCCATATGCACCTCCCGCAACTAGACCACCTTGAATAGCTAGTCCACCTTCATAAATTTTCAATATATCTAAAGGGTTAGCTAAAAAATAATCTAAGTTGTAAAATGCACAAAACCACAAACGAGCACCAATAAAACCAAACAATAAACAACCTATAATTAAATCTTCTACTAAACTAAAATCATAACCATTTCTTTTTAATTGGCGCCATGCAAATGCTGCACATACTCCAATACCACCCATCATGGTAATAGCATACCAAGCAATAGTGAATGGACCAATTTCTAAAAAGGTCTTAGCATCTGGAAAAAAACTCATTATCTGTCCTCTTTATCTCTATTCTTTCTATTTTGTTCCTCTATGTAATCATACACTCTTTGTTCAAAAAGTTTAGCACTGTCGAATCCACGATCTTTAAGTTGGAAATTAGTAACCGCTGATTCCACTAGCACCGCCATATTTCTACCTTCTTTTACTGGTAGAACAATTAGTGGTACTTCTATTCCTAAAATATCTAGGTATTGTTGTTCCTCATTACCGACACGCATATATTCTACGTGTTCATCAAATTTCTCTAAATTTATAACTAAATCAATATCACATTGGCTTAAGACTGAGCTTCCACCAAACATTCTTGATACATCGATAATACCAATACCTCGTATCTCTAACATACCCTCTAATAATTGTGGTGCTCTTCCAATAAGAGAATTATGTACTCTTGAAACATCTACACGATCATCTGCTGCTAATACATGACTTTTGCGTATTAACTCCAAAGCAATTTCACTTTTACCCATACCGCTTTCACCGGTAATTAACACACCTTTACCATATACATTGATTAATACACCATGTAATGTTTCTACTGGTGCCATTTTCGCATCAAGGAAAGTAACTAATTCCACCATTACACGATAGGTAGGTACATTGGTTTCTAATATAGGGAAGTTTCTTGCTATCGCCATTTTTTTTATACATTCTGGACATTTTTGTTGATGTGCAAAAATAATGCACGGTGTATAACTATCTGTTAGTTTATCAAAGCGTTCTTGAAGATCTTCGTTACTTAATGAAGCCATATAAGCACTTTCTTTTTCACCAATAATTACAATACGTCGAGGTTCAGAATATTTATAAAACCCTGTCAATTCTAAGCCAGGTCGATTCACATCAGGAACAATAACCCATCGTTCCAATGCTTCTTCGCTTCCTGTGATTTGTTTATACTGTAGCGTTTCTACAATTTCTCTAATCTTAACTTTTCCAACTGGTTCCATGAATTCACCCTCTTTCCAATGCTTTTTTTAGATATTGACCAGTATAACTTTCTTTGACTTCTATTACTTGTTCTGGAGTTCCTTTGGCAATAACTGTTCCACCACCGTCTCCTCCTTCTGGACCCATATCAATAATATGATCTGCATATTTTATTACATCCAAATTATGCTCTATTACTAATACCGTATCACCATTTTCAACAATTTTTACTAATACTGAAATTAATTTTTTTACATCATCTGTATGTAATCCAGTAGTTGGTTCATCTAATATAAATACTGTTTTTCCTGTTGCTTTCTTCTGGAGTTCACTTGCCAATTTCACACGTTGAGCTTCTCCTCCTGATAGTGTTGTAGAGCTTTGCCCCAATTTAATATAACCTAGACCGACATCTTTTAATGTTTGCAGTTTATTTTTTATTTTATAAATTGAATCAAAGAACACTACCGCTTCTTCTACTGTCATTTCAAGTACATCATAGATATTTTTATCTTTGTACATCACCTGTAGCGTTTCTTCATTATAACGCTTACCTTTACATTCTTCACAAGGCACATAAACATCAGGAAGAAAATTCATAGAAATTCGCTTTACCCCGTCCCCTTGACACATTTCACAACGTCCACCTCTTACATTGAATGAAAAACGACCTTTATCATAACCTCGTAATTTAGCTTCAGGAGTTAGTGCAAATAAATCTCGTATTTCGTCAAAGATGCCTGTATATGTTACAGGATTTGATCTTGGGGTACGCCCGATTGGATCTTGCCCAATTTCAATTACCTTATCAATATCTTCTAATCCTTTAATTGCTTTATGTTCCCCTGGTTTAATGCGAACACGCCCCAATGAATGTTGTACTGCTTTACAAAAGATTTCATTAACTAACGTGGACTTACCACTACCACTAACCCCAGTTACAACATTGAAAGCACCAAGTGGGAATTTAGCTGTAACATTTTTTAAGTTGTTTTCTTTTGCACCACTAATAGTAATAAATTTTCCATTTCCTTTATTGCGTTTTGTGGGTACATCTATTTTAAGTCGTCCACTAAGGTATCCACCAGTTATTGAAGTTTCATGTTTCATTACTTCGTCAGGTGTTCCTGCAACAATAACATTTCCACCATGAACTCCAGCTCCTGGACCAATATCTACTATGAAATCAGACTCTAACATTGTTTCTTCATCATGTTCTACGACAATTAAACTGTTTCCTAAGTCCCTCATGTTTTTTAATGTTTGAATTAATCTTGCATTATCTCTTTGGTGTAAACCAATAGATGGCTCATCTAACACATAAAGCACCCCTGTTAACTGTGATCCTATTTGTGTTGCCAATCGAATACGTTGTGCTTCTCCGCCACTCAAAGTTCCTGCTAAACGATCTAATGTTAAATATTCTAATCCGACATCTTTTAAGAATGTTAAACGATTGCTTATTTCTTGTACTACTAGCTTTGCAATCTCAGCTTTATTTTTATCTAAATTTAACCCTTTAATCCACACAAGAGCTTCAGAAACATTTTTACATGTAAAATCATAAATATTAATCCCTTCGATTCTTACTGCTAATGGCATTGGATTTAATCTCTTTCCCTGACAAGTCGGACAAGTACTTTCCATCATGAAACTAGCATACCACTCTTTTGACATTGTTGAGGTTGTTTCTAAATATCGTCTCTCTAATAAATTAACAATACCTTCGATATATTCAGAACGACTAAAAGTATTACCTGAGCTTGAAGTAATAGTATAGGATATTTGCTCATCTGAACCATAAAGCAAGTAATCGAGTTGTTGATTACTTAACTTATTTAAAGGAGTAGTTACACTAATATTATAATATTCACATAACTTACTAAAGCGTTGCCATTCAATATTATCGGTATTTACAGTATTTTTATAATAGATAATACCACCTTCAACAATGCTTTTTGATTTGTCTGGAATTAAGATATCCAAATCAACTTTTTGGGTAACACCTAGTCCTTTACATTCTTCACATGCTCCTAAAGGCGCATTAAAAGAAAATAGTCGTGGTTCAATTGCTGGCATTGAAAAGCCACAAACCTTACAAGAGTAATTGCTTGAAAATAAAACTTCTTCGTTTCCTATTTTTACAAGACATAAACCATCAGCCAACTTTAAAGCTGTTTCAATAGAGTCATGTAGTCTTGAACGACTATCACTAGCTTTTATAAGTCGATCTATTATAACATCTAGATTATGTTTTTTATTCTTCTCTAAAGTGATCTCTTCTTCTAGCATACGCATTTCACCATCAATGCGCATACGAATATATCCTTCTTTTTGCATACGTGCTAAAAAGTCTTTATATGTACCCTTTTGATTACGCACTACTGGAGCCATAATTTCTAATCGTGTTTTATCCTCTGCCAACATAATACGATCGATCATTTGTGTTATTGTTTGACTTTCGATAGGTTCATTATGATGTGGGCAATATGGCGTTCCTACTCTTGCGAATAGTAAGCGTAAATAATCATAAATTTCTGTTACTGTTCCAACAGTTGAGCGCGGATTATTGCTAGTAGTTTTTTGATCAATTGAAATTGCTGGTGATAAACCATCAATACTTTCCACATTAGGTTTTTCAACTCCACCTAAGAATTGTCTTGCATAAGCACTTAATGACTCAACATAACGACGTTGTCCTTCAGCATAGATGGTATCAAAAGCTAACGAAGTTTTTCCTGAACCTGATAATCCCGTCATAATTACTAATTGATTACGTGGAATCGTTAAATCAATATCTTTTAAATTGTTTTCTTTTGCACCCTTTATAACTATTTTATCTTGCATATTTTCACCTCTACTACATTATTTCCATTTTCTTTATATTTAATCTAGCTCTACTAATTTATCATGAAATTAGTATCAGTACAATTATAACACATTCTTATTTATAACTTGATAATTATAAAATGATTCTGTTTAATGAATTATATTTGTGCCGTTATATAAAAAATTAAAAGTATCCTTAGAGTTCAAAATAAACTTTTAAGATACTTTATATTTTTATTGTTCTTGATCTTCTACTACTTGTAGGCTACGCCAACATTCACTATAAGAAACAAATGGAATTTCATCAGCATTGATCTTTGCCTGATTTCTTTGTTTTTTAATATTTCCTTCATGTACTTTTTCTAATATATCTTTGCTAACCATATATTGTACATAGACAACTTTCTTTAATAAGAACCATGAAACAACTAAAGATTTAATTGTTGCTTCTGCATCTTCTGCTTCTTTAATCTTATCAAAAGCTGTATCTTTTAAGTTTTGTGCAACCTTTACTGCTTCTTCTTTTAAATCTTGATACTCTGCATACATTTTACGATCAAGTTCACGTTGTAATGCTCCTGCTTTGTAAGTGAATAATCTATTAAATATCTTCATTACACTTTCACTATCCGATGCCAACATTGAAACTATTTCATTTTTTGCCTCTACAAAAGGACTCATTGGCTCTGTTAAACAGTAATAAGTT
This sequence comes from uncultured Holdemania sp., assembly GCA_964370435.1. Lineage (GTDB taxonomy): Bacteria > Bacillota_I > Bacilli_A > Erysipelotrichales > Erysipelotrichaceae > CALVGQ01. The sequence continues at coordinate 219,455 of CAYJJG010000001.1, forward strand.
CCCTTCGCAAATAAATATGCATATTCTTCATTTTCTGTAAGCATTAAACCGCGATCATTATTATTATCGCTTCCATATACAATATATGGGCAAACTATTGGTTTTCCTTGTAGTTTGAACGAGTCCTTATATCTTATTATTTGGTTAGATATAACTTCTTTATTGATTGAAAACCGGTAGTTTACACAGATTTTCATATCTGCATTTTTTTCATGAATAGCCTGTAAGCATGACTTCATTACTGACTCTTCTTCCATGGTTTCTAGATAATCCTCTAAATAACCATTAAAATCACAGTCAGTCCCTTCTTTACGAAGATCTTTTACTTCTTCCAAAATTTGCATCAACGCCATAAATTTACTCCCTTAAAATATATCTATATGTCTTAATTGTATACCATTTTAAATAAAATACAAGTAACTTGTGAAATACTTTAAAAATATTACGAATTTATTCATTTTAACTGTACAATAAAGTACTTTGTGAGCTTTATGGTTCAAAATTGATCTTACATTTTTTTATTTTATTACTATTCTCTTTAATTCCTTTTTTATGATAAAATAATTCAAAGAAGGGGCGATTATATAATGAAAACAACACTTGCTAAAACATGGCAAATTGATAGCCTTTATCGTCAGTTATTAACGCAGAATAAAGTAATTCTTAATCATCGTATACTACCTTTTTCAGCTTGGTTGAAAAATAATAGTACACTAGTTAGTGAAGAATATTTATTTCTAAAAGCTTTCAGCAACATCCAAAAGTTTAAAGAGGACATGGTCTTATGTAAACCACTAGTTAGTGAGCCTAGTTTTGTTGCTGAAGTTGTACAGTTTTATACCACGTTAGTGGAATATCAAATCGCTTTAGATGATCTTCCTACTACAACGGCTTTACATAAGGAGTTGAAAATATTATTAGCAGCTTGCAGTTCTTTAATTACCCCTTATCATCAAAGAGCTGAATTAATGAATACAGATAGGACTTTTCCTTCTGTTGAAATAACTGAAGAATGCATAGATTCTTTATCATTAAGTGACTTTGTTAAAAAGAAGGAGTTAACTATTATAAGAAGACACAAAGTTGAACAATCAACAATTAACTTTTATAAGGCTTTAAATATTCGTCAAGAAATAGAAGCCTGTGCACAATTAATTGTTCGTGAACAACTTCAAGCTAACGATATCAATATTGTACTTTGTGCTTATCAAGATAGTATTCCTTACTTAAAACTAATTTTTGATCGTTATCAAATACCCTATGCATTAATTAATGAGCACGCTAATTCGAAAGTAGTTGATTCTTTTTATGCTTTAGCATCTTGGTTACATCAACCAACTATAACTAATTTCAAGAATTTAATTAGTACTTCCTTATTAAATAACATTGATTATACAAGCACTTTAAATTATATAGATCTTTTTATAGAAGATTTAGATTTAAACAAACCTGCTACTCATGTTCAACATCATGTCAGTGAAGTTGAGTACTTGGCCTCTTTTCAACAAAGTTATTTATTAGAATTGGAAAAAGCTTTCGAACATACTCGTATTACTTTATTAGGCTTGTTAAAAAATATTAATCCTAATAACTGCCTTGAAATGGCATACGATGTTCTTCGTTATAGCAATCTAATTTTAAATAAAGAGGAAGCTTCTTGTTTAATAAGTATTCAATCATTCTTAAATAATATTGATCCTAGTGAATTAAATGACACAAAAATTGCTGCTATACTTTACCAAATAAAAGCTATAACTATTGTAAAGAGTGATTATGATAATCAACGTGTTATGATAACCGACTTAAATCATCCTTTAATATCTAGGGATAATCTGTTTGTATTAAACGCAAATAGTAAGCATTATCCAGGTAGCTGTGCACTTAGTGGTTTATTTGAAGAAAATTACGTTGCTTTAATTGATAAGTTTCCCACACCCTTAGAGCGTGCTAACTTTTTTAATCAAAAACAACGTTGGATTGAGCGTGATGCCAAACGAATAGTATTAAGTTATGCTACTAATACTTTTGAAGGCAAAGGATTAGAGTGTTCCTTTGAAATAAAACAAATGGCTAAATGTGAAGCTGTCGATTGGCCATTAATACAAAATAACCATTTCTATACAAGAAGTCATCCTAATTTATCTTGTGATTCTGCTATGAAGTTGTTTGTTGAAGATAATCAAATAAAGGGTAGTGTTTCCTCTTTTGAAAAACATTTTAAATGTCCTTACAGTTATTTTCTATACAGCGGATTAAAATTGAGAAAGGCTAATGAAGTATCTTTTGATCAAGCCATGGTAGGATCTATCCAACATGCTTGTATTGAAGAGGCGCTTAAGTTATATCCAAAAAACTATACTTCTATTTCTTTAGAACAACTTTCTAATCTTGTACAACATAAATTTTCCTCAGTTGAACTCTTTTTTACAAAGCAACGTTGGCTTATTCAAAGTGTTAAGGAACGTTGCATAGAAAGTTTAATGATGCAGTTTCGCTTTCTTAAGGATTTTGAGGAACACTCTTCACTAAACCAGCACCAAAGTGAAGTTCCTTTTGAAATGACTTTTTTTAAAGGGCAAAATATTACTATATTATTAAGAGGAATTATTGACCGCATAGATTACAATACTAATTCTTTTCGGGTGGTTGATTTTAAGAGCTCTTTGAAGAAGTTAAAGATGTCTACGATACAAGATGGCACTCAGCTTCAACTTTTAACGTATCTTTTTGCCGCTCTAACAAAGATTAAAAAAGAATGTCTTGGAATATATTATCATTCTTTAAAAAATGAAAACATTAGCGTTGATGCTGCCAAACTATCACTAAGACCCTTTGATTTAATATTGTACGACGATGAGCATTATTTTGATGAATGGCTAAAAGCACATCGCTTAAATGGTGTTACCACTTCCACAAACAATGAAAACGATGATAATGGTAAACATATTGTTGGTTGGAATCAGAAAGGTATTAGTGAAAGTAAAATAAAGGAAACACGGTACTTATTAGAATTATTAAACACACTTTATCGGATGTTACGAAAACATTTATTAGAGGGTAAGATTACTTGTACCCCTGTAGAAGGTGCCTGTCTTTTCTGTGATTACAAAAATATTTGTCTATATCAAGGTAGAAGCTATATTAAAAATATAAGCGAGGAAGAACTAAAGGAGGTGGAAGAACATGCCAAAGTGGAGCCTGGCACAATCTAATGCCATTAATCATGTAGGTAAAAACATTGTTGTTTCTGCATCTGCGGGTTCAGGAAAAACTGCAGTATTAACTGCACGTATGGTGAAGCGAATAACTCAAGACCGTATATCGGTAGATAAGCTATTGGCTATGACTTTTACTGACGCTGCAGCTGCTGAAATGAAAAACAGATTGTATAGTGGGCTTAATGAAGTGTTATTAACCACTGATGATGAGGAGTTAAAAACTTACTGTATCAATCAATGTACCCTCTTAAGTGATGCTATGATTTGTACAATACACTCTTTTTGTTTAAATGTTATTAGTGAAAATTATTTTGTGCTTCATTTATCTAACAATCAAATAAGTCATATTTTTTCTGATGAAGAAATGCGTGTTATTCAAAATGAAGCTATGGAGTATACTTTATCCACACTAAAACAAAAGAATGCTGCACTGTTTAATCATGTTTCAAATTATTTTGATAATCGACCCGATTCTTTTGAAAATTTAAAAGCTGCCCTAATTAAAATAAGTAATGCTGCCTTAAACCAAAGTGATATTGAAGCTTTTTTTGATAATATTCTTACTAAAGCTATAAAAAATCATTATGAACTTGATCCTTTAATTAAAGAATATCTTTTTCTTGGTATAATGATCGACATTGTCGCAATAAAAGAACGTTTAAATGAAATTTTACAGTTGTATTCATCCGAAGGCGTAGAAGATGCCGTGCTTCAAAATGTTGAATTAAAATTAAAGCATATTGCTGTTATAGTTGAAGCTATTAATAATGAAAATTATCGTGAATTTATAAGAACACTACATGGCCTTGCTAAAGTAAAATCAATTACTAGTAAAGAAAAAAAAGCAGATTATGTTAATAAAAAAATTACTGTTGTTAATAAACGTCTACAAAAATTAATAGCACAATATTTTGAAGAAGATACCTTATTAAATGACAACAAAGATTTATATCCTATCGTTGAGTTTTTAGTAAAAGGATCGAGACTATATTTAAACAATTTAGATATTATAAAGAAACAAAATGAAGGAATCAATTTTAGTGACATGGAGCAATTAGCTTATAAAATTTTATTAGCTAATGATAACCAGGTTGCAAAAAAATACCAAGAGCGCTTTGATGAAATACTTGTAGATGAATTTCAAGATACAAATGAATTTCAAAATGCCATGATTGAACTTATATCGCGAGGTAATAATTTATTTCGAGTAGGTGATATTAAACAAAGTATTTATCGCTTTAGGGGTGCAAAGCCTGCTATTATGAGCTCTTTAATGAAGCGTAATGATGAACACAATGAACTTATAGTTTTAGGGCACAACTACCGCTCTAATAAAAGTGTTGTTGAGTTTAATAATGCCTTGTTTAATAAAATGATGAACATTCCTTATTTAAATAATGAATTCTCAGATTATGATCATGCAGAAATTGGAACTTTAGCACAAGATGATCACTATGCTCTGCCTGTTGAATTTATAAAAATAATCGATGACGAAGATCAAGAAACTAGTGATGTAAAACAAATTCGTGCCAACGCTTTAATTCTTGCTCAAAAAATTTTGGATTTGAAGCATACTAGCGAATTTGTGAGGTGGAGTGATTATTGTGTTCTAGTTCGCTCACATGAATTAAAAAAGGATCTTTGCTATGTATTTGATGAACTTAATATCCCTTACTCTACTACTGTGAATTCTGGTTTATATAATGCTTATGCTGTGCAAATTTGCATATCTTATTTACAAATGCTTGTTGATAATACAAGTGACATTGATACTGTTGCAGTTCTAAGTAATCTTTATCTCTATCAAGATGAAGATTTAGTAACTTTACGCTTTAATAAAAACAAGCGTAGTTATTTTAATACAGTAACCGAGATAGATAAAAAATTTGAGCAGGACTATATTAATATCAAAAACTGTTATCATAATCTTGGTATCGCTGCTACAGTTAATGAGATATTAAAAATTAATGATTTTTATTGGCTTAAAACAAATAATCAAGAACGTGCTAATATTGATTTATTTATGCAGCGTGTAATTAGTTTTGAAGAATCTTCAAGTAATTTAACCATATTCTTACAACAAATACAAAATAGCTTAGATGTTAAATCAAATACTGCAGTTAGCGCTAGTAAAAATGAAGATGTGGTTCAAATTACTACAGTGCATCAGTCAAAAGGTTTACAGTATCCAGTAGTTTTCTTCTGGTCTAATAATAGAACTACTATTAATGAAACTCGTGAAAATGTTTTAGTGGATGATCTTCTAGGTTTAGGGTTGTCTCATTTAAGATTTCCTTATCGTTATAAACGTGACACCCTAACTCAATTGGCAATTAAAACAAAAGTTACTTTAGAAGAATTTGAAGAGAATGTGCGCCTATACTATGTTGCTTTAACTCGCGCACAAAAATTAGCCCTTATAGTTGGAAGCGTTAGTGACTCTTATTCTCCAGATCCGCTTTCTTTAACTACATTCTTTGACAAAAAGGGAAGCACTGATTTAATTTTATCCTCGATGAGTGAAATTAATACAAATGCTTATTGTGAAACAACTATACAAAGCAACTACACCTCTTCCCATCAGGCTCAAAAACAACCACTCGCTACCTATGCTATACCTTCTTATACTTATAAACGACCTTCCAATAATTTAAAGTTAAGTTCCCCTTCCTTGTTGAAGCAAAAAAGATTTCAACCGCTTAATTACAAAACTACATCGGGAAGTGATTACGGTACTCGTATACATAAATTAATTGAGTTACTTCCTACATTGCCATGGACAAAAGACTTAATTTTAAGTATAGATAATTCTTGTAAAGATTACGATATTCAAAGATTACTTAATCTTGCAAAACAGCCTTTATTTATTAAATGTTATCAAGGTATCGTGGAAAAAGAATTTTCTTTTGCTGTTGAAAATAATGATGAAATAATACATGGTTATATTGATTTTATATCTATTTTAGAAGAAGAGGTTATAATAATTGATTTTAAAAGTGATGTTGTTGATACTGTAGAAACACTACGAATCAGTTATTTAGATCAAATGCAAGCCTACTCTACTAGCATTAAACTTGTATATCCCAATAAGAAAATTACTGTGTATCTTTATAGTTTAAGGCTAGACCAATTTATAGCGATTTAAGCTAAAGAAAGGTTGCCCTCAATAGAGGACAACCTTTTACTTTAAACTAATGATTGCATGAGCATTTTTTAGTATCTTTTTTTGTGCTGCAGCCTCCTGCAGAACACCCTACACACTTAACACCCTTTTTCTTTTCGATATAAATTTTATAACAAGCTAATCCAACGATTGCCAAAATTATTAATAGTACAATGAAATCTTTCATACTTACTGACCGCTAGCTACAGATAATTTTTTTGTGCTACCTTTTTTCATTAAGTAAACAACCGCTACTACAAACGCAACAACTATTACTAACCCTAATACAAATCCTTCTGCAAAGCTACCTGTAGTAACTAACGTACCAATTTGATTTATTAAGAATGCAACGGTATAACCTGATCCTAGTTGTAGTCCAAGACCACCTAATACCCATTTTCCGCTATTAACTTCAGCATTGATTGCTCCAATTGCTGCAAAACAAGGTGGAGTAAACATATTGAACGCTAAATAAGCAAATCCTGCTACTGAAGTTATTCCCATAACTGTTGCAACTTCACTTGCTGCACCATCTACTAACTCAAGTGCTTCAGGATCAATTACTGATGCTGATAAAGCAAATACTGTTGCTAAAGTACCAACTACATTTTCTTTAGCTATAAATCCAACAACTGCAGCTGCTGCAAGTTGCCATACACCAAATCCAAGTGGTACTAATAACCACGCTACTGGTGAAGCAATTGTTGCAAGGATACTTGCATTTTGATTCATTTCAGTAACTAATTCTCCTCCGAATGTGAACATTGACATAAGTTGAACTACTACATTACACAATAAGATAATTGTTCCTGCTTTAATAATAAACATTTTTCCTCTATCAAGCATAACTAGTGTTGCACGTAGGATGCTTGGTAAACGATATTGAGGTAGTTCTATGATAAAGTATGAACCTGCATCTTTTTCACCAGTAATACGCTGAATAATTAATGCCCACACTATAATTAAAACAAGTCCACCAAAATACATTGAAGTACTTACCCATGAAGCTCCCCCAAAGAATACGCTTGCTAATAATGCTATAACTGGAAGTTTTGCACCACATGGAATAAACGGCGCTAATAAAGCTGTTGTTCTTCTTTGACGTTCATTCTTAATTGTACGTGAAGCCATAACCCCTGGAATCGCACAAGAAGTACCCATAATCATAGGTATAATTGATTTACCAGATAAACCTATCATTTTTAAGAATCTATCCATAACCACAGCTACACGAGCCATATATCCACAATCTTCAAGAAGTGATAATAAGAAATACATTACCATGATTAATGGTAAAAATCCTACTACTGCTCCAACTCCATCGATGATGGCTGCCATAATGATAGCACTCAATATAGGATTAACACCCTCTAACATACCTTCAACAACACCTGCAAAAGACTCAATCCATCCACCTAATAAATCTGCAAAATATGGACCAACATATGTTTGAGAAACTGTTAATACTAGATACATTACTGCTATAAAGATAGGAATACCTAACCATTTATGTGCAATAACACGATCAAATTTATCTTGTGCTGTTAATTCAGCTGTTTTAGTTTTTCTATTTTCTACTTTTGCGACTACTTCGCTAACAAAAGCATATCTTTCTTTATCTGCTTTATGTAATTCATCAATAGTTTCAACTGCATTTTTTGGAGTAAATGCAGCTTTTTGAGTTTTCTTTACTGCTTCTGTTGCTGCTTTAATTAACTCTTCTAAACCATTGTTGCTATTTGAAGTTGCTGCAGTTTTGACAATCGTACATCCAATTTCTTTTGATAATTTTTCAACATCAATTTCAATTTCTTGGTCGTTTGCCATATCCGATTTATTTAATGCTACGACAACTGGAATCCCTAATTCCGTTAATTGTGTAGTGAAAAATAAGCTACGACTTAAATTAATGCTATCTACAATATTAATAATTACATCTGGTTTTTCATTTAATACAAATTCTCTTGTAATACTTTCTTCAGATGTGTACGGTGACATTGAATATGCCCCTGGTAAATCTACCGCTAGAATTTCTTTTCCATTACTTAGTTTGCTTTTGATAGGTGCTTCTTTCTTTTCGATTGTAACCCCTGCCCAGTTTCCAACTCGTTCACTCTTACCTGTGATAGCGTTGTATAAAGTTGTCTTACCACTGTTAGGATTTCCCGTTAATGCTATTTTCATCTATACCCTCCTATTGTTAGTTTCATCTAACTGTTTTTACAAAAAAATAAGCTATACAATAATTGCTAAAGCTAATTCCTTTCCCACGCTATAGCGTGCATCCTTGATTGATACCACATAATTTTCATTTAACTTTGAAACAACTGTGATTTTCTCACCTTCATAACACCCTAATGAAAATAAGAATTGAATTAATTCTTCGTCATTTGCAATAATATCTTTAATCTCATATTCTTGATTAAGTGTTGCTGTAGTTAAATTACTATACATGTTCTCTATCCTTTTTTGTTAGTCCTAGCTAACCTTGTTTATAATAATATAAGATATTCCATCATCTGTCAATATTATTCTGTTTATAATTGATTATTTATACTATTTTTGATTATATTAATACTTATGCCTTTTAAGACTTTGACACTTATACTTAATGTTAAAGTAAAACCATCATATTCGGTAAGTTTATGCAGAACTTCGCATATTTTTATAGAAATATTAAAAACTACATCTTTCAATTCAAGCTAATTTATAGGATGGGTTTAGATTTTATTATTAGTTTGGTACCTGTTAAATTTATTCTTAGCGGGTATCCTATTTATTAATCAACTTATGTTTTAGTCTAACTTTTTTATTTTTGTAATAACTTCGATTTCTTAATAGTTATTCAGCGCTGAAAATCGCATGTTCGCTTTCACTAAATTCATTGAATTTTTTATCTATATTTTCAGATAATAAATTCCTATTAACATCATAAAGATTTCCACCGTTCCTAAGTTTTTTTTCATAATCTGAAGAATAATATAAGATATCTCCCTTTATATTTGAGTTTGGTAATACTATTTCTTCTACTTCATAAAAGTTAACATTGATATTAAAGTATTCTGGGTAAGCTGCTTCTTCGTTATACCCATCATATAGAACATAGATTTTATCATCTTCTATAAATGAATTAACTTCACTGTTTGATTCTTCTAATAATATTTCTGTAAAATTGTATTTCAAATTATACCATGTAACATAGTACACTTCTAATGCTTCTTTACTATCTATTTATTACATCACTTGCCAATGCATCATCATTTTGTTCTTGGTATATATTGAATAATTCTACATACGCTTCTTCTGCTTCAGGATTAGATGCAACTGCTTCTTCAATATCTCCCTCTGCTAAAAATTTTTTCCATCCTCTATCAAGCTGTCAGAACTTGATGAACACCCAGCAATAACTATCATTACCATTATTGCTAACATTAAATGCAAGATAGTTTTCCCTTTTGTGTTTAGTTTTTCATGATTTCCTTCTTTCGTTTATAATGAATGTGCTTCAAATACACACTTGATAATATTTCATTATCAATTAAAAAAAGTAAATTTTAAATTGATTTATTCTTATTTGTCGCCTCTAGTATTGTAAGTATTTTTTTCATACGTTCTTCTACCGGTAACTTTGCTATTTTTTTATATTCTTTTATTACTGCTTCACTGTCTCCTTCTTCTAACATTAATTGTAGTACGTGATCAATTTCTAAAAGAATTTTATTTATTTCTTTTTCTTTTTGTGTGATGGCTAATTTTTTAAATTCTTCTTCGTCATAAATATTTATTTTATTTAATGTATTCATTATGTTCTCCTAAAAGGTATAAACCGCATTAATAATGCCATAATTATACTATTAATAATACGTTTTAATCAACAACAATATTACTTAAACTAATATTAGGAGGTTGAGTATGATAATTAAAAAAAATATAAACATAGAAATAGGTAACAGAATTAAATTTCATAGAGAAAAAGCAAACTTAACTCAGGAAGAATTTTCTGAACTATTAGGTATGGGAACTAAAACAGTATCTGCGTTTGAACGAGGTGTAATTGGAGTTTCTTTAACAACATTGAAGAAAATTTGTGAAGCTTTATCTATTTCAGCTGATGAAATTCTTTTTGATCATACCTATGAAAACGATGTAGAAGTCATAGCTGAAAAACTTAAAAGACTCTCTCCTAAGCAATTTAATATAGCTAATGATATTATAATAAAATTACTAGATGCTTTTTCACTTAATGAAATGTTGAAACATCTAGATTAATACTTATTTTGTATATTATTATACATTGAATATTTAAAAGAAAAAGACCGTGAGGTCTTTTATTTGTTGAATAAATCATAAACAGCACTAACTGGGCTGTGTGTCTCGATAGACTCTATTGTTTTTGCCAACATGTAAGCAACTGATAATACTGTTATTTTAGGGCACGCTTCTTGTTTTTCAACACTTAGTGGAACAGTGTTAGTAATCACAAATTCTTTTATTGGAGAATTTTGTATTCGTTCGATTGCTGGTCCTGATAAAATACCGTGAGTTATTGCACAATATATCTCTTTTGCGCCATATTTTTTTAATATATCAATACCTGCAACTAATGATCCTGCTGTATCACAAATATCATCAACGATAATCGCTACTTTTCCTTCGACATCTCCGACAATGTTCATTGCTTCTGCTACATTAGGTTTAGGACGTCTTTTATCAATAATAGCTATTGGTGCATCTAAGAAATCTGCCAATATTCTGGCTCTATTTGTTCCACCATGATCTGGAGAAATTACTACTACATTATCCAGTTGTTTATTTCTAAAATATTGCCCCATCATATTGATTGCTGTTAGGTCATCAATTAGTATATTGAAGAATCCTTGAATTTGTGGTGCATGTAAGTCAATAGTTATTACACGATTTGCACCTGCTACTTCTAAAAGATTAGCAACTAACTTAGAAGTTATTGGCTGACGAGCTCTTGCTTTTCTATCTTGTCTTGCGTATCCGAAGTAAGGAATAACCACATTAATTTCTGTAGCACTGGCGCGACGACAAGCATCTATGGCAATTAATACTTCCATAATTCGATCGGAAACTGGCGCACATGTGCTTTGCACTATGTATACACGTTTTCCACGCACTGAGTTCATTGGTTCTACAAGAATTTCACCATCGGCAAAATGTCTTACCGATATATCTCCTTTTTCTAGATTTAAATATTTACAAATTTCATCTGCCAAATCTATACTTGATGTTAATGAGAATATTACGGTTTCTTCTAATGTTTTTTTCATCTTACTTTTTTCCCTTTTCTTTGTATTTTTTTCCATACCCTTTTTTGTTTTCTTGACGGTTTCTTGCGATGGCCATACTGCCTTCTTCAACATCTTTAGTTACTGTTGATCCTGCTGCAACAACGGCATCTCTTCCAACTTTTATAGGAGCTATTAAATTAACGTTACTTCCAATAAATGCTCCGTCTTCTACTATTGTTTGATGCTTATTTTTTCCATCATAATTAACAGTAACAACGCCGCACCCTACATTTACTTTTGAACCAAAATCACAATCCCCTAAATAAGTTAAATGTGCGCAACGACTATCATATCCGAAATGGGCATTTTTAAATTCTACGAAATTTCCTATGCGGTTTTTACTTTCTACATGACAATTCATTCTTAAATGAGCATATGGTCCTATGTTAACTTCATCATCAACTTTTGAATCTGTAATTCTTGAGTCAATGATGTTACATTGTTCACCAACTATTGCATTATCTAAATAACAATTTTGAAATATTGTTGTTCCTTCCTTAATTGTACTTTCGCCTTTTATAATACAATTTGGATAGATTATAGTATCTTTTTCAAGTACTACTTGATCACCAATATAAGTAGTATTAGGATCAATCATCGTAACTCCTGAGCGCATCCACTTTTCATTTATTTTTTGTTGTACCCACTTGTTTGCTTGTGCTAATTCAAATTTGTCATTAACACCTTCTGCTTCTAGTGAATCTTCTAATACAACTGCTTTTACTTTTAAGTTTTTTTGATTAAGTATTTCAACCATATCAGTGATATAGTATTCCTGCTGTGCGTTATTATTTTTTATCAAACTCAAGCTAGAAAATAATACCTCGTTATCAAAGCAATAAATTCCTGTATTAATTTCTTTAATTGCTTTTTCTTCTTCGCTACAGTCTTTAAACTCTACAATTTTAGCTATATAACCCTTTTCATCACGAATTACTCTACCATAATGTTTGGGATCATCTAATACTGCGGTTAGAACCGTCATCGGTACATCGTGGCATTCTTCATACATTCGACCATAGGTTGTACTTTGTATTCTTGGGCAGTCACCATTGGCAACCAAGGTAAGTCCTTTGACCCCGTTTAATTGCTCAGCCTGCATTACTGCATGCCCCGTTCCTAATTGCGGATCTTGAATCGCATACATTGTATGCTCTTTCATAACTGCTCTGATTTCCTCATGACCATACCCGACAATAGTTACGATTTGTTCAACATTGATTTCTTTTAAATGATCTACAATGTGAGCAATCATCGGTTTAAAACAAATTTCATGCAGTACTTTCGGTTTTTTTGAATGCATTCTAGTCCCTTTTCCTGCTGCCATTAAAATTGCTGATCTCATATTTACCTCCACATTTATATTTTACTCATTTTTCAAAAATAAAAAAAGCCCTAAACTTAATTCTTTTCAATTTTTACTTAATTAATACTTTTTAACACTTATCTAAAATTAGTTTTAAAAAGTACTGCGTTATAAAATAGCAGTACTTCTTACAAAATATCTTTTCTTTCTAAAATAGGCAGTCGCTTCTTTTAATAACCCTGGTTTTTTAGTTATTGCGAAAACAGTAGATCCACTTCCCGACATTAATGCTCCATCAAAACCAAAAGCTAGAAGTTGATTTTTTATTTCTTCAATTTCTGGTAATAGCTTAAATGCACTGTATTCTAGTGTGTTTTCTAAATTATCAATAACAGCTTGGTAGTTTTGTTCAATTAAAGCCGCTCTCATTGCTTCTACATTTCCATGCTTACATTCTTGAAAGTTTAAAGTAGAAAAAGCTACTTTTGTTGATATCCCTTTAAAAGGTTTAACTAAAAATATATGAAAGTCACTATTAAAATTGAAAAAATCTAATTTTTCTCCTATTCCACTTACCTGTGCTGGTTGGTTATTTATACAAAAAGGAACATCTGCACCAACTTGCTTTGCCAACTCATTCATTTTTTCATCTGGTATATTTAGCTTTAATAATCGATTGACTAAGCGCATTGTAGCTGCACCATCAGCACTACCTCCTGCTAAACCTGCTTGGGTTGGAATATGTTTTGTTAATTCTATATTAAAATTTTCTTCAAATTTATACTCATTTCTTAAAATTTGAATTGCTTTATAAATAGTATTTTTTTCATCGAACGTAATAAAATTTGCATTACTCTTAAATTTCATTTCATCACTTATTTCCATTTTTATAACATCATAAAAATTAATAGGAACCATAATCATATTCATTTCATGATACTGATCTTCCCTTTTTCTTACAACATCTAAGCACAAGTTAATCTTGGCATAAGCTCTTTCGATCATAAATTACCTCACTTAATTTTATAAACTGATTTATTTCTAAGTCTTCTGCTCTCTTGTTTTCTTCGATATTGGCTTGTGCCAAAACTTCTTTGGCCATTAGACTATCTTCTAGATAAGCTCTTAAGTTATTATAAATCGTTTTTCTTCTTTGTTTAAAGCACGCTTTTATACATTCAATAAAAGCTTGTTCATCCTTTACATATTCTAACTTTTCTCTTTTAATAAACTGTACCACTGATGAATCAACATTCGGCTTTGGATTAAATACTGATCTTGGCACCTTCAACACTGTACTAACTTGATAATAATATTGAATAATAATACTTAGTGCATTGTAATCTTTAGTTGAAACTTGAGCAGCCATACGATCGGCTACTTCTTTTTGCATCATTACCGTAATAACACTAATGTCACATTTACTCTCTAACACCTTAAATAAAATTGGTGTTGTTATATAGTAAGGAAGATTAGCACATAAAACAACTTGACCATAGTCTTTTTTCAAATGATCGACAACTTCGTTTAAGTCAGCTTCTAGAAAATCTTGTAACTTTACTTCTACATTATTATATTCTGCTAAAGAATAATTTAAAACTTCTGGCAGTCGCTCATCAACCTCAAAAGCGAATACTTTTTCTGAGAGTTTTGCTAATTGTTCAGTTAGTGCTCCAATACCTGGTCCTATTTCAATTACTGCTTTATTTTCGCATTGTGATAGCGCAGCTATTTTAGTAACAACACTTGGATCAATAATAAAATTTTGTCCAAATGATTTTTTAGCATATAGATTGAACTTTTTTAGTATTTCATTAGTTCTTGAAATAGTAGCTATTGCTTTATTCATATTCTTCCCTCAAATAGTTTTCTATATCCATTTTAGTTATCTGTAACATATTCAGCCTTTTAAAACAGGTCTTAGCATTTCCCTCACCTAAAAAATAGTGATGCATTACTCTTTTTCTTAATGAGCTACTATTTTCTCTACCATTTAATCCTAATGACAGAAACTCCTTCCAAGAAATAGACAAAATTTTATCTTCATAAGTAATACAATGTTCTAAGGCATCTTTAATGTCTTTTACTTCTGCGTGTTCAACGCCTACTTTGTTTTTTCCTAAGGCTAAATGTTTAGGTAAAAATGCATTTTTACACCCCGGAATCGCTTCATTAATTTTAGTACGTATTTGTGTTCCTGGAAAATCTGGGTCAGTAAAGATAATAACACCGCATTTTTTATTTGCTTCACTTATCATTTTAAGTGTTTTTTTTGATAAGTGGGTACCTTGAGTTTCAATAGTATGTGCATCTACCGCTCTCAAAATATTTATTGTATCCCTTTTTCCTTCTACTACTATGACTTCTTTTATGTGCATTTTTTCCTCTATTTTTTCTTATTTTATGTTTTTGTATTTTATCATAGGATAACTGTTTTTACAAGGTTACTCAGTATTTAAAAATCTCTAGAACTTAATCTAGAGATTTTAATTTTTACTATTCTACTAAGCACATTCTTTGGCCTAAACTATTTGTGGTTCTTATACCAAAATCTATGATTTCGATTTTAACATCAACACGTTTATTATTTCTAATTCCTGTATCTGATTTTTCAGTTCCACCAAATAAATCAATAGTGTTGTCTTGAATTGCAGATCCTCTATCTAGCACAATAGCTAAAAAGGGTTCTTCTGGTGTCATTCCACGCCCTGACCATCCATGATCAGAAATCTCTACAACAGTACATAACGGAATGTCTGAATCGAGGGCAATAATATAGTAGCCATCATAAGTAATTCCATCTAACCAAGTTCCATCTGATTGTCTAACTGATGTAATTGTTGTTTCAATACCAGCTGATGTTCCAGCAGTACCATCTATTTCTCCACCACATCCTACACAATCAGCTCCATAGGTGGTGGTTTTCTTAGTTAAAAAGTAAGTTCCAATAGCAGGCTCCACACCATAACTATAAACTATAGGTTGTGCTTCTTCTATAACTGTACTTCCAGGTATTAAAACACGTGAAACCTCTTCACCTGCTGCGTTATAAATTACTTCATAACTATCTTTTTGTATTGCTGGTGATCCTTCGTCAGTTAGTCCTATTAACCAGGGTACTCCATCTTCAGAATATTCTCCTGGATCTACAATTTCAACTTCAGGTTCTCCAATGATTTCTTCTACGATTTCAACTTCACTTGTATAAGGTAATAACTCTTCCATACTTAATCCATCATAAGCGTGTAGCACTACTAAAGGTTGATATTCTGATCCTTTAAGAAGTACTGCAATGGTAAAAACTAAACCTAAACCACAAAGGAAAACTATATATTTATTATTTTTCATAACTCCTCCATATTTAGTTTCACAAGTATAGCATAAACTTTTTCAATTGTCTAATTTGTGTTTTTAAATAAAGTATCATAATTAGTATTAAGTGCTTTAGTTAGTTCTGATTCACTTATTCCTCTTAACTGTGCTACCTCTTGTCCAACTAACACAACATAGGAAGGCTCATTTCTTTTTCCTCTATGAGGATGTGGTGTTAAATAAGGGCAATCTGTTTCTATTAGTAATCTTTCTAGTGGTACTGTAACCGCAACCTCTTTAGGTACTTTTGCGTTTTTAAAGGTTACTGGACCCGCTAAGGAAATATAGTATCCTAACTCTACAAACTTTAATGCCATTTCACTACTTGAACTAAAACAATGAAGTACGCCTCTTTTGTTGGTGGGATTTTCTTTCATTAATGCATAAGTATCACTTATAGCATCCCGACTATGTACTATAATTGGTTTATTTAAGGTATTAGCTAAATTAATCTGGCGAATAAAAGCCTCTTTTTGAATTGCGCTAGTTTCTGGTTTCCAATAATAATCTAGACCTATCTCTCCAATAGCGACAACCTCTTTTTCTTTGACCAACTTTTCAAACTCATTCCAATCCTCTTCGCATAGTTCTTCTATATCGCTCGGATGAAATCCGATTGCTACTGATAATAAATTATCTTTTTTTGAAATTTCAATTGCTTTATAAGCCTCTTTTAAATCACAACATATGATAAGAATTTTCCCTACTTGAGCCTCTCGTGCTGCTTTAACTATACTATCGATATCTTCATATTCACTGCTTGCAATATGGGCATGACTATCTATCCACATAATTGTACCCTACTTTCCTAAGCAAAAACGACTGAACATAACATCTAACAAGTCTTCTCTGCTAACTTCTCCTAATATTTCTTTTAATGACATATAGGCTGCTTGTATATCTATTGTCACTAAATCTAGTTCTATTTCATTTTCAATTGCTTCAATTGCTTGAACTACACTGTTAAGTGCTTTGGAAATAAGTGCAATTTGGCGATCATTATTTAATACTGCTTCATCTGCAGCATACTGATGTTCTAGATATCTTTGATTAATTTCTTTTATAAGGTCTTGAATCTCATGCTTCGCTGCACTGATTAAAAGTCCTTCTTTAAAAACAGGTTGTAAATCTGTTTTATTAGTCACTACTATTCGTTGTTTATCTTTTGTTATTTCTAATATTTCATCATCTTGTTGATCAAGAGGTCTGCTTCCATCTAATAGTACCACTACTAGCTCTGCTTCTTCTAGCATTTGAAGACTTTTTTCTATTCCTATCTTTTCAATTTTATCACTCGTAGCTCTTATTCCCGCTGTATCTATTAAATGCAAGGTTACATTTTCTAAATGTACTACTCCTTCTACAATATCTCTAGTGGTTCCTTCAATATCAGTTACAATTGCTTTATCTTCTTCTAAAAGTGCATTAAGCAAACTACTTTTTCCTACGTTAGGTTTCCCTAATATTACTGTCTTCACTCCATTTTTAAGGATTCTACCACTATTTGCTTTTTTTAGTATTTCTTCTAAACGTTGTTCAAACTGTTTTAAATATGGAAGTAAAACAACATTACTAAGTTGTTCAACATCATCATATTCTGGGTAATCAATATTAACTTCAATATGAGCAATAATATTCATAATATCATCAATGAGCGGATTTATTAAACTAGATACACTGCCTTTAATACCATTAAGGGCTAGCATTATTGATTTATCATTATCTGCTTGAAGGATATCCATTATCGATTCAGCTTGTGTTAAATCAATTCTTCCATTTAGAAAAGCTCTTTGTGTAAACTCTCCTGCACGAGCTAATCTTGCGCCAGCACTGATACATAAACTTAAAATTTTTCTGGTGATATAAACTCCCCCGTGACAATTAATTTCTACTACATTTTCACAAGTAAATGATTTTGGTGCCTTAAATACACTAACAAGAACTTCATCTACTTCTTTACTAGTGATTGGATCTTTAATCATACCGTATTTTATGGTGTGTGATTCTTGTCTTGTTAAATCACGACTAAAAAGAGTATTCGCTATCGCTATCGCCTCATCACCACTGAGTCTAATTATTGAAACGGCGCCTTGTTGAAGTGCCGTACTTATTGCAACAATAGTATCTTTCATTAACATTTACCTCAATCTATGCTTATTATAGTATACATTCGCATAGATTACATTAAAATCTTTAAAATTAAAAAGCCAAGATTTATTGCTTCTTGACTTTAAGATTTTCTTTTCTTAATTTTGCGCATAATTTTTTTAGCCATAGGAACTGCTTTTATCCACATAGCATAGGTAAGGGGTTTTATTACCAAATGAAATTCACCAGCGAACTCGCAATAATCACCGCTAAATCTTTTTTTGAATTCATGAATGCCTGCATATTCTTTGTTTGTTACTGGCTCTTCACAGGTTCCAAAGAAGTCCACAAACTCAAATCCTTTGTTAATATCATCATTAATTTCAAATTGTTTTATAGCATAATTAGCTGCTACATCGCGCATTATAGATAGATTACCACCATATACCAACCATGCTCGATGCTTGGTGTTCAATGTTATTCCACTAGATAAAGTTAGTCCATCAGGGTAGTCTAGAATAAATTGATTAACTTTATCTAAATCCTTTTTCATTTTATCTAACTGAACATCAATTTGTTTAATTCTATTTTCACTCTTTGTATCTTGAGGTGAAGTTTGAAGTTTATTTAAACACTGTCTCTTTTCTTTTTCTAAATCTTCCTTTTTTTCCTTAATTGCTTGAAGATGCGCTTGTCCATAATAGGTTGCACTATAACATGTAGCCATATTATATTTCTTATATTCATTATAGATTAACTGATAGTAGTCTTTACTACGCTCAACAAAATCATTTCTTTTTGCAGTATCCTGCATAATATCATAAAATTTATCGATATTTTCTTCTATTTTACATATAATACCTATTCTATCTGCATTTTTCATCGATGCACGAATTACTTTAGAGTAGTTAGAAAATATTTCTTCCTTGCTTTTATCTAATTTTAATCTAAAAGTAAAGCGTGGTTGGGTCATTTCAAATTCTTTGTTATAGCCTTGATGAAAATAACCTAAAGCTTTCATTTTATCTACAAAATCTATTTGCTCTTCTATCACTTCTTCTTTAGCGTTTATTTTTTTAATAATTACGTCTGGATCAATCATAACATAACAAACTTTAAGTTTTTTGCAGTAATCAAACAACTTTTGTGTGAATTGTTTAACTAGTTCCTCGTTATCAAAATCTACTACATATCCACGAGGTGCGTAACAAATATAGCTATTAAAAAAAGGGATTTTTCTAAATAATAATAGAGAGGATGCTACAAGTTTTTGGTCATCATATAAACCTACAGTTTTACTACTCCATCCACTTGTTTCTTTAGCTTTTGCCCAAATTGAGCTTTGCATAAAATGCTCTTTAGTAGAGTTTTGCATAAATTCATCATGAATTTGTGCATTAATTTCCTTTAACTCAACCATAAGGACCTCCTATCCTTTATTAGAATACCCAAATTTTTATTTCTATTCTTCTTCAATACAATTAATTAATTCTAGGATTCGATTTAAATCATTAGTATCACTATAACTAATAGTAATAGAATGCTTTTCTACCTTTACTTTTGTTTGTAGTTTGTTTTGCATAATTTCTTCTACATATACTAAGTTCTTATTTTTAACTTTTTCTTGTTTGACTACATCAACTTTACTTTTAGCTTCTTTAACTAATTTTTCAACACTTCTAACAGAAAGTCCTTCACTAACAATACGCTCTGCAATATCATAAGCTAAACCTTCATCTTCTAGTGTGATTAAAGGACGAACATGAGACATCGTAAGTTTATTCTCACTAACTAAATTTTGAATTGATGTAGGTAGTTTTAGCAAACGAAGTATATTCGCAATATATTCGCGGCTTTTTCCTAAGCGCTCTGCTAACTTTTCTTGAGTATAGTCCATTCTTTTTATTAAACGCTCTAAGGCTTGTGCTTCTTCAATTGCATTTAAGTCTTCTCTTTGGATATTTTCAAGAAGAGAAATTTCCATCATTTGTGTTTCATTAAAATCGATAACTATTGCTGGAATCGTTTTTAGTCCAAGTGATTTACTTGCTCTAAAACGTCGCTCCCCTGCTATTAACTCATATCCTTGAATACTCTCTCTTACAAGTATTGGAGTAAAAACTCCGTGTTCTTTGATAGAATTAGCTAATTCTTGTATCTTTGATTCATCAAAAACAAGACGCGGTTGATATGGGTTGGGTCTAATACTGTCTATTGCAATCTCACTGCTTTTAGAATCCGTATTACCATTTTGTATATCTTCTAAAACGCTACTTAAGTCATCACCAAAAATAGCATCTAGTCCTTTTCCTAGTCTTTTACTCATGAAAGTTTCTCCTGACTACTATATTTAATAACTTCTTTTGCTAAAGAAGCATAGGCTTTCGCTCCTTCAGATTTAATATCATACTCAAATATAGACTGTCCTCTTGATGGTGCTTCTGATAGTTTAATATTTCTTGGAATAAAACTCTTATACACTCTTTCTTTAAAATGCTTGCGTACTTCTTGTTGAACTTCTACTGATAATTTAGTGCGTGCATCAAACATCGTCAACAATACACCTTCAATAATAAGCTTAGGGTTAAACAATCTTTGTACTAATCGAATAGTACTTAATAATTGTGTTAATCCTTCTAATGCATAATACTCACACTGCACTGGTATTAAAACTCCATCTGCAGCAGTAAGTGCATTAGTGTTTAATAATCCTAGTGAAGGAGGACAATCTATTAAAATAAAATCATAATCCTCTTTAATAACCTCAATTTTATCTTTTAGTAATTTTTCGCGACCTACTTTAAAATTAGCCATCTCTAAATCTGCTCCCGCTAAATCAATATTAGCCGGTAGTAAACTTAATGGAGGTATGTCGATATTCTTAATGGCGATACTTATATCAATATCACTCATTAGCACATCATAAACACTGTACTCATACTCAAAATCATCTTTTGTTATTCCTTGTGATGAATTTCCTTGCGGATCAAAATCGATTAATAATACTTTTTTCCCCAAATAGGCTAACCCTGTTGCCAAGTTTACACTTGTTGTTGTTTTTCCAACGCCACCTTTTTGATTAGCAATAGCTATAACTTTTCCCATAATATCCCATCCTATCATTTAGGAAACTTTATAATGATACGTATATCTTTATCTGTTTCCTCTTCTTCAACATCAACAATTATTCCTGCTTCTTTTACCATTTTCACTGCTTGATAAATGGTATTAAACGCAACTTTTAAATTTCCAAATACAAATTTTTTCTTTGGTTTAGCTTTAGTATTTTCTTTATCATAAACTGATTTAATGTAATTTTCACTCTGATTAACATTATATCCTTTACTAACTATTTGCTCAAATACTTTTACTTGTTCCTCTGGTTTTACTGTTAGAATTGCTCGCCCATGACGCTCTGTGATTTTTCTTTCTTTAATAGCTTCTTGAACTTCTATTGGTAAATTTAATAATCTTATTTTGTTAGCTATTGTAGATTGTGATTTACCCATTTTTAAAGCTAGCTCTTCTTGTGTGCAACTCATTTGTCTCATAATAAGAACATAGGCCTTTGCTTCTTCAATTGCAGTTAAGTTCTCTCTTTGAATATTCTCAACCAATGCCATTTGAGCTGATTGTATTTCATCTGCTGCCATAACATTACATGGTACTTCACTATAGCCTAATCTTTTACAAGCTCTAAAGCGACGTTCCCCTGCAATTATCTCATAACCATCATTTAAAGATCTAACCGTAATTGGTTGAATCAAGCCAACTTCTCTAATGGATTCTGCAAGTTCATTTAAACTCGATTCGTTGAATTGCACTCTAGGCTGATAGCGA
Organism: uncultured Holdemania sp.; assembly: GCA_964370435.1. Classification (GTDB taxonomy): domain Bacteria; phylum Bacillota_I; class Bacilli_A; order Erysipelotrichales; family Erysipelotrichaceae; genus CALVGQ01. Next base: position 241,757 of record CAYJJG010000001.1, read on the forward strand.
TTTGTTTCTATCTGCCATATTGGTATATTTACTATTTCTGCCATCTTACTTCTCCTTTAATAATGGTTCTTTTTTTATTTTTCCAAATATTCTTGGATAACTCTTTGGAGTATTTTTTATTTTCTTATAATACAAATTTACTCTACTAGACCCGTCTTGTAAAAAATGCTTTTTTATTTCTGGGGTACCACATCCTAGTAGTTTTGTAGCATAGCTTGCCTCAATGGCTTCTTGTTCCCCTTGTGATCCCTTCATTGCTAAAAATGTTCCGTCAATTTTTACTAGTGGAATACATAATTCTGCCAGCATCGTTAAATTGGCTACTGCTCTAGCTGTTACTACATCAAATGTTTCACGATTATTTTTCGCGTAATCTTCCGCTCTTGCGTGGTAACAATGAATATGCTCTAAACCCAACTCCTTAATAACTTCCTTTAAAAAGGTTATTCTTTTATTAAGCGGTTCAACAATAACTACTTCAATATTGGGATATGCTATTTTTAATGGTATCGATGGAAATCCTGCTCCTGCTCCAACATCACATAGTCTTCCATTTATATTAAAGGAAAACGAAGGTAATAGTGAATCAAAGAAATGTTTATCTAACACTTCTTCTAGTGCTGTAATTGCAGTTAAATTCATCTTTTCATTCCACTCTTTTAATAGTGTCGCATACTGTAGATACTGTTCAAGTTGTTTATCAGAAAGATGAAGTCCATGATCACTACAACAATTTTTAAATTCTTCTATTTTCATCGACTTTCCTCCGTGTTTTAACATTATATCAAATTATTCCTATATACTAAAGATAAACTAAATATTTTTTAATTTATTTCAAAGTGTATGTTATTAGACTGTTATTTTAAAATAGTTATCGTCTAATTTGTTTCCTTACTGCTTTTTTACTTCTTTTTTCAATTATAAATAATGTACTGCCTGCTAGCACAATTATTGCTAGTATCCATGTCCAATGAGTTGTACCTTTTTCTTCAGATGTTTTAGAAGTTGGCTCTTGCATATCTTCAGTGTATGTTGTATTTTAATCTTCTTCTAGCGTTGTCTCTGTTGAAGGTGCAAACACAGATGTTACCACATTTATTACATCAAGCTTGCATTTTATTATTTTTAGAGATTTTAAAATCATTAGCTTTTTTTGAAAGCCTATCGTATTTTATATAAAAATAGTTGCTTGTCTTTCTATATTGTTTTGTGATGTTTGCACTTTGAAATTAAAATTATAAATGTTCTTCTTTTTTTAGCATATAATTTTTATGCTTTTTGCATTATTTTGTGAATTTTTATTTTTATGATATTATATTATTATGGAAATTTTAAGCGGAAGGCAAATTTTAATATTACAATATCTCTATCAAAGTAACGAAGCCCTAAGTAGTGAGTTTTTATCAACTTCAATTGGGGTATCTTCAAAGACCATAAAAAAAGATGTTGTTGGTATTAGTAAAGCTCTTAAGCACTATGGTGCATATATTGAAGCTAAAACTGGAATTGGTTTTCTTTTAAAAATTGAGGATATTGAACTATTTTTAGTATATTTTAATTCTTTTAGCGAGAATAATTTTCAATCAGATGCGCTTCCTTTAGCTCATCAGCGCGCACACTACATTATTCGTTTTATTTTATCTTCTTTCAGTCCTGTTACTGTTAATGACTTGGCTACAAATTTACATACTTCTAGGACAACCATTAGTAATGATTTACTTTTAGTTGCAAAAATATTAACTGCTTATGATATTGTTTTAATAAATAAGCCTCATCATGGTCTAATTTATATTGCTAAAGAAAATAATATTCGCTATTGTTTGGTTGATGAATATAATCATTATAAAAATAATAGTCTTTTTATAAATGAAGATTGCTATTTCGATTTATTTAATTCTAATACCGAAGCTATACAGGATATCATCTTCAAACAACTACAAACTCGAAGCTCTTTAGAGATTTCGTTCCAACACCATTATCTAATTATTAGAATAATTCAACTTTGCGAGAAACGAAAAAATTATAGTACTGAATATATGTTTAATGATAAAATCATTCAACGAATAAAATCAAGTAACTCTTTTGCCATAGCACAAGAAATATTAAAATTATATGGTGATTTAACAAAGCATTCTTTTTCTGAAAATGATGTTTATATATTGTCTGTATATATAACTTGTTATAGAAATTATAGTAGCTACGAGAATGTAGACAATAAAGATAATTATTTCACTCACTTTCGTTTATCTGAAGAAATTATTAATTTTCTATGTAACAATAATAATTTTACTGCTTTACGCAGCGATGCAACATTTAAAAGCACTCTTGCGCTACACCTTATGCCATTAACTAATAGATTAACTTATGGATTACAAATTAATAATACTTCTTCATCAAGGAAAGATTCAATTTCTTCTGTCGAGTTGGCTGCCCAAACAGCTTATTATCTAAAAGAGTATAAAAATATGATGCTTTCTGAAAATGAAATTGTTTATTTGTCTTCTGTGTTTAAACCTATTTTTGCAAGATATAATCGAATTTTAAAGAAAAAGTCTTTAATAATAGTTACTGGTATCGATAACAATGCTGCACTAATTTTAAAAGAAAGATTTTGGCGTAACTTTTCAGATTATATTAAAAATATTGATTTCGCAAATTATTATAACCTTAAAAATAAACCACTTAAAAATTATGATTTTCTTATTACTGATATTAAATTAGATTCATTACCTCATGTCCCTATCCCCGTTCTTACACTAGACTGTTTCTTCAGTCAATCTAAAAAAGTTGCTATTCAAAATATATTATCTGTTAAAAATTTAAATTTTAATCATTTTCTTGAAATGTTTAAAAAGGAAATGTTTTTCAACTATACTAAAGTTAATACTAAAGAAGATTTTTTCGAACAATTCTTTGTCAATACAAATAAAGTAATTCCTTTAACTTCTATATTTAAAGATGATTTAGTCACGAGAGCCTCGTTGTGTAATATTGAAAGATCTAATTATACTGCACTAATGAAAACTTTACATCAATATAATTTTTCAAGTTTCATCTCTGTGAATATATTAGATAAGCCGATTTTGTGGGACTTTCAAAAAATACAAATTATCATAATTATTCATATTAATCGAATGGATAGTGATTTAGCTGAATATTTTGAAAATGGTTATTTCAGCAAGATATTAAAGTCAATATTTTTTAATCATGAAAATATGTCAAAATTAGTAAAGTTTCGTGATTATGATGTTTTATTTGATTTAGTTAAAGAAAAAACCAATTATACTTTTCTAAGCAATCACAACAAATAATGCTTTCTTTTAAGAATAAACCTTATATTTTTAACTTTATCAATTTTCTTGATTAAACTATTTAGAGCTATAGTATAACTATGTTATGTTAAAGCTTTTTTAATATTCCTTAATTATAAGGAATATAACATTCATTTAAATTCAAATAAAAAACTTCTTCATAGTTGTTTAACTTTGAAGAAGTTCTATTTATAAATTTTTTAGTGGAGTAATTCCATAATATTTTCTATTTGCTTAGAAACTAATGAACTTGATTCTTCGTCTGGGTATTTCATAGTATGATAGCTAAACAGAGAAAACCCGCGATAATTATTACTTTTTCTTGCATCTTTTATTTGTCTTGCTAAAATATCATCTTCATTAAGCCATTCTTCGTCGCCACTTTTTGCGAATTGATCGATTGTATTGATTTTATAAGCACCTAATCCAACAACTAATTCTACACTTGTTCCCTCTACCAAGTCTTCCCACTGTTTTAGGCAAGTATCAAAGGGTAACACTTCATGCTCATAACCAAAATAGATTTGTGGTATAACCATATCTATTAATCCTTTTTCTATCCATGTTGCTACATCTCCATAAATAGTATTGGTACTGTAATCAATGTTTCCTGCTGGACTAACTGTAAAATCACAACTACTATCTGCTTCCTTTATAGCTTGTGATAGGTTAGTGATTAGAGCATTTACATTATCTTTTCTAAACTCCGCTAGACTACGATTACCTTCAAGTCTACTGTATTCATACTCATCAAAGCCTTCTTTAACTTGATCTGGATAAAAATAATCATCTATGTGAATTCCATCAATATCATAATTATTAATCAATTCCACTGCTACATTAATAATTAAGTCTTGAACTTCTTGATAGGCTGGATTTAAATAATAATGTCCTTCGTAAAGAACCAAGTATCTACTATTATTACTTAGCCAAGTTTGTTGGATGCTATCACTTGGGACATCCTTCATCCTTTCTAGTGAAAAAGATCGAAGTGGATTTATCCACGCCTCTACACGAAAACCTTGTGCTTTTGCTTCTTCTACCAATATTTCAAAAGGATCAAACATTAATTTATCTCCACAGTTTCCGCTAATATAATACGATGTAGGATAATACTCTGAGTCATAGAAAGCATCTGTAAATGCTGAAGCGTGTGCATAAATTGTATTCATGTTTAAATTTTTTAAATCTTCTAACATTTCCAATACATTATATCGATATTCCTGCTCAGATTTATTAAGTAATATTTCATTGTAATCGATATAACTTATCCATGTTGCTCTAATTTCTTCTTTTTCGCTACTAGAAAATAATATCATTATAGCTAATATAGGAATTCCTATTAGAGCAGCAATTACCCATTTCCTTAATCTTATCTTTTTTTTCATTTTATCACCACTTTTAGTTTATGTTATATAAAGTAATTAAAGAACCGCTTATTTTGCTTTTTGTCTGGTTATAAATTCACTATGTGGTAATGTTTCACACCACGCACAAAATGCTCGCCACTCTGGTAAACGATGTGTTTTTCTTTGTAGATAAATTGTTTTTAACTGGCGATAATTTGTAGTCATTCTTGCGGTTAGTTTAAATCCCGCAGGATTTGAATATAAAATTTCTAAATACATTGTTTTCAGTTTCTCATTATATTCATGGGTGTTCTCTTCTTTAGATTTTGCCAATAAATTATTATAAGCCGCTACTTTTTCTTTCATAATTGAAATCATTCTTTCATCTACATATTCTACATAGGCATCATCTAAATTAAACTTAGTAATCCTATGCATTGTTGATTGTGAACTTACAAAATCCAAAAAATGATATCTTTCTGCTTCTACCCATGCCTTATTACTAAAAGTTAAATCAAACTGCACGATAATTCCATTTAAGAAGTTATCGTGTCCTTCTCCTGGATTGCTAGTTGCCAACATAACAGTACTTTTAGAAAATTCAGTAGTTAACTTGTCTAAATCTGTTGCCATTGGAAATTTACTACCACGAATACTTTCATCAAAACCATATACTTGTACATTCTTAATAATATTTTTATATTCCATTTTCTTCTCTTCTCTTTCTATGTTGCTCAATAATCATTGCTAGAACCGCAATATCTGCTGGATTTACTCCAGATATTCTTGATGCTTGACCTAATGTTCTTGGTTGAATCTTTAATATTTTTTGTTTTGCTTCCAATGATAAATGCTCTACTTCTTCAATATTTATTTCTTTGGGAATAATTACTTTATCCATATGCTCTAGCTTTTCTGCTTCTTTTTTTGCTTTATCTATATATCCTTGATATTTGCATTCAATCTCAACTTGTTTAGCAACTTCTTCTTTAAAATCAAATTCTAAGTAGGGCATTAATTTACTGCATTCGACTCTTGGTCTTTTAAGCAATTCATACGCACTTATTCCTTCAGATAATCGATCATATCCAATGGTGTTTAGATATTCATTTACTTCTGATTTCATTGTAAATCGCACCTTTTGCATTGCTTCTTTTAATTCTTCCATTGCCTTTAATTTTACATTAAGTAACTCATAACGATTTAACAGTGGTAACCCTAATGCTTGTGCTTTTCTTGTTAATCGCTGATCAGCGTTGTCATGGCGTAATAGTAATCTAAATTCTGCTCGAGATGTTAATAATCGGTAGGGTTCATTAGTACCCTTTGTCACTAAATCATCTATCATAACACCGATGTACGCTTCATCACGGCGTAAAATAAAAGGACCTTTATTGTCTAACTTTAACACTGCATTGATACCAGCCATCAACCCTTGAGCCGCTGCCTCTTCATAACCACTTGTTCCGTTAATTTGACCTGCACAAAATAAATTTTCTATTGTCTTGGTTTCTAACGTTGCTTTTAACTGCAATGGATCAATAGCATCATACTCTATAGCATAGGCATATACTTTAATTTCAGCATGCTCTAAACCCGCAATAGAATGAATCATGTCTTCTTGTACTTCGTGAGGTAAAGAAGATGATAATCCTTGCACATAAGTGGTATCTAGACTTAAGCTCTCGGGCTCTAAAAATAATTGATGTCTTTCTTTATCATGAAATCGTACCAACTTGTCTTCAATAGATGGACAATATCTTGGTCCAACCCCTTTTACAGCCCCGGAATACATACTAGAGCGATGTAGGTTATCATTGATTATTTTATGTGTGTTTTCATTTGTATAGGTTAAGTAACAAAGCACTTGTTTTTTTGGATCTAAATTTTCTTTAGTTAAAACACTGAAACTAGCAAAAAATGGACTTCCTGTTTGTTCTTCTGTTTTTGAAAAATCAATAGAACTTGTTAACACTCTTGCTGGAGTTCCTGTTTTTAATCTAAACGTTTTAAGTCCTGCTTCTCTAAGTGATAGTGATAATTCACTTGTTGTTGGCTCATTATCTGGTCCACAAGCTGTAATACAATCACTAATCATTACCTTTGAATCCATATACGTTCCTGTTGTAAGAATAACAATTTTTGCTTCAATCACTGTATTATTAAAACATGCAACTCCTACAATTTTTTTATCTTCAACAATTATGTTTTTTACTTGCTGTTCTACTAAAGTTAAATTCTCAGTTTTATCCACAATATCTTGCATCATTTTGGCGTACGCTATTTTATCGGACTGTACCCTCAAAGATTGTACACCAGGACCTTTAGCAGTATTTAACATTTTTACTTGTATTGCTGTTTCATCAGCGGTAACACCCATTTGTCCACCTAGGGCATCAATTTCCCTTACAACTATACCTTTAGCGGGACCACCCACCGAGGGATTACATGGCATCTTGGCAATATTTTCTTTACTCAAGGATACAAGAGCTACTTTTTTATTACTTCTTGCTGCAATTAAAGCAGCCTCTACGCCTGCATGGCCTCCACCTATAACTGCTATGTCTACTGTGTGTATTACACTCATTTTCTTACCTCACTAAATCTTTAACATCATATCACAGAATTACCATTATATAAAATATTACTATATGTACATTATTTAAATTAATGGTGATTATTTTATATTACTTGTCTTCTATTTTGTTGTCTTAAATTTGATTTCTGACACTAATACTGCTCCTAAAATTAAAGCAGAGCCGACTATCATTCTTGTCGTTATAACTTCATTTAAAAGCAATATTGAAAACAACATACCGAACACTGCTTCCATCGATAATATAATTGCTGCTTTAGTTTCATCTACAGATTTTTGTGAAATTGTTTGTAATAAATAACAAACACCTGTACACATGATTCCTAAGTATAATATCCCTAGAAAACCATCCGAGGTTATTTCTATGTTTCCTTGTCCCGTTATTAACATACCGCCCACTGATAAAATAAAAGCAGTCAGCATCTGTATGAAGTTTAAAACAGGTGGTCTTACTTTTTTCACAAATTCTCCAGTTAAAAATATTTGAAAAGCAAATCCTAGAGCACACAAAAGAGTAAGTATATCACCCACATTAATATTGAAATTACTTTGAATAGAGAGCACACCTGCTCCTAACACAGCCATAAATACTCCAATAAGGTTTTGTGTTGCGATCTTTTTTTTGTAAAACACTAAAGCAATAATTGGCACAAACACTACATTTACTGTAGTTAAGAAAGCATTTTTGGATGGCGTAGTAAATTGTAGTCCTACTGTTTGTAAAATAAAAGCAAGAAACAAAACACTTCCTAACAATACTCCATAGCTGAGTTCTTGTTTAGTTATATTTTTTATACTATGCATACAAATTATTCCCATTAGTACAGACGCAATAAAAAAACGAGCACTTAGTATTTGTAATGGTGTTAAATTATTTAATGCTATTTCTGTGGCAACAAACCCCCCACCCCAAATAATTGTTACTACTAGTAATCCTATTATTCCAAAATACTTCTTCATGGTTCCTCTTTTCTAGTAAATCACTTATTTATTTTTAAAGTATTAACGTTATTTGTTAATAAAAATCTACCTTGATTTTACTTACTGTTACTATAAACTTTTTCTTAAAAGTTAATGTATTCCTTTTTTCACTTATTTAACATTATAGTATTAATTGTATAATTTTTAAAGTTAATTATTAAA
>CAYJJG010000001.1:250255-262976 GCA_964370435.1 uncultured Holdemania sp.
TCACTTATTTAACATTATAGTATTAATTGTATAATTTTTAAAGTTAATTATTAAAAAAGGATTATATAGTTTATAACTAATACAACCCTTTGTTTTTATTTAGAAAATTCCAAAAGAATTACCTTCTTCATCTACTCCCATATTAAGTGCTGCAGGTGTTTTTGGAAGCCCCGGCATTGTCATAACATTCCCTGTAAGAACAACTATAAAACCTGCTCCTTTAGATATCTTCAACTCATTTACATGAATATCAAAATCTGTTGGTCTACCAACCAGTTTATCATCATCTGATAATGAAGCTGGAGTTTTAGCCATACAGACAGGATATTTATCCCATCCATTTTGTTTAAATTCTTGTAACTGTTTTTGTGCTAATTCGCTATAGACAACACCTTTACCACCATAGATTTCTTTTGTAATTTTCTCTATCTTCTCTTCAATAGAACAATCTAATTCGTATAGTGGTCTAAACTCAGAAACTGTCTGGCACATAGAAACAACTTTTTTCGCTAACTCTTCTGCGCCTTCTCCACCTTTTAGCCATGCTTCTGACATAACAACATCATGATTATGTTCTTCACACCAGTTCATTAAGGCTTTTGTTTCTGCTTGAGTATCTTGAGAAAATTTATTTATCGCTACAACATAAGGAACATTAAATTTCTTAACTGATTCAATATGTTTTTCTAAATTCTTTATACCTTCTAGAAGCGCTTCAACATTTTCTTCATTGAGTTGTTTACTGTCTACACCACCATGAAGTTTCAATGCTCTAATAGTCGCTACAAGGACAACAGCATTTGGTTTTAATTCTCCAACCCTACACTTAATATCCATGAATTTCTCTGCGCCTAAATCTGCGCCAAATCCTGCTTCTGTAACTACGTAGTCAGCCAACTTACATGCCATCCTCGTAGCAATTAAGCTATTACATCCATGGGCGATATTTGCGAAAGGCCCTCCGTGTATAAGTATTGGTGAATGCTCTAGTGTTTGCACCAAATTAGGCTTAATTGCCTCTTTCATAATAACCGCAAGTGCTCCAGCAACCTTTAAGTCTCCTACTGTAACTGGTTTGTCATCATAAGTGTAGGCTACAATAGCTTCTTTTACTTTGCTTTCAAAATCTTTTAAATTTTTTGACAAGCAAAGAATTGCCATTATTTCTGTAGCAACTGTAATAATAAAACCATCTTTTCTTTCAACACCGTTTGTTTTTTTATCCTGTGCTATAGTTATGCTTCTAAGGGTGCGATCATTCATATCAAGACATCTTTTCCATACCACTTTAGCAGGGTCAACATTTAATTCATTACCTTGATAAATTGCGTTATCTAATGTTGCACTAACTAAATTATTTGCAGCAGTTATGGCATGCATGTCACCAGTGAAGTGTAAGTTTATATCTTCCATAGGAACTACTTGTGCATAACCCCCACCAGTTGCTCCTCCCTTTAAACCAAAAACTGGACCTAATGACGGTTCTCTTAAACATCCAATAACCATCTTATTTATTCTATTTAAACCATCAACTAGACCAATAGTCGTTGTTGACTTTCCTTCTCCTGCTTTTGTTGGGTTAATTGCTGTAACTAAAATTAGTTTAGCATTCTCTTGTGTTTCTAGTTTATTCATTATATCTAAATTAATTTTTGCTTTATGGTTACCATAACGTTCTAAATGTTCACTGTTTATTTTAGCTTTTCTTGCAATAATATCTATATCTAACATTTCTGTTTTTTGTGCAATTTCTAAATCTGTCATAATTTTTTTACCATCCTTAGGTTATTTTCTTTCTACCTTCTATAGCCTTTATTAAAGTAAGTTCTCCCGCATAGTCTAAGTGTCCACCAATTGGTATACCATGAGCGATGCGTGTAACGACTATGTTTTTATTTGTTAAAAGCTTGTCTAAATAAAGGGCTGTTGTTTCTCCTTCAATAGTTGCATTTGTTGCCAAAATAATTTCTTTTAAGTTATTATCGATTCTTTTATGAAGAGTTTCAATGTTCAAATCTTCTGGGAACACTCCTTTGTTAGTAGAAATTAATCCGTTTAATACATGGTAAAGACCCTTGTATTCATTTGTTTTTTCCATTGCGATTAAATCTCTCGATGACTGTACAATACAAATAATAGAAGTGTCTCTTGAAGTATCACTGCATATGCTACATATCTCTTTTTCTGTTAAGTGTCCACAAACTGCACATGGGTGAATAGATTCTTTCATTTGTAATAACGCGTCGGTGAATTCTTTTATCTCTTGAACACTTAGTTCTAACATTGTATAGGTATACCGTTCAGCGCTTTTAGCACCAACACCTGGAAGCTTTTTAAAGCCCTCTATACTCCTATTAAATGATTTAGGATACATTTTTAAAATAACCCTGGAAGTTTAACCCCTTGGGTAACTTCTGCCATTTTTGTATCTCTTTCTTTTTTTGCTTCTTCGATAGCACTATTTAATGCGACAAGGATCATGTCTTGTAGCATATCTTTGCTGTCTTTAGAGAGTAATTCATCTTCAATACTAATGCTTATTACTTCATAAGTTCCTTTAATTTCTACTTTAACAGCATCTCCGCCAGCACTACCTTGATATTCTTTTTCATTTAATTCTTTTTCTACTTTACCAACTGTTGCTTGCATTTGTTGTGCTTGCTTTAATAATCCTTGAATATTCATTTTAATCTTCCTCCACTATTTCAAAATCATTACCGAATAAACTTTCCATAACCTCTGTATCTGTTTTAGCTACAGGTTCTTTTTCTATTTCTTCTACATTTGGTTTTTTTGCCTCTATTAATAAAGGTTCTGGTAGTTGATTAGTTTTCCTTCTATTTATAAATTCTTGTGTTGCCAAAACTATTTTTTCTTTTGTTGTAACAAATAACCTTTTATTAATAAATAATTCACTACACATAAATTGCTCTAATTCTTCAGTCTGCTCTCTAATCTCGTTTTCTAAGGCTTGATAATCTGTTGCTATCAGAATAAATAGCTCACCACTTACTGCGACATTACCGCCCTTTAATAGATTAGCATATTTTGCACAATCCAAATCTCTACATTTACTTTCTACTATTTGCCAACATTCAATATCCTTTACTTTTTCTTGTTTGTTTGCTTGAACCATTAGTTGAAGTATAGTTTCAACACTAATTCCTTCTAATATGATATCTTCCTCTTTTTTTCCGCTATCCATCATCAAAGGTTCTTCTGTATTTTCAACATAAACTGGATTTATTGTTTCTTCTTGTTTACTTTCTTCTGATTTAACGTTTGTTTCCTTTTGTTTAAGTGTTACATTCACTTCTTTTGGTGTATGTCTAACATCGCTAAGTGCTATCATTTTTAATGAACCTACTTCAAAATAAGCATACACATTAGAAGTATTTCTATAAGAGTCCATAGTCTCCATTAATATTTTAATCATTTCTAACTTAACTTCATTACTCAAAGTCGCTTCTAGCTTACCTAGCTGTTCATGGTCAAGCTTAACTAATAAACCTGAATCTTTTGTATAGTCATAAATAACTGCTTCTTTTAACAAATCAATTAAGTCAGCTGTAAGTCTTTTGATATCAATTCCTTTATCTTGCCAAGATGTTATTTCTTCAACTACTTCTTTAATATTTTGATTTATAACATTGTTTATAAAAGCTATCTTTTCTGGCATTGTAGTAATACCATAAATCTCACTGATATGTCCTAGAGTAATATTGTTTTCTGCATAAGCAATACATTGTTCTAATATACTTAAAGCATCTCTAAGTCCGCCATCAGCTAGTGTAGCAATTAAAGATACCGCTTCTTTATCTGCTTGAATTTTTTCTTCTTTTAATATTTTTTCTAAGTGATCACCAATGTGTTTTGTTTCCACTTTATTAAAATCATAACGCTGGCATCTTGAAATAATGGTTGGAATAACTTTATGTGGTTCTGTTGTAGCTAAAATAAAGATAACATGTGAAGGTGGTTCCTCTAGTGTTTTTAACAATGCATTAAAGGCACCAGTAGATAACATATGAACCTCATCAATAATATACACTTTGTATTTACATTCAATTGATGCATATTTTACTTTTTCTATTAATGATCTAATTTCATCAACACCATTATTACTTGCTGCATCTATTTCAATGATATCAGTATGATTTCCTTTTTGTAATGATATACAGCTATTACATTGATTACATGGCGCCGAATCTGAAATCTCGCAATTAACTGCTTTCGCTAATATTTTGGCGACTGATGTTTTCCCAGTTCCTCTTGGTCCACAAAACAAATATGCGTGAGCTATTTTATTTTTTCTTACAGCATTTTGAAGTGTCAGAATAATATGTTTTTGACCAACTACATCTTCAAAGGAGATTGGTCTATATGTTCTATATAGTGCTTTATACGTCACTTTAATACCTCCTTTATGTTTAATTATTATATCAAAATTAATATAGAAATTATACAGTGTTATTGTTTAAATTATTGTTTGGTTTTAGCTCTTTTTGTTTTAAAGAAATCTTTCAGTATCTTACTACATTCTTCTTGTAGTATTCCTTTTGTAATTATTGGATAGTGATTTAAGCCTTGAACTTCATTTAAATTAAAATTACTTCCATAGCTTCCCCCTTTTAAATCTTGTGCTCCGAAAATCACTCTTTTTATTCTTGATTGCATAATCGCGCCAGCACACATTGGACATGGCTCTAACGTGACATAAAGCTCACACCTTTCTAATCTCCATGAATTCATTTTTTTACAGGCTTTTTCTATACAAATTAACTCAGCATGTTTGGTAGATATTTGTTTGGTTTGCCTTTGATTATATGCTCTAGCAATAATTTTGTTTTCATATACAATTACCGCACCTACTGGCACTTCATCATATTTTAAAGCCAACTTTGCTTGTTTTAGCGCTTCTTTCATAAATCTAATGTCTTGCATAAATAACTCCTTCTTTTTTTATTTCTTGCTATAATTCATTGCATCTAAACCTTTAACAAATTAATCATTTATTACCAATTTGATTTTTTAATATATACCAACTTGCTACCCTCTGGCAAGTTTTCAAATTATTAACTTTATCATCAGTCTTTTTTGTTATAATGTAATTATATAACATTTATAAGAAAGAAGGTAAATTATGAATTTTAAATTTGTTCACAATAGTATTAATGTTAGAGACTTGGATGTCTCTATTGCATTCTACAAAGAAGCTCTCAATTTAGAAATAAAAAAAGAAGTTACAGCTGAAGATGGTAGTTTTAAACTTGTGTTTTTAGGTAACGATAATTCACCACACTTACTAGAGCTTACATACCTAAAGGAATGGGATCGTCCATATGATTTAGGAGACAACGAAATGCATCTCGCTCTAGAGGTTGACGATTTTACAGGTGCTTTTGCTAGACATAAAGAAATGGATTGTGTTTGTTTTGAAAATACCGCTATGGGAATTTATTTTATCAATGATCCTGATGGATATTGGGTTGAAATTATTCCTACAAGATAGATTTCAATAAAAGGCTTTATCTTGCGCATTCATGTTGTGCTTACTATGATAAGTCTTTTTTATTTGTTTTATTTATTTGTTTTATTTATCATTAAAATACAACTTTGTAAACAAATAAAAAGGTACACACAAATAGATTATCGTATGGCTGCTACGTTCCCGTCCTGACCAGATTAGAGTCTATTTGTTGTACCGTTTATCATTATATCTTATTTATATCTTTTGAACAATAGTTATACTATCATTATTTATGGATAGATTAATTGTTTCACGTGAAACAATTTTATTATTTTACTTCAATTTTATCTTTACCACCCATATATGGTCTTAGTTTTTCTGGGATATTGATACTTCCGTCTTCATTTAAATTGTTTTCTAAATAAGCAATCAACATTCTTGGTGGAGCAACCACAGTGTTGTTTAAAGTGTGAGCAAAGTATTTCCCTTCCTTTGCATTAACACGAATTCCTAATCTTCTTGCTTGTGCATCTCCTAAATTAGAACAGCTTCCTACTTCGAAATACTTCTTCTGTCTTGGTGACCACGCTTCGACATCATAGCTCTTCACTTTTAAATCCGCTAAGTCTCCTGAGCAACATTCAATAGTTCGTACTGGTATATCAAGTGTTCTAAAAAATTCAACTGTATTTTTCCACATTTTATCAAACCACATTTTTGATTCTTCTGGTTTACAAACAACTACCATCTCTTGTTTTTCAAATTGATGGATACGATACACACCTCTTTCTTCTATTCCGTGTGCACCAACTTCTTTTCTAAAACATGGAGAATAGCTTGTTAGGGCTTGAGGTAATTCTTCCTCATTCAGTAATTCTCCTATAAATTTTCCAATCATTGAGTGTTCGCTTGTGCCAATCAAATACAAATCTTCACCCTCAATTTTATACATCATATTTTCCATTTCTGCAAAGCTCATTACGCCTGTAACTACTTCACTACGAATCATGTATGGTGGTATATAGTATGTAAATCCTTGATCAATCATGAAATCTCTTGCATATGATAATATTGCTGAATGCAATCTTGCGATATCACCTTTAAAATAATAGAATCCATTTCCACTAGTTTTTCTAGCACTATCTAAATCAATACCATTTAGTTTTTCCATAATTTCAACATGATAAGGAACTTCAAAATTAGGTACAGCTGGTTCACCAAACAATTCAATTTCAACGTTTTCACTATCATCTTTACCTAGCGGTACTATTTCATCAATGATATTTGGAAGAAGCATCATAATTTCCTTTATTTTAATTTGGAGATTTTCTTCTTTTACTTCAAGCTCTACTAGTTCTTTTGCAATGTCGCTAACTTCTTGTTTTGCTAATTCTGCTTCTTCTTTTTTTCCTTGCCCCATCAAAACACCTATCTGTTTTGAAATCTGATTTCTTTTGGATCTTAATTCGTCACCTCTAGTTTTAGATGCTCTAAATTCAATATCCAATTGGATTACTTCGTCAACCTTTTCAAGTTTGTGGTCTTGAAATTTTCTTTTAATATTTTCTTTTACTACTTCTGGGTCTTTTCTTAATAAATTGATATCTAACATATTTTCCTCCATGAAATAAAAAAAGGCATCTCCCTAAGGGACGATGCCTCGTGTTGCCACCCTTTTTTAAATTGTTTCACGTGAAACAATTTACACTCATAACTATAACGGTGTCACCGAGAAGTTTTAACTTCCACTCCAAGATAGATTCATAGAAACTTAGTTGTGATTCACACCAACCATCACATCTCTTTAAATAAGTTGTTCTATTACTATTTCTTTTCATCGCTTTATAGCATTATTTAACCACTCTAAACATCTAAAGTCAACTAATATAAAAATAAACATAATCTTATACAAGACTATGTTTATCTTATTAAATAATTTTATTCTTTATTTTCAACAGAAATTTCTTCCTTGTTTGCTAAATCTTCAATATCCTCTAGTTCTTCTTGTTTATCAACTATAGCAACAGTAGACACTTTACTTCCTTCTGCCGGGGTAATAAGTTTAACTCCCTGGGTTGTTCTCTTGAAGACCGATACACCACTTAAGCTAATTCTTATTACTATACCGTCGTCTGTCATTATCATACAATCCTCTTCACCACTAACAGCTCGAAGTGCAACTAAACTTCCGTTTTTATCGGTGATATTAATTGTCTTAACACCCTTAGCTCCTCTTGAAGTTATACGGTATTCATCCAATGAAGATTTCTTTCCATAACCTTTTTCAGTAACAACTAAAATATACTGACCTTCTTTATCGGTAGTCATCCCTATTGCTGTACTTCCATCAACATTGAAGCCTCTAACTCCTGCTGCGTTTCTACCCATAACGCGAACATCATTTTCACTAAATCGGACAGCTTTCCCGTTAGATCCTGCAATAATAATTTGATCAGATCCTGTTGTTTTCTTAACAGAAATCAACTCGTCATTCTCTCTCATTGATATTGCAATTTTTCCTGTTTGTCTTATATTGTGGAACTCTTGTACTGCGGTACGTTTAACAACCCCACCTTTAGTTGCGAAGAAGAAATATCCTTCTTCCTGTGATTCATCTCGTTTAACTGCAACCATTGCTTTAACCTTTTCTTCTTTTGCTAAATTTAATAAATTAACAACAGGAATTCCTTTTGAAACTCTTGATGACATTGGTACACGGTATCCTCTTATGCGATATACTTTTCCTAAATTAGTAAATAACATTAAATCATCATGAGTGCTCAATGTGATAAATTGTTCAATAATATCGTCATCATTCATCGACATTCCTTTAACACCTTTACCACCACGATTTTGTGTTTTGTATGTATCCACTGTAATACGTTTAATATATCCATTAGTAGTTAAAGTAACAACTATATCCTCAACTGGAATTAAATCTTCATCCTCTATATCTAAATCAGCTTCAGTTATTTCTGTTCTTCTCTTATCATTAAATCTAGACTTTATTTCTAATAAGTCTTTTTTAATAATTTCTACAACACGTTGATGATTAGATAATATGTCATTATAATCTGCAATCTGTAACATTAATCCATCGTATTCATCTTCAATTTTTTGTCTTTCTAATCCAGTAAGTCTTCTAAATTGCATATCTAGAATTGCTTTTGCTTGAATTTCTGAAAGATTAAATCTTGTCATCAATTCATTCAATGCCGTCGCTGGATCTTTTGAACTTCTAAGTAGAGCAATAATTTCATCTAAGTTATCTAGAGCGATTTTTAGACCCTCTAATATGTGTACACGTTCTTCAGCTTTTCTTAAATCGAATCTTGTCTTTCTAGTAATTACATCTACTTGATGATCAATATAATAACTTAATACTTGTTTCACACCAAGTTGTTGAGGAACATTATTTACCAACACAATGGTATTCACACCAAAAGTCGTTTGCATGGATGTCATACGATATAATTGATTTAATATAACTTCTGCTTGAACATCACGACGTAATTCAATAACTATTTTTATTCCATTACGGTTAGATTCATCTCTTAAATCTGTTATTCCATCAACTAATTTATCTCTAACCAAACTTGCGATTTTCTCAACTAAAATAGATTTATTTACTTGATAAGGAATTTCAGTAACAATGATCTTCTTTTTACCGTTATCCATTTCTTCAATATCTACTTTTGAACGAATTACGATAGAACCTCGTCCAGTTTCGTAAGCTTGTTTAATGCCTGATCTTCCTAGTATCAATGCACCTGTTGGTAAATCAGGACCATAAATATAATTATCCATTAACTCCATAACTGTTATATCTGGATTTTCCATTATAGCAATAGTTGCATCAATTGTTTCTCCAAGATTATGGGGAGGTACATTTGTTGCCATTCCTACTGCGATACCAGTAGTTCCATTTAATAATAAATTTGGAAAGCGCGCTGGCATTACTACTGGTTCTTGTTCTTCCCCATCATAATTATCCATCCAATCGACAGTATCTTTTTGAATATCTCTAACTAATTCCATTGAAAGTTTTGCCATCTTTGCTTCAGTATAACGCATTGCCGCAGCACCATCTCCATCGATAGAACCAAAATTACCATGTCCATCAACTAGTGGATAGCGATAACTAAACTCTTGGGCCATACGCACCATGGCATCATAAACAGCAGTATCACCATGAGGATGATATTTACCTATTACATCCCCAACAATACGAGCTGACTTTTTATGAGGTTTATCTGCAACAATACCTAAATCGTTCATTGCGTGTAAAATACGACGATGAACTGGTTTTAATCCATCTCTTACATCAGGTAATGCTCTTGAAACAATTACAGACATTGAATAATCTAAAAATGAAGTTCTAATTTCGTTAGAGATATTGGTTTGTTTTATTTTTCCATGATTATGATTTTCTGACATATTAATATCTCCTTTAAATATCTAAGTTCTTAACGAACTGTGCATTTTCAACAATAAATTTACGTCTAGGTTCAACTTCATCACCCATCAACATACTAAATGCTGTATCTGCTTCAATTGCATCATCTACTGTTACTTGAATTAATGTGCGAACTTCAGGATCCATTGTTGTTTCCCATAATTGCTCAGGATTCATTTCTCCAAGCCCTTTGTAACGTTGAACATTAATACGGTCACCTAACTCTATTTTTATTTGATCTAATTCCTTATCACTATAAGCATAACGAATACTATTTCCTCTTTGTGCTTTATAAAGTGGCGGTTGGGCAATATAAACATAACCTTCATCAACAATGGGTTTTAAATAACGATAAAAGAAAGTTAATAATAAAGTACGTATATGAGCACCATCAACATCAGCATCCGTCATTATTACAATTTTATGGTAACGAAGTTTTGATGTGTCTATTTCATTTCCTACACCACAACCAAAAGCAGTAATCATTGATCTAATTTCTGCATTATCGAAGATACGATGTAAACGAGCTTTTTCAACATTTAAAATTTTTCCTCTTAGTGGAAGTATAGCTTGAAATTTACTTTCTCTACCTTGCTTTGCACTTCCGCCTGCTGAATCACCTTCGACAATATATATTTCAGAAATACTTGCATCTTTACTAGAGCAATCTGCTAATTTACCTGGAAGACTAGAAATTTCTAAAGCTCCTTTTCTTCTAGTTAGCTCTCTTGCTTTTTTAGCAGCTAATCTTGCCTTAGAAGCAACCATTGCCTTTTCAACAATAATTTTAGACTGATCTGGATTTTCCATTAAAAATCTTTCTAGTTGCGTACCAAAAACATTAGAAACTATTTTTCTAACTTCACTATTACCAAGTTTTGTTTTTGTTTGTCCTTCATATTGTGGATCAGGATGTTTTATAGAAATAATGGCTGTTAATCCTTCTCTTACATCTTCACCCTGTAAATTTTCTTCATCTTTTTTTAAGAAATTATTATCTTTTGCATAACTGTTAATAATACGATTTAAAGCTAACTTAAATCCATCTTCATGATATCCTCCCTCATGAGTATGAATGTTATTACAGAAAGAATAAATATTAGCGATATATCCTTCATTGTATTGCATTGCAATTTCTACTTCAATACCATCTTCAGTTCCTTCACAATACACAACTTCATCATGAATAGTTTGTTTATTCTTATTTAAGAAACCTACATATTCTTTTAATCCTCCTTGATATAAGAAGGTTTGTTCTTCATCTTTAATATTATCTCTTTCATCAATAAAATTTAATTTTATACCTTTATTTAAGAAAGCAATTTGTCTTATACGATCTCTTAATGTTTCATGATTATATACAATTGTTTCGGTAAAAATAGTATTATCAGCCTTAAATCTAACAATTGAGCCATGCTTATTAACATCACATGTTCCAATTTCTTTCAATTCTTCAACTGGATTACCACCCTTTTCAAAACGCATGAAATAAATTTTACCTTCCTTATAGATAGTAACCTCTAAAAATTCACTTAATGCATTAACTACAGAAGCTCCAACTCCATGCAATCCTCCTGAAACTTTATAAGCTCCACCACCGAATTTACCTCCTGCATGAAGCACAGTAAAAATTGTTTCAACTGTTGAAATACCAGTTTTATCATGAATACCTACTGGCATACCACGTCCATTATCTTCAACAGTTACCACATTATCTTTATCAACTTTAATCGTAATAGTATCTGCATATCCTGCTAAAGCTTCATCTATTCCATTATCTACAATTTCCCAAACGAGATGATGAAGACCTTTTTCTGAAGTTGATCCAATATACATCCCTGGTCTTTTACGTACTGCCTCTAAGCCTTCTAATACTTGAATATCATCAGCAGTATAAGAATAATTCATTTCATTACTCATAATGTTAACCTCCTATAATTTTCCATTACTCATTTTTAAAATATTTATATCTTCGTTTACATCGATAATAAAATCATCAATATCTGTTGTCGTAATAATGGTTTGTACATTTTTTGGTATAGCTTTAAATAAATTATTTCTTTTTTCTATATCCAATTCACTCAATACGTCATCTAATAATAAAACAGGTAATTCATTTTTAATTTTAATAACATAATCAATAAATACTAACTTCAACGCTAAAACAACCATTCTTCTTTGACCTTGTGATGCACAACTGTCTAAATATTTACCATCAAATTGAAATTCTAAATCGTCTCTATGAATACCAATAGAAGTACTTTTTAAAATTCTATCTCTTTCTCGACTTTCTTTTAATAAATTTATGAATGATTTATCATCTTCAATATTCATTTTCTCGCTAAAATTTTTATAGTGGCAAGATATATAGTTTTTTTCATTGGAAATTATTTCATAATAAATATTAATTTTTTGATTTATTAAATCTATAAACTCTATTCTTTTTTTTATCACTATTTTTTGAGATTCTATCATTTGTTTTTCGATAACATCTAAAAAATTTTCATCTTCTTTTCCAAGTTTAAAAAAGTAATTTCTTTCTTTCATTAAATAATTAAATTTATTTAAATGATAGCTATAATAACTATCTCCATCATTTTTCTTCGAATTTTTGGTGCAGCATTAAATAATTCTAATTCTGAAGGTACAAAAAGTATAGCATTTAAATTTCCAATAAATTCACTAGTTTTAGCTATGGGTACTCTAGAAATAAAACAGCTTTTTCCTTGATCATGAATAATACAACGTAGATTTTTTCTTGTAACATCTAAGTTCAATAATAAGTCTACTCTTGC
>CAYJJG010000002.1:0-66219 GCA_964370435.1 uncultured Holdemania sp.
ATATCTTACTTAAAGGAGATATTGAAAACTTTAAAGTTATCAATGAAGTATATGGTTTCGATGTAGGAAACCAAGTCATTTTCCACGCGGCACAGCTCGCAAAACAGTTTACTGGTAAAGATTCTATTGTTGCAAGAATTGGATCAGACCAGTTATTGATTTTTACTAAGAATGATATCATTGAAGACTTCTTTAGAAACCGTGCTCAATTTAATAACTCTCTAAAACAGTTAGTCCCTGCAATATCTAACCACATCTTAAATTTTAGATATGGTCGCTACTTTATGGAAGATAGTGAGAATAACGTTGACAACATGATTAATAAAGTTAGTATTGCTCACAGTTATGCACGCACAAATACATCATGGCCACTTTGGGATTATGACGAAAAATTCCACTTACACATGCTTCGTATGACAGAGCTAACTAATAAAATGGAAGACTCACTTAAACATCATGAATTCCATATGTTCTTACAACCAAAATATGATATACAATCCGGACTAATTGTGGGGGCTGAAGCTTTAGTTCGATGGTTTGAGCGAAACGGTAATGTAGTTTATCCTAATGATTTCATTCCTCTATTTGAAAAAAATGAGTTTATTACTGTACTTGATGAATACATCTTTGAATCTGCTTGTATTTTGATTAGTAATCGCTTAAGCAAAGGTCAGAGTGTTGTTCCAATTTCAGTAAACTTCTCACGTCGGCACCTACAAAATAAAGACTTCGTAAATCGACTTTCTGCTATTGCACAAAAATATAATGTTCCAACAAGTTATCTTGAAGTTGAACTAACTGAAACAGCAATCATTGAAAACGTTCAAGTTCTAAGTGAAGTGATTTCAAATATTCATATAGCTGGATTTAAAATTTCAATGGATGACTTTGGATCTGGTTATTCTTCACTAGGTATGTTGAAAGAATATAAATTTGATGTTGTAAAACTTGATCGTAGCTTCTTTATTTGTGAGGAAGAACAACGTGAAAACGCAAAAACAGTATTGAGAGGAATTATTCAACTTGTAAACAGCTTAGGTTCACGCATAGTAGTTGAAGGAATAGAGTACGAGGACCAAGTAGATTTCCTAAAAACAGTTGATATCTATTCGGTACAGGGTTATTTCTTCGCACGTCCAATGAGTTCAAAAGACTTTGAAAATTTACTTAATAAACAAAAATAGAGCGATTATTGATCGCTCTTAGACCGTGAGCCTGTACAAAATTTTGTGTAAAGTCTAAATCTTGAAACAATAGTAGAATGAATTAAGTAACATTAGCGAATAAGTTAAATAATGTTACTTTTTTTATAATAATATGATTGACGACATGAGCACCGTTAGCTAAAAAAAATTCAGCATTACCCCATTTTTTTAATGGTGCTCATGTGGTATACCATGATAAATAATAGATTCCTTTTTTATCTTCGATACATTTGAAATTTTATTTTTCATAATATACTACTTTAGTATGGATAAAATTATAAATTTCCTAGAGATATTAAGTTATTCTCGGAGATAAACTTTAAAGTTCGTGTGATGTACATTTTTATTTTATTCTTCAAGATGTGTTGATTCATGAGTTAGTGAAGTAACATTTTTTAAACTTCGATTTATAGCTCTTGTTCTGGTACCTACTAGTTTTTCTAGTTCTTCAGAAGCTTGGCGCATTCTATCTTGAGTTTTATTTAAAATATCACCAAAAGAATTAAATTCTTTCTTAGTACTTTCAAGTATTTTCCATACTTCTCCTGAACGTTTTTGTATTGCTAAAGTTCTAAAGCCCATCTGGAGTGAGTTTAATAATGCAGCCATTGTCGTAGGACCTGCAATATTAATTTTTAATTTTTGTAGTTCTTCTACCATACCACGACGGACAACTTCAGCATACAACCCTTCAATCGGCAAAAACATAATTGCGAAATCAGTGGTATTGGGTATATCTATATATTTATCATGAATATCTTTAGCAAAAGCCTTGATTCTATTAGTTAATATTTTTGCATTTGCTTCTACTTCAGATTGGATACCACTATCATAAGCATCTAATAAATTTTGATAAGCATCCATTGGAAATTTTGCATCAATTGGCAAATAAATAAATTCATCATCACTCTTTGGAAGTTTAACTGCAAACTCAACCCGTTCTGAAGAGTTCTTCTTTGTCGCTACATTAGTTTCATATTGTTCAGGACTTAGCATTTGTTCTAGGATAGCCCCTAATTGAACTTCTCCTAAAATGCCTCTTGTTTTAACATTAGAAAGTACTTTCTTTAAATCATCTACACCAGTAGAAAGTGCTTGCATTTCTCCAAGTGATTTATAAACTTGCTCTAAGCGTTCACTAACTAATTTAAAACTTTGACTAATACGATCTTCTAACGTTTTTTGAAGTTTTTCATCTACAGTAGCACGCATTTCATCTAACTTCTTTTCATTACTAGTTTGCATAGCTGTTACTTTATTTTCTAATGTTTCTTTTATATTTAGCATATTCGTATTCATACTTTTTCCAAAGCGTTCAAAATTTTGATTATTAATTTCGTTTGTCTCAATTATGGTCTTTCTGAATGTTTCTAATTGTTGTAGTAAGTTTTGTCTAAATTCATTAAAACGGCGTTCTTCGTTGTCACTTATTATTTTATGATTATTTAATATTTGTTTATTGTTAGAGTCTAATTGAAGCATTAATGTTTGGAGCACCTCACTCTTCATTGATTTAACTTCACTACTTAATGTTTGATGAAGTGTGGAGTCTACTTGTTTAGAATGCTTATTTTTTAATATTAAAATACAAAAAATCAAATTAATTAATAAAAGTATAATGATAACTAGTAATAAAGGCTCATTCATATAATTTTCTCCTATCTCTCATGTTGTATATTGCAAAGTTGATATAGTTTTGTTTTTTCTTTATCAGTTATAAAAGCACTTTTTATTGCATTGATGGTACATAGTTCTAAATCTAATACTGTAATTTTTCCGGTTTTTAAAAGTTGTTGATATTCATAATTTAAGTCAATATCTGAAAGTGTTCTATTATCTGTATTTAGGGTGACAATAGCCCCTTCTTTATATAATTTATGAAATGCATGGTTTTCATAGCTAGGTTGATTATTGCACTGAATGTTGCTTGTAAGACACATTTCTAGAGGTATTTGTTTTGCGATAACAAGTTGCATAATACGGCTGTCATCTATACAATGACCTCCATGTCCAATACGTGCTGCCCCTAAATAAATGGCATCTTCAACATGACTAGCAGGTCCTGATTCTCCTGCGTGAATTGTATATGGAATCGCTAATCCTTTAGCTTCATCGAATAGAATTTTAAATTCTTTCATAGGATATCCACCTTCATAGCCTGCTAAATCTAACGCGACAACGCCTTGATTTAAGAATTGTTTAGTTACTCTAATAGTTTCACGATTTAAATCTTCATTAATATTTCCACCATAAATCATCATACATAAAATAAAATTAACTTTTATATTAGGATATTTCACTTTAGCGATTGTCCTAGCTTTTAAAGCCGCATCAACCACGTCTTCTTGAGTAAGTTCTCCTTGTATATGAGCTTGTGGAGCAAATCTAATTTCTACATAGATCAGTCCTTCATCATTTAAATTCTTGATTAAAGCTAACATGCTAGAAATGATAGCTTCTTCATCTTGTAATAAGGCAATCGGTAATGCAAAACGATCAAGAAAAGTAGCTAGATTCTTATTATCTTTTGGAACTCTCATAAGTTCTTGAAATTGACTATAAGTAAGATTAGTATCAATTAGCTTTCTTTTCTTAGCAAGCTGATAGCTTGTTTCAACATCTAATGAGCCGTCAAAATGACAATGCAGTTCAATTTTTGCTTTCATATTCACTCCTTGTATTTATAAATTATAATAATTATAGCTTAATTAATATTAAATTACTATGCACTAGCTTAATCCAATAGATAAAAAAGAATCAACTATTAATTATTTAAACTAAAAGATGAGCATCTCATTTGCCCATCTTTTATCTATTGCATACTTTCTGCACTCATCAGCATCCACTCTATATAAAGTCCATATCCTTTACTAGGTGTGCTAGTAATCATGTGCGTTACTGCTCCGATTAATTTTCCATTTTGTACAACAGGACTACCAGACATACCTTGGACAATACCACCTGTTGTATTTATGATACGTTGATCTATTATTTCAAACTTAAAACTCTTTATATCAGGTTCATTTTGTATATTAACTTGCGTTATATTAATGTCAATCTCTTCAATTTGTTGATCATTTATAACGGTATACATTGTAGCAGCTCCAGGACTTACTTCTTGTCTACTTGCTACCTCAATGAGCTGTTTGCTTGAATCGATACGGTCATAATAACCAAACAATCCAAACTGCGTATTTCGTACTACATCACCTATACGTATCATGGTATTTATACTGTTTTTCTCACCAGGTTCATTAGCGGTGCTTTTTTTAATTGAAGTGACTGAAGCTAAGAATAAATCTCCTGCACTTATTTCAGCAATAGTATCCAATTCATGATCCATAATCTCATGTCCTAGAGAACCGTATGTATTATTAATTGGATTGTAATATGTTACAGTTCCAATGCCTTTTATCTCATCTTTAACATAAAGACCCGTTTTAAATACTTGTTCATCCTTCAGATAATATACATTCATTAGTACATTTTCTAATCTACCGTTTCTTTCTACAGTGACTTCATATGTAGTATTTTTCTTTGGATTTATAGACATATAGTCATATAAATCATCTAAACTTGTTACTGGTGATTGTTCCATCGCAATAATTTTATCGCCGATGTTTAGTTCTGAAGTAACCGCTGGATTTATCCATTGTTGATCTACTTGAAATTCAAACATTCCGCTTACTACTACACCATCATACTCACCATGTATCGCGACTGTTTCCCCACCAAGATATACATGATTAGTTTGTGCATTAATGAATTGCAAGGATAGCATCATCAATCCTGTAAATATAAAAACATATTTTTTCATTAAAAAACTCCTTTCAACATTATTATGTTCAATAGGAGTTTTTAAAGTAATGTAATTTTTACCTTGTTATTTTTTAATATAGGCTATACCACAAGCTCCAGGACCTACGTGGGTACCAATAGTACTGCCGATAGCAACTAAACGTTCAACATTGATCCCGTTCTCTTTTAAATATTTTTGAAGATCTAATGCAAATTCTGTAGTATGAGAATAAGCAAGAACTACCGGATAATTGAAATCAATATCCCCTGCTTTTTGTATTTCTTTTAATATACTCTCTAATGCAGCTTTTTTTCCTCTACCTTTACCAACAACAGAAACTTTACCTTCAACTAAGGAAATAATTGGTTTAATTGAAAGGAGAGTTCCAGCAGCTCCAGCTACTTTTGAAAGTCTTCCACCTTTTACAAGGTATTCTAATGTACTTAAAGCAGCAATTAATGTTGCTCTAGGTATTAACTCATTAATCTTATTAATAATTTCTTCTGTACTCAAACCTTCTTTTCGAAGTTGCACAGCAATTTCAACTAATAAACGATTAGTAATTGCAATGTTATTGGTATCAACAATATAAACACGATCATAATCTACAATATTTTTAGCTAGATTGGCATTTTGAAAAGTACCACTTAATTCTTTAGATGCTAAGATTACAATAATATCATCATTAGCAGCTTTAGCAGCTTCAAAATGTTCAATAAAATCATTAGGTGTTGGTTGCGAAGTGGTCGGAGTCACTTCACTTGTAATTAATTTTTCATAAAATTGGTCGATTGTTAAATCTATTCCATCACGATATTCATCAGTACCAAATAATACTCTTAATGGAACTACACTGATATCTAAATTTTTAATTTCATCTTTTATAAAATCACTTGTTGAATCTGTTAAAATTCTTAAAGCCATAATCTTTTACCCCTCTTTCATAAAAGCACTAATACATAATAATAGAAAATAGTTAGATTGTCAAACTATTTATTGTGTTATTAAAATAACGACAATTGATTTTTTTCTTGTAAGTCATCTAAAACCCCTAGTGAAGACAATTTTTTTACTAAAGTATTGCTTATTGAAGTTCTGTTCATTAAATCTTCTTTAGATAAAAACTCTCCCTTAGAGCGCGATTCTACTATTGATTTTGCAACATTAATCCCAAGTCCATCCATAACTGTAAATGGTGGAATAATCACTTTTGTGTTATCTTCATCTACAATGAACTGATCAGCAAGTGATCGATATAAATCGATATTTGCAAAACGATATCCTCTTGCGAGCATCTCTAAACAACTTTCAAAAGTAGATAATAATTGTATTTCTTTAGTTGTAACACTTTTTTTAGTTTCAATATTATTTAGACGTCGATTAATATCATCAATTCTACTTTGAATCATTTCAGCCCCTTTTATCATTGTTTCAATTTCAAAGGCATCACAGCGTAACGAAAAATAGGATACATAATAAAAGTGTGGGTAGTGCACCTTGAACCATGCTATACGCACAGCCATAATTACATAAGCAACTGCATGGGCTTTTGGGAACATATATTTAATTTTTTTACAACTTTCAATATACCACAGTGGTACTTGATGTTCTAACATTGAGTTAGTCCACGCCTCAGTTACACCTTTACCTTTTCGAACACTTTCCATGATAAAGAAGGCTTCCTTAGGGTCCAAACCCTTTTGTATAAGGTAAGTCATGATGTCATCACGACAACCAATAACACCACTTAAACTAGTTATATTTTGTTCAATTAAATCTTTAGCATTATTTAGCCAAACATCAGTTCCGTGAGACAATCCTGAAATAATGACTAAATCGGAAAAAGATGTTGGCTTAGTTAACTCTAATATTTGTCTTACAAAGGAAGTACCAAATTCTGGCAAACCACAAGCACCTGTCTTATTATTATATATTTTAGGATCTGCTTCTAGAGCATCACAACTTGAAAATAATGACATTGTTAAAGCATCATTCATTGGAATACTTCGTGGATCAATACCTGATATATTTTCCAATAAACGCATAGCAGTAGGATCTACATGGCCTAAAATATCAAACTTAAGAACATTATCATGAATATCATGAAATTCAAAATGAGTGGTTTTCCATTCGGAATTAGGGTTATTAGCTGGAAAATTCACCGGTGTAAAATCATGGACATCCATATAGTCTGGTATTGCGATAATTCCCCCTGGATGTTGACCAGTAGTTCTTTTTACACCTTCACAGCCACTAGCTAAATATTCTTTTTGAGCACTACGCATTTCTTCAACACCTTGCTCCTCACAGTACCCTAAGACGTAACCAAAGGCCGTTTTCTTAGCTACAGTACCAATAGTTCCAGCTCTAAATACATAATCTTCACCAAAAACTTCTTTAGTATAGGCATGAGCAAGTTCTTGATATGCTCCTGAGAAATTCAAATCAATATCGGGTACTTTATCGCCTTCAAATCCAAGGAAAGTTTCAAAAGGAATATCTTGCCCTTCTCCATCCATTAGAGTTTGACATTGTGGACAAGGTTTTGATATTAAGTCATATCCAGAAGACACAGAACCATCTAAGATAAACTCGACGTGTTGACAATTTTTACAAATATAATGCGGAGCTAGTGGATTAACCTCTGTTATCGATGACATAGTAGCTGCAAAACTTGATCCTACAGACCCTCTAGAACCTACTAGATAACCATCATCATTGCTCTTTTTAACAAGCAAATGTGAAATATAGTAAATTACTCCAAAGCCATTTCCAATGATACTTGTTAATTCTTTTTCGAGTCGTTTCTCTACAATCTCTGGCAATAAGGAACCATATTTATTTTTTGCAGTTTCATAACATATTGCTCTTAATCGCTCATCTGCACCTTCTATTTTTGGTGTATATAACTTATTATGAACTGGCTTAACCACTTCACACATATCCATAATTTTATTAGTATTAATTACTACTAATTCGATAGCAGTGTCCTCTCCTAGCCATGAAAATGCTTTTAGCATTTCTTTAGTATTTCTAAAATGCTGATTAGGATTAACAGTTATTCGTCTTCGCTCTTGATTACGGATATATAGCGGATGTCTAGTACCACCTATAGCTTGAGCATTGATGTAAATATCCCTAAATATCTTTTGTTTTTCTAATACATAATGAACATCACCACTAGCAACTATAAGTTTATTCAGCTTTCTCGCTGTAGCAATTATCTTTAATAGTATTTTCTTTAATCTTTCATTATCAACTATGCTGTTCCCCTCAATAAGCAAGCGATAATTTTCTAAAGGCTGTATTTCGATATAATCATAAAATTTCATAGCTTGTTCTAGTTTATCTATTGTTTTATTAGATGCTATTTCAAATATTTCTCCATTTAAACAAGAAGTTCCAATTAAAAGCCCTTCACGGTGTTCTTGCAAATCTTTTCTTAATATTCTAGGCTCAGCAACCACTTCTTCGCCCTCACCTTTAGAACTAATTTTACCGCTATAAGATAAAGTCTTCGTATGTGAAAGGGTAATTAATTTAAATAAGTTTTTTAGTCCTTTTTGATTTCTAGCTAATACTGTAGTATGGTATTTCCATTTTTTTGTAAAAGCTAAATTATCTTCAACTGCATTTAAATCTAATAAATTTTTAATCCCCTTAGAACTCAATTCATTAAGCATAGCAGAAAATACATTAGCCAATACCTCGGTATCATAATCTGCACGATGGGCTACTTCATCGTCATAAATGACACGGTATTGTCTAGCAATAGCACCTAGTGCATATTTCTTCTTTGTTGGATGTAAGAATCGAGATAAATCTAAGGTATCTACAGTAGGATTAATTAAAGGTGGCTGATTAATAAGCGCTAACTGGGCATTCATAAAATCATAGTCAAAACCAGCGTTATGAGCAACTAGAATGCTATCTTTCATAAAATCTACAATCTGTGCATAAGCATCATTAAAGGATGGTGCATGTTCTACATCAAATTGTGCTATATTAGTTAATTTAGTAATATAAGCTGGTATAGTTTGTTCAGGATTAATAAACAATTGAAGACGATCAACAATTGCTCCATTTTGTAAAATAACTCCACCAAACTCAATTATTCTATCAAAATCTGCACTTAGTCCAGTGGTTTCAATATCAAATACACAATAACGCGCATTTAATAATTCGTGGTCTTGTGCATTATATACAATGTTATAATGATCATCAACTAAATTTAATTCACTACCATAGATAACTTTAAAATCACGATCAGGATTTGCCTTTAATAATCTACTAACAGCATTCTGTGCTTTAGGAAAAGACTGTACTACCATATGATCAGTAATAGCAACACCACGATGCCCACTATTAAAAGCATGATTAACAATCTCTTCTACACTACAAACACCATCCATTTCAGATTTATTGCTATGAGTGTGAAGTTCTATTCTTTTATCTACTGCATCATCCAGTACAACTTCTTCTTGAGGCAATACTTCAAAAGATTTTGCTTCAAAAATTAATTCTTTGTTAAAAGAAAAGTTATCTATTTTCAAATCACCACTAAAAATGCAGTTTATACCCTCTTTAAGAGAATCTAAAAGTTCATCATTAAAATAGCGACCTTCAAAGCATTTTACATTAATAGCATCACTTCCATCATGAACTAAAAGTTGGACCATTTTTCGATTATTTCTAAATACTCTTACCTCTTTTTGAAATATGGATGCTTCTATTTTAATATTATTCATTTCTTCAACACATTGTTTTATTGATAACAGTTGATAATCTTTAGTAGCTGGTCTTCTAAATTTTTCTTGAGTTTTAGGCTTCATCGGCATCTCTTTTACTACAGGTTTTACATCCAGTTTAATATTATGAAAACCCAAATCAACTTCTCTTAAAACAAAAGTAAATGGATAAGTTACAGCATATTGTTTCATAAACAAAGTCAATGAATCTTTATACTGACTATACTTGTTTAAGGTATCCTCATTATTAAAAAGACATAAAATTTGATTATTTTGAATTATTGCTTTTAACATAGCGTAAACTTTTGTCTCATGTACATGATCATATAATTTACCATAGTTATTTACTTCGTGAATATCAAGTTCACACACATCACTTATAAAACTAAGTTCTACACGCTGAGTAAAATGTTCACTAAAAAAGGCAATAATTTCTTTTGTTGCTTGAAATGTTAATGTTTTGTCAGTGCTAATTGTAAATTTTATTAAGTTTTCTTGGCCGTTTTTTTTGTATAAAATACGATCAGTAATTACTGCGTTTTCAAGTTCTTCATAAATCTCTTTAGAAAAAAAACTTGAAGTTAAAATGTCTTTTAAATTGATATTTGTCATAGTCTCACCTTGTTCAATATTATATCATAAATCCTTATGTATTATGGTTAAAAAGAAAAATTATTTAATGTTGATTAATATTTATAACAATCTTTAATAGCATTTATTATTAATTATTTGAAAATAAATAGACTAATAAATATAAAATGCCTTAATTTATACAGATTTGGGTAAAAACTTTAATAAATTATTGACTTTTCCATGAAAAAAAAGTAAATTATAATAAAGAGAGTTGAGGTTCAAACTATGGTAACTATTAAAGATATATCTAAGAAAATTGGTTTATCTCCTGCAACAATATCAAGAATACTCAATCACGACCCAACTTTAAAAGTTCCAGAATCAACCGTCACTAAAGTATTAACTGAAGCAAAAAATATGGGATACATAAAAAGAAAGTTTAACCGTAAAAATAATTATAAATCGATTCGCGTGGGTATTGTGCAGTGGTATACAATGGAAAGAGAGTTACAGGACCCTTTTTATTTGGCAATTCGTATCGGTGCTGAACACACTTTAAACACTCATAATGTTGAAATTGTGCGTTTTTTTAAATCTGAAAATGCAAAACTTAATCTATCTAATGTCGATGCTCTAATATGTATTGGTAAGTTTAGTAAAGAAGAAATTGCTGACTTTAGAAAAAATAGCGATCATATTATTTTTGTTGATATGAATATGGAACGTATTGTAGTTAACTCTATGGTCTTAGACTTTAAAAATGCTGTATATGATGTTATGCACCATTTGTATAATCTGGGACATCGTAGTATAGGTTTTCTTGGTGGTAAAGAAATTACATCAGATAACGTACCCTATGCAGACATCAGAAGTCATTACTTTCAAGTCTTTTGTCAAGCCAACAACATTAATTATAAGCGCTATATGAAAGAAGCTGAATTTACTAGTGAATCAGGATACAATATGATGAAAGAAATGATTTTGAGCGGTGATTTACCTACAGCAATCTTTGCAGCAAGTGATCCAATTGCAGTTGGAGCAATGCGTGCCTTATCTGAATTTAAAATAAAGATACCTGAAGATATTTCAATTATTGGTTTTAATAATGATCAATCTAGTGCATTTACCAATCCACCATTAACTACTGTTAATGTTCCTTGTGAGAAAATTGGTGAAATTGCTGCAATTACCCTTATCAATATGCGCTCACAAAAGAAAGTATATCCAAGAAAAATTATAATTCCATGTGATTTAGTTATAAGAGAATCTTGTGGTAAAATTAAGTTTTAAAAACTCACCTCTGTTCAATGAAGTGAGTTTTTTTTAGGTTATAAAGAAATAGTTATTTAACCATTTTTTCAAAAGCATTTTGTGCAGCATTTTGTTCTGCTTTCTTTTTACTATTACCTTTTCCATGTCCTAAAACAATTTCATCTAATTTCACTAATACTTCAAATTCCGGATGATTACTAGGACCTACAATACCAATAACTTCATATGTAACACTTTTTCTTAAATCAGCCTGAACATATTCTTGAAGTTTGGTTTTAAAGTCTACTTGTGTTAAAGCTTCAGGGTTCTTTAAAAGTGGAGTAATAACTTCATTAAGAATATTACCAACAGCATCTAATCCGCTTTCTAAATATAAAGCACCTAATAATGCTTCAAACATGTCAGCGAGTATCGAATTGCGATCTCTTCCCCCTGTTTTTTCTTCTCCAACACCTAGTTTAATAAATTGATTTAATTTTAGGGCTCTAGTGTAGTCAGCTAAAGCCTTTTCACAAACTAACTGTGCTCTAAGAGTAGTCATTTTTCCTTCGCTAAGTGGCGTTTCTAGATTCATTAACTGATTAGAAACCCATAGTTGTAATACTGCATCACCCATGAATTCTAAACGTTCATTATCTGTTTTAGCCTGCTTATGTTCATTAAAGTATGAGGAATGGATACATGCCTGATTAATTAAATCCATTGTTTCAACTTTGATTCCTCTATCTAACAGCCAATTATATATATTCATTGTGTACCTCTCAATCCATATAATTAATTCTATTC
Source organism: uncultured Holdemania sp. (assembly GCA_964370435.1). GTDB lineage: Bacteria > Bacillota_I > Bacilli_A > Erysipelotrichales > Erysipelotrichaceae > CALVGQ01. The sequence goes on from CAYJJG010000002.1 coordinate 12,384, forward strand.
TTGTTTTCTTCTTGAGTTTTATCCAAACAGTGTTTAAATTCTTCTTGATCAAGATGTTCAATCATATATTGAGCATCTTTACGTGCAGTTTCCATAATTTTTGTATCTTCTAATAAATTACCTAATATGAATCCAGGAAGACCACTTTGTCGTACACCTAGTATATCACCTGGTCCTCTTAACCGTAAATCTTCCATAGCTATCTCAAAGCCATCACTACTCTCAACTAATATTTGCAGTCTTTTTAAAGCATGTTCATCTTTACTATCACTAAGTAAATAACAGTGACCTTCTTTACTTCCTCTTTGAACACGTCCTCTTAATTGATGTAATGTACTTAATCCAAAACGATGAGCATCAAATATAATCATTGCAGTAGCATTAAGTACATTAACTCCAACTTCGACAACTGTAGTTGATATTATAATTTGAATTTCATTATTTTCAAATTGTTTCATAATGTGATGTTTGTCATCACTGTTCATTTTACCATGAAGAATACCAATATGAGCACTATTTTTAAATATTTCTTTAAAATTAGATGCAATTTCATCAACATACCTTAAGCTAAGACTTTCACTCTCTTCAATAGCCGCACACACGACATAAATTTGCTCATGCTGGTTTAGGTGTGACTTAATAACATCAATTAATAGATCAATCTTATTGTCTTGTATAAGCGTAGTTTTAACTTTTTTTCGATTTTTAGGCATAGTAACTATAGTGCTGATATCCATATCCCCATATACAGTGTTTGCTAAAGTGCGTGGAATAGGTGTCGCACTCATTAAAAGAAAATCAACTTTATTACCCTTTTCTTTTAATTTGCGACGTTGATCTACACCAAAGCGATGTTGTTCATCAGCGACTACTAATCCTAAATTATAAAATTCAACATTTTCCTGTATTAAAGCATGGGTGCCAATACAAATATCAATCTCTTTATTTTTAAGTTGCTCTTTAATAGCTTTTTTACGTTGTAAAGATAAAGAGGAGGTTAATACTTCAATTTTAATATTCGTATTTTTTGCTAATTCCTTGAAGCTATCAAGATGTTGTCTAGCTAATATTTCTGTAGGTACCATCAATGCCGCTTGTCTTTTAGCAAGCACACAAGCCATCATCGCAAACCATGCCACAATAGTTTTACCACAACCAACATCACCTTGTACTAATCGATACATTGCTTTATTACTTTGCATATCTTTTAATATATCTTCAATAGCAGAAAGTTGATCCATAGTGCACTCGAAAGGAAGTTCATCTAACTGATTATAAATACTATGTTTATCAAATTGTTTTGCACTTTCGTTATCCGTTTCACTTTCTTGATTTCTAAGTAATTGTACTGCAAGATGAAATTTTAAAAATTCTTCATATTTTAAAGTTCGGTATGCTAAAGCTACTTCATTTAAAGATTTTGGAAAGTGAATATAATATAAAGCAGTTTTTTTATGTAATAACCTATAATCTTCAATAAATTTACCCGGTATAAAATCACATATTTCTTCCTGTACAGCATTAAATACACGCTTGATTATTGCTTTAATAGATCGCTGTTGAATATTCTCTTTTAAAGGATAAACAGGTATAATTCCTACTTGCTCATGAATAGCTTGTTGATTGTAGTTGGAAATAGTAACTTGGTTTTGTCCATCGTAGCGTCCTATAAAACAATAATGCTGCCCTACTTTTAGATTGTTAGTCCATGGATTGTTATATAGTACAGCTTGAATATAATGATCTTCAGTTTCAATTTGAAATTTCGTAATACTTCGATGTTGTTTTAAACGAATTGTCTTAGGGTAACTAATAACATTACCCTCAAAAATAACTGTATCTTTATCTTGCCATGTACTAAAAGGCTTAAAACTTCTTTCTTCATAGCGAAAAGGATATAACGATAACACTTCTTGCCAAGTAGTTTTGTTATAACGTTCTAATATCTTTAATTGATTTGCAGTACATTTACACTGTTTTAATGTTATAGTCATAAGTTCACCTATATAATTATACTGTATTTACAAAGGCAAGAAAAGGTATGAAATAAAAAAGAGTAATGATTTAACTCATTACTCCATCAGACTGTTTTATTCGACTGCAAAAATATAAGAATATACTGGTTGATTACCTTCAATAGTTTCTATTTCTAAATCATAATTTTCATTAATAAATGCTTCAATTTCACTGATGCGTTCATCACTAGATCCTTCTCCAAGAATAATAGTCAGTAATTCAGCATCCTCATTAATCATAGTTTTTAATAATGAAAGGCAAACTTTAGACTCATCTTTATCCGCCACTTCAATATGTTTTTCAAACATACCCATAAAATCACCTTCTTTGATTTCTAACCCTTCAAAGTTGGTATCCTTTATTGCATAAGTAACTTGGCCAGTTTTAACATGAGCAATAGCCTGATTCATTTCTTCGACATTTTCTTCTACACTAACCTCTGGATTAAACATAATACAAGCACTTAATCCCTGAGGAATAGTTTTTGTAGGTAAAACATGAATATCCAAATCTTCCATAACCACTGCCGCTTGTTCAGCAGCTAGAATAATATTAGAGTTGTTAGGTAGTAGGAAGATGTGTTTAGCATTCACTTTTTTAATAGCGGCAACAAAATCTTCAGTAGATGGATTCATTGTTTGTCCACCAGAGATTACTTCATCACAGCGATAATCTTTAAATATTTGAGTTATTCCCTCACCTGCAACGCAAGCAATTAGGGCAAATTCTTTTTGTTCAGCGACTTCTGTATTTGCTTGTTTTGATGTTTGAAGATGATTGTGTTGTTCTTGCATATTTTCAATTTTTAATTTAACAAATTCTCCATAACGTTGTCCCATATTTAAGGCATCACCAGGAGTTAAAGTATGAATGTGTACTTTAACAATTTCTTCATCTTGTACAACTACAATAGATTCACCAATACGGGCTAAAGCATTTCTAAACTTTTCTTCTGAAAATAAAGCAGCTCCATTGTCATTTAATTGAATAATAAATTCTGTACAATAACCAAATTCATCATTTTCAACATCACTAGCAACAACTGCAACTGTACCAGTACCTTCTTCTAAAGCAATAGCTTTACCGTCTAAAGCTGCTTTAAATCCTTCTAGTATAACTAATAAACCAGCACCACCTGAATCAACTACACCTACTTCTTTTAACACAGGTAATAGCTCAGGAGTATGATTTAATGATTCTGTACAGCATTCAATAAATTTATCCATATATTCAAGAATCGTACATTCTGGATTATCTTGCACATAAGTCAGTGCATAGTAACTACCTTCTCTAATAACAGTTAAAATTGTTCCTTCAACCGGACGCATAACTGCTTTATAAGCAATCTCTGCACCTTTTGAAAAAGCTATAGCTAATTCACTAGCGTTAATTTGATCTTTTCCTTCAATTCCTTGATAGAAACCACGAAATATTTGTGATGTAATAACACCAGAGTTTCCCCTTGCACCCATCAATAAACCTTTTGATAATGTTTTTGTTAAAACACTAAGTTGATCTGAACATGCCTCTACTGCCGATTTTACACCCGCACTAAAGGTCATGGACATATTAGTTCCAGTATCACCATCTGGTACTGGAAAGACATTAAGGGCATCAATGCGTTGATGCTGATTACTTAAGTTAGCAGCACCACTTACTAACATTTCCTTAAATTGTATCCCATTTAAAGTTTTCATTTTCTGCCTCCACAACTAGCCTATTACTTTAACACCTTGGACATAGACATTAACAATAATATCTTCCAATTCTAATGTTTTTTCTAAAATGTATTTTACTTTTTTTTGCACTTCTAAAACGACTTCAGAAATTTTAACACCAAATCCGATGATTATGAATAAATCAAGCTCTATACCAGTATCTGTTTTTTTAACAACTACACCCTTAGCATAATTTTCTTTTTTCAATAATTCAGCAATACCATCTTTAAGTACTTTTTGACTTGCCATACCTACTACACCATAGCATTCACTAACAACCCCACCTGCTAAAGATGCAATGGCTTCTTGAGATATATTAATATTACCTAAATTAGTTAATCTTTCAATTGACATAAAACTTCCTCCTTAACCATATTAATTATACTTATTATTTCAATTAGTTCAACTTTTGTGAATGAATTTTCATCTATTTATTCACTATTATCCTCATTTTCATCATTATTTTGTCCATTTTCTTCAGCCAAAGCCTCTTCTATGGCTTTTTCTTCTGGACATAATTGCTTAGAAATATTTTTAGATATCTCATCTACATATAGACAATTTTTACTATCTGTAAGATAAGAAGCAACGCTATTATAGTTTTTCAACACATCAATAGCATCTAAACTAGTATACACATAATTTCCATCTTTCATAACACAAAGCACTCCATATTCATCATAAGAATAAGCATACTGTCTTATTTCAGAAATTTGTTCAGTATTAGCTACACTAATTTTTCCCAGTTCACTTGTTAATAAATGAAAGTTTGTTTGCGCTTCTTCATAAGCATCATGATTTTCGTCATTTTTTACAGGTAACATCTCAAAACCAGTAACCATGGGTAGCATGGCAATTAAATACATTAGATTTTCGTCTAAACTAATCAATTCACCCTCATTAGTAATAAGTTCGGGTTGTTCATTATAGCGATAACCTACTATTCTTTTTTCGACTATATCAACCACTACTGTGCCTTGATTATTAATTTCTAAATTAGCTACCTCAATCAACGGATGAGCTAATAGATTTTTAATACTATTTCTTTCAAACAAAAATAGTCTACGAGTATCCTCATCAATATTCAACAATGAGATAACCTCTTGATCACTTAAATAATAATTATTATTTATTGTAATACCATTAATTTTAGATTCATCACTTAATAAATAAATACAGAAGATTAAAATAAAGCCACTACATAGTGCAATCAAAAATATTTGAAAGCGATAATAGTTAAATTTAAATAAGTTTTTATGTTTCTTATGTTCCTCTATCACCGTTTCAACATGATTTCTTTCATTCTCTTTATTAATCAAAATTAAATTGCTCCACTTCCATAATTAATCGTCTTCCATATTTAGTTAAAACACTTTCTTGAATTAGATCAACTAACTTTAAAAAATCCTCAGCTTTTGCATCACCCACATTAACTAGAAAGTTGGCGTGTTTATCTGAAACCATAGCTCCACCAATCTGTTTGCCACGATATCCTAAATCTTCAATACACTTCCATGCACTATAGTCTTCAAAATTTTTAAAAAAGCTGCCTGCACTTGGAAAGTTTAATGGTTGTGTATCCATTCTGCGCTGACGTCGATCATCAATCAATGCTTTAATCTCGTTTGGATCTCCTTTTTGTAGTTCTAGTCTTACTGCTAAAATAACCCAATCAGGATGGTCATGAAAAATAGAATAACGATAAGAAAAATTACATTCTTCGTTGCTTAACCATTCAAAGTTACCCTCTTTATATACTAGAACCTCTTTTATAACATCTTTCATTTTTGATTTGTAGGCACCAGCATTCATATAAGTCAAACCACCTACTGTACCAGGAATCCCTGATGCAAATTCTAAGCCACTTAAACCTTCATTAATTAAAGCATACGTTAAAGCGATAATAGAACACCCTGCTTCAACTAAACAATGATTATCTTGTATATAAAAATCACATAGTGTTCTATCTAAACGGATAACTACACCATGATAGGCTTTATCTGAACACAATAAGTTACTGCCTTTACCAATTATCTTAAAAGGCACATCGTGATCAACACAACATTGAATACACTGCGAAAGAGCCAACATAGACTTTGGGTAAGCAACATAATCAGCAGTTCCACCTATACGAAGTGTAGTAAGCGTTTTAAAAGATACAGCTTCATTGATTGTTGCATATTGTTTTAATTCTTCACTAAACATTCTCATCTTTTTTTTCCTTCAATTTTTTAATCCATGCATAAATGTCTTCACAAGCATGTTCTTTACTTAATTTTTTTGCATTTAATTTCATTGATTCTTTTAATATTGGAGAATTTAGAATTTCTTCAATTTTTTCAATAATGATTTCCTTAGATAAATCTTTTTCTTCAATCATTATACTAGCACCTTGGTTTTGAAGAGCTAGGGCATTTCGTACTTGATGATTATTAGGTACATAAGGGCTAGGAATAATGATGCTTGGCATTCCAAGAGCAGTAATTTCTGCTGCCGTAGTAGCTCCACCACGAACTACACATAAATCAGCATTAACCATAACCTCTAAACCTTGAATATAATCAACAATCTTTATATTTTTTGAAAATTGCATATTCTCAGTAAAATTTTCATAATGATTTTTACCCGTAACATATAACACTTGATATGCTTTATTTTGCATATCAATTAGAGCATCTTTCATTACTTCATTTACACTTTGTGATCCAAGTGACCCCATAACAATAACCACCAAAGGTTGTTTTAAATTTAATCCTAAATCAGTTAAAACGTGATGGTTTTTCTTAGTACGCACAGCAACAGTGGCACGTGGATTTCCAAAGATTCTTGTTTTTTCTTTATTAAATTGTTCTAAATTTTCTTGATAACATCCTACAATGGCATCTACATAACGAGCTAAAAAGCGATTTGCTTTACCAGCATAAGAATTTTGTTCATGAATCATTGTTGGAATTTTTAAATGATGTGCTGCCATTATAACTGGAACACTGATATAGTTTCCAAATCCAATTACAATATCTGGTTTAAACTCTTTTATAACTGCTTTTGACTTACTATAAGCTTTACCCATTTTTAGTAAATAGGAAATTTTTTGCATTAATCCTTGATGTGAACTATCAACATCAATACCAATAAAGTCATATCCATACTCTACTATAACTTGTGCTTCCATTCGACTAGTTGATCCCATAAAAACAACTGAGCAATCAGTATCATAATTTTTGATTTCATCAATTAGTGCTAAAGCTGGATATATATGCCCTCCGGTCCCTCCGGTTGCAATTAAATAACGCATTAAATTCACTCCTCTATCCTAAATAGTATACCACATTTTCTAAAGTTTAGTGCGATTTTGTTGTAGCCATAATAATACCAAAAGAAATCATCATCATAATTAAACTGCTTCCACCATAAGAAAGAAATGGTAGTGTCACTCCAGTGACTGGAAACAATCCAACTACGACCCCCAGATTAATTAATACCTGGATTGTAAATAAGCTAGTAAAGCCTATAACTATAAAACAGCGATATTTATCACGACATGCTAATGCGATATTAATACATTCAAATAATATTAACAAATATACTATAATAATTAAAGTTGCCCCTATCCATCCTAATTCTTCTGCACAGATGGCAAATATAAAATCAGTTTGAGGTTCAGGCAGATAATAGTGCTTTTGCATCGATTGATTAAAACCAGAACCAATTAAACCTCCAGGTGCAATAGCATAATAACTTTGAATAATTTGAAAACCACTTCCTAAAGGATCGCTCCAAGGGTCTAAGAAGGCTGTAATCCTTGCCAATCGATAAGGCGCAGAAATAATGAGTCCCCCTAATGCTACTACACCTAATATCGCCATTCGAAAGAAATATTTAAAAGGTGCTCCTGCTACAATTATAATTACAACTGTACTGCACACCATAACTAAGCCACTTCCAAAGTCGGGTTGTAATAGAATTAGTCCAAATCCTAGTAAAGGAATAAACAAGGGTAGGGCTAAATCTTTTAATTTAACTATTTTATCTTTGGCAGCTAGGATTTCGGATACACTAAAAATGCAGGCAATCTTAAAAAATTCTGAGGGTTGTATGGAAAAAGCCCCTACCCCAAACCAACTACGTGATCCATTACGTTCTATACCAATTCCTGGTACTAATACCAATATTAAAGATATAAAAGATATTATTAATAGCAGCTTATTATATTTTTTTAAAGTGTCCATGTTTATACGGGATGTAATAAACATCGCCACTATTCCAATACTTGCAAACAAAAGCTGTCTTGATATAAAGTGATAAGCATTGTTGAATTTCATTGTTGCCCAAAGATAAGAGCTTGAGGCAACCATAACAATTCCTGTTATAAGTAAAACAAAGATTAATGCAGTTAGTGTTCTACATCTTCTTGAAAACAATTTAATCACCTCATCTCAGTATATGATTGTTTTTTCATTTTAATATCTATTAAATTCAAAAGACAATTTTACAATATTTTCTCAATTTTAAGCTTGATTACTTGATTATAATTCAAGTATAATAAATATGATGATGAGGTATGAATATGATAGAGTATGTGGAAGTCATTTGTAAATTTGATGTAAAAGGTGAAATTTTACCATTGTATATACAATGGCACAATGGGATAAAATATCCTATAGATCGCATTATTCAACGATGCCCTGCAGCATCACTTAAAGGTGGTGGTGCTGGTATGCGTTATACTTGTTTAATTAGCAATCAACGACGCTATCTATTCTTAAATAATAATCGGTGGTTTATAGAAAAAGGAGCTTAATATGTGTGGACGTTTTATATTTGATGATGAACAACATCAAATAATAAAAAACATAATTGATCAATGTCAATTAGAGTTTAATAGTGAAATTTTAAAATCAATAAACTTTAAAGAAATCTTTCCATCACAAAAAGTATTGGTTTGTACTGCAAAGAATAAACTTACTGCTTTAGATTGGGGTTATGATAAATGGGATAATAAAGGCATTGTGATTAATGCTCGCAGTGAAGGCCTAGAAACTTCAACGTTTTTTAATAATGCCGGTATGATGCCCTGTATCGTAGTGGCAAGTGGTTACTATGAGTGGACCAAAGAAAAAGAAAAATATTATTTTTCAATGAATAAACCCTTATATATGGCAGGTATTTATAATCATAAGAAGCAATTCGCTATATTAACTAAAGAAGCTGATTTTCCATACAATCAAATACATCATCGTATGCCTGTTTTAATTGATGATGATTATTTAAATGAGTATTTTGATGGAAAGATTCATACTATCTCGACAACATTGAACTGTACAAAGCACTAAAAGCTTTGAAACATCACTAAAATCATAAAAAAACCACGGTAACTGCCATATTTTCATTTTGAAATTATTTTGTAATTTTCAGGCTGCGCTACAAGATAAATACTTAACAAAAACTTTTTTGATGAAATAATCATATGAATAGACATTTTTATAATAGAACCGAATGCCTTTTATTGATATAATTACAACAGAAAATTTTGGAGGAATTTATATGCTAAGTCTACTTTTAGCTTTAATTTACATTTCATTTATAAGTTTAGGTTTACCGGATGCAGTTCTTGGTTCTGCATGGCCACTTGTAAGTGAAGAATTTAATGTTCCTGTTTCTAATATGGGTATTGTTACCGTTATTATTTCAGCAGGAACAATAATTTCGAGTCTTAATAGTAGCAAATTGATAAATAGGTTTAAAGTACATAAAGTCACAACAATAAGTATTTTGTTAACTGCAATTTCACTTTTTGGTTTCTCAAGTAGTCCTTCATTTTTAGTGTTATGTTTATGGGCTATCCCTTATGGATTAGGAGCTGGAAGTGTTGATACTGCACTTAATAATTATGTTGCAGTTAATTTTGAAAGTAAACATATGAGCTGGCTACATTGTATGTGGGGAATAGGCGCAACTTTGGGACCTTATATTATGGGGATGGCCTTAATCGGTGGTCATGGGTTTAGAATAGGATACGTTGTTTTATTTATAATCCAAGCAGTTTTGTCGATAATTATTTTTATAAGTAGTCCTGTTTGGAAAACAAAACTACAACAAGCTGAAAACCAAGAAAATTCTGCACATTCCCTTTCTTTAAGGGAAATACTTCAAATACGTGGGGTAAAACAAATAGCTGTTGCGTTCTTTTGTTTTTGTGCAATTGAACATACAACAGGTTTATGGGCTAGCAGTTACCTTGTTTATAATCGTGGCATAGAAGCAGAAGTTGCTGCTGGATTTTCTGCCCTGTTTTATTTAGGAATAACTATTGGTAGAGGTATTTGTGGTTTTATTGCTATGCGTTTTAATGATAAACAAATGATTAGAGTTGGAGTTCTTATTATGGCAATGGGTGTAGGTGTCTTGTTTATCCCTGCAGGAGAATACATGGCTTTTGTAGGCATTACACTAATAGGTCTTGGATCAGCTCCTGTTTTCCCATGTATAATTCATTCCACCCCCTATAATTTTTCAATTAAATATTCACAAGCAATTACTGGTGTTGAAATGGCAGCAGCTTATACTGGAACCCTTATAATGCCTGCAATTTTTGGAGTTATAGGTAGAGAAATTAGTTTTGGACTATATCCCCTATTTATCGGAATTAGTTTAGTGATAATGTATCTAATGTATGAAATTACGCTGAAGAAGGTTGAAACAAAACAATAAAACTACTTTTAATCACAATATTATTCAATTAAACATAAAAAAACTCTTTAGCTTAGTAAAGAGTTTTTTTATGTTATTCTGCAGTTTCTGCTTTTTTAGTTGTTTTTCTAGGCTTTTTAACAGGAGCCTCTTCTGTTGTTTCTGCTTTTTTAGTTGTTTTTCTAGGCTTTTTAACAGGAGCTTCTTCTGTTGTTTCTGCTTTTTTAGTTGTTTTTCTAACTTTTTTAACTGGAGTTTCTTCTGTTGTTTCTGCTACAACAGGAGCTTCAGTCTTAGCAGCTACTTCTTCAACTTTTGTTGCTTTTGCAGGTCCTTTAACTAATGCTTTTTTTGCTGTATCTACTATAGCAGCGAAACCTTTTTCGTCATGAATAGCAATTTCAGAAAGCATTTTACGATTCACTTGTACTCCTGCAACAGTTAATCCATGCATTAACTTAGAATAGCTAATGTCATGCATTCTAGCTGCTGCATTAATACGAGCAATCCATAATTTACGCATGTTTCTTTTTAATAGTTTACGTCCGATATATGCATAACGAAGTGAACGCATTACTTGTTCATTTGCTGTACGATATAATAAATGTTTTGATCCGAAATATCCTTTCGCAAGTTTTAATACTTTTTTTCTTCTTGCGCGTGTTACTGTTCCACCTTTAACTCTTGCCATGTTTATGTCCTCCCTAAATTAACCTTGTAACAAATCTTTAATACGCTTGTAATCACTCTTAGAAACAAGGGTAGATTTTCTTAATTGTACTTTTTGTTTATGAGTTTTATTTGCTGCAAAGTGAGAAACATATGCATGTCCTCTTTTTAATTTGCCTGTTCCTGTTACTTTTACACGTTTTGCTAATGCTTTTTTTGTTTTCATTTTTGGCATAATCTATTCCTCCTACTGTTTTTTCTTTGGTGACAATATTACTGACATAGTATTGCCTTCCATTGATGGTGCTTTTTCTATTCCTGAATACTCTGCAGTCTCTGCAATGAATTGTTTCATAATCTGTTTACCAACTTCTTGGCGAGTAATCATACGTCCACGAAATCTCATATCGATTTTTACTTTCATACCCTCTTGCAACCATTTTGATGCTTGTTTTAATTTTGTATTAAAATCACCGATATCAATAACTGGAGACAATCGAATAGCTTTTAATTCTGTAACATGTTGTTTCTTTTTCGCTTCTTTGTTTTTCTTCTGTAGTTCAAAGCGATGTTTTCCATAATCTACAATTTTACATACTGGTGGAGTACCATTTGGTGCTACACAATATAGGTCTAATTCATACTCATAAGCTTTTTCTAAAGCTTCACGACGCATCATGATTCCTAATTGTTCACCTTCAGGTCCGATAACCAATACTTCTTTAAATCGAATGTTCTCGTTGACTAAATCGTCATTACTGACTCTTTTACTAATAAAAGACACCTCCAAACTTATCTTTTTATATATAAAAAGCAGGCATAGACATCCCGCTAACCTGCTTAACAAACCTATTTTGGCTGTAGCGTTGACCCAAGTTTTAACAACATCAGGTGAGAAGCGGTTCTTCTACTTTCCACAAATTTATATTTACTTAAATACACTACCACTTTTATACTGCTTTGTCAATAAAATTAACTAAAAAGAAAAACCATTTACCTTAATATCAATTACATTACATTTCAAATTTGTCATTTGATAGATATTAGATGCGATACGCTCTTGTAATTGTTCGCATACTTGATTGACATTAGCGCCATATTTAACTTTTACTTCCACTGCCACATTTAAGCGGTTTTCAACTATCTTACACTGTATATTCTTTTTTAATACAGTATTTTCTAAAAAAGTCACTGCTTCTTCTTCATCTACAGAAATTTGTGATATTGTTTCAAAAACTCCTCTTTCTAAAGCAATCATTCCAGTTTCTTCTTTTTCTTTAATTAAAATATATTCTTGTGCCATATTAATCACCTCGCACTAATAGTATACCAAAAAAACTATAATTTAGTAAGTATTAATCAAAAGAAACTTCAACTAATACTTGTTCATCCTGCATTCCATAAACTAAACTCATCAATTTTGTTGCATTTTCCTTCGAGTTATAAGTGTTAGGGCACATCACTCTTGTTACTTCACTTTCGATTTCTACTAAGCATCCTTGATAATCAAAGCTGTTTAATTCTTCTTGTATAGCGATTTCAGAGTTTAATATTTGTTGCTCTGAATTTATAGCATCTAGTGCTTCAAGTTTTTGATCTGTAGTACTCTTATTATCAGCAACGACTTGTTCGTTATCTTCAATATTATTATCGTGTTTATCATCTAAGTCATCTTGTAAACTTTCAATTAAATTCTGTCCATTAGAGGCAATCAAATCATTACTTACAATAGCAGGATTTTCTATCGGTAACGTTACATAGTAGACCGCAAGCATGAGTACGAGTGTAAATAGTGTTAAAAATGTAAAAGCTTGTTTGTTCATAGTATTCCCTCATTTCAATACATACTATGAAAAAGGCTGTCATTTTATACTAAAATAATAGACAAATTTTTGAATTTAACTCTTCAAGCCATTGCTCTTTTTGATTTATTGTGTGTTCATCTTTTTTTAGTTTCTTTTCTAAACTATCTATATATTCCCTAAATAACTCAAGAATCTGAAACAATTTGTCTTCATGAACTATACTTATTTTACCAACATTAACCATTGCCTTAGCAACTTCGTCCGTAAGATCTTTTCGTAACTGATCTGCTATAGATAGTTGTAAAAAATTAAATTTCTCTTCATACCATGTATTATTAATAATCATTTCTTTTATAATTTTTATAAAATTAGTGAAGTCTTGAATATTATTTCCTGGCTCTATTAGAAATAACATATAAAAGAACACATGCCATTCATAATCTACATTAATAATACTTTGCCAATACTTACCTAGAATTGCACAAAAAGAATCATCACTATAATAATCACTTTCTAAATAAATAGCTTCACTAAAATCAATATCCGTATAATTAAGTAAATTAAAATGTTCAATGTATTGTGTAAGTCTCAAAGAAGGATCATCACTTCTTACAAAATCATGAATATAAATATAGTGACTAAGAATAGCACTACTTTTCTTAAAATCAGTAGTAAATCCTAAGGAATTAATCATCTTTCTAGTATATAAATCACTTATTGATTTAGCTAAAAATACTTTAAAAGAACGCTCTCCCATTCCAAAATCATGATCATTTAAGCTTTCATCGATCATTTGCTGATAAATAATTTGTAACTGATGATCAACTATTTCTAAAGAATCATGAACAGAAGATAATACTTTTTTCATAAAAGAGTCATTATAAATGAAATGTGTATTTTTATATACTACTTGATGTTCAATGTCGGACCAAAAGCGATGAACCATTGATTTAATTTGTAATTCAAAATTAATATGCTGACGATTAAATATGTAATATCCATCAATCCTATAAATAGTAAAACCATTTCTTTGAAGTTGTGGTTGTGCCATTTTAAAGTCTAAATGTAAATTTTTATCCATTGTACAAGTATGAAATCCCTCTTTATTATAGCCAAACAAAGAACGAAGAGCTTGGTAAATTTTGCTTTCTTCAGAGATAAATCTACAATCTATAGTAATACCTATTAAATCAGGTAACTCTTGAAGAACTTCAGTAGCATTCTTACAATGAATATAATATTTATTACGTATAAGCTTTTCCTTGATACTGGCAGCTGATTTTATTCTTGAACTAATTGATATTACTTCTAAATCTGTAGTGGATAACACATCAGCAAGTGTAGTTTTAATCTTACTTTCTGCATATTGATATGTTGGACTCTGTAGTTTTAATAAATTATTAGTCTCTTCTATTAAACTAAATAATGATAAACGCACCTTCATGCCTCCTTATTTAACTCTAAATTTTTGATACTTATTTCGGTATGACAAATACTGCTATTATTGAATGAAATAATTCCTCGTGTATTCAACATCATTATGCAGTTGCTTAATTAATGCTTCTATACTTTCAAATTTGATTTCATCACGAATAAAATCAATAAAATAAACACTTATTTCTTTTCCATAGATATCACCATTAAAATCTAGAACATGCGCTTCTACAGAGATCATATGACGTTGATTAAAGGTCGGGTTATGACCAATATTAATCATTGCTAAATGACTTGTACCTTCAACTAATACCTTTCCTACATACGCACCACGCTTTGGTAAAATTATTTCGGGGTTAACTTCACAGTTTGCAGTAGGAAATCCAAGTTTATCTTTCCCTTGTGCTTTACCATGAATAACTTTTGCGTCTAAGTAGAATGGATATCCCAATAATTGAGATGCTTCTTTTACTTGCCCTTCTTGAATATAATCACAAATGCGTGAAGAGCTTATTTTACCCAAATCATCATTAATCGATTGAACAAATATAAATTCAAAACGCTTTTTAGCAAATGATTGTAAGCTATAAATGTCCCCTATCCCTTTTGCTCCATAATGAAAATCAAATCCACAAACTAATCCTTTTAGATGAATATTATCCAATATAAAATTAATAAAATCATCTGGTGACATTGCTGCCATAGTAGCATTAAAGTCTAGTATGAAGAAATTTTTAATTCCTTTTTTAAAGGCAATGTCTTGTCTTTGTTTCATTGTTGTAATATGTTTCACATTTTGTACTTTTTTTATTGTTACCCAAGGATCAGGATTAAAAGTAATAATCGCACTTTCGCACTGCAACTCTTCACTTAATTTTATAGTTTTATTAATAAGCTCTTGGTGTCCTAAATGTAAACCATCAAAATAACCGATGCAAGCTGCAACTGCAACACTACAAGTACATCTTTTATCTAAAGTTAAATCCCATATTTTCATTACCATAATCCTCGCTTACTTCGGTATAGCTCATCCTCTTTTTCATACATAGCAATCACTTCTTTATCTTTAACAAGACATAGAATTGGTTGATTACTGTCTACATTTATTTTCTTGCCGTTTTTTATGTCCTCAAACAGTTTGTCACTACTTATCTCTACTGTCTCATATAGTTTGCTTAATACATCATATAGTGCATGTGGCTGTGGCGGATCACTTAATATATCCTCTAAATCAATACAATCTTCTAGAGATAAGGTATCAATTTTAGTTCTTACTAATGAAGACATAGCACCAATATTCCCAAGCTTTAAAGCGATATCTTCGCATAAAACTCGAATATAAGTTCCGCTACTACATACTACACGAAACTTAATGTCTTCATCCACGCTTAAACATTCAATCTCGTAAATTTCAATTGCCCTTGGGGTTACTTCTACTTCTTTATTTTCACGTGCATATTCATAAAGCTTTTTACCTTGTACCTTGACTGCACTATACATAGGAGGAACTTGTAATTGCTTACCTAAAAAAGAAAGTAAAGTGCTATTAATTTTTTTAAAATCAACATTTCTTATAGCCTTTTCTTCAATTACCTTTCCCCAAATATCTTTAGTATCATATTTTTTTCCTAGCCTTAAGGTCGCAATATATTCTTTTTTATCATGCATTAAATAAGGGTTAGCTTTACACGCTTTATTTAGCATAACCAACAAAACCCCGGTTGCTTGAGGATCTAATGTACCTGTATGACCAACACTTTTGGTTTTGTAAGCTTTTCTAATTTTAGCAACAACGTCAAAAGAGGTCATCCCACTAGGCTTGTTGATATATAATAATCCATTCATTTACTTCACTCCTCACTTGGATATTATACCACTCAATGCTACACATACACAACTAAACCAAAAGGAATTGTAACTTAGCACAATAAGACTATTTCATTAAAATAAAAAGATAAGCAGTTCCTAAGTAATTTTTATTATTTGTGTATTATGTTATAATATCATGGCAAAGTGAGTGAAAAGTGATGAAAAAAATTATTGGGTGTATTGCGAAAGCAGATAAAGATTATAACATGATTCAAGATAACGACTGTATTGCTGTAGGTGTTTCAGGAGGTAAAGATTCCATGTTACTCTTAGTTGCCCTACATTATTATAGTAAAACCTGCAAACTAAACAAAACTAAAAACTTTGAAGTTGTTGGTGTCCATGTTGAAATGGGCTTTGAAAATATGAATTTTGATGAAGTAGATGAGTTTTGTTCCAAGAAAGGTATCAAACTTATCCATTATCCTTCTAAAATATATGAAATATTACAACTTCAAGCTAATCCTGATGGTTCCTTAAAATGTTCATTGTGTTCAAAGTTTAAAAAAGCAACGGTTATTAGCGGGGCAAAGGAAAACGGCTGTAATAAAGTAGCTTTTGCACATCACGGGGATGATGCCATCGAAACTTTATTTATGAATGCTATTTATGGTGGAAGGCTCGCAACATTTAAACCTTCGATGTACTTAACAAATACTGAAATAGATTTTATTCGCCCTTTTGTCTATGCTTTTGAAAATGACATTAATCAAGCTTTAATTAATAATAAAATTCCTTTGGTAAAAAGCACATGCCCTATGGATGGCCATACCAAAAGACAAGATACTAAAGAATTGTTACAACAACTTTATAAAACTTATCCAATGGCTAAGGATAATTTTTTATTGATGTTACATAATCAAAAACAGTTAGATTTATGGGTTAAGAGTAATGATTAAACGAGTTTACTTAGAAATAACCAATCATTGCAATTTACAATGTAGTTTTTGTAATCAATCCAAGCGTGAAAAATCGTATATGAGCATTTCTACAATCGCAGAAATTCTTGCAGACATAAAAAAATTAACTTCTTATATCTACCTTCATGTCAAAGGTGAACCCTTATTACACCCGAATTTCATAGAAATAATGGATCTAATGCAACAATATGACATGAAAGTACAGTTAGTCTCTAATGGCACTTTCATTAAAAACTATCCTAATTTAATTCGCTATACCTGTCTAAGAAAAATTAGCTTTTCATTGCATAGTGTTCCCTATCAAACTATGGATGTAGAGCAATATCTTAAACCTATTTTGGAGTTTATTAATTTAGCAAGAAATTCAGCTATTCACTGTGAACTTCGTTTTTGGAATGAGAACCATCTAGATCAAGAATCTCAACTATGTCTAGAAGCCATAAAGCAACATTTTAGCAACTCTATATCAACCACTCACAACAATATTTTTCTTCAAGAGCGTACATATCTTAGCTTTGATAATCAATTTGAATGGCCTGCTTTAGCGGCAAATCAAACTAATCACGGTCGATGCTACGGAGCAAAAAACATGCTGGCAGTTTTAGTAGATGGTACGGTAGTTCCTTGTTGCCTTGATGATGAAGGTGAAATTGTATTAGGAAACATTTTCACTGCATCATTACAAAATATTATGAATACTAAACGATATAAAGCAATAGTTCAGGGCTTTAATGATAATAAATGTATCGAATTATTATGTCAAAAATGCAGTTATAGACAAAGATTTGATTAAAGAATCCACAAAAGAGTATAATTTTTAAAATTATACTCTTTAATTTTCATGTTAGGCATTAGATAAGTATAGGTATCTGGATCAATTAACAATGCATTACTAAAATCATAATCCAGTTGTTTATAAACTAATTCCTTTTTTAAGTATTCCATTATATGTATCAATGTAGCATCGCAACTAACGCGACATTCAATCATGATATCCAAAATTACAACTTTAAATAGCAAGTAACAATAATCATGGTTTAATACAGCGAAATTTTCTAATTCGTCCATTTTCACTAATCACCCCTTCATCATCTTCTAAGGATATACTACAAGGTATGATGCTTTGGTGACAAAGCCCATTACCAATCCATACTACTCTATCTAAATTAAAACAATTTCGAAAATCACTTTGAATAAATGATGCGTAAGTTGTGACATAACATGCCTTGTTTTCTTTAATAAATTGTGCACGTTCAGTGGATGATTTCATATTATTTAGTTGTTGACTACTTTCGTCTAGAATGCATCGACTGTCCTTTAACTTAACTAGATAGTCTACTATTAAATCAAAAGAATCTTGATATTTTGCAAAGATTAAAACTTCACGATTATTACTTAGTACTATAGCTTCATTAGTATCACTATCTTGACCAATAATTAGCTCATAGTCACTAATATTACTTGCGTTCTTCCATAAAGTGTTACGTTCTTTTTTTTGTGATTTAATTATTGATGGTAGAGCCAATGCAAACTCGTAAAACTGATTTTTATAAAACAATGCCAATTGATTATCATACAGATAACTTTGATTAAAAAAAGTGTATTGTTCTGATAATGACATTTTATCCAAACTAATTAAAATATTAAAATAATTTAAAATTGAAAAACGAAAACCAGCTAAGCTTTGTACCAATGCTGTAAACGATAGTGACTTCTTTGTATTGTTTCTAAGTAAACTCATAACTTTAGGTGAATATTCAACAACCTCTAAAAACCCCATTAAATCATCAATAACTATTATACAGTTACTATATACTTCATCAATGAGCTTTAATAAACGATTTAGCTTTCTTACATCATGTAACTCAATTACATCATCATATATTGGTATTAATTTTGCACACCAATTAAGATTACTAGTTATAAGATAAGCACGATGATTATTGATGTTTATGTTTTCACTAATAATATGTAAGAAGGAATAACTGTTTTTGTTTTGTGTGCTAAGACATAGACAATTTTCATTTATTCCATTGTAACTTAGCACATGATGGGTATTATTCTTAATGTCATCATATACCCCTAATACCATAGAATTTTTGTCTTTTTTTATGGAGCAAAGGTTTTCACTATGAGGTAAGCTTGGCCATAATGTATTAGTAGCAATACCAAGAGATAAGCTCTTCTTTTGCAAACAAGGGACCAATACTTGTAGTTCAGTTTTATGTTTATTACTGTTTTCTTTATATATATAACTTGGATTTAGTGTACTATCGACAATTTCCAATCGAAATGGTTTTTCTTGATAATAATGTTGTACATATGCCGCTTTAACATACTCCTTTTTTTTATTACTAATAAGATAAAAATAACCACTTTCGTTTATTTGAGCTGCTTTGTTACTGCGAATAACCTCGATTGAATCCTGCTCATCTTGAACTTTGAGGCACATTCTAAAATTAATATTACTAAGTATTTGATCATCTATAACCCCACTTGGTTTCTGTGTAGATAAAATCAGATGTACTCCTAAACTTCTTCCAATACGAGCTATAGAGATGCATTCTCGTAAAAATTCGGGTTGTTCTTTTTTTAATTCTGCAAACTCATCAATAATCAATATTAAATTTGCTAAAGGTTGAAGCTCTTTAAAATGCACTCTAGCTTTACGATATTCTTTTAGATTTTTAATCGTTAGTTTTGATGTTTTAGCTGCTTTTATTAATATTTTTTGGCGTCGATAACACTCTTGTTTTAAATAATAAAGAGATCTAAACAATTCATTTTCATCATGATTCGTTATTGTTGCAACTAAGTGAGGAAGAATTTTATTATCTTGTGTTAAACTATGTACACAGCTACCACCCTTGTAATCTACAATTACAAACTGAACATCTAGTGGTGAATAATTAATAGCTAAGGATAAAATTAACGTGAGTACTAATTCACTTTTACCACTTCCAGTACTTCCAACAATTAATCCATGTGGACCATCCTTGTTTTCACTTAAGTCCAGCATTACTCTTTGATTTTGTTGATTAACACCTAAAACGGCCATTAGTCCAGAATTATCATTCCAGCGCTTTTCAAGATGGAGTTGCTGAAGATTTATTGCATTATAGCAACATAATAAACCGAAAGTATGATGAAAGTAGTTTGTTTGTTTTTTAAATGATATTTGTGCTAGAAACGAAGATAAATCCTCTTGATTTAACATGCTTCTAAAAGTGTGATCTTCTTGTTTTTCAAAATATACTATGTGATTAAATTTTCTTAAGTCTACTTTTACTTCGCTTGAAGTGTGTAGTTTTTCTTCGTAACTAACAAACTGTAAAATACGGGTTTTTTTATGCATCACAATCTCTTTAGGTATGGATTCTAGTAAAACCGTTTCTTTTACAAATAGTAACAACCAACAGTCTTCAAGAACTTCTAATAGATAATCATTAAGCGAAGCTATTTGATTACTCGTAGTTACTATAAATCTTCGCGAGTTGTTCATAGAATAAATGTGCTCAAGATTATAAAAACAAAGTATTGATTCTACATCTGACTTGTTAACTAAGAAACATCCCCTTACATCGTTATAGTGATGTAAAAGGAAACACTGTGCGGCTACATTTTTCAATGTTGTCATCAATAAATTATTTTGAATTATAAATGACGTAAAATGAAACAAGTTAAGATTAAGCTCGACAATACCATCATTGATAGTAGAAAGACTTCGTTGAATTTCGTATTGTTTGTTTCTTAACACATCATCATGACTTTGATAAACATCAACATTTTTAACTTTTATCAATAAATTTGATTTGATATCGCCATAACCTAAACCAATACAGAGAAAGTCACTGTGACCACGACAATGACAAAACAGTTTATTCTCTACTACAATATTCGAAAATAAAAGTCTGTTTGGATAACGCTGCGCTTGATTGATTCTCTGGGTTTGATTTATTAATAGAAGCCTGTTAAATAAAACATTAAGATACGAGAAATACTCCTCGTTTCTATTCGTTAACTTTAACTGTAATGCTTTTGACTTTAGCCTTGAATGAATCTTTGGCCAAAACAACACACTAAATATCATCGTTGTAGGAAAAATTAAACTAGGTAAATATCTAAACCAATCACTACCGGCTGAATACTGAAAAACTATATTTAATACAGCTACACTAATAGCACCTAAAGCCATTATTCTTTGGGGTACATAGTTTAATGTGTCACTACTTTGGTTGTCTAAAACTTTTTTATAATCTTCTAATAAAACTTCTGTTCTTTTTTCACTTCTGTTAGTATGATAAATCGCATGTGCTTCTTCACTTCTACAAACTCTTTTTTCTTGATCGTATTCAGTAATTTGAAAGGGTTCTAGTTTACTTTCTTTTATCAAATTTAACATAATAAAATTATCATAAAAATATATAACAAGATGTAAGTAGTGTATTTTGCCTCTTAATAGTGATATAGAACCAAGGGTACACCCTTCATGATATAAATAGTTATGTTGGCTTAAATCCTTAACATGCCATCCAGAGTTGTTTTTAGTAATTGAAAGTTTGATGCCTTTAGTAATTTTTATTATTTGAATATCACATTGAGCACTTGTACCGATAATAAAATGTGCTTTAGGTATTATCTTTTGATAACTAATATATGATTGATAATCTGTTATAAAACATAAGGTCACTTCTAAATAAAAAAGCAAGTACTCTAGATGAATCAATTGATGTTTAGAAATGCTTTTATAGTGAGATTTACAGCGTAAATACTGATTGCAGGATAATAATAGTTGATCACCCTTCTTATCAACTATTATTTCTCCTTGCTCTTCAATTTTGATATGATGGGGAAATGCTTCAATCGCATAACGCTCTAACTTTCTTCCTGAACACACGCAAATAATCATTTCTCTTTTACCAGAATATTACACAACACTTCTTCCTCGTCAACACTGATATGAATGCGTGTTACTCCTTCCTGTAGCGCTGTAACATAGCCTTTATCACTAACGGTAGCTATTTCGGGATTATCACTTTTAAAGTTTACCTCTTTTAAAGTACTATTTCGTGGTATTCCTCGAATCTTGATATACTGTCCCTCTTCTACTTCTAATAACATCGAATAATTTTCAAGGATTATTCGATCCTCAGTCAATACAATCGGCTGGACTTGCGGATGATTTAAATTGATACTACAAGAGTCTTTTAACTGCCAGTTTTCAATATATTTAGCTTCATCAAACAGTGACCCATTATACTCATTTAATAGACTGAAGGTCTTACTAATTCCTAATTTCCCTGCAAGACTACGACTAGAATTGAGTACTAAATCAACATTCCAATAAGCATTTAATTCACTACAGACATCAATATCATCTTCATGTATTAGTAATTCTTCGACTAAATCATAAGGGATTTCTTCACTAGTGGATGTACTTTGTTCATCTAGAAAATAAAGTGTACTAGCTACTTTTGCATTTATCCCCACATTTAATGCCAAGTCTAATAAATCTTGATTAAAAGCATTAGCAGCAACCTTTATTCGGGAATTAATACCTGTAGATGCATGGATATTAAAATTAATATCGGAATCCATATCGCTTATTAGACGTAGTTGATTATTTCTAATTTCAAATCCATTTTCATTAGTTGTGGTAAACATAATTTCCATTGTCCCATTCACAAATACTCTAATAGATAAATCTAAAACAATAAATAAAGACGGTACATTTACTACAGGAATTTTAATTTTTGCCAAAGGTATTACAGTATCGATAGTGGAGCGTGTAGTAGTCCAAGAATCTTTCAATGAAGTTAATAAATCATCATGATTGATTTTAGAAAAATCAAAATTAATCAATCGATAATTCCCCTTTTTTACCCCTGTAGATATAATGCTGTCAAATTGTATTTTAAAGAATGCTTCTTCAATACTCAATCCATTAGATTTCCATTTAAAATAAGGTGTCAAATTATTTATGTTTAACTCAATAAATAAGTTTGCATCTAATGCTGTTTTTTTAAAAACATAAAATGATAACGAAGATACTGTAAAATCATAGCGAACTGTAAAATCTTGAATATTAAATTCATTAGTCTTAGATAAGAACATATACTTTGTACAAGAGTTTGCAGTTGATTCTTCTTCGGAGCCCAATGTTATTTCAGCATTAGAGAAATCTACCTGTAAAGCTGAATTAATATCTAATGATTCAAAATATGATAAATCGCAATCATTAAGACTTGCTATTCCATCTTCAATTTTATTAACTTGATATAGATGTATTCTTTCATTTGATTCAAAATAAACTACATCCCCTTCATTAACATCATCCTCGATATGAAATTGAGCTAGTCGTTTATCTTCGTTAAAAAAATATGGAGTAACTTCTTTGTATGGTATTTCATTATCAATTTCAAAATTAAAGGTTTCACTCTCGACAAGATTATTAATATAAAATACGAATAGTGTGATAATCCTATTAGCTTCCTCAATTATCACTTTTTCTTTGGACATTGTGCTGTCAATATCCTGTAGAAGATCCTGTATTATATCCGAAGCACTTAAATTAAAAGTTTCATAATGCACATCTTCAACAACCCACTGTTCTAATATGTAGCATAGATTAAAATAAGTAATGTCCTCTTCTAACTCTATATCATCGAAGTTAATTCCCCAATTGTGAAGTGAAGTTAATGCCATTTCATGATTATCGCTTAATCCTGTATTTAGTGCTAATTGAACTAACCATTCTTTTGTTGAAATATACTCATTGTTTTTACAGCTTGTTAACATAGTGAGTATTAAAACTAAACTTAATGCTATTTTAGAAAGACGACGCATTACTATTTATCGCCATTTCTAAAGAATCATAGGTTTGCACTGTGTGATCAAGAAATTGTGCATAAGCTTCAATTATTTCTTTTTGGCGATCAAATTGCAAAGAAAATTGATGAAATCGCTCTTTAGCAGTTTGAGAGCTTTCACTTTGCCAAAAAGCTTGAAGTTTATCCATTTCTATTTTGGAATTTAATAATAAATCATAAATTTGTTGGTTAACCATACGAATATTTGCTGCAGTGACACTTACTTCATTTAAACTAACTTTTATTTGTTCCATAGTACACCTCTCTAATTAGTTAATCGTGTTGCTTGAGACACAAGTTCAGCTTGAGTTTGACGATATGCACGTGCTGTTGATCTTAAAAATTCAATGTACTGAGTAAGTAATGCAGCAATTTTTAAAAAATCATTGTGATATCCATGAATTTGATTTACAAAGGCAACATTGTCGCTGCCTTGCCATGCACTAGACATCACCTCAATTTCTTGATAAAGCTTTTGAATTTGCATTCGATACTGAGTAGTATAATCATCCATTGTGTTAGCACTACTTTCTAAAATTTGTGGTTCAACTACAATTGTTCTCATTATTTCACCTCTTACTATATATATTATCTATAAGATGAAATTTCCTAAGGATAAAATAAAAAAACTCCAATTGGAGTTTCACTTTATCAAATACATTCTTTTAGTATCAGCTCGCACAATAACATGGTCAAAACATTATCACTAGTGTTACAACTAGCACTTCTATCTTTCATACAGGTAGAAGCAAAATATTCAAATTCACCTACAAAACCACGAAGATATAAATCCTTTAGGGAACCTGAAGCCACAGTGTGATTAACAGTATAAGTAACATCACTTTCACTTAAACTCTCCCATGATACATCCTTGGTAGTTTTGCTATGATGCACTGTGAGTGTATCAGTGTTTTCACAACGAACAAAGCCCTTTTCAAAAGTTACATCAAAACCTTCATACTCTCTAGTCCATGCGCTATGATTTTCGAAAGATAATACACCGATAATACCAGTTTCAAATTTAATGCTTATTGCAAAAGAATTACTATCCGTATTACTACCATTACTAAAACCTCTTATTTCTTGAACTTCGCCAAAAAGATGCCTTATCAAATCTAAGTAATGAATCATTACACCATAAACATAGCCTTCTTTTGAATCATTCCAACTTGAACAATCTACTGCAAACATTGCCCTAAAGGAACATACTTCTCCTAAAGTATTTTCCTTTATTATTTGAGAAAGTTTTGTGTATATTGGTGAAAATCGTTTCATAAATCCTACCATTACATAAACGCCATTTTCGCTAGCTAATTTATCAATGGCTTTTGCATCACTTAGATTCAAACCTAATGGTTTATCACAGAAAACGTTCTTCTTAGCTAATATACAGTCCTTTACTATAGTAACTGCATCTTCAGCTTGCGTAATTACTACTACTGCATTACATTCAACTTCCTTTAACATTAGTTTGTAATCATCATAACCAACACCATCAAATCCAAACTCAGTTAAAGTTTGAATAGAGCGGTCCTTGCTGCGTGTAGCAACAGCTTTAACAACAATGTTATTTTCCACAAGGGATGGATATATATTGCGCTTAGCATGAAATCCTGCACCTATCACACACACTTCTTTTAAATTAGTCATAGTATACCTCTTATATTTTCTATGTATTTACAACAAATCTTTACTTCCATATTCTTTTATAAACTATATTTTACTCAACTAGAAAGTTAATAATAAAAACTATTTATTATAGTCTGTTTTAGACTTAATAAATAGTTCTCTATTTTATTTATTAATGCTATCTAGAATAGCATTAATTTTATTACCGTGTTCTAAAACAGTATCTAGCTTAAAGATAATTTCAGGAACTTTTCGAATACTCATTTTCTTTCCAAGTTCACTGCGAATATGTCCCTTAGCACGATTTAATGCTTTTAATCCAGCAAGATTGCGCTCTTCTTTTCCTAAGAAGGAACAATAAACAGTCGCATAACTGTAATCATTAGTAACTTTGATAAAAGTTAATGTTACAAAACCAATAGTAGGATCCTTCAAATCGAATTGTACAATATCACTGATGTTTTTTAATATTAGATTCGACATTTTTTCATGTTTCACTGACATATTAAACTACCTCAACTTGTTTATCTTGGAATCCTTCGATTACATCGCCTTCTTTAATATCGTTGAAGTTCTCAATTGTAATACCGCATTCGTATCCTTGAGCAACTTCTTTAGCATCGTTTTGGAATCGTTTTAAACTACCTAGCCTACCACTATAAATTACAATACCATCACGAATTAAACGCACACTACAATCTTTAGCAAGTTTACCATCTGTTATCATACATCCAGCAATAGTTCCAACCTTCGAAACTTTATAAGTTTGACGAACTTCTGCTTGACCGATAACAACTTCTTCAAATACAGGTGCAAGCATCCCTTTCATAGCTAATTCCATTTCTTCAACGGCTTTATAGATAATATTGTGTAAACGAATGTCTACGCCTTCTTCTTCAGCTTTACGACGAACAATAGCATCAGGACGAACATTAAATCCATAAATTACCGCTTTAGATGCTGATGCTAGCATAACATCAGATTCTGAGATAGCCCCTGCAGTAGAGCGAATAACAGTCACTTTTACATTTCCAATTTCAATACGCTCTAATGCTTGGCGAACAGCTTCAGCAGATCCAGAAACATCAGCTTTAACAATAATAGGAACTTCCTGTATTTCACCAGTTTGAATTTGTGCAGCTAAATCATCTAGGCTCATTGCGCTAGTTGAGCGGCGTTCTAATTCAATCTTGCTTTGAGAACGTCGATCAGCAACAGCGCGAGCTTGTTTATCACTTTCGAATGCTTTAAATATATCACCTGCAACAGGTAGGTCTTGAAGACCAATAATTTCAACTGGAGTTGATGGTCCAGCTTCCTTAATTTCACGACCTCGGTCATCTATCATTTTTCTTACGCGTCCAAAACAAGCACCAACTACAATAGTATCACTAGTTTTAAGTGTTCCATTTTGTACTAGCAAAGTAACAACAGGACCGCGACCTTTATCTAATTTAGCTTCAATCACTGTACCGCTTCCTACGCGATTAGCATTCGCTTTAAATTCTTGAACTTCAGAAACAACTAAAATAGTTTCTAAGATATCTTGAACACCATCACCAGTTTTAGCACTACAATGAACAAAGATAGTATCACCACCCCATGCTTCTGGCATGATACCTAATTCTGACATTTCGTTCATTACACGATCTGGATTTGCGTCGGGCTTATCCATTTTATTAACAGCTACAATGATTGGAACTTCTGCAGCTTTTGCATGATCAATCGCTTCTCTTGTTTGTGGCATAACTCCATCATCTGCAGCTACCACAACAATACAAACATCAGTTACTTTTGCACCACGTGCACGCATTGCTGTAAAAGCCTCATGACCTGGTGTGTCTAAAAAGGTAACTTTTTTACCATTTACAGGTACTTGGTATGCACCAATATGTTGTGTAATTCCACCAAACTCACCATCAACAACTTTTGTTTTTCTAATCGTATCTAATAGTGTTGTTTTACCATGATCGACGTGTCCCATGATTGTTACGATAGGAGGTCTTTCTGATAACAATGCAGGATCTTCTACAAAATCATCTTCTAAACTGTCTTCATCAACCAAAACTTCTTTTTCAGCTGTTATACCATACTCTAAACAAATAAGTTCTACTAACTCCTCATCTAAAGTACTATTGATAGTTACCATTTTACCTAACATGAATAATAATTTAATTAACTCACTTGCATTTTTGTTACATTTGTTTGCTAACTCAGAAACGGTAACACCCTCTGCATAAGTAATCTCTTTCACCACTTCCGCACGTGGCACAAAAACATCTTGTTTCTGCGGTTTCTTTTTAACATTATTTCTTTTTCTTTGTGGTTTTGCCATGTACTTCACCTCATTTCCTATGTTGCAATATTTGTTTAGCCAAGCCTTGATCGACAACAGCAACGCTCATACGATTGACTTGTCCTATAGTTGATGAAAGTTCCTCACTACTATACACATGAATACAAGGAACACCACATACTTCACAAACATGGGTTATTCTCTCTTGTGTTCGTTGGGAACAATCAGTAGCTAGAAAAACTACTTTAGCTTTTTTAGCTGTAATCATCTTATAAGCAGTTTCTCCTGTAGCAATTTTCCTTGCTGCAGCAGCAAGACCTAAGTATCCAAGCACCTTATTAGGCATGAATTACCTCAGCTATTTGCTCATATACCTCTTCAGATATAGTGCATTCTAAAGCACGTTCTAAACTTTTTTTCTTTTTAGCTACTTCTAAAGCTTCTTTCGTTTTTAGTAAATAGGCTCCTCTTCCATTCAATTTACCATTAATATCTACTTGAACTTCCCCTTCAGGACTTCTTACGATTCTAAGTAATTCTTTTTTAGGAGCTTGTGTAGCCGTTGCTACACATTTTCTCATTGGGATTTTTTTCATAATTTAATTCCTAGAAATCGTCTTCATAGAAATCTTCGTACTCTTCATACTCATCAAAATCAATATCTTCTTGTATCCAAGTACTAGCATCTTCAAGTTCTTGATTTTTTCTGATTTCTTCTAATTCCTCTTCAGAATAAACAGGCTTTAATTCATAATCCTTATCACGTTTTAAATCTTTACTACGAAGCTTACGCTCATCTTCTTTAATAAATTTACGTTTTTTAAACTCTTTACTTTCAGGAGCATTCTTATTAGTAGCAGTTGCTAATTTTTCAAAACGCGGCACATACTCTTTCTTTTCACGATCTTTTTTAACTGGAGCTACAGTTGATTTTTCTTCTGTTTCAAGTTTTACTTCTTCTTTAATAACAGGAGTTTCAACGACTTTCTCATCTTCAGTAATTTCAACTACTTCTACTTTTTCAATAACCTCTTCTTGAGCGATTACATCATTAGTGTCTTCCTCAACCACAGTTGGTTGCTCAGTTGATGTTTCTTCTTGTAGTCCCATTTTTTCGAAATAAGCTTTTGCTTCTTTTTCATCGGCAATACGTCGTTGCTCAGCAGCAAATTCAATCATTTTTGCTTGCCAATCAATGCCCATTTCTTCAATTGTAGTTTTTGTTTTAATGTCGATTTTCATACCTGTTAACTTAACAGCTAATCGAGCATTTTTACCTTTTTTACCTATAGCTAAACTTAATTGGTTATCTTCAACAACAACCATTAAACTTCTTTTATCCTCTGTTGGAAGCACTGCTAAAACTTGAGCAGGAGCTAAAGCATTTTTAATAAGTTCTTGAATGTTTTCACTCCACTCAAAAATATCAATCTTCTCACCTTTAAGTTCATCAATAATAACTTGAACACGTGATCCACGTGGACCAATACAAGCACCTATAGCATCTACTTCTGAATTGGATGAATAAACAGCCATTTTTGTGCGCTCACCAGCTTCACGTGCTATTGCTTTAATCTCAACAACCCCTTCATAGATTTCTGGAACTTCTTTTTCAAATAGACGGCGAACCAAATTCGCATCAGCTCTTGATACTAAAACTTGTGCTCCACCCTTAGTTTGATTATTACATTCAGTAATTAGTACACGAATGTTTTCTCCTTCGCGATAAAACTCATTAGGGATTTGTGCAGCACGAGGCATAATAGCCATAGTCTTACCTAAGTTAACTACTACAAATTTTTCTTCTACGCTTTCAACAAACCCAAATACCATTTCATCTAGTAAATCAATATATTCATCATAAACAGCTTGTTTTTCCGCTTCTCTAATTTTTTGTTTCATTACATTTTTAGCTAATAATGCAGCGGCTCTACCTAACTCACTAATAGATACAGGGGTATCATGTAATTCCCCTACTTTTGCTTGAGGATCAATTAGGATAACATCTTCAAGTGCAATCTCTAATTCATCATCTTCAACATCTTCTACAATCATACGTTGTTGAAAAACATTTATTTCACCGGAGGCTTCATTAATATCCACTTTAACAAGCACATCGGGTACATCAACATTTTTTCTATAGGCTTTTGCAAGGGCCTCTTTTAAAGCCTCAATTACTATTTCTTTAGAAACTTTGCGGTCCTCTTCAATAGACTGCATGGCTTTAAGAAAATCTTTTAACTTCATTTTTTTTATTCTCCTTTTACTCTTTAGACCGCTAAGCGGATAAGTTTTATATTTGCTTTTTCAACAACTAATTTTTTAGAAACAGCTTTATCTTTATAAGTAATTGTAAGCTCCTCATCCTGAACTTCTTTCAATTGACCTATAACTTCTTTAAAACCTTTTACTTCGTTGTTAAATAGTACGTAAACCTTTTTATCAAGTGCTTCTTTGATTTCTTGGTCATTTCTTAGTTTTCGCTCTGCACCTGGAGAACAAACTTCTAACATAAATTCTTCATCAATAATATTGATTTCGTCTAATAATGCAGAAATTTTTTCTGAAACTAAAGCACATGTATCAATATCCATTGTCTTTTCTTCATTCATAATGACTATTTGTAAAACTGTACTTCGTTTTGATTTTTTCCAATTTAATTCATATAATTCTACTTTACATTCTTTCAATATTGGATCTATTTCTTGTGTTATGCGCTTTGTATTTTCCATGTTTCCTCTCCTGATTAAAATTGAAAGAGTGGCGCACGCCACTCCTTTGGTTTCTATCTACACCTATAATACTCAATTTAGCTGTACTATGCAAGACATTTTACAAAAAATCTTATTTAATGCCGATTTCTTCTAAGAAATAACTTGCAGCTTCTTCTGCGCTCCATTGTTGCTCAACAACCAAACCATTTAGTGTTCGCATCATTTCACTAGTTAAATTAGGTGCCATTTCATTTAAAGCTTCTACCGCTTCAGGATAGTTAGCATAAAAACTTTGATTAGCAACAGGTAATAAATTATATGGAGGAAAGAACTGCAGGTCATCCTCAAGTATAACTAACTCATATTTAGAAACTAAACTATCAGTTGTGAATGCTGATATAACATCAACTTCCTCAGAAATAATTGCTGTATACATTAATGTCCCTGAAAATTGTAAATTCTCTTTAAAATCTAAACCATAAGCCTTTTCTAATCCTAGTAAGCCATCTTCGCGAGCGTTGAACTCAGGAGAACCTCCAATTAATAAATCTTGACTGATGGGAATCAAATCAGAAATTTTACTAAGGTTATATAACTGCGCTGTTTCTTTTCTAACCGCTAAAGCATACATATTATTAGCTGGATAATTATCTAAAGCATACAAATTATCCTGTGTATAAAGTAAATCTTTTACTGATAAATACACTTCCTCATTTGTTGTTCCAGAAACAAAGGTTTGCTCATATATAGCTGAATACAGTGTGCCAGTGTAATCTGGATAAATATCAATCTCATTAGTTCTAATAGCCCCAATAGCGATACTTGATCCACCTAAACCCATTCTAGTATCAACACTATACTCGGTGGTAGCTTCTATTGTTTGTTCAATGATGTGTCCTACAATTCGTCCTTCAACCGCTTCTTTAGAGCCAACTATAATGTCTGCCTCTTCTTGAAGACTTGCATATCCCATTACTCCAAAGATAAATACTATAGCACTCCCAAAAACAGTTAAAGTAAAACGACTAGATCGCTTCATTTCATTTATTTTTTCAGTAGTTAAGTTTGTTGCTGAAACTTGTAAACTTACCGGAGTAACAGCTTTTTCGACCTTAGACATTACAAAATCCATTACTAATGCTAAAATACAAGCTGGTATTGCACCAGATAAAATCATATTAGCATTATCTACTTGAATCCCTGAGATAACTAAAGTTCCTAAAACATCGGCTCCTATATAAGCTGCTATGGTCATTAGGCCCACAGCAGTTACTGAAGAAATACGAACACCTGCCATAATAACCGGTAAAGCTAAAGGGATTTGTACTTTTCGTAAGATTTGT
Organism: uncultured Holdemania sp.; assembly: GCA_964370435.1. Lineage (GTDB taxonomy): Bacteria > Bacillota_I > Bacilli_A > Erysipelotrichales > Erysipelotrichaceae > CALVGQ01. The sequence goes on from CAYJJG010000002.1 coordinate 44,356, forward strand.
AGCTTCGTCATCCCTATTCCACGAGCGGCTTCTAAAGTATCCTTATTAATATTATTTAGCCCTGTAAAGGTATTTTTTAATATTGGAAGTAAAGAATAGGTAACAACCATAAATATGGCTGGTGCTGCTCCTATTCCAAAGTAGGGAACGATAAATCCTAATACCGCAAGACTAGGAATAGCTTGTACTAAATTCGCAAAACTAATAACAGGTTTATTTAATGCTTTTGAATTATAAATAATAATTCCTAAAGGAACACCAATTACTATAGCAATAAAGATAGCAATTAAAGAATACTGAATATGGTTAAATAATAAAGAAAAAATATAATCAATATTAGTAACAAAATAATTAAAAAAACTATTCATTTATTTGTACCTCCTCAATATCAATAAACTGCTGGCTAAGGGTTGTCACTAGATTACTATTAGTAATTAATCCTTGTAAATACCCTAATTCATCAACTACAGGAATACTAGACACCTTATGTATTTTAGTTTTCTTAACCAATTCGATGATTGAATCATAAGGATGGGCTAATGCCTTTGGAAGTCCCATTAAATTTTCAATTGGATCTGACTTACTTTCCCATGCATTTAAACGACGAGCGGTTGCTGATCCTAAGAATTTATTATCACTATCGACTACTAAAATTGTATCAATCTTGCGCAAACGCATATTTTCTAGTACCTTTAAAACAGTTACTCTAGGATTTGTCGTTACTGGATTAGCAATCATTATATCTTTTGCACGGATAAATTCAGGTTTATTCCATATTCTATTTTTACCTACAAATTCCGAAACAAATTCATTTATAGGATACTTTAAAATTTGCTCAGGAGTGTCATATTGAATAATTTCTCCATCTTTTAGTATGCAAATTTTATCAGCAATCTTTAAAGCTTCATCCATGTCATGGGTCACAAAAACAATGGTCTTTTTAAGTTGTGCTTGTAGATTAACAAGTTCATCTTGTAACTGTTGACGAGTAATCGGATCTACTGCTGAAAAAGGCTCATCCATGAGAATGATTTCAGGGTCAGTCGCAAATGCTCTTGCCACTCCAATTCTTTGATTCTGTCCACCAGATAATTGAATAGGATATCGATCCATATAGGTTGTGGGATCTAATCCTACCATTTTCAATAAATTTCGGGTGTTTTTCTCAATTACCTCATAAGGAAGTTTTTGAAGACGAGGAACAATTTCAATATTCTCCTTAACGGTAAAGTGAGGAAACAATCCTGTTTGTTGAATAACATATCCAATTTTTCTTCTTAATTCGATTGCATCTTGACCAGCAATATCTTGGTCGTTGATAAAAATTTGCCCACTATTAGGAGAAATAAGCTTATTTATCATTTTTAAAGTTGTAGTTTTACCACACCCAGAAGGTCCAATTAAAACTACTAATTCGCCTTGTTTAATCTCGAAGGAAATTCCATTAATTACATTTGTAGTCTTGTAATTCTTCACTACATTTTCAAATCTAATCATATCGACACTCCTTTTCTTTGCTTTAAAAAAGCATTATTTGATGTCTGCTACTTGTGTTTTACAATAAGAGTACATCTCACTTGCTGCAGTCAAACTCGCTTCGCTAACACTACCTGAAGATATTAATGCTAATTGCTCTATTCTTTTTGTATTATCTAAATTGATTACTTCTGTCTTAGTAGAATACTCATTAGAATCTTTTTTTACTAAGTAGTGTTTTTGAGCACAGGCAGCTACTTGTGCTAAATGGGTAACAGAAAATACTTGCACATCTTTAGCTAAAGTTGCCATTTTTATTCCTATTGCAGTCGCAACAGCACCCGAGACCCCGCTATCAATTTCATCAAAAATAACCGTTTGTATTCCTTGTAGGCGAGTAAAAATTGTTTTTAAACCAAGCATTAGTCTGGATAACTCTCCACCACTTGCAACTCTAGATAGTGGTTTAAGCATTTCACCAGGATTTACACTTATATAAAACTCAACATCATCAATACCATGAACATTACCTTCATCGTTAGTTTCAAAATCCACGACAAACTGTGTATGAGGCAACATTAAATCATGACAATGTTTTTCAATTTCTTGTTGCAACTGTAGTGCAATCGTTCTTCTTTCTTGTGATAAATCTTGAGCTAGATGAAAAAACTGAACACGTGCTTCCTCCAATGCTTTACTAGTTCTATCAATATATTCTTGACGATGCTCAATTAACTGTGTTTGAGCGATTAAACTATCTCGTTTAGCTAATATTGCATCAATGGTAGGACCATATTTTCTCTTTAATCTTTGAATTTCATATAGTTCTTGTTGAACATTATTAATTTCTTCATCACTTAGTTCTAATTTATCTAAATAATCACTAAGTTGTTCTTCAACATCAACAATTTCATTATAATGCTCCTTAAGGCGATGATATAAAGCAGCAATACGCTCATCTTCTAATTCCTCTAAAGTTGAGATCCCTTCATAAAGTTTCACATTTATACCATCATCCGCTTTCAACAAATGTACTACTTGACTGATTTTTTTAAAAGATTTCTCATAAAGTACTATTTCTTTTTGCCTTGATTCTAACGCATCTTCTTTATGTATCGATAGATCAGCATTATTAATCTCATCAATTTCTGCTTGTATAAACTGTAAATCATTTTCATTATAAGTTGTACTTAGTGCAGCTTCAAATTCGCTTTTTAAAGTGCTATATCTTAAAAAGCTTTCCCTCACTTCCTCTATAAGCTCTTTATTCATCAACATATGATCAATCAATTGAATATGATTCGACTTATTTAAAAGATATTGATTATCATGTTGTGAATGAATGTCAATTTCATGCTGAATAATATCTTTTAAAAGCTGCAATGTTGCAGCCTTATTATTAACGTAAACATAGCTTTTACCATCACGTTGGATTTCTCTTCTAAGATATACTAAATTATCAGTATAAGGTAGATTAGAGTCTTTAAGTTTTTTTAAGGCCACCTTGTTATTAGTTAAATCAAAAACTCCTTCAACGATAGCTTTGTTTGCGTGCTGCTTAACAAAACTTGAACTAGCCCGCTCTCCACCAAGTAAGCACATTGCATCTATTAATAACGATTTACCCGCCCCTGTTTCACCAGTAAAAGCACTAAATCCATTTTCAAATTCTAATACACAATTATCTATTAATACGAAGTCTTGTACAAATAAACGTTTTAGCATCTCTCCACCTCACTTTTATTTACAGTATTTTGTAATTTCATCAAATAAAGTATTAATATCTATTCCTGCTTCTTTCTTTATTTGATTCATTGAACCATGTTCAACGTAAGTATCTTTAATTCCAATTGCGTTTAAATTTAAAGTTATTTTATTTTGATTTGCCCATTCTAATATCGCTGAAGTAAGACCGCCTGCAAGCATATCAGATTCATAAACTATGATTGGAACACTGCGATTAGAAAGTGCCAATAGCATTGCATAGTCCAAAGGTTTAATAAAACGAGCATTTACAACTGTAACCATTAAATCATTAGAACTTACTTTAGTTAATATGCGATCAACATCAGGTCCATAACTAATTACCACACAGTTGTTTTCCTTTGCATCATTATACATAGCCCATTTACCTACAACTAAATCATCAAACTCACTTACTTCACTATAGAGTACACTTCCACGTGGATAGCGAATCGCAAAAGGATGTGTGCTCTTCATTGCTAAATGAAGCATGTTCTGTGCTTCAGTAGCATCTTTTGGTTGAGCTAATATGATGTTGGGCAAACAACGTAGTATCCCGATATCAAATACACCATGATGAGTATCCCCATCTTCACCAACAAGTCCAGCTCGATCAATCCCAATAATTACTGGTAAATCCATGCGACAGATATCATGATTTATTTGATCGTATGCCCTTTGTAAAAAAGAAGAATAAATTGATATAAACGGTTTTTTATTCATTAACGCTAATGAAGCTGCAAATGTCATCGCGTGTTCCTCTGCAATACCACAATCAAAAGCCCGCTCAGGATATTGTGCGAAAAATTTTTCTAATTTACTACCGGTTATCATGGCTGGAGTAATCACACATAAATCTTTATTGTTTTTAGCAATATTAATTAAGCTCTCACTAAAAACAGAAGACCAATTTAAATGACCTCTTGGCGTTTGCGCGAGTACATTACCAGTTTTAGGATCAAAAGCTCCAATACCATGCCACTTACCATGAGCATCTTGTTCACTGAACTCGTAACCTTTACCCTTTTTCGTTAAAACATGAACCACTACAGGTCCTTTTTTATTTTTCGCGACTTCTAAGATACGTACTAAACGTTTAATATCGTGACCATCTACCGGCCCAAGATAATCTAAATTAAATTCGTCAAATATTCCTGCTTCCATAATACCACGGCGAATATTGTCTTTTACAACAGTAAGACCTTCCAGTACAGACTGGCCAATATCATTTTTCTTTAATACGCCACGAATATCATCTTTTATTCCAGTATAGGACCTTGATGTTCTTAATTTAGAAAATGCTGATGTCAAAGCTCCAACATTTTGCGATATACTCATATTATTATCATTAAAAATAATAATTACATTTTTATTTAATGAACCTATTTGATTAAGTGCCTCTAAGGACATTCCAGAACTTAAAGAACCATCTCCAATGACAGGAACAACATGATAATCCTGTTGATCTAAATCACGACTAACCGCCATTCCCAAAGCTGCGGATAATGAAGTAGAAGAATGCCCTGCTTCCCATACATCATGTTCACTCTCTGATCTTTTTTGAAATCCAGATAAGCCTTTATATGTTCTAAGAGTGTGAAAATCCTTGGCCCTACCTGTTAAAATTTTATGAATGTAACACTGGTGTCCAACATCAAAAAATATCTTATCCTTAGGCGAGTCAAATACTTTATGTAAAGCAATAGTCAATTCAACTACTCCTAGATTACTTGATAAATGGCCTCCTGTTTTACTAAGATTATCCACTAAAAAAGTTCTAATATCTTGTGCTAATAGATTACACTCACTAAACGATGCGCTCTTTAAGAACTCTGGGCTACTTATTGTATTAATATCCATAACTTAATCTCCTTTACTTTTGGCGAATTTTCATTTCATTAATTAAATTTTCAATTCCAAAAGCATGAATCGGTAATGACCCCAATATAGCATATGCTTCAGCATACGCCTCATCCATCTTCACTTGTGCTTCTTGTAGACCTAAAAGTGATACATAGGTCGTCTTTTGATTGATGATATCACTATTACTTTTACCTAATTCTGATGATGTTTTAATTACATCTAAGATATCATCTTGAATTTGAAAAGCAATACCTAATAATTCACCTAATCGGCACATTTCTTTTATACAGTCCATCTTATCTCCTACTACACATCCCATTTGAAGTGCAGCACTGAATAGTTTTCCTGTCTTATTCTCATGAATAGCCAATAATGCTTCTAAAGAATCTACTGGTTTTTTTTCAGCTTCAATATCTCTTGTTTGACCTAATATCATACCATTAGCACCTGCGCAGCATGCTAATATTTTAACACAATTCAATTTTTGATTTTCTGTTAAATCACTGTTTATAAGATGTGAAAAAGCTTCTGTGAGTAACCCATCACCTGCTAGGATTGCAGTGCTTTCATTAAACTCAATATGGCAGGTATTTTTACCTCGTCTTAACTGATCATCATCCATTGCTGGTAAATCATCATGAATAAGAGAATACGTGTGTACCATTTCAAGGGCAACAGCAGCGCTAAGTGCCTTCTCAGCTTTTATTCCACATCCTACACAAGTAGTCAGTAATAACAAGGGTCTTACTCTTTTTCCGCCTGCTAATAAGGAATAATTCATCGCTTTTTTAACTTCGCTATCTTCAAGATGATTTAGAGCTTGCCTCAAAGCATCATTAATTAGATTAATCATCAAGCTCACTCTCTTTCATTAATTCATTCACTTTATTTTCATAGCTTTTTAATCTATTTTCTAAATCTTGTACTAATTTTAATCCTTCTTCAAAACCAGCAATGGTTTCATCTAGTGGTGCATCATTTTTTTCTAACAATGAAACCACCTCATTTAATCGGTTCATTTGTTGTTCAAAAGTTTTTTCTTTACTCATCATACTTCCTCCGTAATTAAAGGTTTCGTTAATACTTCACCATCACTAAACTTAATAGTTAACACTTCATCATGCACAACTTCTAACTTAGATTTTACTAATTTTTGTTTTTGGTATGCCAAAACATAACCTCTACTTAAACTTTTAAGCGGTGAATAAGCATCTAACTTTGTAACATTGCGAACAAAATCATTATTAACTGTTTGTATCTTATTCAGTGTGTGTTCTTTAATTTTTTGTTTCTTTATTTTTATACTATTTGCAGTTTTATAACAACTACTAATTGTATTCTTAATTAAAATTGCTTTCAAACTTTCAAATGCTAAGCGTTTCTTATGAAATTCAGATGGTACTAAGCGCAGTTGATTACTCAAGTTATCTACCTTCATCCACGATACTGCAAACAGTGAATGTGGATCACTAAACACTTTTGTTTCTTTGAGTGCTACTAACTCTTTTTTACTAATCAATAATCGATGATTGATTGCTAATGTTATAGTTTGCCGATACTTAGCAATTTTCACTAACTCTTCCTCTACTGAAGGAGTAACCATTTCAGCAGCAGCAGTTGGTGTTGGTGCTCTTAAATCACTAACATAATCAGCAATTGTAGTATCCACTTCATGTCCTACTCCTACCACTATAGGTGTACTACATTCAAAAATACAGTACGCAACCGCTTCATCATTAAAAGCCCATAAATCTTCTATAGATCCACCACCACGTACTAGCAAAATAATATCAGAATTAATGCCGTCAGCACGCCTAAGCGCTTCTATAATTTGCGTCGGTGCCCCTTCTCCTTGCACAAGTGTTGGAAATTCTATTATTTCAGCAATAGGCCATCTGCGCGCTAAAGTTGTTAGCACATCCTCCCTCGCGGCTGTTTTATCACCAGTAACTAATGCAATTTTCATCGGATAAGCTTTTAATCTTTTTTTATGTTCAGGACTAAACATCCCTAAATTGTTAAGTTTTTGTTTTAGTTGTTCGTATTGATAATATAAATCACCAATTCCGTCTAATGTTAGTGACTGAACATATAGCTGTAACTGACCACTAGTCTCAAACAAGGAAGTATTAGCCACAACAAAGACTTTATCTCCTGATTTTGGGATAATTTTACAACTCCTTGCTTGTGTTTGAAACATTACACAGGCTATTCTAGAACGTTCATCTTTTAATGTAAAATACCAATGTCCACTTCGATGGGCTGTAAAGTTACTGATTTCTCCCTGTATTGTGATTTTTTGAATAGATAAATCATGATCCAATTTACCTTTTAAATAGCTAACTAGTTGACTAACTGTAGCAACTTTTAAACTCATAGCTTATCTAGTACACCGTTAATTAACTTATAAGATTCTTCATCACAATAACTTTTAGCTAGATTCACAGCTTCATCAATAATAACTGCTGCTGAAGTTTCTTTTTGATCAAATTCAGCACAAGCTAGTAACAAGATAGCTTGTTCAACATATCCTAAACGATTAAAAGTCCAATCTTTTAGCACTTCATTACAATACTGGATATACTTTTCTTCATTTTCATTAACATTGGCTAATAGACCTCTTTCAAAAACATTTAACTCCTTAATCTTACCTCCAAAAACATCTATACTAGCATCATCTAAATTTTTATTTATTAGACGATGTTGATATATACAAGTAATACATTTCTCTCTTAATTGGTGTCGGTTCATAAAACTCCTCCATTAACACATATTTTAACACGAAAATGACTTTCTTTAAATACTTACTCTTTATTTTGTTGATTTTAACTCAAAAATCATTAGAATAATTATAAGAGGTCACTATTATGAATACTAAATCCATCTTCTATCGCACTTTTGCGCATTTTTATACTATTACTAAACATAAAATGATTGTCACCCGCTTATGTTTTAAAATGGGGCTATATAAACAAGGGTTACTACACGATTTATCCAAATATACTCCGGTTGAATTCTTTAGTGGCGTTCGTTATTATCAGGCTACGCGCAGCCCTAATGATGCTGAGAAAGAGAAATATGGATATTCACTAAGTTGGTTACATCATAAAGGAAGAAATAAACATCATTGGGAATACTGGATAGACCGTACACGAGAAGGCATAATTAGTGGAAAAGTACCAGTAAATTATATTAAAGAAAGTGTTTGTGATCGTATAGCAGCTTGTATGACATATCAAAAAGAGGAATATACTGACGCTTCTGCTTATACTTATTTCACTAAGGGTAGTGATCAGCATTTGATGCATAAAGAAAGCGCTAAGAAAATGTTAATTTATCTTGAATTAGTTAAAGAGATGGGTATCGATAAAGCCTTTATTATCATAAAAAATGATAAATAAGAAGTTACTTTTCAATAACGTTAATTGCAATAAAAAAAAGCGAATATCGCTTTTTTTATTAACTTCTTAAATTATTTATTCATATTATTTGAATTATTTTGATCTTTAACTAGCACGTCATGCGCTCCACCCTCAACAATAGAAGTTGATGAAACTAATGTCAATCGAGCATTTTGTTGAAGTTCTTGAATTGATAAAGCACCACAATTACATAATGTTGAGCGAATTTTAAGTAAAGTAATCGCAATATTATCTTTAAGTGTTCCTGCATATGGAACATAGCTGTCAACACCCTCTTCAAACTTCAGGCTGTTGTCACCACCTAAATCGTAGCGTTGCCAATTACGAGCACGATTACTGCCCTCACCCCAGTATTCTTTCATAAAACTACCATTAATTGTCACTTTATTTGTTGGTGATTCTTCAAAGCGACTAAAATATCTACCTAACATTACAAAATCAGCACCCATCGCTAAAGCTAATGTAATGTGATAGTCATAAACAATACCACCATCCGAACAAATCGGTATATATATTCCTGTTTCTTTATAATATTCATCACGTGCCTTTGCAACTTCAATAACAGCAGTAGCTTGTCCTCGTCCGATTCCTTTAGTTTCACGAGTGATACAAATAGAACCTCCACCAATACCAACTTTTATGAAATCAGCACCAGCATCTGCTAAAAATCTGAAACCTTCTTTATCTACTACATTTCCAGCACCAACTTTAACTTCATCACCATATTTAGCTTTTATCCACTGCAAAGTGATTTTTTGCCATTCACTAAAGCCTTCAGAAGAATCAATACAAAGCACATCGACTCCTGCCTCTTTTAGTGCAGGAACACGCTCTTCATAATCTCTGGTATTAATACCTGCTCCTACAATGAATCTTTTATGCTCATCTAATAGCTCTAGAGGATTTTCTTTGTGAGAATCATAATCTTTTCTAAAAACTAAGTAACATAGATTTTGATTGTCATCGATAACAGGTAAAGAATTTAATTTGTTATCCCATATTAAATCATTACATTCACTGAGTGTAGATTTAACATTAGCTACTACTAGCTTATTAAAAGGGGTCATATACTGATCTACCGTATCGGTTAATTCTACTCTTGACAATCGATAATCTCTTTCGGTAATAATCCCAAGTAATTTACCATTAGGACTACCATCCTCAGTAATTGCCATAGTACTATGTCCAGTTCTCTCTTTTAACTCTAACACTTCTTTAATTGTTGTTTTCGGTGTTAGATTAGAATCACTAGTCACAAATCCCGCTTTATCATTTTTAACCTTTGCAACCATCGCTGCTTGATTTTTAATACTTTGTGAACCATAAATGAAAGCTACTCCACCTTCTTTTGCAAGGGCCACACCCATTTTTGATCCTGATACGGATTGCATAATGGCACTAACCATCGGAATGTTTAATTGTAATTTGGGTTCTTCACCCTTTTTAAATTTGACTAATGGTGTTTTTAAATCTACTTTATTTGGAACACAATCCGCACTAGAATATCCCGGTACAAGTAGGTATTCACTAAAGGTATGCGATGCCTTATCATAATAAAATGCCATAATTAATTACCCCCACACTTTTTGATATTATAGCATTTGTGAAAAAGATGTAAAGTCGTTTTTTTAAAAAAATTATATTGCTTTAAAACTTTTACAGTTCAAGTAACAATAAGCAAAAATTGATAAATGAAAAAACTCAATAAATAAGGAACAATCAAGGTTAATAATAATGATTTTAAAAAATGCTTAAATCCATATTTCTGTAACATTATTGAGCATGTCATCACACAAGGAACACTACATAAACAAAATACCATATAACTTAGTGCAATTTGTGGAGCATGCTCAATTAAAGTGAGATCAGGATTTAAAAGTATCAAAAAGGCAACAACACTCTCTTTTGCAATAAAAGAAGGTAATAATGCAGCAACTAGAAACCAATATTGTCCGAAACCTAGTGGATTAAATAGCGGACTTATATTTTTAGCAAAAGTTACTAAATAACTATTTTCAGTCGGTCCATAAGGAGTATTCATCAATATCCATAAGATTAGAAGTATCCATAATACTACTTTTAAAGCTTTAGTCATGAATTGTTTAATTTCTTTTTTTACTTTATTTATTACTACCGCTACTTTAGGAAATCTATAACTTGGTAACTCCACTAGCATTACATCATCGTAATAGTTTTTTTCTTTGATGTCTAAAAATATTGATAAGCTGCAAACAACAATAAAACTCAGCCCGTAAATTATTAATAAAACCAATACTTGATGTTGAATAAAAAAGATATTTATAAAATAAATATATATGGGTAAGCGTGCACTACAACTCATAAAAGGTATGAGTAATGCTGCTTTCTTTCTCATTTTTTCGTTTTCTAGAGATACAGTGGAAGCGATGCCAGGTACATTACAACCTGTTCCAATAATAAAGCAAAGCATCGTTTTTCCTGATAAGTGAAAATTTCGCATAAATCGATCACATAGTAAACTTATACGAGCCATATAACCGCTTTCTTCTAACAATGCCAACATTGCATACAATAACGCTAAAATTGGAACAATGTTTAAAACACTACAAAATGCACCCCATATTCCATCAATTAATAAATTTTGAAATAGAATTGGAAAATCCACTACTATAGAAACTAACACGTTCTTTATAGCATTTAGTAGTATGTTTAGTGCATTATTAATCCATGTACTTCCCGTAAAGACTATGTAAAACATACTTGCACAGATTATGAAGGCAAAAAGATAACCGTAAACTACATGTAATAGGTATGTATCTATTCTTTTAGTTAAAACAAGTAATTTAGGATTATTTTGACTATATGCTTCTTTAAACGAATTTATTGTTTTTCTTCTATTCTCAACAACAAACTCTTGATACTGTTGATTAAAATTGAATATAGCGCTTCTTAAATCATTATAGTTTTGATTATAAAAATCAACAAATAATTTTTCAGTTGCATTATCTAGTAAGGGCAGATAACGTATAGTCTTGTCAGCTTGTGTATGAATACACTCTTTCAAATAGCTTATTCGTTTATCATTGTGTGCATGCATCATGATTGTGGGAATAGATAATCGTCTTGCAATCCACTTAGCGTCAATTTCTATACCACTTTTTATTCTTTCATCATCAAAATTCAGTACCAAAACCATAGGTATTTGAAGATCACGGCATTGTAAAGTACAATTTAAATTATTGAGTAAAGCGGTACTGTCAACGACATTCACCAGACAGTCAATTTCATGATTCATTAAGTATTCTTCAGTAATTCGCTCTTCATCTGTTGCATTACTAAAACCATAAAGCCCAGGTAAGTCTACGCACAGATATTCTTCTTCACCATAAAAGAAACTAGCCTCTAACTTTTCAGTAGTAACTCCACTCCAATTACCAATTTTTAAATTGCTACCACAAAGCAAATTGATTAAAGTGCTTTTTCCTACGTTAGGGTTGCCTACAAATACGACCTTCTTCACTTGTTAAACTCCAAGTGGTCAACTACTATTTTAGGTAACGCATATAACTTATTATGTATTTGTACAATTAGGTAATCATGCGTAGGTAACCACCGAATCAACTCAATCCATTCTCCTTCAACTAAACCTAAGTTTATACTAGAAAGATATCGGTGTGAAGGTACATTATTTTTTATGATTTGAACTTTACTAGTTTGTTTCAATTTTATCACCTCAATTTATTATATGAGGAGCTATCATTTATTAGACTGTTTTATTGCAAATAAAGAAGAATATAGTATAATATTTAAAGCAAGGAGAATACATATTATGAAAATGAAACAAAGTTTTTTTTATACTTTAAGGGAAAACGTTAAAGATGAAGATTCAACAAGTGGTAATTTATTAACTCGTGCAGGAATGATTAAAAAAAGTTCTGCTGGAGTTTACATGATGTTACCGCTAGGATATAAAGTTTTAAATAATATAGAAAATATTTTACGCAGTGAAATGAATGCCATTGATTCGCAAGAACTAACGATGCCTGCACTAATTAGTGAGGAGGTATTCATAGCCTCAGGAAGACGTGAAAATTTTGGTAGTAGTATGTTTAGCTTAAAGGATCGTTTTAATAAACCTTTTGTCTTAGGTCCTACGCATGAAGAATTATTTGTGCAAGCTGCAGCAATGAAAATTCGCTCTTATAAAGACATGCCTTTCTCACTATATCAATTTCAAACAAAATACCGCGATGAACCTCGTCCACGTTTTGGATTAATACGTGTTCGTGAATTTGTGATGAAAGATGCTTATACCTTTGATGTAGATGCACAAGGTCTTGATGTAGCATACAATAATATGTACAACGCTTATAAAAACACTTTTGATAAAATTGGTCTTGACTACCGCATCGTTAAAGCTGATACTGGGGTCATGGGTGGTTTACTAAGTGAAGAGTTCCAAGCAATTAGTGATATTGGAGAAGATATTTTAGTTCTTTGTGAACAATGTGATTATTCTAGTAATATTGAAATAACTGCCTGCGTAGATCCAGAAATTAAACCCCTGGGTAATCCACTACCACTAGAAAAAGTAGTTACACCGAATTTTAAAACAATTGAGGAAGTAAGCAGCTTTTTTAAGAAAGATGCTACTCATTTTGTAAAAACACTTATTTACAGTGTTGATAATAAACCTTATGCTTGTTTAGTACGCGGTGATCGTGAGATTAATGAAACGAAACTTCAAAAGTTATTACAAGCAAATGAAATTACTTTAGCAACACCTGAACTAGTTTATGAAGTGAGTCAAGCGCAAGTTGGTTTTGCCGGACCAGTTAATATAAAATGTCCGGTTATTATCGATAAGGAAGTCTCACAAATGGTGAACTTTATTGTAGGAGCAAACGAAACTGACTATCACTACATTAACTGTAATATAAAGGATTTCACAACACTGCATACTGCAGATATAAGAAAGATTCAAGAAGGCGATATTTGTCCTAAATGTCGTGGTACGATAAGTTTTGCCAAAGGTATTGAAGTAGGTAATACCTTTAAATTAGGCACTAAATATGCTGAAGCACTGAATTTAACTTATTTAGATCAAAACAATAAGCTTAATCCAGTATGGATGGGTTCTTATGGTATCGGTACTGCACGTTGTATGGCAGCTATCGTTGAACAGCATCATGATGAGTATGGTATCATTTGGCCTAAGTCTGTAGCTCCTTACAAAGTTGCTATTGTTATGATTTCATCTAAGGATGAACAACAAGCTACAATCGCAAATGAATTATATAGAGAATTAAGTAAACAATGGGATGTCTTATTAGATGATCGTGATGAGCGTCCTGGTGTTAAATTTAAAGATTTAGATTTGATTGGTATTCCTCTTCGCATAGTAATTGGTAAAAAATGCGGAGAAGGTCTCGTTGAAATAAAAGAGCGTACAGCGGAAAGTGCTAAAGAAATTGCTTTAACTGAAGTACATACCTTTGTTGAAGAGTTTATGAAATAAAGTTTATATTTAAAATAAATAACCTTGAAGTTGACTTAATAAATAGCACAGTGCTAAATTATTTAGACTTACAACGAGGTTTTTTTAATGCAATACAGTAATAAACACACAAAAGGGATTAGTTTCTAATAGTACAGAACTAATCCCTTTTAAAATCTTATTAATTTAAGCTAGTTATTCTCTTTGTATCGATTTCATAATTAATCATTCTTACAAATTCTTCTTTAGTGATAGTTAAAGACTCTTTTTGTCCATGGCGTCGCAATGTAACAGTATTATTAGTTACTTCACCATCACCTACAACAACTTGAATTGGGACTTTTTTAGTTTGAGCCTCACGAATTCGATAACCTAATTTTTCATTGCGGTTATCCACTTTACTTCTAAAGTTATTGGCATCACATAATGCTTGTATTTCCATTGCATAATCTAAATGTAGTTCGTGATGAACCGGGATGATAGTCATTTGATTCCAAGCTAACCAAAGTGGGAAATTACCTGCAAAATGCTCAATAAGGATACCAATAAAACGTTCAACTGAGCCATATATTACACGGTGTAGCATAATTGGTCTTTTTTTGCTTCCATCACTGTCCACATAAGTTAAATCAAAACGCTCAGGCAGATTCATATCTAATTGGATTGTTCCACACTGCCAAATACGACCTAGGCTATCTTTGATTTGGAAATCCAGTTTAGGACCATAGAATGCACCATCACCGGGGTTAATTTTGCATGATTTATGAGCAGCTTTACAAGCGCGTTCTAGAGTTTCTTCTGCTAAATCCCATATTGCTACATCACCAATATATTTTTCTGGTCGTGTTGATAATTCAATTTCATAGCTTAAACCAAATACAGTATATACGCGATCAATAAAATTAATCAATCTAACAACTTCACTTTCGATTTGATCTTCACGCATAAAGATATGAGCATCATCTTGTGTAAATGTTCTTACACGAAACAGACCATTTAATGCACCACTTGCTTCATGTCGATGAACTAAACCTAGTTCCCCTACTCTCTGTGGTAAATCCTTATAAGAATAATAGCCATTTTTATACGCCAACATTCCACCAGGGCAGTTCATTGGTTTCACTGCAAAAGTGCGATCATCAACATCTACTGTATACATATTTTCTCTATAGTTAGCCCAGTGACCTGATACTTCCCAAAGCTCTTGTGAAAGCATAATTGGTGTTTTGATGAATTGATATCCTTCTTTAGTATGTTCATCATACCAATAATTTTCTAATATATTGCGAAGAATCATACCATTAGGAAGGAAAAAAGGTAAACCTGGTCCATACTCACTCATCATAAAGACATCTAGTTCCCGCCCGAGTTTCTTATGATCACGTTTTTTTGCTTCTTCTAATAAATATAAATGCTGATTTAAATCTTCTTCATTCTCAAAACAAATACCATAGATACGTTGTAACATTTTGTTTTGTGCATCACCCTTCCAGTAAGCACCAGATACTTTTAATAATTTGAAATGTTTAAGCTCTTTAACCGTTTCTACGTGTGGGCCTCGACATAAATCAGTAAATTCACCTTGAGTATAAATACTAATAGCTTGTGCTGAATCATCCATATTCGTGATTAAATCAACTTTATAAGGATCCTCACTAAATCGCTCTAGTGCCTCTTCTTTAGTAATTTCTTGGCGTTGAATACGTTTACCATCTTTAGCGATTTTCTTCATTTCTTTTTCAATTTTAGCGAAATCCTCTTCTTTAATTGAAGTATTTCCTAAATCGATATCATAGTAAAAACCTTCACTAATAACTGGTCCTACCCAAAATAGTGCATCTGGGTATAGTCTCTTGACTGCTTGAGCCATCAAATGGGCGCAACTGTGGTTGATAATACTTAATTGTTCATGTTCTTTAATGTTAATCATCTTTATCCTCCTAAAATAAAAAACACCTCCAAAAAGGACGTGTTATACGCGGTACCACCTTAATTCCTATAATATTTAAATTATAGGCACTCAACAATAACGGCTGTTACCGGAACTTTTTCAAAAGTCTACTCACAAGTGGTAATAGTTTTGGTTTACAATTGCTTGCACCATCCGCAATCTCTCTAATTCAACGATAAAACTATCTTGTCTTGGTCACTGTATTTCTAATATTATTATAAACAATTTGACGCTGCTGTCAACTTGAACTATTTTAAACCTGATTTAGAAAATAAAAAAAGCTATAACGCTACAAGATAATTTCTTGAACACATTACAACCTTTAGTATGTTTTATTGATTTGGAGCTTCGTTTAAGTTATTTGATGTATTTTCATAACTATATCCATCATAATAATCTTGAAATCCATCCATATATTCATTAGATTCGCTAATTAAAGCATAGTTTCCATTTAATAACGCATACATAGATTGGGGTAAACCTTCAATATCTACATCAATTTGACCATTAGATTGAATACTATTTCTCCAGGTATTACTCATTTCATTATTTGGATTTAGCTGTACCAAATAATATGTTTGATCATGCAACCCAAAACTATATCCATCAATAACATTTTCATCTAAGTTATCTAATGCTGTAGGGTTTTCTAAAGTATATTCATTAGCTAAGTAATCAATATAGTCGCTAGTATAATAAGCTGTTTCCCCTTCAGGATCAGTTGTAGTGGTAGGTTGCGTTGTCATTGGGTCAGTCGATGGTGAACTGCTTGGTTCAATGTCACTGTCCATCATGGAACAACTACATCCGGTTGCAACAAACAAAACAAAAAGAATGGCTATGATTTTCTTCATATGAAATCCTCCTTCTATACTAGCATGATACAATTTAATAAATTTATACCT
Organism: uncultured Holdemania sp.; assembly: GCA_964370435.1. Classification (GTDB taxonomy): domain Bacteria; phylum Bacillota_I; class Bacilli_A; order Erysipelotrichales; family Erysipelotrichaceae; genus CALVGQ01. The sequence continues at coordinate 61,192 of CAYJJG010000002.1, forward strand.
AAATTCGTCTTTTTCACATAATAAAAGGCAAGAATTTATCTTGCCTTATACTTATTTCTTATTCTTAGCTTTAATTGCTGCCTGCGCTGCTGCAAGTCTAGCAATTGGTACACGATATGGTGAACAAGATACATACGTTAATCCAACATTGTGACAGAATTCAATCGAACTTGGATCGCCACCATGTTCTCCACAAATTCCTAGTTTAATATCACTACGTGTTTGTTTACCTAAGCGTGCTGCAGTTTCAACTAGCTTACCAACACCTCTTTGATCAAGTCTTGCAAAAGGATCTTGTTCATAGATTTTTTTATCATAGTAAGAACCTAAGAATCCACCAGCATCATCACGTGAGAAACCATAAGTCATTTGAGTTAAATCATTGGTTCCAAAACTAAAGAACTCAGCTGATTCAGCTATTTCATCCGCTAATAAAGCTGCACGAGGAATCTCAATCATTGTTCCTACCATATAGTCTAACTTAGCGTTTTGCTCACTAATTACTTCTTTAGCTGTAGCATCAACGAGCTCTTTAACGTAGTCTAATTCAGCTTTATCCCCTACTAATGGAATCATAATTTCTGGAACAATGTTATATTCAGGATATTTTTTATTAACATTAATTGCTGCTTCAATTACTGCGCGAGTTTGCATTTCAGCAATCTCTGGATAACTGATAGCTAAACGACAACCACGATGTCCCATCATCGGATTAAATTCATGTAGCGAAGAAATAATTACTTTAAGTTCATTTACATCTAAGTTCATATCTTGCGCTAATGTCGCAATATCGTAACTAGAAGTTGGCAAAAACTCATGTAAAGGTGGATCCAAGTAACGAATAGTTACTGGTAATCCTTTCATAGCCTCATATATTCCCTCGAAATCAGAACGTTGCATAGGCAGTAATTTAGCTAAAGCAACCTTACGTTGTGCAACTGTTTTAGAAACAATCATTTCACGCATTGCAGTAATTCGTTTAGAGTCGAAGAACATGTGTTCTGTACGAACTAGTCCAATTCCTTCAGCACCAAACTCTAAAGCTTGCTTAGCATCTTTTGGAGTATCGGCATTCGTTCTTACTTTAAGCGTACGACGCTCATCAGCCCAACCCATAAATCTTCCAAAATCACCAGAAATTTGAGCAGGTACTGTTTTAATCTCTTGACCGTAAACATTTCCAAGAGAACCATCTAAAGAGATAAACTCTCCTTCATTAAAAGTTTTATTACCAACACTAAATGTTTTTTCTTCTTCATTGATGACAATATCACCACATCCACTAACACAGCATCTACCCATACCACGAGCAACAACAGCAGCATGAGATGTCATTCCTCCACGTACTGTCAAGATACCTTGTGCAACATCCATACCTTCGATATCTTCTGGAGAAGTTTCAAGACGTACTAAAATTACTTTTTTGCCAACAGTAGCTGCCTTAATAGCATCGTTTGCATTAAAAACTATTTGACCACAAGCAGCACCAGGAGATGCAGCTAAACCTGTAGTAATTACTTCAGCAGATGCCAATTCTTCATTATCAAATTGAGGATGTAATAAAGAGTCAAGTTGTTTAGGATCAACCATCATTAATGCGCTATCAACATTAATTAATTTTTCATCTACCATGTCACAAGCAATTTTTAAAGCCGCAGAAGCAGTTCTTTTTCCATTTCTTGTTTGTAACATGTATAGCTTTTCATTTTCAATAGTAAACTCCATGTCTTGCATATCTTTATAGTGGCTTTCTAGTCTATCACAAATTTCCACAAAATGATCGTATGCAGCCGGCATTACTTCTTTTAATTTATCAATTGTTTGCGGTGTTCTAATTCCGGCAACTACATCTTCACCTTGAGCATTCATCAAGAATTCTCCAAACAATTTACGCTCACCAGTAGCTGGGTTACGAGTAAAGGCAACCCCAGTACCGCAATCATCACCCATATTACCGAAAACCATCATTTGAACATTTACTGCTGTACCCCATGAACTAGGGATGTCATTCATACGACGGTAGTATATAGCTCGTGGATTATTCCAAGATTTAAACACTGATTCAATCGCTAAAGTTAATTGCACTTTTGGATCAGTTGGGAAATCATCTTTTAAATTATCACGGTAGAATTTTTTAAATTCCACTACCATTTCTTTTAAATCTTCAGCATCTAATTCAGTATCATCTTTAACACCTTTACGCTCTTTTAGCTCATCTATAATTACTTCAAATTTAGATTTACTTAAACCCATAACAACATCAGAAAACATCTGAATAAAGCGGCGATATGAATCATACGCAAAACGAATATTACCCGATTTTTGAGCTAAAGTTTCTACTACTTCATCATTAATTCCTAAATTAAGAATAGTATCCATCATCCCTGGCATAGATGCACGTGAACCTGATCTCACCGATACCAATAATGGATTTTCAACGGAACCTAATTTTTTACCACTTACTTCTTCTAACTTAGCTACATTTTCAAACAATTCCTTTAATATAGCATCATTAATGCGTTCATTTTCAGCATAATACTGATTACACGCCTCAGTAGTAACTGTAAAACCTTGTGGAACTGGCATACCTAAAGTAGTCATTTCTGACAAATTAGCACCCTTTCCTCCTAAAAGTTCTCTCATCGTACCATTACATTCAGAGAACATATATACAAACTTTGTGCTCATACTTTACCTCCTATCGAGCTTCATAATACTTTCTTATATATTATACTAAAAGTTACTTTAAAATGCTATGTTTTTTGAAACCGTTTTCAGTTGTTTTTTGAAACACACTAAAAAAGGTGTCTTTATAAGATAAAAGACACCTCTCTATTAATTTTCTATATAACGATTAATAAACTGAAACACACGACCATAATATTGTGGCTTTAAGTTTGATAAGCCATGTAAAGAGCTCGGTATTGTATATAATTCTTTACTTGCAGCACAAGCATAATAATTTTCGAATACCATTTCAAATGGAACAATTTCATCATCTTCTCCATGAATAAACATCGTTGGAGTTTTACTTTTTTTAAGCTGTTTAACACAAGAATTATCGAATAAAGAATACCGACATCGATTTTTAATGGATCGATTAATATTATGAATAATTACCCCATGCATCATTTCAGGAATAAAACTAAAACGATTTTTAAGCATAAACCTCATAATATTTTCCATTGAAGAATAGCCGCTATCTTCGATACAACACACTACTTGTTCAGGTAGATTTTCTCCCGTAACATTCATCATCGTACTAGCACCCATCGATAAACCATATAATACTATCTTAATGTCTTTATCTCTGGCACATAAATAATTAATACAAGTAAGAATATCTAAACGGTCCGGCCATCCAAAACCAATATACTTACCACTACTTAGACCATGTCCTCTTAAATCTACCATCATTAAATTAAATCCTTGTTCATAAAAATTTTGAGCAACATCTAACTCTTCCTTATAATTAGCGCTATATCCGTGAGCTATAATAACCCATTTACTACTTTTATCTTGTTGTAACAACTTAACATGTAGCTGCACTTCATCGAAAGCATGTAGATTTACAGTGCTCGCATTCATCGAAGAAAACCATTTTCGAGCAGAATCAATCACTGAAGATTTATCATCTTCACTTTCTTGGCGTACGTAAGGATTCATTTTCCTTTTAATTGCGCTATTAAAGAAATAGTCATTTAAACCTTTCATTACAATTAAAGATAAGGACGCTATACTAACACCCATAAGCAAGGCAAATTTTGTAGTATTCTTCTTCATAGGAATCTCCTTTATTTTTTAAATTTTTGTAATCGTTCAATAACTACCAGTAGTTGAGAGCGATAATTTTCACATTTTTTCTTTTCTTCTTCTACTTTTGAAGCAGGAGCTTTTGAAATAAACTTCTCATTAGCTAACATTGATTCAGCACGTTTAATTTCATTTTCAAGCTTTGTTTGTTCAGCAGTTAATTTAACGATTTCCGCTTCTTCGTCAATAATATCTAGCATTGGAATTGAAAGAGTAGCATTGTAGATTGGACGCACTAACATCTCTCCACTTAACTCCTCACACCAGGTAGCCTTAGCCATTCTCTCAATGATTGCTGCTAAATAGTTATCTTTTTTTATACTTGCGTGGCTGTAATCTTCAAGCACAAAATTAACTGGTGTACTAGGTTTTAGCTGATATGCTTGCTTAATCTCACGTATAGTAGTGATAATCGAAAGTACTTGTTTAACTTCTTCCTGTCTAGAAGTATCTGCTTGTTTAACTTCTTTTGGCCAACTGCTTATGCAACAAGCTTCATTATTTATTGCTTGGTATATTTCTTCACTTACAAAAGGCATAAATGGATGAAGCATTTTTAAAATGCCATTAAGCACTACAAATAACGTAGACATCGTTGCTTTCTTCACTTCACTATCTTCACTTTGTAAGCCGGCTTTAGAAAGTTCAATATACCAACTACAGAAATCATCCCATATAAAACTATAAAGCTCATTTCCAACAAGGGCAAATTCATATTTTTCCATATTATTATTAACACTTTCTAATGTTTCATTAAAGCGTGTTAATATCCAATGATCAACTAGTGAGGCATGACTTAAATCTACTGTTGTATAATCAAAGTTTTCTTCCAAATTCATCATCACGAATCGTGATGCATTCCATATTTTATTAATAAAGTTCCAAGATGATTCAATTTTTTCTTCGCTATAGCGTAAATCTTGTCCTGGAGTTGAATTAGTAGTTAAGAAGAAACGCAGTGAATCTACACCATACTTTTCAATAACCTCCATCGGATCAATACCATTTCCTAAAGACTTACTCATCTTTCTTCCGTTTGCATCACGAATTAAGCCATGAATTAGACAGTTTTTAAATGGATAAGATTTTGTTAAATAGCGTGCTGAAAAAGCCATACGAGCTACCCAGAAGAAAATAATATCATATCCCGTAACTAAAACATTATTAGGATAAAAACGCTCTAAATCTTCTGTTTTTTCTGGCCAACCCAAGGTT
>CAYJJG010000002.1:66229-96025 GCA_964370435.1 uncultured Holdemania sp.
ATAAAGCACTTGAAAACCAAGTATCTAAAACATCTTCATCTTGAGTCCAATTTTCAATATCTTGAGGTTGCTGCATTCCTACATAAACTTCGCCAGTTTCATTGTGATACCAAGCTGGAATTCGGTGTCCCCACCATAATTGTCTTGATATACACCAATCTTCAATATTTTCTAACCATTGATTAAACGTTTTTTCAAATCGTTGTGGAAAAAAATTAATTTTATCTTCTGGATTTGCTTGTGCATTTAATACATCTTGAGCCATCGGTTTCATTTTTACAAACCATTGTTTTGATAGGTATGGTTCTACGACTACATCAGTACGCTCAGAATGCCCTACTTGATGAATATGTTTTTCTATTTTAACTAAATTACCTTCATCTTCAATACGTTTTGTTATTGCTTTACGGCATTCAAAACGATCAAGTCCTTCAAAGTCACCGGCTAAAGCATTCATCGTTCCATCACTATTCATGCAAATAATCTTTTCTAATTGATGACGCTCAGCTATTTGATAATCATTAGGATCATGAGCAGGTGTACATTTCATTGCACCAGTTCCAAACTCAACCTCAATATAATCATCACCGATGATCGGAATTGCTTGATGATTCGCTGGATTAATCGCCATTTTACCAATAAGATGCTGATAACGCTTATCGTCTGGATGTACTACTACACAAACATCTCCAAACATAGTCTCGGGACGTGTTGTTGCAACATGAAAATATGCATCACTATCCTGTACCTGATAATTAAAAGTGTACATTGCGCCTTCTATTTCTTTATGAATTACTTCAATATTGCTTAGCGCTGTTTTTGCTTTAGGATCCCAATTTATTATACGCTCACCTTGATAAATTAATCCTTCATTATAATAGTCAACAAACACTTTTTTAACTGCATGACTTAGACCTTCATCCAAGGTAAAACGTTCACGTGAATAATCTAAAGAAAGACCCATTTTTGCCCATTGTTGGCGTATATGACCTGCATACTCCTCTTTCCACTGCCACGAGCGTTCTAAAAATTTTTCTCGTCCAATATCATAACGTGAAATACCTTCTTGTTTTAATCGCTCATCTACTTTAGCTTGAGTCGCGATACCGGCATGATCCATCCCTGATAGCCATAACATGTCTTTACCTTTTAAACGCTCATATCGAGCAATAATGTCTTGTAAAGTAGTATCCCATGCATGTCCTAAATGTAATTTTCCTGTTACATTAGGTGGTGGAATCACAATACAAAAAGGATCCTTTCCTTTATCTTTAGCAGTAAAATAACCAGCATTAACCCATGCTTGATACTGCTCCTCTTTTTCAACCTCTAAATGGTTATACTTACTATTTAACTCTTTGCGCATCTCATTTCCTCCTAAAAAAATAAAAACGCCCTTAAAAAAGGACGTAAATTTACGCGGTACCACCTTTATTCATACATGAAGTATGCTCTTTAACCTTAACGTCAGTAAACGGATTCTCCTACTACTATTTCAAAAAATCAACTCCCAGACTACTGTTCATTATTTGTACGGGTTTTTTACAGCATCCAAAACCTCTCTTATTGTCACCAAATAACTACTTCCTTCTGTTCTCGGTATATATTTAAATTATAAGAAATCACTACTAAAAAGTCAATTATTAAATGGAAGATATTAACTTGATTTAAAATCAAGTTTCATGTTAAACTTCTTTAAAAGGTGATAAATATGAGTAAGGTTATTTTCCACATCGATTTAAATTGTTTTTATGCTTCTGTTGAGATGTTGCTCCATCCTGAATACAGACAGGTTCCAATGGTAGTTGTTGGAAACAAGGAAGAACGAAAAGGTATTATTTTAACTAAGAATCCGATAGCAAAGTCTTATGGCATCAAAACTGGAGAAGCTATCTTTGAAGCTGAGAATAAATGCCCTAATTTAGTTTGCGTTCAAGCAGATTTTTTTACTTATGTTGATTACTCAAAACGAGTTAAAGCAATCTATTTACAATATACACCTACTATCGAAAGTTTTGGAATTGATGAGGCTTGGTTAGATATGGGCGAATGTGAAAATCCTGAAGCAGTTGCAAAAAAAATATTAAATCAAATCACATTTGAAATTGGTCTAACCGTTTCTATAGGTATTGCCAATAATAAAGTATTTGCTAAACTCGCCTCCGATATTGCCAAGCCTAATGATTATTTCCTTATAGATGAACATAATTTAAAAACAGAAGTGTGGCCCTTAGCAGTACATAACTTATTACTTGTAGGTTCCGCTACAAAGAAAAAACTAGCACTTTTTGATATTAACACTATAGGTGATTTAGCTACCACACCACTACCCTTTCTAAATAAACATTTTGGTAAATGGGGTAATTACTTATTTGCTTTTAGTCGCGGATTGGATTCTAGTATAGTTACTCCCTATGCAGATCAAGCTTGCATTAAATCAATTGGTAACAGTATGACTTGTCCCAAAGATTGTCTAAATATCGACCATGTTTTTATTATCATGACCATCCTTTGTGAAAGTGTTTGTTCAAGATTAAAGAAAAGTGGATTCTATGCTACAACAGTTAGCATTCATGTACGTAACAGTTTGCTTGAATCCTTTACAAGACAGGCAAAACTAGCCCAACCAACCTATCACTACTATGATATTATCACAGCTGTTAAAGAATTATGTGTTCTTCATCTTGATTTTAAAATTCCTTATCGCTCTTTGGGTATAAAGGTATCAAATTTTATGGTTAATACGAGCCACCATCAAGTATCACTATTTAACAATAATCATAAGAAAATGGAGCTTGAAAACACCTTAGAGGCGATAAGAAAAAGATTTGGACATCGTGTTATCACTCATGCTATCACAAAACAAGATAAAGATTTCGCAAAATTAAATCCCTATGATGAGCATATTATCTTTCCTGACAGCTTTTTTAGAAGTAGCTAAAACTTAAGCTTTAACCACACGATACGCATAGACATTGGCTTCTGGAATAAGCTCACAGTATACTTCATTAGTATCAGGATTAATTTCCGACATAATAGAATGCTGGCTACCAATTCCCCAACCAATCACGTAAGATCCAATGTCGGTTTTTACAACTGCTCCTGTTGCAAAGGAAAATTGACGATGATCTACAAACTCCTCAAAATTTAAAACAGCTTTATTAACCTCATCAAGAGTAAGCTCTATTACTCGTGATTGATTATTTGCATTTCCATTATCATATAATAAAATATTTCCCTCATCAGTGACCGACGCATAATGCTGGCGAGAAAATGATTGTTCACTTGTTAAATTAAAATCGTCACCTAAACCGCCCAGAGTCCACAGCACATCACCTGTTGTTCGCTCAATTTTAATAATACTATCTTGATTACGTAGTGAAACAATAAAGTTATTGTCTCGCGGATCAACTATTAAGCTATTGAAGTGCATATAGTCTGCCGCATAATATTCACCATTGGTATTAGTATAGTCATTATTTTCAACTGCAGTTGAATAAAATTCAGGATAATCGGTCGAATTCCATTCAAATAACACTTCTCCATCTTTAACTTCTTGAATATACACTGCTTTTACTCTTGCGAACTCATTAATGTTTGACATATAAACATTTTCATCAATAGCACCAACTAAAATATAATGATTTTCATCAATCATAACAAACTCATGATTTTCAACATAGCCACCACTAGGGTTACTCTCTGTCGGAAATAAGGTAAGCGTATCTAATAATTGATATTGATCATCCATTAAAATAATTTCACCATAAGTAATCCCACTAAATAATAACTGTGTTGATGTGTCGGTATTTGGTTTGAAAAAAGAATAATAAATTTCACCATCAATGTCGTGTTTTTCAAGATTCATTACTGTTCCGCGATCATTATGATATCCGCCTCCATAGTATAATAATTCACCAATATTACTGAATTTATAGACATAAGAATAACTCCCTGTAAAAACATCGCCATAGAAATCTCCAACACTGATACTGGCTCCTGTAAACTGAAGAGTAGGAAACTGATCTGGTAAGGTCTGCAAAGTAATGTTTCTTTGATCATTATTCTTTTTAATGGTGATGATAACTTCCTCTTCTTGATCTAATCGCTCTGGTATAAATGTTGTTTTCCCATTAACTAATTCATAATTTAAATAGACTTCTATATCATCGTCAGTAGTGGTATACTCAAAAACATTTTGCGTTTCTGCTGACAAACTATAAGCACTAACTATAGGATTATATTCACTTAAATCAAGCTCAAGTTCAAATCCATTAATAATTATTTTTAAGTCCACTGAAGTAATCGAATCCCCAATATGTTGACCATCCTCGGACAAGGTTACAAAACTTGTGTTGTTATGCGATGTATTCGAATCGTTAACAACAATTATTAACGCGTAAAACGTAAAAATTGCTACTATAGCTAATATTATCGATTGATGCTTAGCCATTAGCGATTGATATTTATTCATAAAATCCTCCTAAGTAGGATTTTAATATAACTCTTAAACCTTAAATGTAACTTAAAAACACTATATTAAACAAAGTTTAAAATAGTGCATTAAGTAATTTATAGGATGATATTAAAAACAATTAATTGTTCTTAATAAATGTCTCCACTTCTAATCTAGTATGCAAAGATGGAATAGCTCCCTTTACTTGTACAGTTAAAGCACCCATAGCATTAGCAAATAAAACAGCTTCTTCTAAACTAGCACCTTCGGCTAATTTTGTAACCAAAGCTCCATTAAAGCTGTCTCCTGCAGCAACGGTATCGACTACATTATCCACTACATAACCAGGTATTATCTTAAAATAGTCTTTAGTCGCAATCAAGGCTCCTTTTGATCCAAGTGTAGCAATTATGTTTTTTGCCCCTAATGCTAACAATTTTTTTGCAGCTTTTTCAATACCCTCCATTGTAGTAGTATCTTCATCAGCAATAATACCTAGCTCAACTTCATTAGGTGTTATGTAGTCTGCAAGTTTAATCATATCATTTGGAAGCTTCATCGCTGGTGCAGGATTAAAGATTATTTTAATTCCCTTTTCATGTGCCAACTGCATCGCTTTAAAGGTTACATCAAAACGCATCTCTAGTTGAAAAACTGCATACTCTGCATCATCAAAAACGCTTTGCATTGATTGTAAATTCTCTATTTTAAATTCATGATTAGCTGCTGGTATAACAACAATTTTATTTTGCCCTGAACTGTCAATTTGGATTTGTGCAATTCCTGTAGGGATTTTTGAACTTGTTAATACATGTTGATGAGGAATTTTTTCTTCTTTTAATAACTTTCTAAACATATCACCATAGCCATCATTACCTAGACATCCTATCATTTCACTATCACCACCAAGGCGTTTAATTGCGACACATTGATTCATTCCTTTTCCACCCATATAAACATGCAGTGTATCTCCTAGAATAGTTTCACCTGCTTTAGGAAAAGCTTGTAGGTTAGCTACCATATCAGCAACCATAATACCAAACACTATAATTTTACTCATATTTCACCTATTGTTCCTTTTTTAAAGATTCTCCAAGTGCTCCACCTGGATGAAACTTATAAAAGTCTTCCCTTTCAAAGTTTTTTATTTTTGAAATTGTACATGCCAATGCATCACCTAAAATCAACATCAACGTACTAGAAACTGTAGGTGCTAGATTTAAATGATCTGCTTCCGCTAACTTAGGATAAAGAATAGTATGCTTCGCTTCTTTGTCAAGGATACTATCTGTGTTTGACGTAAAACCCACGATGGTACAACCTATTTTATTTAAAAATGGAATATCCTGAACAACTTCTAGTGTTGTACCACTATTAGACATTAAGATCACCACATCCTGTTTTTCAATCATACCAAAGTCACCATGACATGCTTCTGCACTATGCACAAAAAAACTTGGTGTGCCTGTCGAGGCAAAAGTAGCAGCTAATTTTTTACCAATATGCCCTGACTTTCCAATACCCATAAATACTACTTTACCCTTACAGTTTAAAATCACCTCCACAACATCATCGTACTGATGCTCAGTTTGATTTAACATCGCTGTTGCAGCTTCTATTTCAGCAAGCATAGTATGTTTAATGAGTTTATTTATTTCATCCATAATTAGCACGTTCCTTTTCTTAAAATGATATTGCCATATAATGCCCGCTCCCCTGTCGCAACAACACAATAAGCTTTTTTAGCTTGTTCATAAAAAGCAAAGCGTTCAATTTCACTAAAGCTATCTGTAAAGTTTTCGGATTCTTCATTCTTAAGAATTTCAGCATATTCTGCCCAAATTGCAGGTACTGAACCATCAGCCGTGGCCATCACCATGACTGGACCCTCAGAGTTTTTATCGATGGGAAAATATTCAACCACAGCAGTCAAAATTTCACTAACACCATGACCATCTAAACGAACTATTCTTTTAGCAACACTTTCACTTGGGAAATTTCCATCCGCGAAAACAATTTCATCTCCATGTCCCATTTCACAAAGTATTTTTAATAGCTCAGGTGAAACTATACTAGCAATTTTTTTTAACATATCGATCTCCTTTATTAGATAAAAAAATCATTAACACTTAGTTAATGATATCAGTTTTTAATTTGTTCATCAAGAGTAATAAGTTAATACAATATGGCTTTCACAGGACAGTGTATAAAACAATCTCCGCACTCATCACAGCGATATTTATCAATAGAATATACTTTGTTTTCTTCTTTAATAGCTAGAAATGAGCACTTTGTCTTGCATATACCGCAAGAAATACACTTTTGTTGATTAATCTTTAAGCCTTTGTATTTCTCTTTAGCTCCGTTAAAGGAAAAATAGGTTCGCTCTAGTTTGTTAGAACGATGAATTTTCTCAAAATCATAATTGAATATATCACCATAACCTTCGGTGATACAAAACACCACCATGGCTGGATATACTTCTTGATCTTTTATACAAAAATCAAAGACTGGATTATTTTTAGCTTTAATTTTTTCTATAGGCATCTCTTTAACTTTAGCACTCATACGCATCGCATAACCACCTTCAAATATAGGAAACCCTTTTTCATCATGTTCCACTTGCGTTTTTGCATTAAGCCCGCACAGTGCTAACTTACTATTATTTTTAAGATGTTTATAGAAGTCTTTAGTAAACATCGTCATAAAATAAATTCCTTCTTCATCATAAGCTCTTAAATGAGCAATTCTTGACTCTGGATAACCTTCCCCATTTACTGTTGTAAAGGATAAACATCCTATGTTGTTAAACATCTCATAAATTTCCTGTATTGTCATACTTTACCTCCTCTATATTTAAAAATGTACGTAGTTCTGCTGTTTTAGGGTTTTGAAGACAGTCACTAGTTCCGTGTTCATGGATTGAGCCTTCTTTTAAAAATAAAATATAATCGGCAAATTCTTCTAGAAAAGTAATTTCATGAGTAACAAAAATAAACTCAATACCATCCTCTTTTAGTTTACTTATCGCCTTTAAAACTTCCTTTGTAAGCAGTGGGTCTAATGCTGCAGTCGGCTCATCCAAAAAAATTAAATTAGGATCGGTTGCCAACGCTCGCGCGATGGAACATCGTTGTGCTTGCCCACCAGAAACCATATGTGGTTTTTTATCCGCTTCTTTTTCTATAAACAACTTTTCTAGCAATGCCATAGCTTTGCTATTTGCTTCTTCTTTTTTCATTTTTTTAACTTTTTTTAAAATTAGTGCAATGTTCTCTTTTAAACTTAAGTGAGGAAATAGATTATGTTTTTGAAAAACTACTCCTATTTGTTTTTGAAAAGTAACTTTGTCATCATTAACTGAGAAATCATTAATATCAATTAAACCATCATCTACTTCTTCAATTCCTGCTAATAGGCGCATTAAGGTTGATTTACCACATCCTGATTCTCCAATAATACCTAGTGCTTTAACCTTGCTCAAATCTAAATTAATATCTTTTAAAACTGTTTGATTGCCATATTTTTTGACTAAGTTTTGTAGTGTTAAATTCATATTGTCACCTTCTTTGCGATTAGCTTAGCTAAAATGGATAATGGAATTGTAATCATTAAATACATTATCCACATAGTATAATAACCTTCAACTGCAGCCCAATTTTTAGAGGATATTACCGTTAGAACATAAGCTATCTCACTAATAGACACAATCTTTAATAAGGCAGAGCCTTTAATTATACTTGATAGATTATTGAGTAAAGATGGAAGAAGTGGTTTAATCATTTGTGGAATGATGATATAGCGATATTTCTCATAGCCATTAAAATGATATAAGTTCATTATTACATATTGATCTTCATCTACCACACTTACTGCTGTTTTATATGCATTGGATAAGTATGGTGCCATATACAAGGTTAAAGCTAAAATACCTAGTAGCAGCTTGTCACTTATTGCAATGATATCTCCAATTACATATACTGCTAAAAATATCATAATCAACAAAGGTGTCCCCATTATTATCTCATTAAAAACTACTGCAAAAGCTCTTGCGATACCGTTCGTAGATCGCTCTAATAAGAACAAAACAAAACCAAACACCATACTTAATAACAAGGTATAAAGACTAATCCATAAGGTATTAAAGAAACCTTCCACTAACATAGTAAAGTCTAGAAAAATTAAATCATATCGGGGATTTTCAACAGTAAATAGTAGAGCTAACACAATTAACCCTGCATATATCGTTATAGCAAACAAATAGTTAAAATTTTTCTTTAACATTATTCTACATCACCTGGATAAATAATATAGTCAAGATTCAGGGTATCATTTTGCATGAATTCTTTGATTGCTTCATCATATTTAGTGTCAGCTTGATCATAAAATCCGCCTGTTTCATACATTGTGTCAATAAAGTCATTTGCTTGTTTTAACAATGCACTGTCCCCTTTTTTTACTGCAAAACTTGAACCACTTACATCACTTACTCCTTCGTAAACTATCGTTGTCTCCCTATTGGCTGCATGATCTCCATAAATGGTATTGGCGCCAATTAAGGCATCTGCTCTACCACTGCTTACTTCCATTAAAGCTGGTGCAATTTCAGGAAATTCCATGACATCAATACCGTATTCTCGAGGAATACTTGTCGCAATAGTACCCGATAACCCTGCAAAAATAATTCCATCTATTTCAAAAAATTCTTCTTCACTCATTGCTGAGGATACTTCATTTTCTATCGCAAAATCCTTATTTACAAGAACAAGTGTCCTTGCATATCTATAGGGTTCACTAAAATCAGCTTTTTCCAATCTATCCGGCTTTGCGCTCATATCACTTATAATGATATCAATATCACCTGTGTCAAGTGCTGGAATAAGCATTGAAAAATCTGTATTTACGATTTCAACATCATTGCCAATAAACTCACCAAAAGCATAAGCTATATCTACTTCTAAACCAGTGGGTTTACCTGCATCATCTAGATACATGAAAGGGTAAAATTTTAAATCAATCCCTACTCTTAAAACATCATCTGTGCTTTCACTGTTCCTAGTACAACCTACTAAGCATATAGTTAGTACCATTATCAATAAAAATAAACCAATTATTTTTTTCATCATAAATTCTCCTCTTAATCTATTAAGATACGAAATGCTATTGCATTTTACTCTTATATGCGTTATTTTAATGGTACGGTAACCATTATACAAGTACGATATTTTAAGATACTAGTATCAATAACGATACCAAGGAGAACTTATGACAAACATCCCTTTATATGGCAAATGCCCTTATGTAACATCACAAAAATTACTTTCAGGAAAATGGTCCATTTACATTATGCATTTATTAAGTGAAAAACCGATAAGATTTAATGAGCTGCTACGATTAATGCCCGTGGAAATGACACATACCACGTTATCTCGACAATTAAAGCTTTTAGAACAAGAAGGATTAATATGTAGACAAGAATACAACATTATCCCCCCTAAAGTTGAATATTTTCTTAGCCCAATAGGCTTAAAATTTTTCCCAGTTTTAAGTGCATTAAAATCTTGGGGTGATGAATATATTGAATTCATGAATCAAAAATAGTAAATAGTATTTTAATACATCAAAAAAAAAGTACATTACTGAACTTTTTTTACAACATTAATTTTAGTATCTTATTCTAGTGGCAACCCGTTTACTTTAAGAAAGCTTAACTTATCCATATACCCTCTTTGAAATTGTATTTTATCTTCAATTATATGAAAAAATCCGCAACCTCTAAATCCCTTTGGATCTTTCCATTCCATTATTGCCCACTCACCGTCTTCAAAGATGTTTTCAGGAATACAAACCATTTCTGCTAATTCAAATTCTTCGACAAGTCTTTGATAAATAGCTTGTTTTCCTTCAATAGGGTCACTAACAACCTGGTGGTTTATTGCATCTTCGTGATACAGTGCTGCAAGTGCTTTAGCATCTGCGTTATTGAACGCATCTATCCATAATTTTAGTACATCTTTAGGTTTCATAATTATTCTTCTTCCACCTTGAATAATATTATATTATAAAATAACTTACACTTGTTTGAAAACAAAATTCACGATACTTTTAGTTATGGCAACAACCACAATTATTTTCTTTAACAAAATATTTCTTAATTAAACTTCTAGCTACTATTACTCCAAAAATAAGGGCAACCACAACCATATATAATGAATCATGATGTTCAGCCGTATTATTTATTATGCTGTTTATTCCAGTGTAGTTGCTCACTTCTATAATATAATCCAGTAACAATCCAAACATTATTGAACAAAAGGCTACACTACCTAAATATAGAGCTATTACTTTTTTTCCTAATGACTTTGTTAATATCGTTAAGGAAGCAATATTAGTAACTGGTCCAGCGAACAAAAATACAAATGCTGCTCCAGGTGATATTCCTTTCATCATTAACGACAATGCTATAGGTATTGATGCTGTGGAGCAAATATACATCGGTATTCCAATAATTAGCATAGCAATCATTGTTAAAAGTGGATTATCAAAGCTTGTTAGCCACGATTCTGGTATAAAAGTGGCAATTAAAGCTGCTAAGATTAAACCAATTACGAAATGTCCTGCAATATCATCTAAAAACTCTCCAAAAGCATAAGTAAATATGCTTTTAAACTTTGTTATAAAGGATGTTTTATTGCGCGACTCACAACCACAAGTATCACTTGTTTCATTGCTAGCACTACATCCACATGTAGTTGTGTTTAATGTCATGGTTGTTTGACCACGCTCTTTTTTAACAAAAATATTAGTTAAAATACCCGAAATAACACCGGATACAAATGCAGCCAAAGCACGATATACCGCAAATAAAGGACCCATTAATCCATAGGTAGCAATAAGGCTATCAATACCTGTTTGTGGTGTTGAAGTCAAAAAACTAATAACAGCTCCATTAGATGCTTTGTTTTTTCTTAAATAAAGAGCAGTCGGAACAACTCCACAAGAACAAAGTGGTAGTGGAACACCGAAAATTGACGCCTTAATTACCGATGTAGTAGATTGTTTATGAAGATGTTTAAGTATCTTATCTTTATCTACAAAAGCGTGTAATGCACCAGTAAAAAGTAAACCAATAACAATGTAAAAAGACATGTCAATAAATAAATCCCATAAATTAATAAAAAATTCCATAATTCCCTCTCCTATAAATGATTCAAATGATGTAACCCTATATTTAAAATATCGTGAATATGTTCGTCATCCAAACTATAATAAATATTGTTTTTATCTCTTCTAATTTTAACGACATGATTTAACTTTAATAATTTCAACTGATTTGAGATTCTTGGTTGTGAAACTTTTAAAAGTTGTGCTAAGTCTTTTACACAAATTTCATTGTGTAACATAGCTAAAACTATTTTAATACGTATAGGCTCACTAAACGTTTTAAAGAAAAAACTCAAATTTTCAGATACTGACTCATCCTCAATTAACTTACACACTGCTTCTGGTGTTTTACAACAGAGTTCTTGCATACATATCCTCCTGTGACTATATAACTATATCATGATATAGTTATATTACTATCTTATTACTGTTTAGTCAAGAATAAAGTAAACATAAAAAAACCACACCTTTCTAATTGTTTCCAATTATTAGGGTGCAGCTCAAATCAATTAATCTTTCAGACTTAAAGTTAATTTAAAAATTTTCAGGTTCTATTTGGAAATATGCTTTGGCATGAACACAAACTGGACAGACAGCTGGGGCATCATTACCTACATGAACATGACCACAATTACGGCATTCCCACATTACAACTGCTTCTTTTGAGAACACTTTATTTTCTTCAATATTCTTTAATAAAGCTAAATAGCGTTCTTCATGGCGTTTTTCAATTTTAGCAACACCCTCCATCACCGTAGCAATATTATCAAAACCTTCTTCACGAGCTTCTTTGGCCATTCTTGCATACATATCAGTCCATTCGAAATTCTCTCCACTAGCTGCATCTTTTAAATTTTGCTCAGTAGTAGGTACTCCTTCATGTAACAATTTAAACCAAAGTTCTGCATGTTCCTTTTCATTAGCTGCAGTCTCTAAAAATAATGCTGAGATTTGTTCATAACCTTCTTTTTTCGCTTTTGAAGCATAGAAAGTGTATTTGTTTCTTGCTTGACTTTCTCCTGCAAATGCTTCCATTAGATTCTTTTCCGTTTTAGTGCCTTTTAAAGTTTTCATAGTAGCCTCCTTATATAATTAAAGATTACCATATTTTTCATTTTTTATACAGATATATACTTTTATTTTTCACTTTTATTTAATTCAAAGTAAAATAATGACCCTTCATCTAGCTTAGAGTGTACCCCAAAACTTACTTGGTGTAGGTTTAAAATTTCTTTTACTATCGATAATCCAATTCCTGAACCAACTAAACTGCGTTCATGACTCTTATCAATTTTATAATAACGATCCCAAATCATCGCTACTTGTTCTTGGGCAATTCCCCTACCAAAATCTTGTATCTCAATCCGCACTTTATTATCTAAATTAACTAGTCTAACAATAATTAATTTACCTTCTTTTCCATAATGGACAGCATTATTAATAAAGTTATTAATAACTTGTCTAATTCGTAGTGAGTCGGCTTCCACGAATATCTCCTCTTTATTGGCATACTCAAGGACAAGATCATCTTCTAAAATACTTTGTTGATAAAGTGCACATATTTCTTCAAGCATTTCATGAATATTAAAGCGGGTAATATTTAAATTTAGTTTATGCTCCTGTAATTTATTTAAATCCAATAAGTCATTAACTAGTGTTGAAAGTCTTTTACTTTCGTCTATAATTACTTGAGCATTATCACTATTGTTTTCGCCCGGTATATCACGCATCATTTCACCATAGCCGCTTATCATTGTTAAAGGGGTTCTTAAATCATGTGAAACATTGGCAATAAGATCACGACGATGTTGATCCACTTCATTTAATTTTTTAGCTGCATAATTTAAAGATTCACTTAATTCTTTAACTTCTCGATATTCAGAACCTTCAAATTCAACATCATAGTTACCATAGGACAATGCGATAGCACTTTTACTCATTTTTTCTAGAGGCTTTGCTATTCTCGAAGTTATTACAAATGTAAGAATTATTGACATGATAAATAAAATAATTGCAATATAAAACAATTGGTTTCTAATCGTCATTATTGTTGCGTTTACTGGTGTCATACGAGCACTTACCAAAATTAATGCTGCCTCATTTTCTTGAGTATACGCAATTTTCGAATAAATTAAATCATAGTTATCATCATTAATATGATTTAACTGACCAAAAATAGTATTAATTGTTAAAGTTTCATTTTTTCTTTGAAGGTATGTTCCATCATTACTTATTGTGTTATTTAATATATTGAGGGTTTCTTGTGTTGTCAGTCTTGTAACGGCACATCCATTTTGCAAATCACTTTGCAGATCATCCCCTAACCCAAAAATAACCCGTGTACAGACATCATAATTTTGCGAAGCACTAGCCATCATTGCCACTAAATTTTCTTCATTATCAATATTAAGAGTTAATGAATCCGCGGTGCTTACCATTTGATTAGTTCTAGTATTTTCGTAGAACCATCCAAGAAATACCGTTTGAAATAACCATAATAATAGAAATATCCCTAGCGCGAAGCTAGCAACATATAAGAATACTTTCCAACGAATACTATAGGTTTTTTTCAAAGCGATACCCCACTCCCCTTAAAGTCACAATATATTGACTATAATGTTTAAGATTTCTGCGTAGTAATTTGATATGGGTATCTAAAGTACGATCATCACCAAAAAAATCATAGCCCCACACTTGTTGTAGTAATTTTTCTCTAGTTAAAGCAATTCCTCTGTTTTTAATTAAATATGTAAGCAATTCATATTCTTTTGGAGAAAGGGAAACAACTTCATTATCGATAGTCACAATACGGCCAGTCAAATCAATATGCAAGCCCTCTATACTATACTCTTCTTTATCATGTTCCTGCTTAGTACGTTTAACAATGGCGTGGATACGCATCATCAGTTCTTTACAAGAAAAAGGCTTTACCACATAATCATCCACACCTAAATCAAAACCATGAATACGATCGTACTCTTCACCTAGTGCGGAAAGCAATATAATCGGCACATCCTTTTCTTTTTTAATGTTTTTACATGCATTAAAACCATCCATTACTGGCATCATTATATCCATTACAATACAGTCAAAATCTTCCACTAATGCTAACTCTAATGCTTCTTGACCATTGGTCGCATTTTTAGTTTCAAACCCCTCATAAGCTGCATATTTACAAATCATTTCGCGTATTTTAACTTCATCATCTACTACTAATATTTTTATCATCTCATCACCTACTTAAGTACAATCTACCTTTAATTTGTGAACTTCTTGTGAAGTTTATAACTCTATTATACAAATTAATCAAAGTTTATCAAATTTCTTCTTTTAATAACATAATACTGTTTATTGTTACTTAATTATGATAAAATGATTACGGCAAAAAGGAGAGATTATATATGTCAAGTTATGTAGTAGTAGGAACTCAATGGGGTGACGAAGGAAAAGGTAAAATTGTAGACGTATTAGCGCATAAAATGGATTATGTTGTACGCTTTCAAGGTGGCAATAATGCAGGACACACAGTGATTGTCAACAATGAAAAAAATGTTCTTCATCTATTACCATCTGGTGTACTTAATAAAAATGCAACCTGTATCATAGGACCTGGAGTGGTAATTGATCCTTTTGTATTACTTGATGAATTAGCTATATTAGAAAATAAAGGATTAACTACAGAACACGTTAAGATAAGCGCACGAGCTCATTTAATTATGCCTTATCACATTAAACTAGATGAACTTCAAGAGATGCGTTTAGCAGATAATAAAATCGGAACTACAAAGCGAGGTATTGGTCCTTGTTATGCAGATAAATATACTAGAATCGGTTTAAGAGTATGTGATTTAGTAGATTTTGAGACTTTTAAAATAAAATTAAAGAACACTTTAACCATAAAAAATGAACAAATTGTAAAATTATATAATGAAGTTCCTTACGATTTTGAAGCATTAGTTACACAATTTCAAGATATTAGAAACAAACTGTTCCCACGCATTATAGATGCTGTAGAAATAGTTCACACTGCACTTAATGAAAATAAAAGTATTCTTTTTGAAGGTGCTCAAGCTAATATGCTAGATATTAATTATGGGACCTATCCTTATGTAACTTCTAGTTCTCCTACATCTGCTGGAGTATGTGAAGGTGCTGGAGTTAGTCCTAAAAAGTTAGAAACTATTATTGGCGTTGTAAAGGCCTATTCTACTCGTGTTGGTGAAGGACCATTTATCACTGAACTTAACAATGAAACCGGTGAACATATTCGTAAAATTGGTGGGGAATATGGTGCAACTACTGGCCGCCCTCGTCGTTGTGGGTGGTTAGATTTATGTGTAGTTAAACAAGCTGTTGATATCAACGGCTTAACTGACATAGTTGTGACTAAAATTGATGTATTATCAGGGATTAAAGAGCTTCCAGTTTGTATTGGATATCAAATTGATGACCAAGTAAGAGCTTCTATTCCTGCCTCTATCGAAGAATATGCTAAAGCAGAACCTGTATATGAAGTCTTTGAAGGTTGGGATGAAGATATTTCTAAAATTAGAGATTATGACCTATTACCTGAAAACTGTAAAAAATATCTAAAACGTATTGAAGAGTTTGTTGGTTGTCGAATTTCTTTGGTTTCAGTAGGACCTGATCGCGAAAACAATATCACTATTCATGAAATCTAAATAACAATAGTACTAAGAGTTAAATCGAATTAAGCATTAGCGTGGGACAGGGGGAAATTTATGATTAAAGTAATTTTATTTGATGTAGGAAATGTATTATTAACATTTAATCCAAAAGAATTTTACAAAGATAAATATGATGAAGAAACCTTAAATACTGTATTTGAAGTAATGTTTTCTGGTGATGCATGGCATTTATATGACCAAGGTGTTTATGATGAAGAAGATTTAAAAAAATTATTTATCAAACAACTACCAGACCATAAAGATACCATCGCTTATTTAGTAGATAATATTGCAGAAGTATTGTCTCCTATTGAAGAAATGGTGAATTTGGCACTAGAATTAAAGCAAGACTATCGCATTTCTATTTTATCTAACATGCCAAAAAAATCGCTCCATTACATAG
Source organism: uncultured Holdemania sp. (assembly GCA_964370435.1). GTDB lineage: Bacteria > Bacillota_I > Bacilli_A > Erysipelotrichales > Erysipelotrichaceae > CALVGQ01. The sequence continues at coordinate 82,941 of CAYJJG010000002.1, forward strand.
TCGAAGAATATGATTTCTTCAAAATGTTTGAAAATCCCTTATGGTCATATGAACATAAGTTAATCAAACCAGACTTCGCAATTTTCAAACTACAATTGGAAAGACTAAATGTCAAAGCGCAAGAATGTTTGTTTATTGACGACTTACAAAGAAACATAGAGGCTGCTGCTGCTTTAGGATTTAAAACCGTTCGTATGACTTCACCTGAAGAAACTATTAATCAAGTTAAGCAGTTATTAGAAAGAGGTTAAGTGATGAATAAAAACACTACATTATACAATGTAATTTTCCCAATTTGGTTGCTTTTTATGATTCCAATAACATGGATCTATGTTTTGCCTGCTAATTTTATTATTGATTCTTTAGTAATTATAGTTGCATTATATCTTTTAAAAGTAGATAACTTACTAAGTATGTATAAAAAAACAATATTAAAAGTTTGGATATTAGGATTTATTAGTGATTTGGTAGGATCTGCCTTTATGTTTGGTGGCGTTATATTTAATAATAATACCCTTATTCATGCAGTAACTGTTAATCCATTTGCTAGTTTATTAGGATTTTTATGGGTAATGCTTTGTATCTTTATTGCTGCTGTTTGTATCTACTATTTAAATTACAGCATAAGTTTCAAAAAGGTTGATCTTGAAGATCACAAAAAGAAAAAGCTAGCAATATCACTAGCTTTACTTACAGCTCCTTATTTATTTTTACTACCTTTAGAACTATTCATTTAACTTACTGCATGCAGTAAGTTTTTTTATAGACTGCGTAATGCTTCTTTTAAGCGACCTTTAAATTTAGTTAATAACGTAGTACTTTCTTCTTTACTCAAACCAGATTTAATCATTAATATCGCTAATTTACAAGACTTTTCAGCTTCAATATAATAGCGTGTTGCAACCTCTTTGTCACATGCTGTAACTTTCATAATAATGCCTTTAGCACGCTCTTCTAACTTTTTATTCGTTGGTAATACATCTACCATTAAATTATCATATACTTTACCTAGGCGAATCATTACCGAGGTAGAAATCATATTTAATACTAATTTTTGTGATGTTCCTGCTTTCATACGTGTTGAACCAGTAACCACTTCTTGTCCTGGCAAAACTTCAATAGCAACTTTAGCTAGTTTTCCAATTTCACTATCACTTACACAAGCAATACTTCCAGTAAAAGCTCCAATTTCGTTAGCATAATTCAAAGCCCCAATTACATAAGGGGTTCTTCCACTTGCTGCAAGCCCTACTAAAACATCTTTATTAGATAAACTTCTTTCTTTACAATCATTCACTCCAAGATCACTATCATCTTCTGCGCCTTCTTTTGCTTTATAAAGAGCCTCGTAGCCTCCAGCCATTATACCTTGTACTAATTCATAAGAAACACCATAGGTTGGTGGACATTCTGCAGCATCAAGAAACCCTAGTCTACCAGACGTACCAGCACCGATATAAAATAATCGACCACCCTCTTCTAAGCGCTTCACTATTTCATCTACTAATTTTTGGATTTGTGGTAGTTCTTTTTGTACTGCATCGGCTACTTTTTTATCTTCACTATTAATAAGCGCAAGCATCTCCCCAGTATTTAAGATATCAATATTTAGTGTGTTAACATTTTGATTTTCTGTTTCTAATTTTTTTAAGTTAATATTTGTCATTTTCTTAATCCTCCCTTATACAATTATATACTAAATTATGAATATTGTTTCGCTCAGTTAATATTTTTTTATTTTCCCTAGTAGGATGAACGCGATTACATAGAATGACGCAAGCTACTTTCTTTTTTAAATCTATTAATACGCTTGGACCACTAAATCCGGTATGAAATAAAGTAACGTCACTAAACTTTGTTCCTAAAGCATACTTTTCATCAGAAATAATCCACCCTAGTGAACGTTTTTCATTAGTTTCCTCAGTATGACAGGTAGTTAATAAGTGCATTGATTCCTTAGAAAAAAAGCGCTTATTTTGATATACTCCATCATTAATCATCATGGTTACAAAATGACTAATATCCTTTAGTGTTGAAAATACACCTGCATGACCTGATATCCCTTCCATTACATGGGCTTTCCCATCATGTACAGTGCCTCTAATAAGTCCACCACGTGCTTCTATTTCCTCATATGCCGCACATAAATCATACCAACTTGCATCAGGGTTATATCCACTATTCTTCATATTTAATGGCTTAAAGATTACTTCATCAGCATAACTTGCTAAACTGCCTTTTAAGGTATCAACTACCTTTCCAAGCAACATAAAATTAATATCTGAATAATTTACTTTATTGATAAATTGTTCCTGTTTTTTCACCTGAAATAATGCGCTTATCATCTCTTCTTTAGTCATTAATTTATAGTTACTAATATCTGCTGGATAACCTGATGTATGCGTTAAACATTCTTTAATTGTAAGCTCTTTATCTAACAACAAAGGTAAAATGGTATGTAGTTTACTATCTAATGTTATTAAACCCTCTTCAATCAATTTAACTATACAAGTAGTAGTCACTAATACTTTGGATATTGATGCTAAATCCCAAAGTGTAGCTAAATCATTTTCTACCTTATTAGGAACAATTTGGCGATAACCATAGCTTTTAAACCACTTCTCCTTCTTTGTTATAAGGGCGATGTTCATACCTGCTGCAACCCCCTCATCGATACATTTTTCTAGATATTGATCAAGAATTGATAATTGATCGTATAAAATCATATTTTAACCTCCATTACTACCACTATGATATCATATTTTATTACACTTGATTAGTAATTTTTAAAGTCTTTTATTGACTAATATAGCGCTATCAACCTATAATTATTTTATGACAAAGAAAGGAAAATTAATTATGTCTAAAACTAGAGATTTCTTTAACTTATCGAAAGTAGTAATTGAAAAAGTTAAAGTTAATCAAAAAGAAAAAATTGTCGATGCAGCAAAACTTATGGGTGATTGCATGGATAACAATGGAGTTGTTCAATTGTTTGGTATTGACCACGGTTTAGCTTTCTCAATGGAGTTAGGGTATCGCGCAGGAGGTTTAATGCCTTTTCATCAAATCATACCTACTGATTTAGCATTAAGAGATGTTATGAATGAAGAAGTTGTTAAATCACCTTCGTTTAGTCAAGACGCATCTAATGCTGCAAAACTGTTATCTATTTATAACATTTTAGATGAAGATATGTTTATCTTAATCAGTTATAAAGGAAATGAGCCAATTTTAGTGGAAACAGCATTAATGGCAAAAGCAAAAAATCAAAAAGTAATTGTTGTTACCAATCTTGAAACACATAACAGTCTGAATGCTGTTCATAGTAGTGGTAAAAAGCTTGGAGATTTAGCAGATATCGTAATTGATATTATGGTAGCAAGTCCAGATGTTAACGTTGTTGTAGGTGAATATAAAGCTACACAAATCGCTACTGTAAGTGGTAACATTATTGCACAAATGTTAACAGCTGAAACATATCGTTACTTACAAGATAACAATAAAGATTGTCCAGTGTTGTTAAGCGCGAATGTGAAAGGAGCCGATGTTCATAATAGAGCTATTTCAGACAAATATTTTGGACGTTGGAATTCATAAGGAGAATACTATGAGTGTAATTTCATTAGAAAGATTTTATGATGAAGTCATCGATGTAATCGATGTTTGTTGTGATAAAGAATTAGAAAATATTCAAAAAGCTGCAAAAATCTGTTCAGACTCTATTAAAAATGGTGGTGTAGTTCATTTATTTGGATCGGGTCATTCTATAGGTTTTGGACTTGAAATGCAAAAACGTGCAGGGTCATTAGTACCTATACATAATATGGATATGAAAGACTTTGTATTAAAGAAGAAAGTAACTTTAAAAGAATTTAAAGACCCCGACAATACTTTTGAAAGAAGAGCAGGTGTCGCTGATAAATTGTTCAATTTATATGATGTTAAAAAAGAAGATTGTTTTATCATTATCTCTAATTCTGGTATTAATGGTGTCGTTATTGATGTTGCCTTAATAGCAAAAGAGCGTGGGCACAAAGTAGTTGTAGTTACAAGTTGGCAACATACTTCTAGCGAAGATAGTCGTCATCCTAGTGGTAAAAAACTATATGAATTAGGTGATGTTGTAATTGATAACTGTGGACCTAAAGGTGATGCTTTAATCCAAACAGAGGGTGTGGCAAAAATTTGTTCTATTTCCTCTATTACAGGAGCAATGATTGCACAAAGCTTAACAGTAGAAATCGCTGATAATCTTGTTAAAGAAAATGTTGAAGTGCCCATGCTTCTTGTTGAAGATAGCGAAGAAGCTAAAAAGCATAACGAAACTTTATTAGAAAAATATAAAGGGAGACTATAAAAATGTACAATTTTGAATACATGAATAAGCTAAATGATTTACTTCAATTAGCTGCTAAAAAAAATGAAAGTGTAATTAACGAGTTAAGTCAACAATTCGCTGAAAACTTAATGAATGATAAAATCATCCATACTTTTGGAACTGGTCATTCTCATATGATTGGTATCGAATTATTCGCAAGAGCTGGTGGTTTAGGAAATGTCGATGCCATGTTAGACCCTGATACATTAACTAGCTTTGGTGCTGTAAGAAGTGGTGCTGTTGAAAAATTATCAGGATTATCTGATGTTATTTATGATAGTTATAAAATCGAAAAAGGTGACATCATGATTATCACTTCTAACTCTGGAAGAAACGCTATGCCTATTGAAATGGCAATGCGTTGTAAAAAAGAAGGTGTTTATACAGTAGCTGTTACAAATTTAGAACAATCTACTGCTGCAATTAGCCGCCACCCTTCTGGAAAACGTTTATTTGAAATAGCTGATGTTATTTTAGATAACTGTGTACCAACTGGTGATGCTTTAATGGATATTAATGGTATCTTAACTGGTCCAGGAAGTAGCATTGTTAGTATGTTCTTACTAAATACTGTTGTTTGTGAAGCTTTACAAATTGTAACAGATAAAGGATTTAAACCATTTGTTTTCCAATCACAAAATGTTGATGGTTTCGATAATGATGCAATTTATTCAAAATATACAGGAAGAGTTAAACATTATTAATATATAAATTTTTGTTTAAACATTCTTAAATAATAGAAGGTATAGATCAATTTGATCTATACCTTTTTTAATTTGCAAATGCGTTATAGATGATCTCGCCATCAACAATAGTGTATTTACATAATCCCATTACATACCAATTTATGAACACTGAGTTATCTAAATTCTTTGAAGATAATTTTTTGCGCCCTTTTAAATCTATTATTGCTAAATTTGCTTTTTCGAAATTAATAACATCTCCACCATCAATTCCAAATATATTAGCAACATTATAGCTCATACAATCTATTATTTTTTCAAGTGTTATTTTTCTAGTTAAAACTAAATGTTGATAAGCTAATCCAAAAGTATACTCAAAATCAATACTAGAGGAGCAACTTATCATTTCAATAATACCTTGATTAATGGCATCAATATACTTTTCTTGATGAGCTGTTTCTAGTAACAACTGCTCCATTGTAATATCTGCAGAAATAGTTAAACCTTCTTGTTTTGCTTGTTTGAGTACCTCGATACTATCTATACTAGTTAGATTACTAATATGGTAAGAACATTGACTCTCTTTAACTAAATGAACATCACGCTTTAAAAGCTGAGCTTCTTGGTTGTTATTATAACTAGTAACTATAATACTGTTTGATAAAGAAGCATTCTTCATCGCTTGTGTTATTGTTTCTTCACTTATCCACATGTCGTTATGATAAAATCCATAAACTTGTGTACTTAAAGTAACCATATCAACTAAGCTATCTTGATTAGTTTTATTTAATGAAGCAAAAGGATGTGCATGAATACACGACTCGTCTTTAATCGCAGTTAAGCTTCTATTTATTTTATCTAGATCATCATCTTCAGTAGCTAGAAATACAGTCGTATATCCTCCTTTGGATATTTGTTTCAAGATTTGATTTGATATTTGATTGCTTTTTAATGGTGTTAATGGATTGATTAATCCTGGTATAATCAACATTTCTGTTGCATCAATTACAACCTCAGCACTATCCTCTAACGCAATATCATTAGCTAATGCTAATTGTCCTAAATCATCAATATAGATATCTAAACGTCCAATTTTTCCTTGGCTATATACTTGACCTTCTTTAATTAATATACTCATACAATCTCCTGTGCTATTTACTATTATGCTTATTTAAATCTACATTCATTAGCTTTAAATAAGCTTGTATTCCTGTTGATAATATCGCTTCATTGACATCAAACTTACTATTATGAAGTGCTATATCTTTTCCTGTTCCTAAAAACAAGAAGCATCCTGGCATTTTTTTACAATAAAATGAAAAATCTTCTGCAATCATTAATGGTTCGTCTAGTTCTTCAAATATAAATTCTTCACACAACATTGATTTTATATCACCATACAGGCAAGCATCATTAATTAAAGGTGGATAACCTTCAGTGTAACTAAAATCTATTGTGCATCCAAACTCATCTTCTAGCTCTTTGATTATTTCCTTAACTCTAGTTATTATAAAATCAAACACTGCTTGACTAAAACTTCGAATTGTTCCCTCTAATTGGCAAGTATCAGGAATAATATTTCTAACAGTACCTGCTTGAAATAATCCAAACTTTACTAAGCGATAGTGTTCTATTGTAATTTCATTTTTTTCCATTTCATATAATTTTAAAAGTAGCTTTGCACCAACTTCAATAGGATCAATCCCCATTTTTGCTTGTGCACAGTGTGTGCTTTTTCCAGTAATCGTTATAGTAACTTCACTAGCACATGCCATTAATTCAAGCGCTCTTGAAGCTATTACTGCTTTATCTACGAAAGGATATACATGGATACCAGTAATTGCTTTCGTATTTGTTTTTTCAAATATACCACTTTCACATAGTGGTTTAGCTCCACCTACTGTTTCTTCTGAAGGTTGAAACACTAATAAAATATTATTTTCAAAAGCTGTATCATCCAAGGTACTTAACTCTTCTGCAAACCCCAATAAAATAGCCATATGATTATCATGCCCACAAGCATGCATTTTATTTGCATGCTGTGAACTAAAAGGCAAGAGCGTTTCTTCTTTTATAGGTAGAGCATCCATATCAGCTCTAAAAGCCATAGTATTCTTTTTGCCTTTATTAAAATAAGCACATACCCCAGTTGCCAATACTTCTATAATTTCACAATTACACTGCTTTAAAATAGAAATGATATAAGCTTTGGTTTTAAATTCTTGATAACTTAATTCAGGAATCTGATGTAAAGCACGACGATGATTAACGACATTATTCATAACATTAACTCCTTTGACCTTATTTTATTGTATCATATCACCTTTCTTTTTTGTGAAATAATGTGAAAAGAGCCTTAGTACTTTCAATTCTTTAAAAAAATCATTACAATAATAAATAGGTGATAAAATGAATGATTTAAAGAATAAAGTTGTACGCTTTCTTTCACAACGCTATGGAAATGATGCTTTAAATGCATTTTTATTTTGGGTTGCTGTAATTTTATTTATAGTAAACTTTCTTTTATTTGATTCTTATTGGATAAGGATACTTATTCAAGCTGTGCTAATAGTTACAATCTATAGAAGTTTATCTAGAAAATATGCAATACGTCAACAAGAAAACAATCTTTTTTTACAGTTTACTAAGCGAATTAGACATACTTATCTCTGCATCAAAAGACAATCGAAAGATCCAAACAATAAGTACTTTGTATGTCCCTACTGTGCTCAAATCTCAAGAATTCCCAAAGGAAGAGGCAACGTTGAAATAATATGCCCAAAATGCAAGAGAAAATTTGATAAAAGGAGCTAATACGATTATGTTAAATTTAATATTAATGTTTTTCTTCTATTTTGCAGTTACTGTATTTATGTTTAGAAATCCGATTTTTATGATTATTGCTATTATAGCATTAATATTTTATCCAAAGTGGAAAATCAACAGCAATACTGCGCGAAATAGAACTACTAAAACTCATTATCAATCCAATTCTACGCAGTATAAAACTGATACTTCGGTTATAGATGTTGAATATACACAACGTGAATTAAAAGATTAGATTATTTATGACGATGTACCTCTAATAAGTTTTTCAGACAATAATCAAGACTAGAATTTAGATGGTAAAAACACGCACTGAGTTCTTCATTGTTAAACTGACTAACTTCACATTCATTTAAAGCATTTGCAAAAACATTTAAAAAAACACTTATATTTTGTAACTCATCGTATACATCATGAAATTCCATAAAACACCTCCGTTGATAAATTAACTGTATCATAATTTATCAGTAGAGGTGTTTTAACTTTGTCTCAAACTATATTCAAATAAGTTTCATTTTGTTTCATTTATTTTAACAATTCATTATGAACATACCACGCGATACCTTCATCATCATTACTTTTTGTAATAACATCGCTAACTTCCTTTGCATCATCAGTACCATTTGCCATACAAACACCAATACCGCAGTCTTTAAGCATCTCAATATCATTAGTAGTATCTCCAAAAACACAAACTTCACTCATTGTAATTCCATGTAAATTACAGAAATAATCAATACCATAGCTCTTTGATATTCGTTTATCTACAAACTCAAATAAATCACTCTGTGTTTTAAAAGCACGATAATGCTCAGATAAATTTTGTTCATATAATGCTTGAATAACGGGCATTTTGCCCTCTTCAATAGAAAACAATATTTTTGATTGTTCATCATTCCATAGTGTAGTAGGATCAACTTCAACGATATTAAAATTATTGTTTTGAGCTGATCGAGCACAAGGTTTTTCAATCTTACCAGTATATACCGTATTATCACGATAAACGCTAGGATAAAATCCATGTGGTAAATATGTTTCAATAATCTCTTTAACCCATGCTGCTTTTAAAGGAAAGAAATTGTATAATTTTTTGTTTATATTATCCCATAATCCACCACCATTCATAGTGATGATGACATCTACATCCCGTTCAATACCCCAATCGATAATTTTCTTGCTAACACCATCATAGGGTCTACCTGTAGCTATACCAAATAATATTCCTTTTTTCCTTAATGCGTGAATAGCTTCTTTTGTTTGAACACTCACTTCTTTATTTGAAGTTAATAAAGTTCCATCCAAATCACATAATACTAATTTAATCATAAATCTTACCTCACTCACGCTATTATAGCATATTCAAAATCTTAATAAAAACTAATCTGTAGTTATTTTATATTCTTTGTTTTCAGTGAGAAGTCGTAAAAAATGTACATCCGACATTGGTCTAGCAAAATAATATCCTTGAGCATAATCACAGTGCAGTGTTTTTAGCCAAGCGGCTTGTTCTTGTGTTTCTACCCCTTCCGCAACTACTTTCATATTAAGATGTTTAGCCATATTTATCACATCAGTAACAACAACTAAGCTTTTAGCTCCTTGATCCTTTAAATTGAAGAACACCTTATCTAACTTTAAAATATCCGCATCTACTTCTGCTAACCGATTAAGTGAAGAAACTCCAGCACCAAAATCATCTATCGAAATAATAAATCCATAGGATTTAAGCTGTTTTACAGTCTCTAAAAATTTAACAGTATTGTCTTCTATAGCAGTTTCAGTTAATTCAAACTCAATTTTATTAGCTACAATGTTATGTGAAGAAATAATTCTAATAATCCGTTCTACAATATTATCCTCAAGTATCGTTTTAGCTGATAAATTAACTGATATACACGGAATATCAAGATCGGTTTGATTAGTTTTAATAAACTCACAAACGACATCCAAAACATGTAGGTCTAAATAGGAAATAAAGCCATTTTCTTCAAATATTGGAATAAATTCATCAGGATATATTTTATTACCCTGCTTAGGATGCCACCTCACGAGGGCTTCAGCACCACTTATTCTAAGTGATTCAAAATTCATCTTAGGTTGATATTCAATTACGAATTCTCTTTCTTTTAAAGCGTGTTCCATCCTAAATGTAATATTAATTTTATCATCATATTGTTTTCGCATTTGTTCATCAAAGGTAAGAAATGTAGTTTTGTGTACTGACTTACCTTGTGCTCTTGCATTATCTGCTTGTCCAATTAAAGTAGCACTCGTTTCATTTATATCATCGATAATCACATTACCAAAAGATAGTGAGACTTTATATTTCTCATTAATATTTTTTTCAATACTTGGTAATATATAACTAGTGTAAATCTCTTGGATACTTCCACCTTCATTAATATGTCTAAAAATAATAAAATGATCTGATGAATCTCTAGCAATTAATGCATTGGTGTCTTTAAATGCTTTTTTTAGTGCATCAGCAATAGCTACAATAATCAAGGTGCCTGTAGTGATACTAAAATGGGTATTCAAGGTTTTAAACATATCAATATCAAAAGATAATATTTCACACTCTCCTGTCTTCACAGACTTTAAAGCATCATCAACAGCTGTTCTAAATTTGTTTGTTGTCATTAGCCCAGTTAGAGAATCACTTTCATACGCAATCTGTAATGCCAGTTTCTGACGTTTTTGTTGAAAATACTCTCTTATTCCCACAAAAGCTAGAACAATAAATAATATGATCACAAAATAATACCAATTACTAATAAAGAACTGCCAATAGCTAATGGAATTCTGTGGAAGAAATTCATTAGCATTAGTTTCTACAATGGTATTATATTCAGCTTTAGTGATGCGATCAGTCATGACATTAAATATAGGTAAATACTCATCTGCGATGCTATGATGCATTAAAAATTGCATGGGTACTTCAGTATCAGTACTTATTGTAACCCTTTGAGTATCATTTAGATAAAGTTCAGCAAAAGTCATTGAACTCTCTGTAGATAACATCATATCAATTTCTCCTGCTGCAAAGCTATCGAGTAACTCATACCAATCCTTGAAAAATACAAATGTTGCTTCTGGATAAACTGTATTAAATGAATCAAAATCGACTGTCTGATATGGGAGGGTTCCAATCCTTGGATTAGTTTGCATAATCTCGTGCTTAGAACTGCTACCTTCATACAAATCATAGTTAACTTGTGCATATAGTGGCATGTTGTAAAATGACTCTGTCAGCACATAATTCTCCCACTCGGACTCTCCATTACCATAGAGTGTTAACAAAATATCATAATTTGCACGTAATTCATACGGATCATCTAAACTGTAGGGATAGTAATGTACATCAAAATCATAGCGGTCTGCAAAAAAATTCAAAATATCAACCATCGATCCATCAGGTTCCCCATCTTCATTTGTAAATGAAATAGGTTCATAATCAGCAATATATCCTACCTCTAGCGGTCTTTGTCTAAGTGTTTCTAGTTCATCGACCATTAAGCCACGATGACTCATTTCTACATTTTGTGATGTATATTTTTCTTCAAGTTCCATAAAAAAGTTACCTTCAGTAATAATGATGTCATAGAATATAGCATCTATTTTATCCAATAGTTCTTGATTTTCAAGAGAAGCATTTAAATAATAATTATAAACCCCCACATCAAGTACATTGTTGTAATTTCGGATCATTCGATGCTCAGAAAAACCAAGGACAAAATCAGTATCTAATGCCCCATAACTTTCAAAATCACCATAAACATAATCTACTGTAAAACCCAAGTTTTGAACCATCGTGTTTAATCTCTCATTTGCTACATTATCTTCAAAAGTAGCTACTGTTCTATTTTTGATACTATCAAAGTCAGCATAAATTAAGTCACTATCATTGGTCATTAGCGCTGCATAAGTTTTACTAAATGGAAGCTGGGAATAAAGCACTTGATTCGCTCTATCTTCAGTTTTGGGAAAAAATGCTACTAAATCCACTTCACCCTCTTGTAATGCCACTACACTATCTCCCTCAATAGCGATATATTCAAACGTTAAATCACTTACTTCTTCTATTTTTTCAAAAATTTCTACACCATAACCTTTATTATTTAAACTATTAATATCATCTGCAAAAGCAGTATAACTCTCATAATACCCAACTCTTATTGCTTCATTAGAATCAACTGAAGTTAGATTGCTATTAGAACTTTCATTATCCTGTATATTTATATCATCTACTTCATTCGCAAATATTGGAGCAGAGTGAAATGAACTTAATAAGATAAAAATTAAACTTAGACTAAATAAAATTTTTCTCATTTCAAAAACTCCTTCTCTTTTAATAGTATTTAATTATTTTGTTAATCTAAAAAACAAAGTGATTTAAATTAAATTCTCATGTATTTAGTATAAAACTAGATAAATTTACTTTACCAAACAATAACTATAAAATCAATGGAATTTCTAGTACAGTAATAAATATATACTTTATTTCGAATAATTAATCCTATTTTATTTAAAAAGAAGCTAAACTATAGAAATATTTAAAAATATAATTGTGTAGTTTTATATTAAAAAACACCTTAGTGCAAGGTGTTCAAATGATTATATTATGATCAATAGTATTATCTCTACTAAAAAACTACTTAAATCTTTAAATTAAAAGTAATTTATTTCATAGTATAAGACAAGTTTGTTACCATTTTTTTGATACATTTACTCTTTTAACACTAATTACGCCATTTAAAGCTTCAATTACTGCATAGCTTGGGTTTGTACCATCACGATTGTAATGTAATGAACCTGGATTAACTAGCGTAATACCATCTACTTGATTACTCTCAAAAATATGAGTATGTCCAAATAAAACTAAATTGCAACCCTGCTCTTTAGCTTTAAGTAATAACTTATACTTACTACCAAAATTAAGTTCCTTATGACCATGAGTAATATAAATCTTAAAAGTATCTAATTCAACTACAAGACTATTTGGATATAAACTATCCGTATCATTATTACCACGTACACTAATATAGTCCTGTAGTTGCTTACTTGGCATCTCGCTATCCCCACAATGTAAAAAATGCACATTTTGACCTTGATATTTATTGATTATATCTTTTAAAATCACTGCATCTCCGTGATTATCACTTACTACAACTAACTTCATTTTATCACCGCATTTA
>CAYJJG010000002.1:96035-97190 GCA_964370435.1 uncultured Holdemania sp.
GCATTTATTATACCTTAAATAATCATTTAAATACAGTTATATCTTATTAATTTTTAAACTTTTAGTATCAACACTTTCAATTTCTAGACCTTCTACTACTACGCTAATTGTACTTACATTGAAATTTGCTTTAATCGTAAATAATATTGGTTCTAATAAAATCCAATCACATGTTTTTTGAGGAGTAAGAACTTCAGAACTCATCTCAATAATCATCATATCTTCTTCTAATGTCAAATTAAATGTTTTATATTTTACTTCATTATTGATAAAAATAGAATTATTTCTTGTATAGTATTTCTGTAAACTAGTGATAATATCTTCATTACTTCGTATAGTCTTAAAAGTCAAATAATTATTTGTTTTATGTTGTTGTGTTATTGCCACAATAAATCCTTCAGAGCGATGAAAAGTTGAATTTATTGTTATGAAGTTATTTAATGCTAAAGTCTTTTTTAAAGGTTGATTTAATGTGATATTACCACCATTCAATTTAGAAACTGGTTCGTGGTTAATGGTAAAGATTAAACTATCTATTCCCTCAAATTGTGTAAAAACATAACACATCGCTTCGATAATCTTTAACTCTAAGCTCGGATTAACTTCATTCAATTTTTCATTAAAATCCAATTTCATTAATCGATCTTCTATCTCAACAGTATTTACTTGCAGTCCTATAGGAAAAAGACCACTAAATCCTTCAACTGGACTATTACTAAGACTCATAGCTTGAACAATGTTGTTTACTATTGTAAGATAATCTCCATTACTATCATCGCTTATAGTAAAAGGAACATTTTCATTAAATTCATTTAATAACACAATTTCGATAGTGTTACTTTCAACATAAGAGACATTTACCATAGCAGTTTCGTTATTTACACTTACTATATAGGCAATTAAAGCTACAAAAGCAAAAAGTAACGAAGTAACTTTTTTCATTTCATTGATTTTCATATTATTCACCCATTTATAAGATATGTAATGCATATAAAAACTAGAACATAATAAAAAGCACGCTGAGTGCTTTAAACTTTATTCAAAATAACTTAAATCTTCTTCAAACATCTGTGTTGCTTTTTGTATTCCAACATATCTCCAGTAATATGGTTCAGCTACGTGATTATTAGTGAGTTCATCATCCTCTTTGTATAA
>CAYJJG010000002.1:97261-185744 GCA_964370435.1 uncultured Holdemania sp.
CCAACGATATTGTACCGTTAAATCAAAATTCCTTTGTACTATACCGGTTACTGCAAAATTTACACTCCATCCTAACTGAGCATCATCATGCCCAGGATAATCCTGATAAAACAAAACATTTTCTCCATAATTCAACAAAGCTTCTTCATATAATATGATTTGCTCATCATATGAAATATAACCTGAAGTTACAGAAAGAGCTGCACATGGAAGTGGATTAACATTATCTTCTTCAATTGCATCACATAAATTTTGTAAAGGATCAATAATTAAACTTAAAACTTTTATATTATCTTTAGTAGTAGGTACTTCGTTTAATGTTTTTAAAGGATATGGAACTCTTTTAGAAACAGTAGTATCAATATTTAAAAATGTTGAATCTACTTGTGGTTTTCTTATAACGTTAGAATCCTCATTATATAGATCACCATTTTCAAGATAAAATAATACACTCGCAACATCATAGCTTGATAACCATGAAGCTAACTCATGAACTTCCATATTATTTTTAGTAGCGCTAATAAGTTCAACTATTTCATCTCCACTTAGATGAGCATGATATTCACTTAATTCATGGTATTGAACGATATTATAAATATTGAATTTATTACTTTGTACATAATCATATAAATAATAAGGAGCTATACTATACTCAATAATATATTCAATTTCGCGATCATTCAAATGTTCATCCAACAATGCCACTTCTTGATCACTCATATAATCGATATAGAAATATCTAGATAAACGATTATAATTTATATTCATTACACTAATACAAGCAAGTGCAATCAAGAAAATTCCAAACACAAAAATCAATCTTTTAGTTTTCAAAATAATCGCCTCCTGTAGTATTATAACATAAAATCAAAAGAAAAAACCTCTGAAAAATCAGAGATTATAATTTTAATTCATCACAGCGTAGTAACTCAATTACAGCTTGCGCTCTACCTTTAACACCTAATTTACAAATAACATTAGATATATGGTTACGTACTGTTTTTTCACTAATAGTCAGCTTATTAGCTATTTCCCTAGTATCATAATTATCAATAAGTAGCTCAAAGACTTCTTTTTCTTTTGCAGTTAATATTCTTTTCACGAAAGTACCTCCTTTTACTTCTATTTTATGCATAGATCAAAAAAAGGTACTGCTTACTTTAGCTATTGTTATAATTAATTTTCATGAACTGTTTCTTGTATTCGCTTGGCAACATCTAATGGCACTACTTCATTTAATTCTTCGATAGTAGCCTCTTTTATGCGCTTAAAACTCTTGAATTTTGTCATAAGTTGTTTTTTACGTTTTGCACCAACACCTTCAATTTCATCTAGAATTGATTTAGTTTGCGCTTTAGTGCGAAGCTTTCGGTGATAATTAATCGCAAAACGATGCACTTCATCTTGAAGATTAGTGATTAGAAAAAAGACATCACTATTTCTTTCAACTGCAATACGCTGATTATGTTCATCGAGTAATCCATCGGTATTGTGTTTTTCATCTTTAACTAATCCACATACTTTGATAGATAGATTTAACATTGATAGTATTTCTTTAGCAGCATTTACTTGAGCGATACCTCCATCAACCAAAAGTAAATCCGGTAGCCGCTCTTCTTCTTTTATCGCTCTAAAATATCTGCGATAAAGTGCCTCTTTCATAGCATCAACATCACTATTACCAGTATGTAACTTATACAATCGATAATCACTTTTTCTAAAACCTAAATCTTGATATACAATCATTGCAGATACAGTAAATTGTCCAAAAGTATGTGAATTATCAAATACTTCGATACGATTTAAATACTCTAACTTACAGTGTTTTCTTAGTTCCTCAATACTATTCTCTTTAGTTAAAGTTACATGTTCTAACTGCTCAAACTTGTTATTTAATGCTTGCTTAGCATTTTTATAAGCCATATCTAATAATTTTTTTCTAAAACTTTTTTGTGGTTGCATTATTTTAGCATCTACTAATTCAGCTAGTAACTCTATGTCAACATCACTTGGCACTACTATTTCTTTAGGATAAGGATGCTTTTCATAATATTGGAGTAAAAAAGTAATGAAATTATCATTAGCATCTTCATAAAGCGGCTGAGTTACAAATTCACGTTCTAGAAGCTTACCATCACGAAGAAGCAAACCTTGTATTGCTATATACCCTTTATCTTCGTAATAAGCGAAAACATCACGATTTTTATTATCTCCTACCTGAACAGCTTGACGATCAACTATATGAGTTATAGCTTGCAACAATTCTTTTGATTTTTGAGCCTTCTCAAATTCTAATTGATCAGCTTCTTGTTGCATACGCAGCTTTAATTCTTCTAGAAGGTTTTTTACATCTCCTTTTAAAAAGGAAGTAATCTTACTCACAAGTTTCTTATAAGTATTTTCATCAATATCAAACTCACATGGGCCTAAACATTGTCCAATATGATAGTATAAACAAACTTTTTTAGGCATTGACTTACATTTGCGTAAAGGGTAAAGTTGGTTAAGTAACTTCATCGTTTGATATGCTGCAAAAGAATCAGGAAAAGGACCAAAATATTTAGCCTTACGATCTTTTTTAGCATCGCGAACAACCCTACAAGTCGGATATTTTTCCTGTGTTAATTTTATATAAGGATAAGTTTTGTCGTCCATAAAAATAATATTAAATCGTGGGCGATGTTTCTTTATTAGATTTATCTCTAACAATAATGCCTCTTTTTCAGAATGAGTAACAATATATTCAAAATCCTCAATCAATGAAACTAATTTTGTGGTTTTGTAATCATGGGCACCAATAAAATACTGATTCACCCTATTTTTTAGTTTCTTTGCTTTACCGACATAGATAATATCATTTTTACTGTTTTTCATCAGATAACATCCTGGCTCTAGTGGTAGCGTTGCTAATTTTGCTTTTAATTTATCCTTTATCATGATTTTGACACAAAGCTCACTACACTTGCTCCTACTCCACCTTCACCTTGTCCACCTAAACGATAAGTAACATCTTTTCGTTTTTTTAAACGCTCATGTATAGCAGTTCGAAGTGCACCAGTACCAACGCCATGTATAATACGCACTTGTCCAAGCCCTGCTAGTAACGCATCATCCATGTACTTTTCAAAAACCACTAGTGCCTCTTCTACCCTTAATCCAATTAAGTTACATTCTAAGGCAACCTTAGGTTTAATATGATCAATAGACTTTAGTGTTTTCTTATGTTTTTTTTGTTGTACAATACGGTGAACTAAATTCTCTTTTTTTGTCGTTATTTTCATACCATTCACATCAACCATAACTTTATTATTGTTGATCGAAATAATTTCTCCTAACTGATGTGAATTTTTAAGTGATACTGCGTCACCGACATTAAAATCTTTATCTTCACTTTGTTCTATCTCCTCTTCAACTAATCCTTCAATTTCTTGTTTAAAGGCATTATATTGATGTGGTTTTATTGCCTGCGCTTGTTTTAAGTTTTCAAAAACTAGCTCAGCTTCTAATTTTATTTGTTGAATATATTCACTAGCTTCTTCTTTAGCTTTATCCATCAGACGCTCTTTATGACTTATAAACGCTTCCTCTTGTTTTAATAGTTTGAGCTTAAGAGCGCTAATTTCTTCTAATTCTTGTTGTAGTGCTATATTATTCTCTTCCTGTTGTAAAACCTGTAACTCTAATTTTTCAATAAGTTCATCTTCAGTTGTTTTTTGCTGCTGCTTTAAAAACTCAGCTTCCTTTAGAATACTCTCTTTAAGATTATAGCGTTTAGCTATAGTAAACGCATTAGACTGACCACTAAGCCCTTCAATAAACTTAAATGTTGGTCTCATTGCTTCTACATCAAAATGCACTGATGCAAGTAGAATATCATGATGCTTTTTACCATAAGCTTTTAATCTTCCATAATGAGTAGTCACAATACACATGCATTTTTTTAAGCGTAAATCATTAAGAATAGCTATAGCGAGACTTTCTCCTTCTTTAGGATCAGTTCCACTACCAATTTCATCTAATAACACTAAAGATTGACTGGTTACATGATTTGTAATCATTGCTAATTTTGAAATGTGTGCCGAAAAAGTAGACAATGAATTAGTAATTGATTGATCATCTGTCAAATCCATAAACACTTCATCATAAAAAGGTATAATAGCCTCATCACATCCAATAGGTATTCCACAGTAGCTCATTAATACAAAAAGACCTACACATTTTAAACTTACCGTTTTACCACCAGTATTGGGACCACTAATTAATAAAACTTTAGTATCTTGATTCATCCTATACGTATTAGCTACAACCTCTTTACGATCAATAAAAGGATGCCTTGCTTGTTTTAAAAGAAGCTCCTGTTTGTCACTTATTGTAGCCATGATGCCGTCAACTTCTTTACCATATTGTGCTTTTGCAAATAAGCTGTCCAGTAAAGCTAAGGTCTCTAAGTTATCTAAATAAGAGTGGGCAACACTTTTTAAACACTGTGAACACTCTAATAAAATACGTTGTACTTCTTCAATTTCTTGCGATATTAAACTTTGTTTCTCATTGTTTAATGGAAGTAATGAAGCCGGTTCAATATATGCTGTTTGGCCTGAAGCACTTTCGCCATGAACAAATCCTCCTAAAGCATTCTTTTCACTTATTTTAGCAAGCACAACATAGCGATTATTACGTGTTGTAATAATGGTATCCATTAGCTTAGATGCGTTACTAGCAATAAACTTTTGGGCTTCTTTACTCAGTTCTCCCTCGATTTTTCTTAATCGTTTGCGAATACTAGAAAGCTGTGGTGAAGCATGATCTACTACTTCACCAAATTTATCAATACAGCTTGTTATTTTATCAGCGACTTGCTGATTACTAACTAAGCTATGTGCCAGCTCCATTAACAACGCTACATCAAATTCAACCTTACTGAGATAGTTTCTAAGCGACATTAATCCTCGCTCATGATCTAGTACTTGAAGCAAATCATAACCACTACAAATACCATCACGTAGTGCTACTTGTAAAATACTATCAATGTCACGTATACCATCAAAAGGCATAGTACCATAGCGAATCACACATTCAAGTGCTTCTTTAGTTTGTTTATTTCGCCTTATTATCTCTAATCGGTGCATCGTAGGAGTTGTACTTAAAAGATGCTCCTTTCCTTTTGAAAAGAAGCAATAGTTTGCAATTTTATGAAGTAGTTCTTCTAACTGTAGTCCTTGATATGCTTTCATAATCCGAATTCCTATACTACTGTGTCCAGTCTGATGAAATATTATATTCCTCCATCATTGCTTCTAATCTAGCAGTATCTTCAAATGATAATTCATCTTTCTGTAGTACTGAAGAGATGAATTCATTTTCATTAATAAACTCACTCGCAAATCCAATTGCATCAAAAGAGTATTCATTCATAAAGTTCAATAAGGAATGATCAATAACATAAGAACCCTCTTCAATAATAGGCATTGATAACACAAAAACTGCAATTAAACACCAGATCCAAGTTAAAACAACACCAAATACACTACCCAATAATTGATTTACCTCTTTAACTAGAGGTATATTTTGAATCGTTTTTATAAATGGTCTTAGTAAAGTCATTGCAATTTTTATAACAATGAAAAGCACTATCAACCATGCATAATTATTAAATATACGATTAACAATTAAACCATAGTTAGTATCACCCATAGGTGTTAAATTCATAGGATAGATACGAATAAGTGATGAAAAATATGTTGAAAAATACCATGCAAAAAATAAAGCCAGGATAGTTCCAAAGCAATCCCAAAATGAAAGGATTAATCCCTTCTTATAACTAGTAAATACATTAACGACAAAGCAAATAACGATCAGTACATTTGCGATTAAAACCCAATAATCTAAATTTTCCATATAATTACCTCCATATAATAATACCAAAAATATTTTTAAATGCAAATTGATAGTGATTAGCAATACTATCACCTCTATAGTGTTACAGAGAAACTAAAAATTATACCTCAATAAAAAAACTTTACACTATATTAAAAATGATAAATTAAAATAGGCTTCTTTGCAACTTATTTATTAACACTTCTTTCAAAGAACATTAAAATATACTCTATAGAGTATTATTTATACCTCACAAAGAAAACACAAAGTATCAAAATTATGATAAACTTATTTAGTGAGGTGCTTTATGAATACAATTACTTGTGAATTAAATGATAGTCAAAGAAGACAATTATTAGAAGCATGGAGAGAATTTAAAGTGGATAAGGTTATTCCTTATGTTGAGTTTCAATGCAAAGTAGAACAATGTACGATTACTGCTTATACCTCTGGAAAAGTAGTTTTTCAAGGTAATGATGCTGCTCTATATGCATCCACCTATACAAAAAAGCAACCGGATGCGATATATACAGAAAATGATACTAGTTATCCTAATGATATTACACATAGTGGAAGTGATGAAGTAGGCACAGGCGATTATTTTGGTCCTGTGTGTGTATGTGCATGCACAGTAAAAAAAGAAGATATAGCGTGGCTTAAAGAACTTAAAGTGAATGACTCTAAACAAATAAATGATGCTGTAATTTTGAAGATTGCACCGCAAATTATGAAGCATATAGCGCATTCCAAGTTAATTTTAGATAACACACGCTACAATAAAGTTCAGCAAAGCAATAATTTAAACGCAATAAAAGCTAAGCTCCATAATCAAGCTTACCTTAACTTATTAAAAAAAGAAGGTACATTACCTGATCTTTGTGTTATTGATCAGTTTACACCAGAAACAACCTACTTTCGCTATTTAAAAGAAGAAACTCAAGTATATCGCAAGCTGCATTTCGAAACAAAAGCTGAAAGTAAGTATTTAGCTGTAGCTTGTGCTTCGATTATTGCACGTTACACTTTCTTAATTTCATGGAAAAACATTGAGGAACATTACAACATGAAACTTGCTAAAGGTGCTGGTAAAGAAGTTAATCAAGATGCTTTAAGGTTTGTTAAAGAATTCGGTATAGATGAACTTAAAAACATTGCTAAAATGCATTTTAAAAACACTGAACTTTTAGTTGAAACATTAAATGTTGATTCTTCTCTATAATTAAAACAGGAGTAAATAAAAATTAAAATTGGAGAAAATAATATGATATTAACTATAGAAGACTATAAATTAATTGAAAGTGCTAGTAAAGTAATTCAAGAGCATTACGACAGTGAAAATTTTAATCACACTGTTGCAGCAGCATTACTTTGTGGTAGTGGTAATATTTATGTTGGTATAAATGTCTATTCCTTACATGGTGCTTGTGCTGAGCAAGTAGCAATAGGCACTGCGGTTGCCAATGGTGAAAAACAATTTAAATGTATTGTTGCTATAAGGGGAAAAGAAGGTAACGAGATTATTCCTCCTTGTGGTAATTGCAGACAATTATTAAATGATTTGATGCCCGAATGTGAAGTGATTTTATCTCAAAATGATCAAGGGCTAAAAGTACGAGCTAAAGAACTACTACCTTTTGCTTATAGTGTCCAGTAGAGTTATAAGAATTCCATGTAAAAACAATTACTATAATACTAAAAAGCTGTGATAATAACTAAATTTTAGAGTTATTACTCACAGCTTTTTCTATAAATTAAAAGTGTTAGATAGTGTCTCTTAAGGTAAATAATTACACTATAAAGAAATCTTTTTTACAGCTACCTCAATACTTGAAGCTAACTGTCTTAACTCAACGTTTGCAGCTTGTAGCATTTTTTTACTGATAATAACACTATCACTATCAGCATACTTATCACTCTCATATACTATTTTTTTTATTCCTGATTGAATAATTGCTTTTGCACATTCATTACATGGAAATAAAGAAACATAAAGAGTACATCCTGAAGTCGAGCGATTACTATTTAAAATAGCATTAAGTTCAGCATGTACTACATAAGCATACTTAGTTTCCTTCATATTACCTTCACGATTCCATGGGAAATCATCATCATTACATCCCTTAGGTAAACCATTATAACCAATTGAAACCACTTTGTGGTCATCATCAACAATGACTGCCCCTACTTGTGTAGATGGGTCTTTAGAACGGAAACTAGATAAATGAGCTAAGCCCATAAAATATTCATCCCAGCTTAGTACTTGTTGGCGCTTCATATTAATTACCTCCTGTTATCATGTAATCATTAATATCTTCCTGCATTGCATTTGTTAGCCAGTTTAATCCAACATTATCATAGATTTCAAATACTTGCATGTAATTAGCATAATAAATATTCTCTACTTCATCAACCTTCACAACTTGATAACCACAAAACAGTGCCAAAATTAAAGAAGCTCCTAAGATGCTTTTTTTCATGTTTTGCCAAGGACGATGTTCAGTAACTAATAGAGCTACAACTAATCCACCGACAAATCCACCAAGATGCCCCATTAATGAAACTCCTGGTGATAAACTAATCAAAAGATTAATACCAACTATTAATAATATTGACTTACGGTAATTAGGATCATTATGCATTCCTTTACTAACCATGAAGACAAAAAAGGCAGCCATTAATCCATATAGTCCTCCACTAATACCTACTAATAGTTCCGTTCCCTCAAATAAAAATACAGCAACTGAACCACTTATTATGGATACTAACATCAAAATTAAAAAATTCTTCTTTCCATAAACTAGCTCAATACGAGGACCAAGGATATATAAAGAATACATATTCATCAATAAATGTGTCGCATCAATATGAATTAAACCAACAGTAAGAAATCGCCAATATTGATGATTTATCACTAACATTGGTTTAAAGTAAGCTCCTAATGCAATAGCTGGAGAAATAGCACTATCAAAATTACTAGCTAATACGTTAATTAATAGAAAAAAGACTACACATATCGCAATAAGAATCAAACTATAACTCCATGTTTTTCGATTAACAGCTTTTATCTTAGCTTTTTGTGTGCGTTTTGAAGATTGATACTCTTCAAGTTCTCTTGTTAAATTTGCCATTTCGGCCTTTGGATCATCAAATGGTCTAATAGCATTTTTAATTAACGGAAAGTAATGACTAATGTTCTTTCCATAAATCTCTTTATCTTTAATAACTACTTGCTCAATATCAACATGGGTAAACACATCCGTATCATCACAAAGATGAATTTCTAATAATCGTGCCTGTTTTTTTATGTCTTTTAAAATAGTATGATGTGTAAATAAGACCTGATTTTCATTAGAAAGTGTACTTACACTATTGCTAGTGGTTACATGGATTACTGGAAATTCAATATTGCTTGGATTACATAGCCAAAACTCATCATCTCGCTGCGCAACATGTACTAATTTATAACCATGATTTTTAATCAAGAATAGAACAGTCATAAAAAGCTCAACATGGGATTTAGTTATTTCCACTACATTTCCTCCTTTAATTGATTAAGTATTTCTTTAAACTCTTCAGGAAGTGGTGCATTAAAAGTTACCTCTTCTTGTTTTGTAGGATGCACAAAACTAAGCTCATAGGCATGTAACATTTGCCCGTTGGTATCTAGTGTTTTTCTAAGAGAATAACTATGATCCCCAACTATAGGGAAACCAATATACTGCATATGAACTCTAATTTGATGTGTTCTACCAGTCTCTAAAGTGCACTGTACTAAAGTTTTATCCGCGAAGCGCTCCATTACTTTAAAATGAGTAATTGCTGTTTTAGCATTAGTAGCTGTAACACACATTTTTTGGCGGTCTTTTTTATCACGACCAATTGGTGCATCAATAGTACCGTATTCATGGGGTACAACACCGTGTACTAATGCAATATATTTTCTTGTTGCAGTTTTTTTAGATAACTGTTCAGCTAAAGATTCATGCGCCTTATCGTTTTTGCACATTACTAATAATCCAGTAGTATCCTTATCTATACGATGCACTACACCAGGGCGAAGTACTCCATTAATTCCCGATAAGTCATTACAGTGATAAAGCACTCCATTTACCAAAGTATGATCAGGATTACCTACCCCTGGGTGTACAACCATATTTTTAGGCTTATTAATTACAATAACATCGCTATCCTCATAAATGATATCTAAATCCATTTCTTGTGGTATAGCTTCTAGTTCCTTCACTTCTGGTAATTGACATATAATTATATCGTTAACTTTAACTTTATAGTTATTTTTAACACGTTTATCATTTACCAAGATATGCCCTTCATCAAGAAGTTGCTGAATATAATTACGTGAAAGCTCCTCACTTTGTTCACTAATAAACTTATCAATTCTTACAAGTTGATTTTCCTCACTCACAGTCCAATTATAATAACTCATCAATATTCTCCTTCTTAAATACCATTAATAAAATGATCACAAAAACTCCAATACACAAACACATATCAGCTACATTAAATATTGGAAAATCATATCCGAAGATATGAAAATCTAAAAAATCACGAACATATTGATATAGAACACGATCTATGAAGTTGCCAACAGCTCCTACTAACATTAAAACCAGTGCAAATCTAGTATAGGTATTTTGTTTATCACTCTTAAAAAATAACCAACTAATTAAAACAACTCCTGCTATCGTAGTGACATAGAAAAATAACATTTGTCCTTCTAACATACTCCATGCTGCACCAGTATTATGAGCATAAGTAATATAAAAGAAATCGTTTATAACAGGGATAGATTCTCCCAACTGCATCGTACTTGCAATATAAGATTTACTAATCAAATCGATCATCAACAATACTAGTAAAGCTATTAATTCTCTTTTTTTCATGAATTACTCCTTTTAAAATCTTTATCATTATATCAAATCCTATTAGAAATAGGTACCACTTTTAAAAAAAGTGTAGTATTACTACGCTACACTTTATATATAATAGTTGCTTTTTCTTCTAATTCAAAAGGTTCGTATTTAGCTTGTATTTTCATTAAAGAAGCTTCATAACTTTCTTCATCAAATGTTAAAGAAGAATTTTGTTTAAACTTTAAGCGCAGTGTATCACTGAACTCTTTACTCAATGTTATTTTTCTATGATTAACTACTTCCCCTTTTAAATTAACATACTGAATAGTCAAGAAATAACACTCATTTTCATCTAGAGATGCTAAAAAGGAAGCATCTTCTTGATAATCAAACACACAAAAAGGAATATCACTAGTATCTATACTATCATCAATATTTAACAAAAATAAATCTACTATACCCATCGATACATAATATAAAGTAATACCATTTTTATGCAGTGCATCAATCTCTTCCTGTACATATTTTTCATCTACAACAGAAAGCACAAATTCTTTATTAGTAAATTCAAGATATATACCCTCATTAATGTTGCTCATAGATCTTATCCTCCTTTGTTAAAATTTGATCTAACTCTTCGTTAAACTGATTAGTATATAAACGATAATAATATCCTTTTAAAGCCATAAGCTGTATATGATTTCCTTGTTCTACTATCTTACCTTTTTTAATCACCAAAATCGTATCCGCATGCACAATAGTAGATAACCGATGGGCAATAATAAAGCTTGTTTTACCTTTTAAAAGATGATCAATCGCATACTGTACAATCCTTTCAGTTTCAGTATCAATTGAGGCAGTTGCCTCATCCAAGATAAAGAATGCCGGATTAACCAAAATAGCTCTTGCAAATGAAAGCAACTGTTTTTGTCCTACTGATAATTTAGAGCCACCCTCACCTACATCAGTATCATAGCCTTTATCTAATTTCATGATAAACTCATGAGCGTTCACCGCTTTACATGCCGCTATAACTTCTTCATCTGTAGCATTGATTTTTCCTACTTTAACATTATCCTTAATAGTGCCTGAAAATAAATGAGGTGTTTGTAAAACATAGCCTATTTGGCGATGAAGCCAGCCAATACTACGCTTACGGTAGTCAACACCATCTAATAATATTTCACCCTGGATTGGTTCATAAAAGCGACAAAGTAAATTCACAATACTGCTTTTTCCAGATCCTGTTTCACCAACTAAGGCTACAGTTGTACCAGCCAGGACTTTCAAATTAAAATTTTCAAGTACTGGCTCTTCCTTTTTATAATAGAACTCAATATTTCTAAACTCTACGTCCCCCTTAATAGGATCAAGAATTTCTTTAGTTGGACTTAGTACACCACCATATTTTTTAGCAATCTCTTCACTATCTTCTAAATCATTTTCAGCTTCCATTAGTGATATTACGCGCTCTGCACTTGCTTGAGCCATTTGAAATTCGGCTAGTAAGCGAGCAATTTGCCTGATTGGTTCAAAAAATTGATTTGCATACTGGGTAAACATCAACAAAGTACCAAATTCTAATCCAGCCACAAGTACTTGGTGGCCACCTTGCACCAAAATTGCTGCTAAAGAAATGGAACCTAACCCCATAGCCATCGGCATAAACATCGATGAAAGCATCACAGCACGAATAGAAGACTCTTTCATTCCCCGTGTATGCACTTTAAACTCATCATAATTCAGTGATTCCAAAACTAACGTCTTAGTCGTTTTTGCCCCACTAATACCTTCATTAAAACCACTCGTTATCTTAGAATTCATTGCCCTTACAGTACGATAGTTTTTTAGAATCCGCACTTGAAACCAAGCACTAATAACAGCTAGTACTGGTACCACCATGAATACTAATATTGCCAACTGCCAATTAATTATTAACATTACAACACTAACACCTAACATCACCATTAAGCCCCATGAAAGGTCCATTAAACTCCAAGATATAATTTCACTCAACCTTGTGATATCACTCGTCATACGTGCCATGAGCCACCCTATAGGGGTTTTATCAAAATAACTGAAGGATAAGGAATGAAGTTTTTCAAAACATTGCTTACGAACTGAATAACTAACATTCATTTCAATCTTTCCAGCCAAATAGAAAAATCCATAAACACTAGCTGCTTGAAAACAAATTGTTAGAAAATAAACTAAACCAAATAAAATAAACTGAGTTGTTGTTGCTTCATCGAGAATGAAGTAATCAATTGCTAACTTATTTAGTATTGGAATAAAAACATCGGATAAAGCGATAAAGACATTTAAAATCACAAGATAAACTAATAGTTTTTTAAAAGGAAGAATCATCTTAATGATTTTTTTCCAAACGGAAGCATCAAAAGAAGAGTTCTGATATTCTTGTTCCTCAAAATTACTCATCGCTAATCACCTCCATTTTAGCATTTTGGATTTCGTTAATACGTTGATACAAACCAGCTTCACGTACCAGTTGATCATGTGTTCCTCTTTGTGAAACACTTCCTTCTTCAAGTATAAGTATAAGATCAGCATCCTTAGCTGAGGCTACACGTTGAGTAATAATAATTGTAGTACATTGTTTTTGTACGGACTTTAACTTAGAGCGAATAGCTGCGTCTGTTTGAGCATCTACTGCAGATAAAGAATCATCAAAAATTAAGATTGGAGTATCCTTTAAAATGGTTCTAGCTATAGCGACACGCTGTTTTTGTCCACCTGATAAAGTAACACCCTTTTCACCTACTAAAGTTTCATATCCTAAATCAAATTCATTAATTACATCGTGTACTGATGCAATTTCAGCTACTTTAAAAATATGTTCTTTTTTAGCAGAGCGATTAGCTAAATAAATATTATCATAAATAGTTTTAGAAAATAAGAATGGTTCTTGTAGTATTAAACCAATATTTTCACGCAAGTGTTTTCTTTGATAATAGTTAATTGGTTTGTCATCAATCAATATTTCTCCTGCACTAACATCATATAATCGTGTTAAAAGATGTACTAGTGTACTTTTACCACTACCGGTAGGCCCTAATAAAGCTACTGTTTGACCTTTATTAATTTCAAAGCTAACATCATTTAAAGTTGCCAAATCACTATCATGATATTTAAAAGAAACGTTCTTAAATTCAATTTTACCTAGAATAGGAGCTTCTGTGCCACTTTCATTATCTTCTATAGGCTCATTCAAAATTTCTTCTAGGCGCCCAATAGAAACTGTCATTTTTCCTAAATCTGATAATAATCGCCCCAAATTTCGTATTGGCCACAAAATCATTGCTTCATAAGAAATAAATATGAAATAATTACCTACTGAAAAATCACCGGATCGAACACGAAACACTCCAAATACTACAACTAATAAAATTTGTAGTAAACATAAAAAATCTGAAGTACCCCAATATATACCAAGTTGTTTCAACAATAAAAAAGTTTTATCTTTAAAATCATTAGAGTGTTGATCAAATTTTTCCAGTTCAGCTTTTTCGCTATTAAAGGCTTTTATTACTCGAATTCCTGATAAACTTTCTTGGATAACTGCACTCATTACTCCTTCTGATTCATCAGATTCTAGAAATAATTTTTGTGCTTTTGTAAAAAAACGATAAGCAAATAAAATTAAAAAAGGCATAGAAACCACAGAGACAATAGCCAATGGTACATCAATACTAAATAAAATTAGTGATGCTACCAAAGCAGTAAAAATGGAATAAATCATTTCAGAAAACTGTGACCCTACAAAACGCCTAATGACTTCAACATCACTAGTACAACGCTGAATTAAATCTCCTGTTTTAACACTAACATGATAACGATAAGGAAGATGCTGAATATGATCATATAATGCATTACGAATACGATACACCAATGTTTCAGATACTTTACCGTTAAAATAACCACGAATAAATAAACAGATGCTTATGAAAACACTAAGTGTCAATAACATCACTGCACCAATCCATAAATTTTCGCGCACAAAGCTTATACCACCCATTTGTGTTGTCAACCAACTTAAAAACGTATTATTAATTGGTTCTAAATTAATAACATTATCGATAAAATAACTGAAAATGATCGGTGTACATAAATTTAAAAAAGTATACACTAAAACTACGATAACAATAACAACCAAGCGCCATCGTAATTGATGTAAATATTTATTTAAAAACTGCATGAATTTCAAATAAATTCCCCCTTATAAAGAAAAAACACGATTATCGTGTTTCATCATTTTTAACTAAACCGTGAAATAACTCAAGTTTGGACAAAGAGGTAATCGCTACAATAGTATCGATATCTAAATCCAAATCCAAAAGCACTTTCGCCAAATATAATTGTTTCTTTTTCATTTTCTCACCTAATATCATTATGTGAAAAGGTAAGAAAATTATCCTTAATTTACTTGGAAGTGTTTGGATAAAGCTATCGCAATTTGATCAGGGCAAGAAGTTGCCTTTGCACCACATTTTACACCTGAAAAAGTATCAATGATTTCTTTCACATTTTTTCCTACTAACATTTTAGATATCCCTAACAAATTTCCAGGGCAGCCACCATCAATTTGAATATTTTGAATAATATCATTTTCTACTTCAAATTGCATAGCTCTAGCACAGACTCCATTAGGTACGTAATTAATTTTTTCACTCATTAATTTGTCCTCCTTCAATGTAATAATAATAGCATTATACCGTTTATTTAGCAAACGTAATGCTTACTTAATCACTTCTGAAAGTTTATTAAAAAATTCATTCTCTGCAATCACTAATAAATAATCTGTTTTCTCAATTAGATAATCAGCAACTGGATTCATCGATAAATGTTCTCCGGGATTTTTTCTAATACCAATTACATTTACTCCATAGTCTTTTCTTAAGTTAAGACCAATAAGTGTATTCCCGACCCATTTTTTAGGGGCAGCAATTTCAACAATACTATAGTCATCATCTAAATCAACAATATCTACAATATTATTTGAAATTAATCTTTTGGCAATACGCTCACCCATTTCCTTTTCAGGACGAACAACGCGGTCAACACCCATTTTTAATAATACATCTTTAAAACGCTTGTTTTTAGCTTTTGCTAAAACATAAGGAACATTTAATTCTTTAAGATTCATTACCGCAATAACACTTTCCTCTAGATGACTACCCGTTGCTACAACAGCAACATCACAGTCTTGAACACCTATAGAGCGTAATTGTTCAATGTCAGTAAAATCAGCACAAACTGGTTGAGTAGCAATATCAACAAGACGATCAACGCAGTTAATATCTTTATCAATCGCAATAACTTCATAATTAAATTCTGATAATTGTTTAGCAATCGTGGAACCAAATACCCCAAGACCTAAGATAGCGTATGTTTTTCTTTCACTCATTTTTATTCTCCTTAACCGATTAATAAATCTGCATGAGGATATTCTACCTCATGACCTTTGTTTTTAACTCTTTTCTTCATCATAGATAAAGCAATAGTAATTGGACCTAAGCGCCCTACAAACATTAACACAATAATAACAACTTGTCCAAACTCACTAAGTAATGGAGTAACTCCTGCTGAAAGTCCGACTGTACCGATAGCTGAAGCTATTTCAAATAATAAAGGCAAGAAAGCAATATCTTCACTGATCGACAACAACAATGTAGAAACCATGATAAAACTAAAATATAAAATTACTACCATAAAGGCTTTATTAAATATATTAGAGGACAAGGTGCGATTAAATATAGTAATCTTGTCTTTACCACTAAACTGTAGTTTTACAAACAAAAAGATCATTACTAGAGCAGTTGTTTTTATCCCACCAGCAGTTCCCCCTGGTGAGCCACCAATTAGCATATATAGAATCATAAAAAATAAAGTTGATTCTTGTAATAAAGCAAAATCAATGGTACTAAACCCTGCAGTCCGCAGAGTTATTGATTGAAATAATGCAACCTGCATTTGATCAAAGAAATTCATTGATGCTAAAGTAGCAGTATTTCCCATTTCTGTAAATAATATTAAGACCATGCCACTGAAGATCAAACCAAAAGTAGTCATAAGTACTACTTTTGTATGGAGATTTAAAAGAGTAAACATCTTTCTAATACTATATTTCCCTTGAATACGTCCAATAATTTTTTTTCTAAGGTCAAACCACACTGTAAACCCTAAACCACCCAAGATGATTAAAGTAGCTACAACTGCATTTATTAAGGTGTCATTAGTATACTCCCCAAGGGATATCATTGAAAAATTATCAATACCGGCATTACAAAAAGCAGAAACAGATAAAAAGATAGCATTATACATACCTTCAAAAATACCATAAGTTGGTATAAAGCGTATCATAATAAGAAGTGCCCCTAGTACTTCAAACAAAATTGTATATTTAATAATCGACTTCAAGAACTGTGGCATATCTTGTAAAGTATCTTTATTAAGAGCATCCTGTAACATGATTTTCTCAGAATGATATAAACGATGCTTTGTAATAGTAATAATAAAAGCAATTAAAGACATCACTCCAATACCACCAATTTGAATTAAAATCAATATGACAGTATAACCTAGATGATTAAATTGTTCCATTATATTAATAGGAACAAGTCCAGTAACACAAGTTGCACTAGTTGCAATAAATAAGTTATCTAAATAACCTAACGGTTGTAAACGATTAGTCATCGGTAAAGATAAGAATACCGATCCCAATACAATCACAAGTATAAAACTTAATGCCAATACTCTTGTTGCTCCTATTTTTCGCATCATCTTGACGCGTAAACTATCTTCACCAAACACAAAGTTTCCCTCACTTTTTAATATCAAAATTCTATCATATTCGTTGTGCAAGTCAAGTAAGAATAATTAGGATAATTCAGAATTATAAGCATATTTATATTTGAAGTTGTATTTTAAGGCTTTTTTATCCAATTTTTACATTTAATAAACAAATAAAATCCTTGTTTTACTTTTAAACTTAGCCGTGTTATACTAACAAGACTGAATGAAAGAGGAATAAAATGCGATTTAATGAATTAAACTTATCAAAAGAAATGCTTAGAGCTATTGAAGATTGTGGATACACAGAAGCTACATACATTCAAAAAGCGTGTATCCCCACAGTTTTAAGCGGTGGAGATATAATTGGGCAAAGTCAAACAGGTACTGGAAAAACCGCTGCCTTTGTTATACCTTTGTTGGAGATGTTATCACCTAGTGCGTCTAAAAGACCCCAAGCACTGATACTTTCTCCAACTAGAGAATTAGCTTTACAGGTAACTGAAGAAATTAGAAAATTTGCCAAATACAAAGAAGGACTAAGAACTGTCTGTATCTATGGTGGACAACCTATAAATAGACAAATAATCGACCTTAAAAAAGGTGCTGATATTGTAGTAGGTACTCCTGGAAGAATCTTAGACCATATCAACAGAAGAACACTTCGATTCAATGAATGTAACACCTTAGTGCTTGACGAAGCAGATGAAATGCTTAATATGGGCTTTCGTGAAGACATTGAAACTGTAATCAAAGCTCTTCCCGAAGAAAGACAAACAATCTTGTTTTCAGCAACAATGCCTAGTGCTATCTTAGATATTGCTAAAGAATATCAAACTAACCCTATCCACATTAAAAACCCTGAAGTACAAATGACTTCTAATACTATTGAACAAAATTATATTGAATGTAATCAATCTGATAAACGTGCAGTATTAATGCAACTAATGCAAATCAACAACCCTAATTTAGCAATGGTATTTTGTAATACTAAAAAGATGGTTGATGATTTAGTATCAGAACTAGTTTCTAAAGGTTTTTGGGCAGCTGGATTACATGGTGATATGAAACAAGAAATGCGAAGCTTAGTAATGGATAAATTTAAAAAGAAAAAAATCCATATCTTAGTTTGTACTGATGTTGCAGCTAGAGGAATTGATGTTGATTCTATGGATATTGTATTCAATTTTGATTTTCCACAAGAAACAGAATATTATGTACACCGTATTGGAAGAACTGGACGCGCTGGTAAAAATGGTGTTGCTTACACTTTAATTACACCTAGACAAAGAAATAGAATCCGTGATTTGGAACGTCTTACTAAGAGTAAATTAATAAAAAGAGAACTTCCTAGCAATGAAGAATTAAAGCAATTTCATTTAGACCAAATGAAATCACAGTTATTAGATATGTTACCCGCAAAAGAAGTCAAAGAAATAAAAACGTTATTAAAAGATATTACTAAAGAAGGCTATAGCTATGAGGAGCTTGCCTGTGCCTTGACACATAAACTTATTGGCGATGATGTTTTCAAAGCTATATCGAAACCAAAAGAAAGTGATCGAGTTACAACTAAATCATTTAAGAAAACAAAAATGTTGTTAGATTTGGGTAGACGTCAAGAGTTAGCTGCTGCACATGTTGTAAGTGCTATTGCAGAGGCTAGTGGAATACGTGGAAGTGATATTGGAAAAATTCTTATTGGCGAACGCGAAACTACTGTTGAAATCCCTAGTGATTTAGCAGTGATGATTCAAGAAGCTGTACATAAGACAACAATTCATGGCTTTGTTGTAAAGGCAACTTTGCTAACTAAAGATGATTCAAGAAAAAATGAGCGTCGAAGTAATACTAAAGATACTAGCACAAATAAAAAAAGAAT
The DNA here is from genome assembly GCA_964370435.1 of uncultured Holdemania sp. Taxonomy (GTDB): domain Bacteria; phylum Bacillota_I; class Bacilli_A; order Erysipelotrichales; family Erysipelotrichaceae; genus CALVGQ01. The sequence goes on from CAYJJG010000002.1 coordinate 116,702, forward strand.
CAAAACATCGAATAGTGAAAAAGGCGCTTCTAGAAAAAGTAATAAAGATTCCAACGAACAACCTCGTTCTAGAAAAAGCACTAAAGACTTTAAAGAACAACCTCGCTCTAGAAAAAGCAGCAAAGATTTTAAAGAACAGCCACGTTCTAGAAAAAAGAAATAATGTAGTGTGATGAGTTTATGCTCATCACTTTTTTATTGAAAAACGATTACATAAGCCCTTTATTAATAGTTTGAATTTCAAACTACTACATGATAGAATAAACAAGTATATTTAAAGGAGACACAAAAATGAGACATATATTTATTGTTAATCCAATATCAGGTAAAAATAAAAAAGCTACCCTTATTGCAGATATAGAAGAACTAGCACATCAAAAAAAATTAGATTATGAAATTCTAATTACGCAATATCCAAAACATGCTACGGAACTTGCTTCAAAGTATTCTATCAAAGATGATGTTTGCTTATATTCTATTGGTGGTGATGGAACAGCTTATGAAATATTAAATGGGCTTAAAGATCAAGTGTGTTTATCGATAATACCAAGTGGAACAGGTAATGATTTCTATCGCATGATAAGTGATACTACCGCTACCACATTTAAGCAACAACTTTTAGATGCCATCGAAGGAAAAATAGTTTATGTTGACTATGGAATTAATAATCATACCCGATTCTTAAACTGCACTACTATTGGTTTAGATGCTGAAATTAACTATCGCGCTTCTTCTGAAATTAGAAATCAATATTTACCAGGTGGTCTTACTTATGTAGTTGCTGCAGTGTCAAAGATTGTCGAGGCAAAGCCAGTGACTTTAACAATTGAAACAGAAAATGAAAAATGGACACAAAGTTGTTCGCTTTGTGCCATTATGAATGGATGTTATTATGGAGGTGGTTTTATCCCTACTCCATCAGCCATAATTAATGATGGCTATTTTGACTTGTGCATAGTTGAAAAGCTAAGTAGAGCTAAAATGATGAGCTTACTTACTAAATATATGAAAGGAAAACATACCGATTTAGCAGTAGTTAAAATGATAAAAGCTAAAAAAGTAATGATTACTTCGCAAGAAGAAACCATTATGCAATCTGATGGTGAATGTTTCCATGAAAAGAAAATTCATTTAGAAATTATGCACAAAGCTTTAAAACTTAAAGTACCTCAATACTCAAAATTACAATAATTTACATATATTGATAATCTTTTCGATTAATCCATAGCATATAAGCGCTAAAAGCTAATGCTACAAGCTCAGCTAAGGGCACTGCTAACCAAACACCAGTAACACCGATAAAAGAAGGTAAAATCACAATGAACGGTGCTATTAGGGCAAATGTTCTGATAAAGGATAATAAGGCAGAGATTTTACCATTAGATAATGCTGTAAAAAGTGCAGATGCATAGGCATTGAATCCTTTTACTAAAAAAGCAAAAGAGAATAGTTTTAGTCCAAGTAGAGCAATTTCCATAACTGCTCTATTTTCGCCTGAAAATATACCTACAATCTGATTTGATAAAAGATTGGCACTTATGAACATACTTATCGAAATAATACTAATAAATACTAAACTGATAGTGTGTAATTTTTTTAAATTTGCTATATTACCTTCTCCATAATTATAGCTAATAAGCGGAGAGACACCACTACAATAGCCAATAAATAAAGCACTCAATAAAAACTCTGCATATAATATAATAGTGATAGCAGCAATACCATCAACACCTAAAAGCTGCTTTGTAATGATATTGAATAAAAAAGTTGTTAATGCAACAGATAAATTAATGACCATTTCAGAAGATCCATTACTACAAGCTTGCATTAAAATTTTATTTTCAAAGCGTACCTTTATTAAACTTAAGGTACTCTTTTTATTAAGAGTAAAATATAGCAGTCCAAAAATACCTGGAATAGCATAACTAATGCCTGTTGCAACTGCAGCTCCAGCTATACCCATATTCAACTCTGCAATAAAGATATAGTCTAATACGATGTTACACACTCCTCCTAATATAGTAGTAATTAGTCCTAACATCGGTTTTCCTGCAGTAACAAAAAAGGTTTGAAATAATAACTGTAACATTAATAAAGTAGTAAATAAAAAGATCAGTGAAATATAATCATAAGCATAAGTGTAGGTTTCTATTGATGCTCCTAAAACTATAAGTATCGGGTCTATAAAAATTATTCCAAAAACCGAAATTATAAGTGCAAGAATAATTGCAAAATAGATAATCATCGAGAAACTTTTTCTAGCTTCTTCATTCTTTTTCTCTCCCATTTGTTTTGCAACTATAGCACTTCCTCCTGTTGCAAGCATAATACCGATAGCCATAATTACATTAATAATAGGATATACAATATTAATCGCAGAAAGTGCTTCAGTACCTATTAGATTAGATACAAAAATACCATCAACCATTGAATAAATAGATAAAAAAAACATCATAATGATAGTCGGTAAAGTATATTTTAAAGTATGATAATAACTAATTTTTATAGCTAAGGGATTAGACATAATTGCTCCTCCTTCAAGCCTTTTAATATTACTTTATCAACCTAGTTATGTCAAACAGATTATTTATAAGTATCCTTTCTTTTTATAATCGCAATAAAAAAAGACAGAAAACTATTCTGCCTTAATCAATATTAATGTTCTATAAATTCAAACCCATACTCTTTTATAAATACAGTATCTCCTTCAACACAGCCTGCTTCTCTTAAAGCATCATCAACACCCATTTTTCTTAGTGTTGAACCAAAACGATACACATTAGAATCATTCTCAAAATTAGTCATGTCAAAGAGTTTCTCAACTCGCTCACCTACTACTTGCCAACGATTATTACCAAGATTTTTGATAGTGAAAGCCGGCCCCTCATCAACGAATTTATAAAGTACACCATCAGTAGTTTCTTTTTTCTCATCATTGAGCAAGAAATCTGGTGTTTTCGCTAATAAATCAGCAACATGATAAAGAACATCATCTAATCCTTCTGCAATAATAGTAATAGTTTCAAATACCGTAACATCAGGATAAGCTTCTTTAAAACGTTTTAAATTTTCTTGAGCATCTTCTAAATCCATTTTATTAGCTAACACTACTTGTGGTCGCTCTATTAAGCGTAATTGATATTGCTCTAACTCTTCATTAATAATGCGATAATCCTCTACAGGATCTCTTCCATCATTAGCTCCCATATCGACTATGTGTATTAATACACGACAGCGCTCAATATGACGTAAGAACTGGTGTCCTAATCCTTTTCCCTGACTTGCACCCTCAATAAGACCAGGTAAATCAGCCATCACAAATGAACGACCATCTTTTACTTGTACTACACCTAAATTAGGAACAATTGTAGTAAAATGATAATCAGCAATTTCTGGTTTAGCTTTAGATACTACCGATAACAAGGTAGATTTTCCAACTGAAGGATATCCTACAAGACCTGCATCAGCTAACAGTTTTAATTCTACTACTATTTCTTTTTCTTGGCCAGGTTCACCCTGCTCACAATAATCAGGAGCACTATTTCTTCCACTAGCAAAATGCCAGTTTCCGCGCCCTCCTTTACCACCTTGAGCTATTATAGCTCTTTGTTTAGGTTTGGTAAGATCTGCTAAGGTAGCAAGGGTTTTATTATCCTTAATTATTGTCCCTAGTGGAACTTTAATTATAATATCATCACCATCTGCACCATGCATTTTTTTAATCTTTCCACTGCCACCATCTTTAGCAACATATAGTCGATTATAACGTAAATCAAGTAAGGTCGATTTATTAGAATCAGCTTCAAATATAATATCTCCACCTCGTCCGCCATCGCCTCCTGAAGGTCCACCTAGGGGAACATATTTTTCACGACGAAAGGCTACAAGTCCATTACCACCTTTTCCCGCTTTTAGTTTAATCTTTACGCGATCTATAAACATTGTTTTACTCCTTTCTTTAATGAAAAATAAAATCCCCATAAGGGGATTTAAAATTATGCAACAGGGTATACAGAAACTTTAGTCTTCTTTTTCCCTAAACGCTCAAATTTCACAGTACCACTACACTTTGCAAACAATGTGTCATCTGCCCCACGACCTACATTAGTTCCTGGGTGAATTTTAGTACCGCGTTGACGATAAAGAATTGATCCTGCAGTAGCGTGTTGTCCATCTGCCTTTTTTGCCCCTAAACGTTTAGAATGAGAATCACGACCATTTTTCGTTGACCCTACCCCTTTTTTAGATGCAAATAATTGGATATTTAATAATAATTTCATGGCTTACACCTCCATCTTCTTTATTTTTATATAGTTAGCATAGCTTGTCTCAACCGTTTCCAATTGAACAAGTGCCGTTTTTATAACTATTTGGATTGTATCACTTTCTTCAAGTATACTAATTTTAAAGTAACCATTAGCTACTTCATAATTAAATCCAGTAGTACAGAGCTCTACTAGAGCATTATAAGTACCATACATAATAGAACTTACTCCTGCACAAACTAAATCTTGACCAGACTTCGCATAATTAGCGTGTCCACTGACTTCTAATTCTTGAATTTTATCTTGATTTAGCAAAACATTAACCTTAATCATAAATTAAGCTTCAATTTTAGTAACAGTTAATTTCGTATAAGGTTGTCTATGACCTTGTTTACGATGACTTGAACCGTTTTTCGCTTTGTACTTGAAGATAACGATTTTTCTCTCTTTACCTTGTTTTTCAACTGTACAAGTAACTTTAGCATTTTTTACGTATGGTGTACCTAATTTTAAAGTCTTATTAGAAACAGCAACAACTTTATCTAATACTACTTCAGCTCCTTCTTCAACATTTAGTTTTTCAACAAAAATTGATTGTCCTTCTTCAACACGAAGCTGTTTTCCACCAGTTTCAACGATAGCATACATGTGTTTGCACCTCCTTCATTTATTTTTCTTAGACTCGCCATTACAGGAGGCTTTTGCACTTAATTCCTGTTTTGAGCGGTTGTAGACCCAAAGGGTGCTAACAACATAGTGATACTACCATATTTTAAGCTTAACGTCAAGAAAAACCACAATAAGACAACACAAAATCATAATTAAATAATATAATAGCTATTCTTATCACATTAGGTAACTTCTTCCTCATTAATGAAGTTTTTAATCATAGCTTCACTATACGATAGTAATCGTCCAAACTCGGCCGCAATAGTCTTTCTAGTTTCAGCATGATAACTATTGTTTTTAAGCAATTCTTCACGCTGTAGCTTTAAATTTAAATAAGTTTCAAGTACTTCTTTCTTCTTAAAAAATAAATACACCATCATATTTTCTTGATCTTCATTTTTAAATAATTCACTTTTAAGTAAAGCTTCTTCCAAATAATAAGATACTTGATAGCGTTCACAAAGTTCGACTACAAAGGGTTCATACTGCAAAGCATCTTTAAAATCCTTCATAGGATGACTTAAGGCAAGGTCTTTTACTTCAGCTTTTACAATTTCACAAAAAGCATCCATAACCCCACAGTTATAATCAAAATTAGCCATGGCTTATCTCCTTTATCTTGTAATAATTTTAGGCTTAAGTATTTGAACTTGTCCTAGATATTCTTTAGAAAACTCTAACAAAATTGAAATCGCTTCTTCTTTATCTTCATCATACATTAGCTGCATCACTTTTGGACGAAGCTGATAAGTAGCTGCACAGACCAATATATCATAGATTCTGCTGGCACGATGCACTAAGTAAAAGCGACCTTGTTCTTTCAGCGTTGTGTTTACAATACTAAATAAACTATTTAAGTTAAGACTATCTTCATGTCTTGCTCGTTGTAAGAATAGATTTTCATTTCTATTACCTTGAACATCCGTATCAAAATAAGGTGGATTACATACAATAACCTCTACTTGAGGTAAATTAACTTCAGTAACATCACCGTGAATAAGTGTGTATTCTTTTACTTCATTGTCCTCAAGATTTTCTTTAGCTAAATCTAGTGCTTCCTTAAATATATCAATACCATATAAATGAGCATAAGGAAATCTACTGGCATAAAGCATTAAAGCACCGTTATTACAACCAATATCAAGTACACTTTCTTCTTTGTTAACTTTCATAAAATGCCCTAATAATGCTGTATCAGTATTACATCGAAACATGTCTTTTCGTTGTCTTAAATAGATTGAGGTTCCACTTAAATAATCTTTATTTTGCATCTTCTTTTTTTAGTTCAAAATAAAAATTTGAACCATCTCCTACTTTACTTTGTACTCCATAAGTCGCTTCATGGGTATCTAATATTGCTTTAACAATTGCTAAACCTAATCCTGTTCCTTTTGACGAGCGTTTAAATCCTTTATCTATTTTATAATAGCGATCCCAAATATAATCGATATCTTCTTCTTTAATACCACTACCCTCATCTTGAACACTAACACGAACAGTATCACCAAAATCTTGACATGTAATATAAATATTACTATTTTCATCACTATGTTTAACCGCATTGGTAATGAAATTATAAATTACCTGCCCTATCTTAGTTTCATCAGCTGAAACTAACGCCACTTGTGGTGTCACTAATTCAACATGCATTTTCTTTTGTTCAAACAAGACCTGACATAATCCTATAATTTCACGAAGTTTTTGTGCTAAATCAAACTGAGTGATATTTAGATTATACGTTCCTGATTGCATCTTGCTTAATTCCGATAACTCTAATACTAGTTTATCTAAGTATTCTACTTCATCTACTATAACTTTTAAATGCTCTTCACGCTTAATTTTATTATCACCAGATATATCTTGTATCATTTCAGCATAAGCTTTAATCATTGTTAGTGGAGTCTTGATATCATGACTTACATTGGCCATTAAATCCTTCCTCAACTCATCCACTTTAGATAACTTATAAGTTGCATCATTAAGTGAATCAGCTAATTCATTGATTTCAGTAAAACTTTTCCCTTCAAAAATAACTTTATAATCTCCGTTAGCTAACTCTTTAGCACTCGAGCGCATATGCACAATAGGACGGGCTAATCGCCCCGATAGAAACAAGGAAATAACTATAGATAACACTAATACTGTCATCATTAATACTCCAAACTGAGTTTGAAAAACTTCATAAGTAAAGTCTAAAATTTCAACTGGACTATTGACATATAAATAATAAGTATCCATTAGCCCTTCTACTTCTCTTCCATAAAGTATCATTTCTTGATCCACTTGTTCATTCCTAAAAAGCTCTGATATTTCTCCTTGATTTAGAGTTAAGTACTCTTTTAAACTATTACTTTGGTTAAGTGCACCATAGCTTAACTCCTCAAAAAGTATCGTCTGATTAAAAACACACCCTGCACCCAAACTATCTATAGTATAGACTATTTCATTGTTGCGATTATAAGCTACTGCACATACATTATTATTGACTGATGCATGAAAGGCAGTCTCTACTTCTACTTCACTTACCTTATTGTTAGTAAGGATGTTTTCCTCTATGATGTCTGCAACATTAATCATTGAATTAATTTTATTATCACGATAATAAGGGCGTATTATCGCCGATTGAAGCGTTCCTAACAACACTAATATACCAATCGCAAATAAAATATAGTAAAGCCAAATATTAAAACGTAGTCCCTTAAAATTAAGTTTCAAACTTATATCCCATGCCCCTTATAGTAATAATAAATTTACGATATTCCTTTAAATTGTGACGAAGCATCTTAATATGGGTATCCACAGTACGATCATCTCCATAATAATCATAATCCCAAACCTCATCTAATAATTTTTCTCTTGATAAGGCAATGTTTTTATTTCGTACCATGTAAAGCAATAAATCAATTTCTTTTGGAGTTAAATTAACTTTAGCTTCATCAACATATACTGCCCTACCATCAACATCAATGGTTAGACCTTCAATTTTAATAAGTTCATTTTCTTTACCTTTAGTTCGCTCGACGATTGCTTTAACTCTAGCCATTAATTCACGTGGAGAAAAGGGTTTCACCATATAATCATCGACACCTAATTCAAAACCAAACAGTTTATCATACTCTTCTTCTCTTGCCGACAACATGATTATTGGTACAGAGGTAATTTTTCTCATTTGTTTGCATGCTGAAAAACCATCTAACTTAGGCATCATTATATCTAAGATGACACAATCATAGCTATTTTTTTCTATTTTTGAAAGTGCTTCTAAACCATCTTCAGCTTCATCTACTTCATAACCATTGAGTAGTGCATATTCCTTTACCACTTCTCTGATTTTTAATTCATCATCTACAATTAATATTTTTGCCATAACTTTACCACCTTTTAGTTAAGTTTACTGCTTAGTTGTGAAAATTTTGTGATATTACACTTCAATTTTATCACAATAAAGCACAATACAAGAATCTTCTTTTTCTTTTTTTGCATCAAACATTAAATAATTACCTTTTTCTAAAATTGAATTATATTTTTGATAAGATTTAGGCATAAATACCAAATCTAATTCACTACTTTCGTCAGCCACCGCTACAAACGCCATTGTATCACCATGCTTAGTACGATGCATTTTCACTTTCTGTATTAGTGCAAATCCTTTAATAGAACCACTTTTCTTCTTTAAAACAGCTATATTTTCTACTTGTATTTGTTTTTCTTTTTTTATTAGTAATATAGGATGCGAAGAAAAATAAAAACCAAGCACCTCTTTTTCTCTAAGGGAGCGCTCAAAAGCATGTTCCTTGACACTCATCATTACTGGTGTTGAAACTAAATTTAAATCTATTTTAGTCTGCCCTTCTACTTCAATTCTTACAAGGCCTGCATAACTTAGTGCTTCTGCTAATGAAGCGCGTAAGCTTCTTCTATTCACTTTAAATTCATCTAAAGCACCAGCATCAATTAAACTCTCAATCATTTTTTGAGAGAAACGATGGGTCATTATCCTAGCTACAAAATCATAAAAATCTTTAAACATACCTCTTTGTTGGCGCTCTAAAAGAATTATCTTTGTAGCACTTTCGCCTACATTTTTTATCGTCATCAAGCCTAAACGAATAGATCCGTTTTCAATCAAATAACTATGCCCACTGTAGTTTACAGAAGGAGCTAAAACAGTGACTTGGCGACGACGACATTCATCAATATATTCTGCCGTTTTACTATCACTACCAATCACACTACTAAGTAAAGCTTTAAAAAAGTATAGTGGTACATTAGCTTTAAGGTAGCTCATTTGATAAGCAATAAGCCCATAAGCTATCGAATGACTTTTATTGAAACCATAGTTTGCAAACTTTAAAATATACTCATAAATTGTTCGAGCAATAGGCTCTTCATATCCACGTTTTATACAACCTTCAATAAAGTCTGATTGTAATTTTAATAACTCTGAAGCTATCTTCTTACTCATTGCTTTACGAAGAATATCAGCCTTAGCTAGTGAAAAACCAGCCATTACTTGAGCAATTTGCATGATTTGTTCCTGGTAAATGATAATCCCATAAGTAGACTCTAAAATTGATTTTAAAACGGGGTGTAAATACACAATCTTATCAGGATTTTTTTTATAATCTAAAAATACGCCAATGTTTTCCATAGGACCTGGACGATACAGTGCAATAACCAGCGCAATGTCATCAAAACATGTAGGCTTCATACGTCGAATTAAACTCTTCATACCATCCGACTCTAACTGGAAAATTCCAACGGTATCTACTTGTTGAATACAAGCAATCGTTTTAATATCATTCAAAGGTATCTTTAATATGTCAAAATCTTCTTTTGTCTTTTTGATTTCTTGTACTATCTCATCAATAATCGTTAAATTCCTTAGGCCTAAAAAATCCATTTTAATCAAACCTAGTGCCTCTAAATGTTCCATGGAATATTGTGTTAAACACATATTATCGTTGTAGCCTATAGTAGGAACAACCTCACTTAAGGGTTTTCTACTAAAAACAATTCCTGCTGCATGCATACTCACATGGCGAGGTAATCCCTCAATTTTTCGTGCTATAGCGACTAATTTTTGATGTGCTGGTGATGAATCCATGAGACTTACAAAACGAGGTGATTCCTCCATCGCCTTAAATAATGTCATATTTAATGCGTTTGGAATAGCCTTACACATCATATCTACTTTAGATAAAGGAATATCCATCACTCTTCCAACATCACGTAGAACTTGTTTAGCTTTTAAAGTACCAAAAGTAGCAATATGAGCAATATGTTCACTTCCATATTTTTCTTTAACATAAGTAATCACCTCATCACGGCGATCATCAGGAAAATCAATATCAATATCTGGCATGGATATTCTTTCAGGATTTAAAAACCGCTCAAATAATAAGCCATATTCTATTGGATCTACGTGAGTAATTCCTAAACAATAGGAAACCAGTGAACCAGCTGCACTTCCTCTTCCTGGACCAACATATATTTTTTGAGTTTTAGCATAGCGCACAAAATCCCAAACAATTAAAAAATAGTCTTCAAATTTCATTGATGTTATAACTTCTAATTCAAATTTCAAACGCTTTAAATATTCCTCATCAAGAGGTTTTCCACTCGTTCTTTTCTTTAACCCCGCTAAACAAAGTTGGGTTAGATATTGTTCTGAAGTTAATTGATTGGGACAATTATACCTAGGTAGTGTCGCCTTCTCAATCTCCATTGTAACATTACATTGAGCTGCAATTTTTTCAGTTGTAGTTAAATCTTCCTTATCATAGAGTTGTTGCATCTCATAGGGAGTTAGTAAGTATCGTCCACTAACATGCAACAAGGTCTGATCATGAATTGTTTTTTGTAAACGAATACCATTTAAAATACGAAAAGCTTCTTCATCATCCTTATTAAGATAATATATTTTATTCAGTGCGACTGTTTCAACTTGACAAGTCTGGGCACATTTTTTTAATAAACTATTCCTTATTTTCCAATAAGAAGTCTCTTGATAAGATAATGCAATATAAAATGAGGTAATACTTTCTTTAAGCTCCATAATTTTTTGTGTTATTTTATGTTCTTCTTGATGTACACATAAGCCCTCAAAAATACCACCTTCACCATAAATAATAGTAATTAAATCTTGTTGATATTGATTGTATTGTTCATATTGAAGTGTAGTTTGATTCGAGCTAAGAAGACTACTTATTTTAATTAAGTTTTTATAACCATTATTATTTTTAGCCAAAAGTAAAACAGCAACTTCATCTTCCATAATTTGTATTGTACATTCCAACGCAAAAAGAGGCTTCATACCTTCTTTTTTACAAATTTTATAAAACTCCATTGCACCATGTAGTACACCAACATCACTTAGTGTTACATAGCTATAACCTAGTCTTTTTGATTCTTCAACTAATGTTTTTATACTTAAAGTACTATTTAACAAAGAATAACAACTTCTACTATGTAAATGCACACTCATAGACAACACCTCTTGTATAATTTTATCACATTATTGACTGACTTTACAAAACAAATACTACCATCTTTAATGATCAGTTATTTTTAATAAAAAAAGAATTGAGCTAATAATATTAATTAAACCAATTCTTATATCGTATTTATATTCTTTATTAAATTTATTTTATAACCTTTTTAATTAACTGCTTCATTAAATAAGCGATAAATTTCATAACTCTCGCTCATAAGATGAATTTTTTGATAATTATTATCTTGCGATAAAACATCAATAATTCTAGATAAAGCATCAACATGCGAATGTCCATCAACAATGCTTACTACAAATATTAGATTGAACTCTTTGTCCCACTGCTCAAGTTTTACTGGCTTTTTAAATACACCCAAAGCAACACTAAATTTATGTGTATGAACAGTTGGCTTGGCATGTGCTAACAGTACTTTGGGATGACACTCTGCATAAGCACCCGATTGATGCGTAATAGCGATAATGTCATCTAAATATGGTGTATCAATACAACCCTCATCTATTAAGCACTGCCCAACTGTCTTGACTGCATTATCAAAATCCATTTCTTCTTCAAAAATCTGAATCATGGTTTCATTCAGAATATTTTCATTTGAATGCATACTTATTGTATTAACAGCTGTAAAATATTCAATTAGCTCATTGGTAAGGGTATCTTTATTCTTGATATTAGCAGATTTCTCTACTATAGATAATAACTGATTAAAATTCATATTTTCATTTTTAAGCGATGATTTCCATTCAAATAACTGTAGGCGCAACTTTGAAGTCATAATCATCGGAAGATGAATAATAGGTATTGTTATATTTTCACTATTTTGAAGACTTTCATTATCTAAAGTTGAAATAATTAATTTAGTATTACTGTTTATTTTTTGTTCATAGTTACGTACATCACATGCAACAAACAAAAATTCATTACCAACGATTTTCTCCAGCTGTTGTTTTAAGTATATTGATGTTCCAACTCCAAAGCCGCAAACAAGGATAATTTCATCTTGATTTTTTCTTTCTTTTATCGCAAGATCCATACTGCCTAAATACAGTGCAACATACACTCTTTCAATATCATCAAAATACAAATTATATTTTACTTCAATTTCATCTAAAATATTATTAGTAATAAAGGAATATTTATTGTCCTTCTTTAATAATGTTTGATCGAGCAATGATGTCATTTTAATCTTATATTTTGCTCTAAAATACATTGGTCTTGCATGAAGCAAAAACATTCTATAAATGTCATAATTACTTAAAAAATCAATATGCGTTATTTTCTTAAATGAAGATAATATCTCATTAGAAACTTCTAAAATAGCATCATCTTTACTAATTTCATCAATTGAAAAGACTTTTGCACTCATTAATAAAATTTGAATATATTTTATTTCTTGCTCATCAACCTCAAGCCCTATCTCCTTCATCTTCAAAAACAGTTTATTGGCAGCATAAATATAATTATCTTTAAACAACTCATCATCTTGTATATTTATAGTGGTACGCTTGCAACGTAAATAAACAATTAAAAGAGAAAACACTATATCGCTTATAGAATAATAACTAAAATAACGCCCCATTTTAGTCTCGCAGCTTATTAGTGTTGCCTCTAGTTCACAGTACCACCGCTTACTCATACAAGAAGAGTTATCTTGATAACACTCATTGATCAAAAATTTTACCTTTATTGCTTCTATAAAGGGATTAATTTTACTATGAAAATTGTTAAATAAGATATAACGTATAGTGAATTCATCACCTTCAAAATAATATCCTTCTGTTATATTATTATTAAGCTCCACTTTATGTTCTAATAAACTATTACGTACAAGTAATAAATCATTAAGTATCGTGCTTCTAGATACCTGTAATTCTTCAATCAAATATTCTAAAGTAATACGATTCTTAGACAATCCAATCATCAACAAAATAATCTCGCAACGTTCATTAATATCTAATATATAGTCATTTAAAGGAATATTTTTTAATAACTTTTCAATAATGACATCACTTGGCTTATTAATACTAAGCTGTCCATTACTATATATGAGTTTTGTTTTGTCTACAGTCGATAAAACATCATTTAATTTATCAACATAATATAATGCCATACGTTTTGTTATACCTAATGCTTTAGCTACATTTTCAAGATCTTCTTTACCCTCATTGGTTACTATTAAATTTAATAAATCATACAATATCGCATTCATATAGCGCACTCAATCATTATATAGTTTTGAAAATTCTTCAATAATTAAATCACTCGCCGCACTCGTCTTTAATATTTCAAGATATTCGCTACTTTGAATGAAAGTAACCACCTTTTCTAAGAGTTGCATATGATCTTTGGTCTCTTTTACCAAAAGCATAAACAAAACTTCTACTTCAATCTTTTCTTTAGTAACCATTTCTTTAAAAAGTACCGGTTTTTCAAGTCTAGCAATGATAATTCCTGAATTCTTTGTATGCTCAATTTCAGCATGAGGTATCGCTACCCCTATGCTTGTCATAATTCCAGTTGGATAAAGATTCTCTCTATCAATCAAAGCAGAAGCGTGACTTTCATATACCATATCGTTTTCAAAAGCATAATTAGATAAATCAAGAAGGACATCACTGTCCGTGACGCCTCCTTGATGATTTATAAAATGTACCTTCTTATTATTAAATAGTACTTCCATTATTTTGTTCCACCTTCATGTTTCAAAATAGCTTCTTTTATTTTATCAAAGGTTAATTCAGCATTAATACCACTAATCAATGAAACTCCATTAATAACAGGCACTTCGTACTCACTTTGATCTAACTCTAATGATGAAACTATAATATCTGCATCTTTTACATAGCCACTTGACATATTCAGACCAATAGCTTCTACTTTCCAATCTCGAAAATCATTATTTTCCAAATAATCGATGATATTTTTTTTAATCATGGTGGAAGTAGCATAACCTAAAGCACATATCACCAAAATATTTTTTCTCATTAAATCATTCCTTTCTTTCGAATACTAACCAATAAATGATTGTACTAGTTCAAAAAACCAAACACAAATTAAATTAGGTAAACATGCAGCATTTGTAATTTGCACAGCACCATAAGGAATTTCATAACCTGCATTTACTGCAATATCAGTGAATACAGGAGCCATTGCAGTTCCAATATAAAGTTCAACAGCAGCTACAACGAAACAGAATATTGCACCTTTTAAAATATTCATTTTAAAGAATGGCATGAATAACCCTACTAATATAAATCCAACTGATAACATCCCAATAGGTAATACTGTATTACCTGGTAAAATTACAGAAGTGATAAGAGCTATAGGTACAAATAATAATCCAGTAGCTAAGGACTCTGGTAAACCTGCTAATACAACACCATCTAAACCAATATAAATTTCACGATCTTTAAATCGCTCTTTAACCCATTTTGTTAATACGCTAGTAGTTTCATTTAAACCTTCAATTAATATTTTAGTACTAAGTGGAATGAAGTATAATGAAGCTCCTAACTTAATCCCAACATTCACTGCATCAGTAAAGCTATAAGATCCTAACAATCCCATAATAGTTCCTAGTATGAAACCAATAACACCTGGCTCTCCAAGTACTCCAAATTTCTCTCTAATTGTAGCTGCAGATAAGTTAGAGTCTCTAATAAATGGGACTTTATCAAATAATTTATTAAACCAATAAGCCAGAGGTGCATAGAAAGCACTATATACATAAGGGAATGATAATCCACTATATTGAGGTAATAATTTATGTATCTTAGGTGCGGTCCAATCGGCAATTTTCAATGTTAATACACCTGTAATGATAATGGATAAAATAGCATAGGTAGTATTCCCTGTTACAGTTAAAACTAGTACTGCTGGCATTCCCCAAAAATATAACATGTTATAAATATCAACATCAAGTGTCTTTGTTAATTTTAATACAATCATTACTAAGTTAAGTGCAATCCCAATAGGTATAGCCCATACCACTATTGGATTTGATAAGATTATTGGTGTAACTCCTGCACCAAAATCTACTGCATTCATACTTAAACCTAGATTTGATACCATGGCATTAGATACCCCTACAATTTCCCCAAGGAATACTGTAAAAGCAAATGTAGATAAGGCAAATAACCCCATAGCATACATGAAAGCTCCTCGTAATGCCTTACTTGGTGAAATTCTTAGTAGTAGATTAATTACGGTAAACATAATAAACATCATTACTGGTCCTGGTAAACTACCAAACCAATTTATAGCGTCAACGATATAATTCATTTTATCCCTCTTTCTTTATTTGATTAGATGCATTAAACAATCTAATATATCTTCTTAATGATTCTTTTACTGCAAGTAATGCGGGCGCTTGAATATCTTCTGGAAACATGACATCTGGATTTTCAGCAACAAACTTTCTTACTTCATCTGACCAAATTAAAGCTTGTTCAGAAGCTACTTTTATCATACTAACACCTGCTTTAGCTGCAGCAGTTAAATCTTCTTCATAAACATGGGTAGCACCCATCAATATTAAATGAGCATCTACATTTTTTCTAATTGCTTCAATTCTTTGGATATCCAAGCGTGAAGTTTTCTTAAAAGGTGGTTTTTCTCCATCCCATAAAGAGCGAATGTATTGACCTACTGAGATAGCTAAAGTATCTACCTTAGTAGTTTCTACAAACTCTTTTGCTTGTATTGGGTCAGTCATTAACTCTTTTGTAACTTGAAAACTATCATGAAATTCCCCTTGAAAGTCCATAGCTTGTGGGAAGAATCTCCTAACTTCTCCAAGAGCTCCAACACACGAAACATGGGCATCTTTACAAATTTTAGCCATGCGTGTAGTTAGATTTAAATTATCATCATAATTTAATGTGGATCCATCAAACATTACAGAACCCCATCCTAGTGCAATATCTCTAGTCAACACAGAAATAGTTCCTTCATCTGTTTTAAAGGTATGATCTACCGACATTGCTACAGGTATTTTTGCATACTGTGCTGCAGTCTTAACCGCTTGTGTGAATACTACATCACCAAAACTTTCAATAAATTCCGGTCCTTGACATAATATTACCGGTGCCCCTTCTTCCTCACATACATCAATAATAACTTTAATAAATTCATAGTTTAAAGGAAAGAACCCTGGTACCGCAAAACCTCGTTCTTGTGCAAAATCCAATAATTCATTTTCTGTTACTAATGGCATTCATTTCACCTCTCTTTTATAGTAATTTCAGCTGATAAATTCTATATCTAGATTATAGTACACGCTACTTATAAAAATAAGATTAATTTTTGTAGTCACTATGAACAAGGAATTATACTGCTTAGATTAATAGTTCAATTTTTAACACTAGTATAATCATATACTTATTAAACAGTAATTATATAGGAAAATATTATAAATATTACATAACCTTTACATTATTACTTTAAATAGATTATCAATCAATGATGTTTTTAGTGTCATTAAGTTGAAAATGTTGTATAATAAATTAGCAATTATAAGGAGTATAGTATGTCAAATAAAAAAAAGAACACTAAAGACGTTATTAGTGATCAAAAAATAGATAACACTACTAAAAATAAAAAAGAATCAAAGAAATCCCATAAAATTAAAAAGATTATTGCCATTGTATTATGGACTATAATCTTAATTTCAGCAGTTGTGGGCGCTTTTATCATTAATATTGGTTTAGATATTTTTGAACAAGCACCAGAACATAATATAGAATTAATTGAAAACCTAGAATCAAGTATTGTATTAGATAGTGATGGTCAAGTAGTCACTGAACTAGGTGAAGTATTACGTGAAAATGTAGAATATGATGATTTGCCTCAATCGTTAATCGATGCTTTTGTATCAATTGAAGATAGCCGTTATTTTGAACACAATGGCTTTGATTTACCTCGATTTATTAGAGCCTTATTTGAAAATGTCCAAGATACTTTAGCATCAGGACAACTTAGTTTTTCACAAGGTGGATCAACACTAACTATGCAGCTGATTGATAACTCATATTTTATGAGTGGTGAATACCAAGCCAATAATGCTGTTGAACAAAAGTTTCAAGAAATTTATATGGCAATACAATTGGAAGAAGAATTAAGTAAAGAAGAAATATTAATGTACTACTTAAATAAATTAAACTTTGGAGGCAATATTAGAGGAGTTCAAAAAGCAGCAGAATACTATTTTAATAAAGACGTAAGTATGCTTACTGTTTCTGAATCTGCTTTATTAGCAGGTATTGTCAATCTACCTAATGTCTATAATCCTTATAAAAATTTAGATTATGCCACAGAAAGAAGAAATACAGTAATTAATTTAATGTATTATCATGGCTATATCAGTGAAGAAGAAGCTGAGTTGGCAAAAGCAATTAAAATTGAAAATCAATTATCACAAAGTGAGTCAACGAAAAGTACTAATAATTATCCTTATCAAAGCTATATCGACGCAGTAATTGAAGAAGTTATAGACCTTACCGGAAAAGACCCGCATAGCACACCAATGATTATTCATACTAACTTAAACCAAAGTGTTCAATCAACCATTGATCAAATCCAAAACAGTGAAATAGAAGACATTGAATTCATGGATGAGCTTATGCAGATTGCGATTGTTTGTATGGATAATCAAACTGGAGCAATTGTAGCACTTGGCGGTGGTCGAAATTACGAGGGTGCTCGAATGTTTAATCGAGCTACTGATATGTATAAACAACCGGGATCTAGTGTTAAGCCCTTTCTATCATATGCCCTAGCATTTGAACATTTAGGTTGGGCAACAAGTCATGTAGTAACCGATAGACCAATTGAATATCGCGGAACAACACGGTTATTAAGTAATTTTGATGGTGAGTATCGTGGTGATATGACTCTACAAGATGCAATTGGAACTTCCATGAACACCCCTGCTTTATTAACTTTACAAGAAGTAGCTGATACAACAAGTCCTGGATTAATTGTAGAATATCTTAATGCAATTGGATTTAATCAAGTAAACATTAATAACTTTGATTTAGGTTATGCCATTGGTGGTTCTAGTTTCACTGTTACTCCAGTGCAAATGGCTGCAGCGCATGCAACTATGATTAATTATGGACGATACAATACTCCTCATACTGTTTCTAAAATTGAATTTCTTGATGGTAGTGATGCTGTAGAATTTGAAGGTGAGCAGCAACAAGCACTTTCTGAAGGAGCTGCGTATTTAGCTTCTTACATGATGGAAACCAATGTTAGTGGACCTTATTTTAACTACATGCAAATTTTAAGAAGAGATTATCCAGTCTATGCTAAAACAGGAACAACTGACTGGGGTAGTGATGGACTAGTTTATGGAATACCTGAGGGAGCCATGAAAGATAAATGGATGATATCTTCTACTAGTGAATATACTACAGCCGTTTGGTTTGGCTATGATAAAGGTATTGAAGATGCCGACACTTACTTCAATAATGCTAAAAGTGTATTGAATACACCTGGGAGAATTAGCAGTCTATTGCTAGATACACTACACACTGAAGATGATCCTCCAGCTGCACTTGAACAACCTGATTCAGTAACTGAAATAACACATATTCGTGGAGCATATCCTTATATTGATGCTGCTGGCTATGAATATTTATATACAACAGGATTAATTAAAAAACCTGAAGACCCTAGTATTCCTTTAGTAATTAACGCCTATCAAACAACACCTCCTGCACTTAGTGGAATTAGTGTAGCAAGAAATCCTGCTGATGGTATGTTAGTGGTACAATGGCATGTTAATGGCTTTGAATGGGTCGATGAAAATGGTCTAAAAGACATTTCACTTTATACTGAACATAATCAAGTGGAAGCCTATGGCGCGCAGCTATTTAATTATAGTTGGGTATATGGAAATCCTCATTTTGTAGCTAAAGTATTCTTAAATGGAGTTCATCACTCAGATATGTACAGTGATGCTACTACAGGATGGTATTGGGTAGAAGATGGTAGCGTTCATGTATGTGGCTACTATTACACCGATGGAGGCTATACTAGCCCAGAAGTTTGTTCCATACCATAAATCAACAGAAAAAGCGAATGAGTGACCTCATTCGCTTTTAATATAGAAAAGTAAAACACACCTACTTAGCTTAGTCTATAATACAATGGCAATAACATTTCCTTTACCACGATTGATAAGTTTTGCCAGAACACCTTGCAGACGAATTCTAGCCGATTCAGGTATCATTGATAATTTTGAATTCATACCATCTTTAATTAAGTCAGATAATTTTCTTCCGAATATATCCGATTCCCAAATAGCATCAGTATTTTCACTATCTCGAAGTAAATACTGAATTAGTTCTTCACTTTGACTTTTTGATCCAATAATAGGTTCAAAAATACTTTCTACATCAACTTTAATCATATGAATACTTGGAGCAACAGCTTTAATACGCACACCATAGCGTCCTTGTTGCTTAACTAACTCTGGTGTTGACAACTGAATATCATTTAAAGAACTTGATGCAAAACCATAACCTGTTTGTTTTACCATTTTTAATGCACTACTAATCGCATCATATTCTTTTTTAGCAACAGCAAAATCTTGTAAAATTGCTATCAACTGTGCTTTTTCACTGATTTCTTCACCTAGGATTTCTTTTAATACCTGATTATATAATCCCGGTGTTACATCTACCTCTACAAAAGCAACACCTTTTCCGGTATCCACTGATGATAAGTTAGCAGCTTCAATATTATCGTTTACTAATAATAGCTCTACAATACTATCAATTTCTCTAAGTTTGGATATGCTTACCATAGATTCACTAATAGTCTCATTTAGACTAGCTTTTAGCCAGTGATCTTCTGCTAGTACAGTAACCCATTTAGGAGTGTGTACATCAATTTGAGATACAGGGAATTCGTATAATGCTTCGCGTAGAATTTCGTGAATATCATGTTCACTCATTCGATCACATGCAACTGCTATTACAGGTACTTGATGCTTTTCTTTCAATTTATCGACTACACCTCGACATCCAATACCTTCTGGATCCTTGCTATTAACAACAATTACAAAAGGTTTTCCAATACTCACTAATTCATTTATAACTTCAGTTTCTGCATCAATATAAGATTCTCGTGGAAGATCTACTATTGATCCATCAGTAGTAACAACAATTCCAATCATTGAATGGTCTTGTATTACCTTTTGTGTACCACATTTTGCTGCTTCATCAAATGGAATTGGCTCTTGAAACCAAGGGGTGTGCACCATTCTGACGCCATTTTCATCTTTATACCCTTTGGCATCAGGTAAAATATAACCTACACAATCCACCAGTCTTACTTTTACGCTAAAGCCGTCATCAAAAGTAATAGCGGCAGCGTTATTAGGGACAAACTTCGGTTCCATTGTCATAATTGTTTTTCCCTCGCCGCTCTGTGGTAATTCATCGATCATTCGATTTTTTTCATATTCGTCGCTCACATACGGGATTACTGCTTTTTCCATGAAATTTTTTATAAAAGTTGATTTACCAACACGTACAGGTCCAACAACACCTAGATAAATATCACCACCGCAGCGCTCCCCAATATTTTTTAGTATTTCTGTGGTTTCCATAATGCCCTCCTTACTAGTTGAAGTATATGTAAGTATACTTGTAATCATGCAAGAAATTTAAAAGCATCAACAAAAGTTATAGCTTTAATAAAAACTCTCTTTTATTAAAATCAAAAAGCAGACCCTATTTAGGTCTGCTAAAAGACATATTATGAATCAATATAGGAGTTCATTGTTAAATCACTTGGAATATATAATATTTTAGATAAGATGTTTCTTCCATAACCCACAGAATTGGATGATCGCAGTTTTGTTGTGTTACTGAAACTTGTTTTAAGATAACATTAGCTTCTTTTGCAGCCTCTCTTAACATCTTTTCAAAATTGGCTGTTTCCATATATCTTGAACAACTACAAGTAATTAGGTATCCACCTTTTTCTAAAATCTTCATTGCTTGCATATTAATACGTTTATATCCATTATAAGCATTATTAATTGTTTTTCGTGACTTAGTAAAAGCTGGTGGATCAAGTACAATAATATTAAATTCTCCTTTTTTACATTCCTCCAAATATTCAAATACATCGGCTTTAGTAAAGATAATCTTGTCTTGAAGGTTATTTAACTTTGCATTTTCATAACCTTGATTTAGTGCTGTTTGAGATACATCTACAGCAACAACTGACTTTGCTCCACCATAGGCTGCATTTAACGCAAATCCTCCAGTATGACTAAAACAATCTAATACTTTTTTAGCTTTTGACATCTTTCTAAGTAATCGTCTATTTTCTTTCTGATCTAGAAAATATCCTGTTTTTTGCCCATTTTCTACATCAACATGAAGCTTGATACCATTTTCATTAATGATTGTTTTTAAAGCAAACGAAGTATTACCCCAAATAGCTTTTTCTTCGTTTAATCCTTCTTTACTTCTAATTGCGATATCATTTCTTTCATATATACCACTAATAATTTGTCCATCTTCATGCAACACTTCTAACAATACATCATATAACATAGCTCTAATTTGGTGTAGACCATAGGAACTAATTTGACTCACCAAAATATCATTATAGCGATCAACTATTAATCCTGGTAAAAGATCAGCTTCACCAAAAACTAGCCTACAGTTACTAATATTATCTGCCTCACAAGTCTTACGATAGTCATAAGCGAACTTTATCAAACCTTTAAAAAATGCTTTATCAATAATCTGATTCCTATCTTTGGTTAGTATTCTAACCGTGATATGACTTAGTAAAGAAATAAAACCCGTACCTAGATAACGACCATCTTTAGTAATAATATTAACAAGACTACCATTTTCTATTGTACTATCAATAGTTTCTACATTGTTTTTATACATCCACATTTGTCCAAGATCTAACCATTTAGACCCTTCTTCTGAAATAACTATATTGGGATATTTATTCATATACTACCTCTTTCCTTTAACTATCGTTTACATAACTATAAAGATAGTATTTTTAAGCTTTTTTCTTGTGTAATCAGTACTTGTTCATTATATAAAAATGGATATCAATACGCAAGGTAAAAAAGTGGATACTAAAAAAGAACTATAACAAAGATTTGAACACTATATCATTAGTTAGAGTTCCTTATTTTTGGGTTTTATTAATTTAGCAGGACTTCCAACAGCAGTATAATAATCTGGCACATCAATAAACAAGGTAGCATTTGCACCAACTCTAGCATATTCACCAACAGTTATGTTACCTAAAACCTTTGCACCTGCACCAATAATAGCATGACTTTTTATAGTAGGATGTCGTTTTTCATGGGTATTAGAAACACCTCCTAGAGTTACTAAGTGATATAATTTAACATAATCTTCTATTACCGCTGTTTCTCCAATTACCACACCCATGCCGTGATCAATAAATAAGCCTATGCCTATTGTTGCGCCAGGATGAATTTCTATCCCTGTTATAAATCGGGCAAATTGTGATATAAATCGAGCAAGAAACAATAATTTAATACTATAAAGAAAATGTGCTAAGCGATAAAGCAAAAGAGCATGAACACTAGGATAAAGCAAAAGTATTTCAATAGTATTACGTGCAGCTGGATCTGTATTTTTAATATGCTTTAACTGTGCTTTTATGTCTTTAAACATACTCCCACTACCTTTCAATATACTTTAATTATAAAGAGCCTTAGTTCATCATGCAAGTATAATGATTATTCTTGTGGTATACTAACTTAAAAGGAGTGATCTTATGTTAATAGAAAACATTATGCAGTCCATCGGTGAAACACCGCTACTGCGTTGTCATCAATTGGAAAGTAAATTAAATTTAGAAGGTAACTTGTTTTGTAAACTTGAAATTTTTAATCCCGGAGGTTCAATTAAAGATCGTCCAGTGTATAACATGTTAAAAGAAGCACTCAATACAGGAGAAATAAAACCTGGAGCTACCATCATTGAAGCTACTAGTGGCAACACAGGAATAGCACTTGCAATGTGCTGTACAGCATTAGGACTGACATGTACTATTGTAATGCCTGAATCTATGAGTGTTGAACGCAAAAAAATTATTGTTCATTATGGGGCCAACTTAGTTTTAACACCCGCAAAACTAGGGATGAATGGTGCCATTAATAAAGCTAAAGAAATACAACAGTTGACACCAAATTCGATGTTATTAGCACAGTTCTCAAATCCTAACAACCCTACAAGCCACTTTATGACAACGGGTATTGAAATTATGCGCGATTTAAATAATGAAGTGGATGTCCTTGTAGCTGGAGTTGGTACTGGTGGAACTATTAGTGGAATTGCAAAGGCACTTCAGCAATTTAACATTAAAACACATGTTGTTGCTGTTGAGCCCAGTGATTCAGCAGTGCTATCTAAATGTTCTGCAGGCCCTCATAAAATTCAAGGAATTGGTGCTGGTTTTATCCCAGAAAACTATGACAGTGAACTCATTGATGAAGTACGTACTGTTAGCTATGATGAAGCAATTCTTGCTTCTCGACTTTTAGCAACAACCCAAGGAGTACTTTGTGGTATTTCTTCAGGAGCAGCACTTCATGTAGCAATTCAATTAGCAGCTGATCAAAAAAATAAAGATAAAAATATTGTTGTAATTATTCCTGATACTGGAGAGCGCTATATTTCAGGTGATCTATTCGAATATGAAAATTCATAGTGACTACTAATTTAAAGTAATTAGTAGTTTTTTAGTACGCTCAATATTTAGGAAATCAAAAAAAGACTATAGTCTACACTATAGTCTATCTTTGATTATTTAAAACGCTTTCTTTTTTCATATGTTGTATGTAATAGATCATGTGATAAATGACCACCTGGTTCCCCTAAGAATTTTTCATACAACTCTTTAATTTGAGTATTTTCATGAGATTTACGAACAGGCATAGAAACATCTTCATCATATAATGCTTTAGCACGTTCTTTCTTCCAATTAATATTTTTAAATCCATTACGTATTGAAGCATCAATAATAGATTGACCTCCACCATTGATACATCCTCCTGGACATCCCATAACTTCTATAAAATGATATGGAGATTTTCCAGCTCTGATTTCTTCTAACAATGGTTTTGCCATAGACATACTACTTACCACTGCAACATTAACTTTGATACCTGCTACATCTAATGAAGCTGTCTTAACACCTTCCATACCACGAACTACTTCATAATCAACTTCATCAAAAGTTTTATTTTCAAGTACTTCTTTTACAGTACGTATTGCTGCTTCCATAACACCACCAGTAGCACCAAAGATAACACCTGCACCACTATATTCACCAAACATATCTTGATCAAATTCAGCATCATTTAAGTTTACAAAATCAACGCCGTACATTTTAATTAAGCGTCCTAATTCACGTGTTGTAAGTACTGCATCAACATCTTTAACACCATCATAAATCATTTGAGGACGTTCAATTTCAGCTTTTTTAGCAGTACATGGCATGATAGAAACAACATACATATCACGCTTATCAATACCCTTTTGTTGAGCATAATAACTCTTCAATACTGCACCAAACATCATATGTGGAGATTTACAGCTACTTAAATGCTCTAATAAATCAGGATATTCATATTCAATATAGCGTATCCAACCAGGTGAACATGAAGTAATCATAGGTAGTGTACCACCTTCTTGAACACGGTGAATAAACTCTGTTCCTTCTTCCATGATTGTTAAATCCGCTGCATAGTTTGTATCATAAACACGGTTGAAACCGATTTTCTTTAAAGCTGCTACCATTTTATGAGTAACACGAGTTCCAACTGGAAGATTAAATTCTTCGCCTAATGATGCTCTTACTGCAGGTGCTGTTTGTACA
This sequence comes from uncultured Holdemania sp., assembly GCA_964370435.1. Taxonomy (GTDB): domain Bacteria; phylum Bacillota_I; class Bacilli_A; order Erysipelotrichales; family Erysipelotrichaceae; genus CALVGQ01. The sequence continues at coordinate 142,050 of CAYJJG010000002.1, forward strand.
ACTACATGCTTAGTTGGATCATTTAACGCTAGAACTACTTCATGGATACTTTCTTTTTCATACAAAGCTCCTACTGGACAAACATTAACACATTGACCGCATTGCATACAGTTAACATCATCCATGCTTTTATTTAAAGCTGGTCCTACTACAGTCTTAAAACCACGGTGTTGAAAACCTAAAACACCTAAACCTTGATCTTTATTACATGTAGATACACAACGACCGCAGACAATACATTTACTAGTATCACGTACAATACCTGGAGCACATTCATCTAATGTAGGTGTTGTCAATTCACCAGTATAACGCAAATCACGTACATTTAAGTCTTGTGCTAAAGTTTGTAGTTCACAATTTTGACTACGAACACAACTATTACAGTTTTTACTATGATTAGATAAGATTAACTCTACCGTATTTTTTCTAGCCTCAATTGCACGATTGGAGTGAGTAAATACTTCCATACCTTCATTTACAGGATACACACAAGCAGCTGCAAGAGCTCTTCCGCCTTTTACTTCAACTGTACAAACACGACATGCCCCTGTTTCATTACATTCTTTTAGGAAACAAAGTGTTGGAATTTTAATTCCTGCTTCTTTTGCGGCTTGAAGAATGGTAGATCCTGCTTCAACTTTAACAGGCATATTATTAATTTTTAAATTTATTTTAGTCATTTATTTTACCTACTTTCTTACAATCGCATCGAAGCGACAACTTGTGTAACAAGCACCACATTGGATACATTTACTTTGATCGATAACATATGGCTCTTTACCTGGAACACCACTGATTGCCCCAGTAGGACATTGTTTAGCACAAAGGCTACATTTACGACATTTTTCTTCAACAATAGTAAATGACAATAATTGTTTACATACGCCAGCTGGACATTTATGATCTAGTGCATGTGCTAAATATTCATCTTTAAATAAACGCATTGTTGAAATAACTGGATTTGGAGCAGTTTGTCCAAGCCCACATAATGCTGTATCTTTTATTTTTTCACCAAGCTCTTCTAATTCGTCTAGTGTTGCTTGACTACCACGTCCTTCACATAAATCAAGTAGTAACTCTAACATACGTTTAGTTCCAATACGACAAGGAGCGCATTTACCGCACGACTCATCAACAATGAAATCCATATAGAAACGAGCGACGTCGACCATACAACTGTCTTCATCAAGGACAATCATTCCACCTGACCCCATCATCGAACCAAGTTTAATTAAGTTGTCAAAATCAATTTGTTCATCTAGATGTTCTTCAGTTAGACAGCCACCACTAGGACCACCTGTTTGTACTGCTTTAAAGTTTTTACCATTAGGACAGCCACCACCAATTTCATAAATAACATCACGTAAAGTAGTTCCCATTGGAATCTCAACTAAACCAGTATTTTCAACATTACCACCTAAGGCAAAGACTTTAGTTCCTTTTGATTTTTCAGTACCGATAGTATTAAACCAAGCAGCACCTTTTAATATAATTAATGGGATATTAGCAAAAGTCTCCACATTATTAATAATTGTAGGCTTACCCCAAACTCCACTTACTGCAGGGAATGGTGGTTTTACAATTGGCATTCCTCGTTTTCCTTCAATGGATTTGATTAATGCAGTTTCTTCTCCACATACAAAGGCACCAGCACCTAATCGGATTTCTATTTCAAATGAGAAATCTGTGCCTAAGATATTATTTCCTAGTAACCCTAATTCTTTAGCTTGAGCTATAGCGATATTCAAACGATCTACGGCAATAGGATATTCAGCACGAATATAAATATATCCAGTATGTGCACCTATCGCATATCCTGCAAGCATCATTGCTTCAAGGACTGCGTGAGGATCACCCTCTAAGATAGAACGATCCATAAATGCACCTGGATCTCCCTCATCCGCATTACATATTACATATTTATCTTCAGATTTTTGATCTGCAGCAAATTGCCACTTCACGCCAGTAGGGAATCCTCCCCCACCACGTCCTCTAAGACCAGCTGCTTTAATTTCATCAATAACTTGTTGCGGCTTCCATTCACTAATAGCTTTTCCTAAAGCCATATATCCATCTTTAGCAATGTATTCACTAATTTCTTCTGGGTTAATTACTCCACAATTTTGCAGGGCAATACGTTGTTGTTTTGCATAAAAGCGAATTTTATCAATATCAAAAATTTTCTCTTTTGTTAGTTCATCAATATCTGTTAATTCTAATCGTTTTACATAACGACCTTTTAAGAAATGTTCTGTAACAATTTCTTCAGTATCCGATGGTTTAACATGACAATAAAAAATCTTATCTGGATGAACTGCTATAATTGGACCTTTTTGACATAATCCAAAACAACCTGTTTTAATAATTTTTACTTCATTTTCTAAACCGTATTTTACAAGATGTTCTTTGAACTCTTTTACAATTTCAGAAGATGAAGATGAGGTACATCCTGTACCTGCACAAACCAATACCTGTAAACGTTCCATTTATAATCCCCCTTAGCCTTATCTTTGAAAATTATCAATGACAAATTCATTAACAATATGATCATTTTTAATATGTTCTTTTAAAATTCTTGTTGCTACTGCTGGAGTAACTTTGCAGTATGTAGTTTTTGTGCCATTTTTATCATATACTTCTACGATAGGCTCAAGAGTACACATTCCAATACAACCTGTTTGTGTAATAATGCAACTTAAGTCAGTTTCTTTTGCTGCTTCTTCAACTAAAGTAGTTAATACTGGTCTAGCTCCTGCAGCAATACCACAAGTTGCCATACCTACTACTACACGATAATCTTTGTTTCCTTCACGTAATTCAACACTTTTTTTGGCTTCATCACGCATTTTTTGTAAATCTGCTAACGACTTCATAAGTTCCTCCTCTAAATTAGCGCTAATTGTTCACTTACATACTCTTTAATCCATATTAGGATTGAAGGTTCTAGTAAGCTAACACCGTCTAAGATTACTTTTATTTCTTCGGTGTCTAATATAAATAAACCTTTATCACTTTGATATGAGAATATATAGTGAATATTCTCCTTTGCCTGAATAAGTGTAATCAAAGTCTCTGGCATATTTCCAAGTGGTGGTGCATCCCAGTGACTTTTTTTAACACTGGAATAAATCATTGTCCCCACGTTTTCTTTTGAAGACAATTCAAAATTTCCTTCACATTGCATAGCCATGCTTTTAAAGAACGCTACTCCAAGTCCTACCTTTCTAGTAGTCCTAGTAGTAAAGAAAGGATCACATACTCTAGCCTGCATAGCTTCGCTCATGCCACATCCATTATCTTCAATACGTAAAGATAAGACATCTTCTTCTTTACTATCAATTAAAGTAATTTTAATTTCTGTAGCTTGAGCCTTGATACTGTTCATAACTATATCTAAACAATACATCGACATATCTTGCATCATCTTATTTACCTCTTACACTAATTAGTTGTTTAGTAGTTAACGTATAATCACATTCGTGGATATCAATGAGTTGATGAGCATCAGAGTTGCAAAACCATAAGTCACATTCTATCCACGGATTATTTTTGGTAATCACTGCAATTTGTTTTAAATCAGTAACCTCTATACCATCATACTTTAAATCTGGTGGTATAAATCCAAGCTGTGTAATAATTCCATTACTTTTATGCATCACATGGGCTAATACAGCTTTACCCTGATACCGATGAATAGCTTCAATACACTGTGACAAATCAACATCTAAGGAGTCTATAAGAAGTATTTCTTCATGAGCTACCACTTGATCTAACTCATTCATAATTAGCTGTTCACCAAAGAACTTAGCATTATTTTTAGTTGATCCTTGATGTTCTTTAATCCATGCTTGAAATTCATCAATAACCTCTTCATCATTAAAGTAAGCTAAGACATGAACTTCTTCTTTGGTTTGAAGTTCTACACCAATTAAATAATCAAGCTCATTATTCTTCGCACACTGAATTATCGCTTTTTGTTGTAACATAGAATTATGGTCACAAACGGCAATAAGATTTAACTCTTTTAATTTAGCCATATTTACAATATTATTTGGCGTCATTAATTCATCACCACATGGTGATAAACAAGAGTGAATGTGTAAATCATAATAAATCATTACAAGCCTAATTCAATACACTTACGACATACTTCAAAGGTACTAAGATCACTTCGTATAATCGTAATGTTTTCTTCATTAGCCTTTGCTAGAACAGCTTCTTCAATTTCAGCACCATGAGCAAGAATAATACATGAAAATTCACAAAGTACAGCAACTGCAATTACATTTAAATGTGCTTGTACTGTAATCCATGCTTGACTGTTTTCACCATTACCCATAACCCAACTAAGCAAATCACTACAGAAACATCCTTCAATAGTTTTACTCAAATCTGTTTGATTACTTAAGCACTGCCACTGTGTAGCATCTAATAAATCTTGTACTGTCATTTTCTCACCTCATTGTAGCCAAAAATATGGCAATCTTTAACTTCTTTATTTTTCAAAACTATTTGTTCTGCCATTTGTCGACAACTCGCAAATCCGCAAGCTCCACAATCAAACTGTGGTAGTACTTCAACAATTTGATTCACTTGATTAAAGTGAGCAAGTCTTTGTTGTATCGAAATAAATTCTTTAACTTTTACACTGCGCTTAAGTGAAGTATCAATACCACTTAAATCACAGGTTACCTCAGACGCATCTTTAATTAAGTTATTAATATTTAATTTAGCATCGAAAGGATTACCCCATACTAAATTACCACCTATACATCCATTAGTGCAGTAAGAACAACTTAAATAATCAAAACGTGCTAACTGCGCAAATTCTGCTAATTCTAGAACTTGTCTAACTTTATGATAGCCATCTACATGTAGTACTTGAACAAGCTCATCTATTTGATGACTCATACTACAACTCTTTAATCCTGATTTACTTAGCTTTTGAGGTTGTTCTTGAATTTGCCGATTATGGTTTATAGTTGGAAAATAATCCTCTAAAGATAATGCATGGTCAACTTCACATTCATGATTTCCATAAGGAAACTTAGCTAAACCAAGTTTACTTATACATTCACAGAAATAAAATATTCCTACATTCCCTTTATCCTTTAACCTTTTTCTAGCCAGCTTAGCAGCTATCTCTTGAGGATAATCAAGATTTGTTAATTTTTCCAACAGCAAAGGATAGCGAATATCAATCAAGCGATTAACTACTGGACAAAACGATGAAATAAGCTCTTTACTTTGATTTTGTTGAAGTTGTTCCTGAAGCTGATTTATCAAAGCACCTTCAACAGCACTAATATCTTCTACTTCATCAAAACCTAAAGAATGAATCGCTTTAGTTAACTCTTGTGCTTCTTTTGCATCCTTACAGCTTGCATAAAGGGCACTAGGAATTAAAGCTAAAGTATAATCATAATTTTCAATATCGCTTATAGTGCTTCCCATTGCTGTTAATCCTTGAAAATTACACTTATCAATACATCTTCCACAATTAATGCATTTTTCATCTTCTATATTTACTCGACCATTTTGAATCGATATCGCTTCACCTGGACAAAACCTTAAACACTTCATACATTTTTGACAATGGGATAAAGTATAATTAATAACTGATTTCATTATGTAAGCTCAAATCCTAAAGACAACATTGTTCCATTTGGACTAGAAGTAATATCAAAAAAATCAGTTACTCGTTGGATATTAGGCAGTCCCATTCCTGCACCAAACCCAAATTGTCTAGCCTCATCACTTGCGGTAGAAAAACCTGGAGTTAATGCTTTTTCTAAATCATTAATACCTGGTCCTACATCTTTAAAAATCAAATTTAATTGTCCTTGCTCATTAATACTAAAATCAATAACTCCACCTAAGGAATGAATAACCATATTAATTTCAGCCTCATAACAGGCTACTGCAATTCTTCTTAATAATTCACTATTAACACCTAACTCTTTGAGTGTTTGTTTAACTTGGCTTGATACTTTTCCTGCATTGACAAAGTCACCACTGACCACAGTAAATTGCTTATTCATAACTTAAGGGCTTCAAACCCGAAGTATACAATCTTCCACATGCTTCATACATACTATGACTAGTAGTATAAAGTGCAATACCCATATCATTAGCCAAATCAAGTAATTCCTCAGGCACTGTTTTTGAGCGCACTAAGATAATTAATTTAACGTCAAGCATCTCAGCAGTTCTAAGTGACTGAGCATTTGCCAAACCAGTAAGCATTAAAGTCACATCATTGTTTCCCTGAATCATTGCCAAGGCATCGCTCATTAAATCTGTTGCAAACACATGATAATATTCTTTTTCTAAATCCTGTTGAAGAGAAAGCGGTTCTGCAGTTAAAGCTGCTACAATCTCTTTAACTTTCATTATGCAGCTAAACTTTCTTCTCTTAATACTTCATTAATTAATTTAATAGCTTCATCTTCTTCAACATTACCATAAACTCTTCCATCTAATACTACAGCTGGTGCAAGTCCACAAGCTCCTAAACAGCGTGTAGCATCAATTGAAAACATTCCATTTTCACTGGTTTCATTAACTTTACAACTAGTTAACTCGCAAATTTTGTCTAAAATCTTTTGGGCTCCACGCACATAACAGGCAGTACCCATACAGACATTCACAACATGTTTTCCTTTAGGTTCAGTAGTAAACTGCGTATAAAATGTAACTACGCCATAAACTTCTGCAACCGATACTTGAGAAGCATCAGCTATCTTTTCCATAGCTTCAAATGGAATGTAGCCAAGATCATGTTGCACATCATGCAACATAAGTTTAACTGGACCTAATTTACCTTTGTGTCTTGCAATAATTTCGTCAATCTTTTTCAGTGCTGGTTGATTTAATTTTTCCACAATTTTCCCTCCATAGTAGGCTAACTTTTACAAAATTTGGTTAACCCTATATTGTATTGTTTTAAATGATTATTAAATACAATACATATACTTTTATTGTAATGTATAAAGTACTTTTCTTCAATAGTTATAAGACAATTTGTGAATGTTTTAACATTATTTTTCTATAAAAAAACAGTTAAATAAGTGTTAGTCTTAGATAACTGTTTTTATTCATTATTCTGATTTTAAATTTCTTGACATTAAAGCTACAATTGCTTCTTTTGGATTCTTATTTTCATATAACACCTGATAAACTTGTTCAGTAATTGGCATACTAATTCCATGCTTTTTTGCCATCTCATAGACAGTCTTTGCAGTCTTTACTCCTTCGACAGTTTTTGTATTAGATTCAAAAAATGCTTTAGCGCTACCGCTCTTTCCAATAGCTAAACCTGCTTGATAATTTCGCGAATGAACAGATGTGCAAGTAACAATCAAATCACCTACTCCAGTGAGCCCTAAGTAAGTCTCTGCTTTAGCACCAAAATGCGCTCCAAATCGTGCCATTTCAGCAAGTCCTCTAGTCATTAAAGCAGCTCTAGCATTGTCTCCCTGACCAACACCAGCCAATACTCCACTAGCTAGTGCCATAACATTTTTAATAGCTACACCTATTTCAGATCCTACTACATCAACACCGCGATAAACTCTAAAATAGTCATTAGACATAAATTCTTGAACAATTTGAGCACTTTTTTCATTTTCACAAACCGCATTAACTGTTGTAAGCAGTCTTAAGACAACTTCTTCAGCGTGACTTGGACCAATTAAAGAAACAACATCTTTACATGTATCATTATTAAGTAAACGTCTAATTACAACACTTAAGCGCTCGTGGGTTTCTGGATGAAAACCTTTAGCTACATTAATAATAATAGCTGGCTTATCTACATAAGAAGCAATGTTTTTACATACTTCTTCTAATGCCATAACAGGTACTGCCAATAAGATTAAATCACTACCCTTGATTTCACTTAGTTCTAAAGTGGCTTTTAATTCTGGATTTAGCTGCACCTCTGGAAAATATTTACTATTTTGATGTTGCTCATTGATATCCATGACTTCTTTTTCATCAATACCCCAAAGTACCACATCATGCTTGTTATCTTTAGCTACTTGAGCTAAAGCTGTACCCCAACTTCCACTACCAATGATACTAATTTTCATCATTAATCCTTCTTTCTTGCCATAATATGAATCGGTGTTCCTACAAAACCAAAAGATTCACGTAAACGATTTTCAATATAACGCATATAACTAAAATGAAGTAACTCAGGATCATTTACAAATAAAATAAAAGTTGGTGGAGCAACAGCAACTTGTGATACATAATATATTTTACAGCGTTTACCATTATGTGTTGGAGCTGGTGTCATCATTTGAGCATCCAAAACAACTTCATTTAAGACATTCGTTGCAATACGAAGATTAGAATAATTATACACTTCTTCAATTAGCGGAAACAAAGTATGAACACGTTGTTTTGTTAGAGCACTCACAAAAGCAATTGGTGCATACGATAAATAAGAAAAATCAGTTCTAATAAGTTTTACTGTCTCATGCATAGTTTGATCATCTTTCTCAATTTGATCCCATTTATTATATACAATAATAATTGGTTTACCAGCTTCATGAGCATACCCTGCAACATGCTTATCCTGTTCCCTTACTCCTTTTTCGCCATCAATTAGAAATAAAACAACATCAGCCCGCTCAATTGCGCTCATTGCTCTAAGTACAGAATACTTTTCTACATTTTCATATATTTTTCCGCGTTTTCTAATCCCTGCGGTATCAATCACAACATACTGATTACCATCTTTTGTAAAGACAGTATCCACTGCATCTCTTGTTGTTCCCTCAATTTCACTTACAATAACACGATCTTCATTCAAAATCGCATTGACCAAACTAGATTTCCCTACATTAGGTCGTCCTATTAAGGCAAATTTTAACATGCCATCATAGTCTTTAGTTCGCTTATCTGGAAATAAAGTGATACATTCATCTAGTACATCACCCACACCAATACCATGAGCTCCACTCACAGCTATCGGATCACTTTTAATCCCAAGTGAATAAAATTCATAGATATGCTCCATTAAGTGGCTATCATCTATTTTATTTACCAATAGTAGTACTGGTTTCTTAGTTTTACTTAACATTTTAGCGATATATTCATCATCATAAGTAACGCCTTCACGTCCATTTACTACAAAAAGAATTATATCTGCCTCATCGATAGCGATTTCTACTTGCGCTTTTATTTCAACTTGAAAAGGTTGATCTTGGAGTTGTATACCCCCAGTATCAATAACTCTAAATTCTCTAGTTAACCAATTAGCTTTAGCATAAATACGATCTCGTGTTACACCAGGAGTATCTTCTACTATTGAAACTCGTTCTCCTACAATTCTATTAAATATAGTTGATTTACCTACATTAGGTCTTCCAACAATTGCTATTACTCCATTAATCATAATTATGCTCCTTTATCGCTTCATTTACATACACACTAATTACTTGTGTAACTTCATCAATATTCATTGAGGAAGTATCTATTTCATGGGCATCTTTTGCCTTTTTAAGTGGTGAATGTTCTCTAGTTTGATCTTGTAGATCACGTACTTCTATTTCTTCAGTGATAAGCGACAAATCACTTGTTATACCTTTTTCTTGATTTTCTTGATGTCGTCTTAATCCTCGAGCATGACTACTTGCTACTAAAAATATCTTTACTTCAGCATCTTTTAAGACTACTGTACCAATATCTCTACCATCCATAATAACACCTTTATCAACAGCCATTTTTTGCTGCATACTCACTAAGTAAGCTCTCACTTTTTTAGCCTTTGATACTAGCGATGCCGCCATAGAAATCTCATTTTCTCTAATCAAGTCTCCAACATCCATACCATCTAAGTAGATGCTTCCATCACTCTTTAACACAATCTCTGTATCTTTCAACATGGATATGATACTCTCTTCATCTTCTAAATCTAATTTTAATTTTAATGCTTTATAAGCCGTGCAACGATACATCGCACCTGTATCAAGATGGACATAACCAAATTGACTAGCTAACTTCTTAGCAACGGTGCTTTTTCCTGCTGCACTAGGGCCATCAATGGCAATGTTTATCTTCATAAAATACTCCTTACGCTGTTAATATACGATAAATTAATATAACTGAAATCACCGAAACTATCAAAATTAATATAACTAGAATGGTATTCAAGGTACTATTACTAGTTTCATTAACATAATCACGCTCTTTAATTCCAACATTATAGTTTGTTTTCTCTACTGTTTCTTGGTGGTCTTCGTGAACTTCTTTTTGCTGTTCTTGTTGAACTTCCTCTGTTGTTTCCTCTACCTTATCAAAAGAATTTAAAGTAGCATCCTCGATAAAAAATAATTCGCGAAGTTTAGATTTCTTCTTTTCTTCTTCTAATGTATCTACTTCTTCAGTTTCATTTATCAACTTTGCAATTTCATCAGTAATTGCTTCGTTTCTAGCATGCACTTCTTCAGTTACTTGCTTTTGTTCTTCAATAGTTCCATCTTTCGACAAAACTACCTCTGTTTTTATACAATCAAACACCTCTTGACTAAATTCTTGATCAGTACTCATCTTTTTCAAACTATCAAATACATGTTGAGAAGTTTTTTCACTTGTGATATATCCTTTTTTAAGATTATACTCTTTTATTTCTTTAATATATTCATCTAAGTACTCATTATTAAAAGTATCCGTAGCTTTTACTGGCTCCTGTACAACTTCTTCAATGGGTTCCTGTACTTCTACTGTTCTAGCCTGATGATTAGGATTATGTTCACTGTCTTCCCTAATTTCTACTGCATCAAATTGATTAGAATCAATACGATTTAATCGCTGTGCAAAAGAATTTAAATCACTTGATGTTAATTTAGATTCTGCGTCATTAGATAAAGATTCATGTAAATCTGCATATTTTTTTACTCTTGATAACTTTTCCATAGTCCTACCTCCATCTATGGTATTATAACAAAAAAACACTATTTAACCTAGTAAAAGAATGTCTTTTATCACAAATTAATGAAAAAAAACTTCGCACATTGTACGAAGTTAACTAGATTCTCTTACTTATAAAACGCTCTATTCTAACCAGTGCTTCTTTTATCTCATCAAGACTATAAGCATAGGATATTCGAATAAACCCTTCTCCACTTGTCCCAAAAGCATTCCCTGGTACAACTGCTACTTTTTCTTCTTCTAAAAGCTGCATACAAAATTCTTCAGAAGTTAGTTTAGTGCTAGTAATATTAGGGAAAACATAAAATGCTCCTTGAGGAAGTGCACAACTAAGACCAATTCTCCTAAGATTATTAACTAAGAAATTTCTTCTTTGCTCAAATGAATCTTTCATCTCAACACAACGCTCATCACCATTTTTAGAGGCTTCAATAGCAGCATACTGACAAAACGTAGTAGGACACATAATAGTATGCTGATGAATACGACATATATAATGGATTAGTTCTTTATGCCCACATAAATAACCTAAACGCCAACCTGTCATCGCATAAGCTTTAGAAAAGCCATTCATTACGATTATTTGATCTTTTATTTCCTCAAATTCTGCTAATGAGCTATGTTTATTATCATAATTTAACTCGGAATAAATTTCATCCGAAAGGACAATAATATCGTTCTCTTTAATTAATGATACTAATTTAGCATAGTCTTCATGGTTCATTATTCCTCCTGTAGGATTAGAAGGATAATTTATTAAAAGCAGTTTAGTCTTATCACTAATAGCCTCTTTTAATGCTTCATACGTTAGTTTAAAGTGATCTTCTTCCTTACAATCAATAATTACAGGAATTCCACCTGATAGTTGAATAATAGGCTCATATGCCACATAACTTGGTTGAACAATAATAACCTCATCACCGGGATTAACCAAAGCACGCATCACTAAATCGATTCCTTCACTTGCTCCAACAGTTACTAAGATTTCATCCTTATAGTTATAACTTAAATTAAAGCGGCGTTTTAAATAATGAGCAATTTCTTTTCTAAGTTCCAATAAACCCATATTAGCTGTATAAAAGGTATAACCTTGTTTTATCGCATGAATAGCTTCAGCGCGTATTGACCATGGTGTATCAAAATCAGGTTCACCAACACCCAAAGAAATAACCCCCTCAATTTCATTAGCTAAATCAAAAAACTTCCTTATTGGTGAAGGCTTTGTATTTAACGCACGTTTACTTAAATATTTCTCCATTATGGTGTAACCTTCAAGCGATTTTGAGTACTTTCTTCTTCCATCAAAGATACTCCCTCGACTTTGTACTGCTTTAAAACAAAATGAGTTACAGTTCCCTTAACATTTTCAATTGGAGCCAATTTTTGTGCAACAAAATTAGCTACCTCACGCATTGTTTTACCTTTAATAATTACTTTGAATTCATACGAACCACTCATTAAATAAAGTGAGCTCACTTCAGGATAAGAAACAATAGCCTCTGCCACGCGATCATACCCCTTATCTCTTTCAGGAGTTGCATTCACTTCAATAATTGCTAATACTTTTTCTTTACTTGTTTTGTCCCAGTTAATAACGGTATGATACCCGCATATTATGTTCTCTTTTCTTAATTCATCCATTACTTGACTTACTACTTCTTCACTGCTATTTAATATATCAGCTAAGTCACTAATGCTTACTCTTGCATTAGTTTCAATGGCTTGTAGCAATTTAATCTCATCCATAAATTCACCTCTTTTATTATCATAGTACAATATGGTATCGAGTTCAATTAAAAAAAGATTAAACCTTATTTAAGATTTAATCTTTTTACTACACTATGCTCTACTTGAATACTTTCCATCAGCAGTAGTTACTAATACCATTTCCCCTTGTTCAATAAATAGCGGAACCTTAATTTCAAGTCCTGTTGAACAAACAGCATTTTTAGATGCCGAAGTTGCTGTATCTCCTTTAACTGCTGGCTCACACTCAGTAATCTCTAATGCAACTTTATCTGGTAAAATTACTCCTAGAATTTCTTCCTCATAAACTGAAATAGTTACATTATCATTTTCTTTTAAGAATTTCATTTCCCATTTTAAACGATCTTTATTAATTTCAATTTGATCATAAGTACTCGTATCCATAAATACTAATGCTTCTCCCTCATCATAAAGGTATTGCATTTCTTTTTTCTCGATCATTGCTTGTTCAACTTTGTCACCACCTGTGAATGACATTTCATTAATTACGCCCGATCTTAAGTTTCTTACTTTAACTTTTACAATCATTTGGCGCATTGCAGTTTTGTTGTGCGAAATATCTAAAACTACATAAATATTGGAATCTTTTTCAAAAGTTGTTCCTGGTTTTAAATCATTAACAATTATCATATTGTCACCATCCTACCTCTTTATTTTAGTGATTATCCGTTAATTGTCAAGGACTCAGTACTAAATCAACAACCTCTTTTCGTGATGTGTCTATGATGAATTTTAGTCTACGCCCTTCATTTAGAAGATATACTTCGATTTCATCATCATAAACATAAGCTTCATAAGGATAAGTTGCCTCTTCTTTAAAGATATACGATTGATCACTTTGTTTTAAATGGCAATTTAATTCATTAATTAAATACGCTTCAGCAGTTATATCCTCATTTACTTTTTTCATCTCATCAACTATCATTAAATGAGCTACCATTTGACTACTAATAAGGGATACTAACCATAAAATATTAAAAAATATGGCTATAAATAGTACACTTATAAACCCTTTATGCATCAGATAACACCACCGTTCTATTAACCTTATCTCGACTAAAAAACATCATAAGTAATTGATTCTCTTCATAAAAGTAAACATCTTCAATTGCTACTAAAAAGATCCATGTTCCAGGAGTTATATAAAGATAGTTTTCATTAGCTAGCACATTAATGTTTTCTTCTTGATATCTGCAGGTTACTTGATTATGCTCAATATTTTTGTCATAACAAAGATTCATTACACGCCGCAGTTGAGCTAAAGCAATTTCATCTTGCATTGCTTGATTAAAGAAGTCATGTTTACTTACTAATCTTAGTAAAGTTATTTCTAATGGTAAAAATAGTGAAATCACTAATAAAGTTAATAGGAATTGTTCGAGGATAAATCCTCTTCTTCGATTGCTGGACATAACACATCACAGTTCCTCTCCATAATTTGAAGTCGATAGCTTATATTAGATTGTATGATCTCAGTTTGATGAAGTATCTGTGTATCATAGTTCACCAAAACAAAATATAAAGCATAAACAATACTAAAAGAACTCATAGTGATAAATACCGACAATAATGCATCCGATAAAATAAATCCTCTATTTCTTATATACAAGTCGACCACCTCCTAATTGAATCACCATTTCATGATGGCGACCATGGTTATCAAAAATAATGGTTTGAGCTTTGTTGATATGTCCTGCTTCATTCAATTTTATCGGATAATTATGATATAACTTATACTCCTTATTAAACTCACTGGACTTTCTAGATGCCATGGTTTTTGCCTGCATCACTAGATAATCGTAAACAAAAGTATATACGCTATCTTGAAGAGGTCGATAAAAAGGTAATACGATAATACTTAATATACTTATAGCAGCCAATACCACCATTAATTCCAATAAAGTATAACCCTTACTGCACATAAGCTTTCCCCTGTATTAAAACAATGATACGTCCATCACTACAACTTGTTTGTTGATTTGTTAATAAGGATGCCTGAATCAAATCATTTACTGTTGAAGGGTAGATATCATAATCTAGTTTATATTGTAGAATAGCACTATCTACAACTTTAACTAATGCATCACAGCCCTTTTCATCTACTATTTTTATAACTGATTGAATATTAGGTACAGTCAGTAAAAACAAAATTGATAGTACACTTACTACAATGACCATTTCTAGCAATGTGAATCCACGCTTCACCATTTCACCCCATTTCTTGTATTATTGATAAAGGAAGTAATAAAACTTGATAAATTAAGACAAGCATCAAAGCAATACTACTATAGCTTATCAAAGTTATTCTTTTAGCCCACCTCTTACAAAGGTTGTAACCTACTTGTGTATTATATTCAATATAACCTTCCAACATATTTTTTAATCCTGTCGAGTACACTGCAATTTGAATATATTTTTGTAGTGTAGTATCTAGATAGCGATTATTAATAGCATCTTCAATTTTTTCTCCTTTTAAAAGTGCTTGTTCAATATGATATGCATTAAACACTAAGAGCGGTTTTTGTTTCATCTTTTGTAAGATTAATAATATTGTTTGTGTAGTATAACCACTTTTAACACAAGCATGGAAATAAGCAGCAAATTGACCACTCACAAAATGACGCACTGTTTTATAAAAATAAGTTTTAGATAACAATACGTAACCAAGCACTTTATTTTTAGGTCTTATAAAATAAAAAACTATTACCAATAACACAACTAAAACAATAAGTACACTATTGATGAACAAAGTAAATATCGTACCACCTGTTCTTAAAGTAAAATCATTAACTTCAAAATCACGCATTAATGCTAATAACACAGGTAAACAAAGCACAATAAACAACTGTACTGCACCTAAACTAACTACAAATAAAATTAAAGGTCTTAATAGACTTTTTATGAATTGTTGTTTTGTCATTTTATCGTATTCATAAAGTTGTAAAGATAATTCTATTGCTTTTACAAAAGTAGTAAATTCTAAAAAAGAATAAACATGCTCCTTAATACCTCTTGGTAAATAATCTACAATAAATTCATTAATAATTAATCCTTGATCAAGTTGGCTCTTTATACTATTAAAAATAAATGTACTATTTTTAGATAGTGTTATTTCTAAACTATCTAAAAAATTAAAACCACTATTCATTAAACGATAAAGTCCTTCAACTTCAAGATAACTTAATGTCGTTCTCGGTTTGTTTAAGCGATAAATAACCTTTTCTAACGCCTTCTTGAATTTCATCTTGAAGAGAGCTAAAGTTTTGTAGTGCTTCTTCTTTAAAGGTGTGTTCAATATTTTCTTTATCCATAATTTCATAAACCCCTATTTTCCTCTTCTTGTTTTTACCATCATATAAACGTTGTGCACTTATCATTACTAGCACCTGCTTTAGTTGTGATTTTGAAACTTTTAACTCCAACATTCGCTCAATTGCACAACGGGTATCAAAAGCATGAATAGTCGCAAGCACTAAATGTCCAGTTAAAGCGCATCTTACGGCCATAGCCGCTGCCAACTCATCTCTAATTTCTCCAATTACAATAACATCAGGATCATGCCTTAATAGCTGTTTAATGCCTTCTTGATAACCAAAGTTTTGTTGCTCATTGATTTGTAGTTGTACATAGCGTGAACTATAAATTTCAATAGGATCTTCTAGAGTAAAAATTTTTCGATGTTCTATACTATTTAGTAAAGTATATAGTGTTGTAGTCTTCCCGCTACCAGTAGGTCCTGACAATAATATTAATCCAGCTGGAAATTTTATCATTCTTTTTAGTTCATTTATCTTTTTTTTATTAAAAGTCAAACTCTCTATCTGCAATTTTATTTCAGTATTTAAAATTCTTAAAACAGCACTAGTCTTAGCTAAACTATGCAGTACAGCTAAACGTAATGCATACTGTTTATCATTAATATACATTTCAAATTGCCCTGTTTGTGGTAGTAAGTTTTGGGCTACATCTAAATTAGCACGATATTGCAGATATCTAAACAAACGTATACTACATTGATGTTCATTAATAGTGATAATTTCCTGACGAATCCTAAATTGAATACTTATCTCATCTTGTTCAATATTAAAGTGAATATCACTAGCTTGTCTTTTGATTGCTAATTGCAGTAAAGTAATCAATTGTTTTTCCATATTATCTCCTATACCTAAGATATATACCATCAATTAAATCTTCCTAAGCGAATATAAAAAAAGGTATCCCTATCGGAATACCTTATCTTAGATGCGGGTTATAAACTAGCTCATGCTTTAATGTTGTGAGCTCTTCATGTCCTGGATACACAATATAGTTTTCATCTAATGTTTTGATGAATTGTAGTGTTTTCTTCATATCTCTCTCATTAGCAGAATATAAATCAGTTCGCCCGATATCTTCTTTAAATAATACATCGCCTGTAAACAAATGATTTTCAATACCAATTAATGTACATCCCGCTGTATGCCCTGGTGCAAAATAGATCATTAACTCAAAATCACCTATGTTCATCTTACCCTCATGATACGATTTTATTGGTGAATTTATCACTGCACTATATTGATTAAAACTATTTAATTTACGTGTAGTTGCAAGTTCAATATCTTCACTATTTAAATACACTTCACAGTTATATTTTTTAACCAAATCATCTACTGCACCAATATGATCAAAATGACCATGGGTTAATACAATAGCAACTACTTTTTCTTCTTCATTGATATGACTACTTATCTTATCGCTATTTCCTGTTGGATCAACGATAAGCACTGATTTTCTTTTTTTTATAATGTAGGTATTAGTAGCCAACATACCCATCACTAATCGCTTAATTTCTACCATAATTTATCTAAAAAAAGCCATAATGGCTTTTCTTATTTTTTCTCCTTGTGTACAGTTTTTTTATTACAACGCGGGCAATATTTTTGAATTTCCATACGTTCAGGATTTTTTCTTTTGTTACGTGTTCCAATGTAGTTTTCTTCTTTACATTCTGAACATCTAAATGTTAGTGCTTCTCTACCTGATGCCATTTTATACTTCCTCCTAATAATTGCTTATAAAGTATAACATACTTCAATATAAATTCCAATACTTTTAAGATTAAATAGTCTTTATCTGAGGTCTATTTTATCCTATTTACTTATTTTAGTACAACGATTTCTCGTAAATCACCATTGATTACATATTCAAATGAAATAGTTTGTGTATCCTGTAAGAAAGCAACATCATCACTTACTTTTAAAGAAACGCGATATATAGTGTTATTTTCATCTTTGAAATAAGCATAAGATGTTCCATCCACATTCAAATAACGAAGTTGTGTAATAGTGGCACTTCCTTCAGTAGTATCCTCATAAGTTAAATCATCTTCAATTTCAACACCAAGATATTCTTCTGCAGCTGTTAAAATACCAAGCGATGAATCAGTTACTGAAACTTTTTGATAATCTTCAACATCTACAAAGGCATACATTTTAATTAAACCTGCGGCATCTTTTAAAGATAACACATACGTTGGCTTACCTTGAAGATTAATTAATAATGGGAAAGTAGATGAATAATTCTTCTCTTGTACTAATCCTCTTGCAGACTCCATAGCTGAAAACTCTTCAGCACCAGGTACAGCGTAAAAATGAGCTTCTTTTGTACGTAAATTCACTAAAGTAAATCCGATATTACTCTCATCAGCTAACACAGAAGTAATTCCAGTATAAACATAAACATCACCATCAAGTGTTAAATAATTGTATCCTTCTGTAGTTCTACTTACACCACGTTGTCCTAAAATTGAATTGAAGAATCCATTCACATACATTCCCCAACTGTTAAGTTGTTCCATGATTAAGCCTGCATCCCATACGTTATCAATCCATGAAGGCACTTCACTAGTGTTATATTTAGTCATATCTCCTGTAATTGGGTCAACCGCAATAATACCACTTACTTCTTCAATCATATTAATACCAGTATATTTTAAAGTTTGAATTATCCAATAGGGATTTCCTTCTTCATCTACTTCAAAAGATACTTCGCCAAAAATTTCTGTAGGGTAGCCAAAACGCACATGACGCATTAAATCCTCTTGAAGATAAGCACTTGGCATATAACGCATACCTTCTTCTAATTGTACTAAGTCAGCAACTCCTGTTGTACTATTAACAACAATATAACCAGGAACTCCTTCACTACGATTATTAATGTAGCGTATTAGTCCTTCATACTCCAAAGGTGTTACCCTAACAATTTGTCCATTATAATTTACTTGAGTATACTCGTTAGATACTACAAATTGTGAAATTAACTCTGGTAATTGCCCCAAAACACGATCACCTAATTTTTCCGTAGATGCTTTATCAATTAAAGGTAAATTATTAAAATCTACCTCTGATACACTAGTTGCAAAATCAGCATCAACTACTTCAATACGTTGATGATAAGTATCTGCTATAAAGATAGGACTCAACACGAAGTTATTAATAATAATAACCACAAACATTGCTCCAACTATACCACCCACCATCATCATTTTTTTAAATGATTTACTAGCTTCAAATTCATCCTTTTTTGCCTTATAATATACAGCTTCACTGTAAATGTAAAACAAATACACACCTAGCATACTAGCAATCCAAACATAAAATGAAACAGCACTTAAATTAAGTGGAGGAAGTATCAGGTAATAGTACACCAATCCAACCACAAGTGCTAAAACAATTGCTACAATATTCATCTTTTTCATCTTTTTTCTCCTTTTTATTCTAATAAAGCTGTGGGATACCCATAATAAGTTTCAAAAATACTTCTACTAATTTGAAGACATAA
This sequence comes from uncultured Holdemania sp., assembly GCA_964370435.1. Lineage (GTDB taxonomy): Bacteria > Bacillota_I > Bacilli_A > Erysipelotrichales > Erysipelotrichaceae > CALVGQ01. Next base: position 161,577 of record CAYJJG010000002.1, read on the forward strand.
ATTAGTTTGCGATTCATCACCATTCCATGCATTAGGTATTAAACACGCAATCGCAATTTCAGGATTATCATAAGGTGCATAAGCAATTACACTATTATGTGGTGATGAAACCATTTCACCTTCCTCATTACTGACGCGAGCTTCAGCAGTACCTGTTTTTGCCGCAATGGAAACTGGAGATGTTTCTAGCCCATAACAAATACCATCTTTTCCATAGACACACTCCTGTAATCCTAACTGGATACGCTCTAATGATTCGACATTATCTGCGATAGATAATACCGTAACATCATTCTCATATACTACTGATTGCGTTCCTGGATAAAAAGCCTTAGAAACTAGACGAGGTTGATACTTTGTTCCACCATTAGCTATAGTTGAAACATATTGTCCTAGCTGCATCACAGTATAAGTATCATACTGCCCAATCGCAAAGTCAGTAATATTACCTGCAGTTTGAGAAGAACCAGTATAACCAATTGATTCGTTAGGAACATCTAGTCCTGTTTCAACCCCAAGTCCAAACAAGCTAAAATAATTACGCATTAAATCAAATGTACCCTCTTTAACATACAGCGGCCCATCATAGGTATATTGTCCACCAGCTAAGCGTATAGCCGTTTCGATCATATAAATATTACTCGACTGTGCTAGAGCTTGAACTTCATTAATATATCCTAAATTTTTCCATGAAGCTTTTTGAGGTGTACCTTGAATTTTCATTGGTGCATCCAAAATTGTTTCATTGATTCCAATAACTCCTTCAGTTTGACCCATATACACCATTGCTGCTTTTACAATCGATCCTGGCTCATATGCATGGGTATAAACAGAAACTGGATCACTTACGATTTCATTATTACTATTACTTACCATGCTAGCCATACTTAATACATCACCATTATTAGGATCCATAACTACAACCGATATTCTATTCATAAATTCACGGCGTTCATCTTCTTGATACGTAAGAAGTACATTTGATAAAATTTCTTCTACATCCATTTGTAAATTTATATCGATAGTTGTTTGTAAATCATAACCTTTTTTTCCTGCCTCTTCTTCAAATAAGATGCCAGTGCCTTGTTCATCATAATCTAAATTATAGACTTTACGCTCACCAGCCAAGAGTTTTTCGTATTGTAGCTCTATTCCTGATCGTCCTACTTTTTCATTTCTTAAGTAACCTAATGCTAAATATTCATCAATATTTTCAGAAGGTAATCCTTGAGTAGCAGTCGTTACTGTACCAAATACTGCTTTTAGTGTATCATCGAAAGGATATTGACGGTCCCAATCAATTTCAACATCAAACCCTTGATATTGTTGATTATACTCTGTTAAATAAGCAATTTCTTCAGTCGACACATCACTTAGTATTGTTTTTATTTGCCCACTAGTTCCTGCATCCATTGCTTGTTTAATCACCCAAGCAGCTCTTAATTCATCATCAAGCAGATTTAACTCCTCGTCGCTAATACGCTCTAATCGAAGATAATAAATATCATTGCTCGATATATCACCATCATAATAACTCGTCCACTCTTCATCAGTTATTAGTGCATTATATCTTGTCTTTGCTTCTTCATCATATAGTACTTGATATTGATCTAATTGCTCATTAGCTACAAAATAGCTAAAAGAATTACTATGTATACTTAGATATAAATCTTTTAAATCTCTAGAAGTTAATGATGATCCATCTACTTCAAAATCCTTTGCGAAACGATAAGCTAAAGCCCACTCCTGCGAATTCATAATATCTTGTGGTTCAAAATATGTTATATTTAAACGCTGACGAGTACCTACTAACACTTGATTATTACGATCAAGAATTTCTCCTCTAGGTGTTGTCATAGTTTGAGTACTTTTACTATATAGAGCTAATTTTTGTGCATACTCCTCTTGTTGCCAAATTTGCACATAATATAATCTAAGAAGTAATACCAACATTAAAAAGCAGCTTATAACTGCCAAAATTATTATTCTAAATTGTATAAGTTTAGTAAGATCTAATGCTTTTTTTAGGTATTCACTACTACCCTTCCATTTTATCGCATTACTCTTTTTAGCATCTCTTTTTAATTTCAAACATTATCTCTCCTCGTTTTTATTATTATAGCTTACTTTGATTATACTGTATAGTATTTGTAGCTTATAAATAAGTAAACAAAAAGAATATTTTAATACACTGTACATTTAATAAAACACTTATTACATGTTATACTATAGAAGAGGTGAATACACATGTATAGAAACAATACCCAAACGGTTTTTATAAGCGATATACAGATTGGCGGACAAAATAAAGTAATCTTACAATCAATGACAAATACAAAAACAAAAGATATTGAAGCTACAGTAAACCAAATAAATGAACTTGAGCGAGCAGGATGTGAATTAGTTAGACTAGCTATCCTTGATGAAGAAGATGCATTAGCTATCAGTAGCATCAAAAGCCGTGTTGCTCTTCCTTTAGTAGCTGATATCCACTTTAATCACCGCCTTGCCCTAATAGCTGTTGAACAAGGCATTGATAAAATTCGAGTTAATCCTGGAAACATAGGATCTTTTAATAATGTACAAGAAGTTGCTAAAGCGTGTAACAATAAAAAAATACCTATTCGAATTGGTATTAATAGTGGGTCATTAGAAAAAGAAGTATTAGAAAAATATAAAAAACCTTGCGCTGAAGCGATGATTGAAAGTGCTAAAAAACACATTGCCCTACTCAATGAATGTCAATTTGATGATATTATCCTATCATTTAAATCCAGCGATGTACTACTTACTATTGAAGCTTACAGTCTAGCTGCTGATACTTTTAAATACCCTTTACATTTAGGAGTTACTGAAGCAGGAACTTTTACTGGAAGTGCCATTAAATCCAGCGCTGCATTAGGAACTTTATTATCTAAAGGTATAGGAGATACCATGCGTATATCGGTAAGCAGTGATCCTAAAGAAGAATTAATTATTGCTAAACAATTACTTAAGTGTTTTCATTTAACTAAAAATGTACCAAACTTAATAAGTTGCCCTACTTGCGGTCGACTACAATATAATATGTTACCGATTGTAAATGAAATTGAAGCCTTTTTAAATACCATTAATGCTGACATTGATGTAGCTGTAATGGGTTGTCCTGTAAATGGACCTCAAGAAGCATCACGCGCAGATATTGGTATTGCTGGTGGTAAAGATATCGGGCTTCTCTTTAAAAAAGGTGTGATGATTAAACAAGTACCACAAAGTGCTATTGTTGAAACTTTAAAAGAAGAAATTCTAGCAATGATTTCAAATAACAAAGATACGCCATAGGATATATTAATATACTAATTAAAAAAAGTAGACGATATAATAAACTTTTTAACAGTTTATTAGTTCGTCTTTTTTCTTTTTTAAATTATATTAATAACAATTAATAAGCACCTTTAGAGTATGTTACTTCATAACTATGCGTGTAAATTTCAAATACAATACCAAATGGATCTTCAACATAACACATTTTATATGGTTTTTCATCCGGATAATACTCTTTAATTGGCATACGTTGTTTACCACCATGAGCTACAATTTTTTCAATCATTCCTTCGATATCTGGATCTTGTACAGAAAAGTGGAAAAGTCCTGTGTTTTTGAATTCAAAAGGTTGTTTTTCTTTGTTGTTGTCATTAAACTCAAATAGTTCTATTCCTATTGCATTGGATGTGACCATATGGGCAATTTTAAAATCACCATGTCCTTTACCAAACACTTCCTCACACATAATTCCTATCGCTGAAGTATTTTCCTCTTTAATAACAGATGGTTTCATTACTACATACCATCCCATTACTTCACTATAAAACTTAACTGCCTGTTCTAAGTTAGGTACAGACAAACCTATATGTGAAAATGCTCTTGGATAATTCATTTTCATTACCTCCTTATTGTTGTACACTAATAATATCTCATATACAACAACTTGGACAATAACGTACTTTTTTGTACCTATATATCATCAAGCGTTATTTTATTTTTATTAGCATATTCTTTTGAAAAATTACAAAACCCTTCTACAAGTGGAATTAGACCTTTATACTGTGTAGATAATGAATATACAACATTAAGTGGTTTTTCACAGACCACCGTTCTTATCAAGATATTACTTTGTTCTAATTCTTTTAATTGTGTTACAAGCATTTTATGGGTTATATCTGAAATACCTTTTTGTAGTAAAGAAAATCTATTATCACCATTTAAAATATGCCATAAAATACGCATTTTCCATTTCCCACCTAATAAGTCCATTGATAATAGCAATGCACAAGTATATTGTTTTTTTATTTTCATATTAGCACCCTTTTTATTTTAGTTTCCTCTTCCTAACTTTACCATATACAGATAATATCCTCAACAAACACAACCATTATTATCAAGCATAAATAAGCATTGATACCTTAAAAGATACAAGGACTTTGTAGGACATACCTCCACACAGTTACAACAAAGAATACACTCCGTTGCATTGGTTCTATTTCTAGAATTATTTATCATATCCACTTCCATAGGACAAACTTTTTTACACTTATTACAGGAAATACATTTGAATTATCATTTTTAATCCTAACTAATGAAAAATAACTCATCGGATTCATAAAGACAGTAATTGGACAAATATACTTACAGAAGGCTCGATTATCTTTACAAACAAAGGCCAAGGTAATACCGACAACATAATATAGTACATTACCAATGATAAAACTTAATAACATTATTCTTTCTATGTTCTGCACTTTAAGCAAGAATAAACCAATTATAAAAATGAATGAACATATAAAAAGAATATATTTAATATAACGCCCCATTTTCTATGTTAAATGGGGTTGTTTATAAGGTAGCAAATCTAAAATCATTGCAGTCCAACAAGCATAACCACACCACCTCGACCAAACACACCTAGAAAAAGATAATACCATAATCCTTCGATTTGCATATTTTCATTATACCCAGATAAAAAAGCATATATAATCCTACCGCAAATTGAACAACATTACATGCATAGTGGTATTTTTTAGCATACAGAAATAAACCAAGCGATAAACATATTCCAATGTAAGAGAAATTAAACAAATAAAAAATATTATCCAACATTAACCACAAGACTACAGCGATTGTTTCAAATAAGATAAGCATTATAATTGCCGCTGTATATTTTTTCATATCTTCCTCACATTCCTATTAAATAAATTAAAGTGCTCTTAAGAAGCTACTACAATCAAAATATTGGATAACACAAATTTAGATATAGTATTGCTAAGGTTAAGATAGTTAATATTTTTCATCTAAAACGCACTACTATTCCTATATTTTTTTATTATACAATAAAATAATTCATAACAAAATAAAGATAACAGCTATTTTTATAGCTTTCAAAAAATGAAAAACGGCTATTCACTGATAGCCGTCACATTAATCCATTTATTGAAGTCATAGCATTTGCTATGAAATATTAATAACTATTAAATATCAACTTTTTTATTACTCTTATCAACTAGTACACTAATTACTATACTTACTTGTAGAAGTATAACCATCGGTATTGCTAATAATATTTGCGATACAACATCTGGTGGTGTAATAAAAGCTGAAAAAATAAATATAGCAACAATTATTATTTTCTGATTATTTTTTAGATATGCAGGCTTCATCACTCTTAATTTTGTAAGCACAAATACAACAATTGGCATTTCAAACACAATACCAAATGCTAATAATAGCATCAAAATAAAACTAACATAGGCTTGTATTGAAACCATCGACTCAACACTACCCATTTCAAGTCCCATAAAAAACTTTAATGTTAGTGGTAAGACTGTGTAATAACAAAACAATACACCTATAACAAAACATAGCACTCCAAAAAACAAGCTTACAATAAGATAAATTTTTTCTTTTCTATATAATCCTTTATGCACAAAAGCCCATATTTCATATATAGTTACTGGTGAACAAAGTATTATAGCCATTATGAATGAAATTTGAATATATACCATCAATAACTCTGATGGTGATATATAAACAAGCTTCATCCCTGGATTTATATTTAAAAATACATTAAGAAATAAATCAACCTTATTAAAGATTATAAAAGTTACTATAATATTAACTGCTAAAACAATTAATATTCTTTTTCTAAGTTCTTTTAAATGTCCAAGAAGAGTTAACTCTTCTTTTTTCTTTTTAAACATTCTTCTACCCATTTCTTATTGTTATTTATCTTTTGAAACTGTTTCTTTTACTTCTTCATCAGCTGCTTCTAATTCTTTACCAATTTCTTTAGCACCTGCTTTAAATTCTCTTACTGCTTGTCCAACACTTTTAGCAAGTGAAGGTAGTTTGCTTGGACCGAAAAACAATAATATAATACCTAATACTATTAGTAATTCGCTCATTCCAAATCTTCCCATAAAATTCTCCTTTAATTATTATTTAATTTTTGATAAAGCATCATTTACAGCATTCATAATCGCTTCACTGGTTACCGATGCTCCACTAGCAACATCAATAGAAGTTGATTGTGCATCAATAATAGCCTGCGGAATTGTATTAAATGCTGGATCAGAAATCCCTAATGTTTCTGAGTGTTCTAATACTTCAATATTTGCAATTTTATCATTATCCATTGTTACTTTTACTTTTACGATACCTTCATGACCTTGTGCTTCACCTAAGTATTCATTTTCTTTTAAAACCACTTCTGGTTTAGGTGTTTCTACTGGTGCAGTTGCATAACCATAATATACATTTAGTAATTCAATAGTTTTTCTAGCAACATCACCGCTAATCCCACCACAACGCTCTTTTCTAATCGGATCTGCTTGTTCAACATTTGCAGCTGCTTTAAACCCAGTTACTGAATCATCACAGTTAATTGATGCTGCAACTGTTTGTACATCGCTTAATCCCTCTGGACGATATAGAGGTAAGTTAGTTGTACTATACCATCTAAATAGCTCACTATTTAATTCTCTTGCATCTTCTGTTGGAACACATAAACTAATCATGTTTACAGCACCAGCTAATGCGCCGCATAGTGTTCCTGCTCCATAACCTTCTTTTCCTGTTTTATACATTTCTTCAGGAATTGCTGTATAAGGAAAACCTACTTTCTCATTTAACTGAGATAAAATTGCTTTTGCTACACCGTAGCAACAGCCTCCTTCATAATATCCCTCATATGCAACTTGTTCTGCTAAAGCAGGATCGAGTTCAACATACGCATAGGGGTGAGACGGAACTTCTGCATTTACTGTACTGCTTGGTGTACAACCTGTTAGTAATGTAGCACCACTAAATGCTACAGCACCACCAACTACAAGTGATGATTTTTTTAAAAACTCTCTTCTTGATTTTACTACTGCCATAATTTCCTCCCTTATATTGTGAATTCACAAACTTATTCAATTATATAACTAATGAAGTTACTTAGTCAAATAAAGTTGAATATAACTTTTCTACATTGATTTTACTTAAAAAAAAGCATAAACCGTAGTTTATGCATAATATATTAAAGAATTATATATTTTTGGATGTATTAATTATAAATTAACCTTACTAGGTATTAACCTTTTATGCTTTAACATTATAATTTCTTCTTTATAAGGTGCCTTCTTATCAATCCATGGAGTTTCTAATATTTTAATTTTATCTTCTAATAAAGGATGATGAACAATACTACACAATGTTTCAAAACCGATTTGTCCCTTTCCGATATTTTCATGACGATCTTTTTTAGCACCACAACTATTTTTAGAGTCATTGACATGAATTACACGCAAATGTTCAAGTCCAATAGTATCATCAAAATCTTTTAAGATAGTATCAAAATCTGTTAAATCCATGCCAGCATCATGTATATGACAAGTATCTAAACATACACCTAATTTTTCACTATAAACAACATTATTCATAATGTAGCGCAGTTGTTTAAAATCAGTTCCTATTTCACTACCCTTTCCTGCCATTGTTTCCAGACAAAGAATTATATCATCTTCTTCTTTTAAGACACTATTTAATCCTTCAATGATTTTATTTATTCCATCTTCCAATGTAGCAGTAGTGAATGAGCCTGGATGTAATATTAAATATTTAGCACCTATTTCCATTACTCGATCAATTTCTTTGCGAAGAAACTCCACCGCTAATGTATAAGTATTTACATTAACACAATTGGCTAAATTAATAATATATGGTGCATGAATTACCATTTGTTCTATAGGAATTTGATGTTCCTTTAATAATGCTTTAGCTTCTAACACTTTAAGGCTACCTACTGGCTTTCTAAGCGTATTTTGTGGTGGTCCAGTATAAATCATTAAGGCATTACCACCATAGCTTAGCATTTCTTCTACAGCCCCTAATACATATTTAGGAGCAGACATAGAGCAGTGTGATCCTATGATCATGCTTCATCCTCATACTTTAAGCGTTGAGCTGCTTTATAGCGTTCTTTTCTTTGAACTTTAATATCTTCTTGTATTTTAGCTCTTTTTTGTTTTTGTTTAATACGCTGTACCTCAGCTGCTTTTTTCTTTTTATAACCTGGTCTCACACGCTCATTTTTACGTGTTAATTGCTTAGCTATCTCTTTTTCAACTAAATCATTCTTTTTAATTCTTTTTCTTCCAAACGGTTTTAGTATTTGCCAATCTCCGTTTTTAAAATTAACATGATCAAAAGCTAAACCACGCTCTTTTAAAGTATGAATAGCTTTTTCATCACTTTCTTTATATAAGGCAAAACAAACACCATCTTTACCAGCACGTCCAGTTCTTCCTGAGCGATGAATATAAAAATCTAATTCATTAGGAAATCCTAGTGAAATAACATGGGTAATACCTTCAATATCTATTCCTCTAGCTGCAATATCTGTAGCCACTACATAAGATTGTTTAAGGTTTTGAAGTTGATTCATAGCTTGTTTTCTTTGCCGTGCCTGAAGACCCCCGTGAATCTCAACAACTTCTTTACCATTAAGTCTTAATTGCTTTGCACAACTTGTTGCTTCTTCTCTCGTATTAGCAAAAATTAAACACACATAAGGAATAAATCCATCTAGAATCGATAAACAAGTATCAATATAATTTCTGTGTTTACAAGGTACTAATCGATGGCTAATCTTAGGATTACTAAGATGATCGACTTTAATATGTATTGTTTGTGGATTTTTCATGTATTTCTTTAAGAATGGTTTTAAATTATTAGGAATAGTCGCACTAAAAACCATCATTTGAAGATGACTATGCATTCTTCCAGCAATCGCGTCTACTTCATCTAAAAATCCATATTCTAAGGTCATGTCAGCTTCATCCACTACTAAAATTTTAGCAGTATCAACACGAAGTACACCTTCCTGTAAAAATAAATCCTTAATTCTTCCTGGAGTTCCAATTACTAAATGAGGCTGCGTATTTAAACTATCAGCCATCTTGGTACGCTCTACTCCTCCAGTAATTAATTTTACTTTAAAATTACTATCAGCCTCACTCATAGCCTTAGCTCTTTTATATATTTGACTTGCCAACTCTCTTGTAGGAGCGGTTACTACTGCTTGAACATAATTTTTAGAACTATCAATTAATTCCATTAAAGGAATTAAAAATGCATGGGTCTTACCTGTACCTGTATCTGAAATACCAATAATGTCTTTGTGTTTTAAAGCCATTGGTATAACTGCACTCTGTATTGGTGTAGGTTCTAAAAAATGATTTAGTTCAATAAATTGGGCAGTAGTTGTCTTCCATTGAACGTGTTTGAATTGTTTCATATTCTCACCCTTTCGTTACTATTATACAGATTTTAAACAAAAATACAAAAGATATGTTAAAATAGATTCACAGGAGGAATCCTATGAAGATAATAACACTAACTCCTAGAGGGTATTGTAAAGGGGTTGTTAATGCCATTAATCTTGCTAAAAAATGTGCTAAAGAACATCCCAACACACCAATAAGTGTACTAGGAATGATTGTCCATAACGATTATGTTGTTAAAGCATTAACACAGTTAAATATAAGAACTTTAGATGCTAAAGGTAAAACACGCCTTGAACTTTTAGATGAAATTGATGAAGGTATTGTATTATTTACAGCTCACGGTATAAGTGATGCTGTTATTAATAAAGCAAAAGAAAAAGGTTTAACTTTAGTAGATGCTTCTTGTACTGATGTTGTCTATACTAAAGAATGTGTAAAGTCAAAAGTAAAGGATGGTTATGAAGTTTTATATATCGGTAAAGAAAACCACCCTGAAGCTGAAGCTATTTTAAGTATCTCATCACAAGTTCATCTTATTACTAATAGTACATCTATAGAAAAACTATCAACAGATAGTCCTTTAATTTATGTCACAAATCAAACCACAATGAGTGTATTAGAAGTATTTCATTTAATCGAATTAATTAAAGAAAAGTTTCCCCATGCTTTTGTTGAAGAAGAAATATGTAGTGCTACTAGAATGCGTCAAGAGGCAGTATTAAATTTATCTTATGCTGATTTGCTATATGTTGTTGGCGATCCTCACTCTAATAATGCCAATAAATTAAAAGGCATTGCACTAGAGAACGGTATTAAACAAGTGGAATTAATTGAAACAGCCTTAGATATTAAGGAAAAGGACCTTCTTAATAAAGAGGTCATAGCTATAACTGCAAGTGCATCGACACCAACTTATTTAACTAATCAAGTAATTAAACTATTGGAGCATTATGCGCAAACACAAGAGTTAATGTATCCTATTATCGATTTAAAACAAATGCTTTAAGTAAAAAAAGTGATACGTCACTTTTTTTAATTTATATTACTTTTATACTGCATTAAAATTGCCATTTCTTCTTCATTACAGTCACGATAGTCCCCTTTAGCTAGAGTTTCATCTAACTTAAGTTCACCCATAGACAAACGCTTTAAATAAGTAACTTCACTATCACAAGCTTGAATCATCCTTTTAACTTGATGAAACTTACCTTCACTAATCCATAAATGATAGCAGTGTGAGCTAAGTTTATCAATTCTAGCAGGTTTGCATACTATCCCTTGATCAATAGTAATCCCCTCTTCAATTAATTTAAAATGATGAGCAAACAATTCTTCTTTACTTTCTAGGTAATAACATTTATCGACATGCTTTTTAGGAGATAATAACTTATGCGCAAGTTGCCCATCATTGGTAAGTAATAATAATCCTTCCGTATCAATGTCTAAGCGACCTACTGGAAACAAATCTTTAATTTTCTCATCAATTAAATCGAGTACTGTCGTATGCACATTATCCTCAGTTGCACTAACTACACCACTAGGTTTATGAAGCATGAGATAGCGAAATTCATGATAAGCGATTGGTTGATCATGAACACAAATGATATCTTTTAATTCATCTATTTTAACATCCTCTTTTAAGCAAAGTTCATCATTTACCTTAACAGCTTTTTTTCTAATTAGCTGTTTAACTTCTTTTCTAGTTCCTAAGCCACTATTGGCTAAAAATTTATCAAGGCGCATCATTAGCTAAATCTCCCTAATACTTTTTTAAACATCATTGATAAACCCATTTTAAATAATCTTTGTGGCACTCTAAAGAAGGCAGAAGTAAGAAAATACACACTCATACCCACAAGACCATAAATAGCTAACTCGATAAAGGTTATTAAGGTTGATTCACAGCTCAAAGATAGATTAAACCATCCGAGTATGACAAATGATCCATACATCGATACTAACGATATCAACATAAAAATACTATTTCTAAATAATTCTCGATAGTGTACTTTATACACTTTAGCAATATAATACAAGCTTATAACTATCATAAATACACCATTAATTACGCTGGAAGTAATCGCCCCGGTGTATCCGGTATACTGCATTAAAGGGAAAAAGGTAACTAGTTTTACAATAAAACTTAACATTAAGAAAAAGATAACTTGTTTTCTTAATCTTAAGGTTAATAATAAATTACTACAAATTGGTGCTAAGGTCCCTGTAAAGGCAAGCATACTGCTATAAGCTAAAGCTTCAGTACCATAATCTAAATCTACATCACCATACATAATAAAATAGATTGGTCTTGCTAAAACTAAAAGACAAAAACATAGTGGTAATGCAATATAGGTCACAATATTTAATACATCATTAATATTTTTTCTTAACTCAGCATAATCTCTTTTTTCAAAAGCACTAGTAACATAAGGAACAATCCCTGCACTAAATCCTATTGCTAATACTTGTGGTATTGCAATTAGCTTATGTACCTTTAAATGAATAATTCCATTTAAGTTAGCTGCTAATTCTGGTGATACTCCAGTTAAGGTTCTTTCAAAAAAAGTGCTATTGACAATATTCATACTATTACCAAGCAAAGCTACTAATAAAAAAGGTATTCCAAAAGTAATTAGTTCTCTAATTATATATTTATTACTTTTAGCTTTAGATTCTTGTTTTTTAGCTAAGATTCGCAGTTCTTTTAAACTATCTTTTTGATGATGTCTAAAATATAAAATAGCTATTAAGGCTGAAACTCCTGTAGACAGTATTGCCATATATACAGCCCAGATACTATCCATACTCAGTACATAAACAAAGAAAGCACCTAATAATAGCAAAAGTGCTACTCTAGCAAATTGTTCTAACACCTGTGAAATGCTATATTTTTTTAAATCCTTTAATCCTTGATAAAATCCACGATAAGCACTTAACATTGGTACCAAAAATAAAGAAATTGATAAAATCACTAGTACATTACTAAATTTTTCAATTGTTTCTAAAGTTGTACCCACTGCACTAACTGCAGTTGCATAAGGGGTTGCGAATATAATAAGCATCACCGCCATAAATAAACCAAGTCCCATCAACAAGCTAGTTGAAATCTTTTTAACTAGTAATAATGTTTTATAATCTTGATGGCTATGATACTTCGCTACCATACTTGCTATAGCAAAAGGAATTCCAGCTGTACTTAAATTAAGTAATATATCATAAAGCGCATAGGCTTTACTATATAAAGAATAATCTTCTGCTGCCATAGCAACAAAAGGAACTACATAGAGTAGTCCTAGTGCTTTAGAAATAAATACGCCGGCTGAGCTTGTTAAAGCGCCAGCAATTAAGGTCTGTTTTCTTGTAGTTTTCATCACTTATTAATCCTTTAAAAACATCTACTTATTCCACTTCTTCTACTTCAGGAACTTGTTCTAGATTCAAAGGATCAACAATTAAATATTCACGATACGTCTCTAATTTAGAAAAATCTTTCCATGTAATCATCACATAAAGAGGTTCATCAAATTCACTAACTGCACCACTCACAACAATGCCTTCAACGTAACCTAATTCAACATTCACTTGATAAGGTACCATATTGTAAACTTGGCTATCAAAAATACCAAAAGTAGGCATCATTTTATCAACACTTAATTCATTTAGTCCTTCTAATACCAGAATATCAATATCATACATCGCTACATTAGGATTATCAATAAAGATATAATAAACAGTTTCATTCGCCTCTTCTACTAGCTCATAACTAATATTATAAAAAGAAGATCCTTCCATAAATTTAGCATTCGCTAGCACTGCACTATAATAAGAACTATATAAAGTAAATTGTTCTTCACTAACTACGTCATCTGCATTGTTAAAGGCACAGCCACTTAACACCAACAGGCTCATTAATACAAGGAGTAATTTTTTCACGCACTTCACCTCTAAAATATTATATCATATTCTTACCTTAGTAAAAAGACTGAATTTGTATTCAGTCTTTTTATTCTTCCATATTTTCTTCTTTATATACAATACAGACAGAAAAACTAAAAATTTGATGACTTTCTGATTGAAAGTGACTACTCCCATATTGAACTGATAGAACACACTCTTCATCTATTGTAGATAAGAATGCATTAACACTTTGCATACAGTCTACTTCATGACTTTCTTCAATTATTTTAACCTTAATCATAGATTCACCTCATCAACATCATAAGACCTTAACCTGGTAAATTTTGTTGAATTCGCTGAAGCATAACATCAAGTTGATTTTTCTGTTCACTATTTAAAGTTACTAAAGGTAATCGCACCTGTTCATTACACAATTGATTTTTAGCTAATAGATATTTAATATCTGAAGGACTACTTACCATAAAGCATGCTTTAGTGATACGTTTTAGTAAGACATCATAACGATCATCCAACCCAAATTCATGATGTTTAATTACTTGATGAAGTAATGGTGCATAAAGATGACCAACTACTGATACAATACCTTCCATACCTAATTCTAGCCCTTCCTTAAATAATCCATCATCACCACTAACAACAATACAATCACTTTCACTTAGAATAATTTTGGTATCCTCTAAATCATCACTGGCTTGTTTTAAAGCAATAATATTAGGACAATCTTTACACAACCTTATTACTGTAGAACTCATCAAATGAACCCCTGTACGCTTTGGAACATTATAAAGCATAATAGGTAAATCGATATTATCCGCAATTTTTTTAAAATGGGCATACATCCCATCTTGTGATGGGCGATTGTAATATGGCGTAATCAACATAAGTCCATCGATAGCTTCTTTAGCAGCATTTTGTGCTAATTGTAGTGTTGCTAAGGTATCATTAGTACCACATCCCATCCAAACTGGAATTCGCTTATTTACTACACTTACTATAAAACGAAGTAAATCCATTTTTTCTTTGTTGCTTAAAGTAGCACATTCTCCTGTTGTTCCACAAACTACTATCCCTTCCACTTGTTCATTAATAAAATGCTCAATAAGTTTGCTACAAGCTTTGTAGTCGATAAGATTAAATTCATTAAATGGTGTAACCATCGCAACCATTACTCTAGGAATTTTATTCATAGTCACTCTCCTTTACGTATAATATTGGTTGTAGCTGTTTATAGTTTAAAGCATGATCCATCGTCTTTGCGATAAGTCTCCACTTACTAACACAACTATTAGGCTTATTGATACTGTCATCTTGATAAAATGGTACAATATAAATATTTTTAGTTTGCTTTAAAGTAAATAAAGCATGAGCCGAATTACCTAAGATATCATTTGAAGCTATTGCTATAATTATTGGTTTTTCATTTCTTAGTGTAGCTTTGGCTGCCAAGGTGCAAACATGTCCATAGTCACCATGAGCTAGTTTACTAAGAACCGTTGAGGTACATGGAGCAATCACCATGCAATCAAAAGTATTAATCGGGCCTAAGGTTTCTGCCTGTAGTAGTGTAGTCATGACCTTGTTGTTGGTTATTTTTTCTAAGTCCTTAATAAAAGTATCCGCACTTCCAAAACGGGTATCCATAGTAACACTATTTTTACTTAAGATAACTGTTACATCATGTCCATTGGACACAAAGTCACTAATTTCTTTTTTTATAACGGTGTGATTACAAAAAGAACCACTTATTGCCCAAGCAATTTTCATAATTTCATCTCCTTTATTATCGTGTCACTTATCATTTTTGCTACCGTAGCTACACCACTTAAATTCGGTAGTGCACCAGCAATTAAAACATCAAACTCTTTTAAAACACTAGGATCTACACCTATCCCTTTATTAGCAATATCAATAATGAAGGGGCGCTTTTTCCAAGATTTAACAAGTTCACCATGAATAACACAAGCAGCTGCTGTATTAATAATAATTTCACCAGGCTCTCTTTGATACCATGTTGGATAATCAATATGAGGATAGCTAGTGCTTGTTGGTTTGTTTCTGCTTACTAGTCGTACATAACAGTGGTTATCAAGTAATAAATCAAGAATTGCACTACCACATGCACCATCTCCTAAAATATCATAACGATAGTTTCTAAAATCTTCATCTGTTTTCGTTATCAACAAAGCCAAAATACCTTGAGCAGTTAATGCTGCTATACAGTTCTTTACACCTTTATAGTTACTTAAATTAATAATGAGAGCTTTTTGATTTAATAAGATAGTATTTACCACTCCACTAAAGATTATCAAATTATCTTTTCTTAACTCTAATAAACCTATAATATTACATAGTTTATTATTTAGTAATAGACTACCTTCTTCATCAACTCCACTCATCGGTAGCACTATGGCATCAAAGTACTTATTTTCTTTTTTTGCAAGATTAATATCTTGTTGGTCTTTAATTAATGTTATTGATGCTTTACTACTTAAATGTGCTGCAATTAATGCCATTCGCTGATCACTTATTATTACCGCAATGTCCATCTAAATCACCTCTCACACTAGTGTATGCTAATACCTATAAAAATGTCCTAAATAAAAAAAGTATAGTTTTCACTATACTTAACTAATTATTTAAAACTACAAACGAACCAATGTTTCTTACCTTTTTTTAGAATGCAAAGCTCTTCATTGAAGGCATCACTTTTCTTAATGATAAACTCAGTGTCTTTAATTTTTTCGCCATTAACAAGAATCGAACCATTATTAATAAGCTCTCTTGATTCACGCTTACTTGATGCAATATTAGCTAATACTAAGGTATCACAAAGCGTTAATCCCTCTTCAATTTCTTTTTTAGGCATATCACTAACACCTTGTTTTAATTCTTCAAAGGAAAGCTCACGAATATCACCTTTAAATAAAGTATGGGCAATTTTTACAGCCGAAGTGTATGCTTCCTCACCATGAATAAAGCTGATAACTTCTTTAGCTAAAGCTACGTGTGCTTCTCTTAAGTGTGGTTCATTTTGATGTTTTTCTTCTAATACCTTAATTTCATCTAAAGTTAAGAAAGTTAAAAACTTAAGATAATCAATAACTTTATTATCTTCACTATTAATGAAGAATTGATACATTTCATAAGCTGAAGTTTTATTGATATCTAACCAAATAGCCTCACCATTGGTTTTCCCAAATTTAGAACCATCAGATTTAGTAAGTAAAGGCATCGTAAAACCAAAAGCTTCTTTATTCTCTTTTCTTCGAATAAGCTCAATTCCGGCAGTAATATTACCCCATTGATCTTGACCAGCTACTTGAAGATTACAACCTTTATTCTCATTTAACCACCAAAAATCTAATGCTTGCATAATCATATAAGAAAATTCAGTATAGGTAATACCAGCATCTAAGCGACGCTTAACTATATCTTTAGCTAGCATGTAATTAATATTGAAATATTTACCAAAATCTCTTAAATAATCAATAAAATTAATATCTTTATACCAATCATAGTTATTTACTACTTCAAAACCAAATAACTTTGTAGCCTGATTCTTTAGGCAATTAAAGTTATGTTCTACTGTTTCTTTAGTAATCATTGGTCGCTCACTGTCTGGTTTAGGATCACCAATTAATCCAGTCCCTCCACCTACTAATAAAATTGGATTATGACCAGCATCTTTTAATCTTTTACTAATTAAAAATGATGAAAAATGTCCAATATGTAATGAATCTCCAGTTGGATCAGTTCCAATATAAAAGGTCATTCCTCCTTTATTTAATTTTTCTCGGAGCTCTGGACTACTTATATCTTTAAGTAATCCTCTTTGTTCTAATTCTTCATAAATTCCCATAATCTTGTCCTCTCAAATTTAAAAAAAGCGCATCCCTAAGGACGCGCTTGCGTGGTACCACCTTAATTTAGTCTTACGACCCTCTAAGTTATTAACGCTAACGCACGTCTTGTCTTTTAAACAAGCTGTTCAAAGGTGTATTCACAAAGTTCACTAAATTGCTTTCATCATCCGCAATCTTTCTAAATAGTGAAGTTTTGTTACTCTTTCTTATCATCACATGTTCTCATTATACCATCTCAATATGGTCTGTCAATTATTGTTTATTTCGTTGAATCCCTTGGTGTATAAAGATAACTTAATTCAATTTCTCTTCCTACTTCATTGCTTTCGTTATTCAACATCTTCGTCATTACACGCATCGATACTGAACCTAAATCGTAGGACGGTATAGAAAAGCTAGAAATCTCTGGGCGAACCATAGAATTATACTTAGTATCTAATATACATACTAATTCCATTTCATTTGGTATGCTAATGTTATTTTCATTAGCCGCATTAAGTATCGCAAAAGCTTGACTATCGCGATTCGCAATCATCACTTGGTGGCGATGATTTTGTAAATAGACATGTAAAAACTTATAGGTAGAGCGATATTCTTCTGGTATTTCTATATAGTTATTAAACTCTAAATTCATCTCATCAAAGGCTTTTTTAGCGCCACTGCACATTTGTAATGTTGCATTTTTACTACGCTTATCTTGAAGTATCATCACATCTTTAACACCCTTAGTTAAATAATTTTTAACCAATTCATACACTGCATGCTCAGTATCAACAAACACTGAACTAACATTCTTTTCAGAAATTCTATTACCGATAATAACCATTGGAATATTGTAATGTGATAATTGATTAATTTCACTTTGAGTAAGACGATCATTATAAATGATAACACCATCAACTCTTGATTTAATGATATTTTCAATCACTTCACTAATCTCTGTAATACCCTCTGTTGTGGTATGCAAAATCACATTATATTTATCAATTTTAGCAACATCTAATAATCCATTAATAATTTGTCCGTTATAAGTAAAACTAGCTTCTGGTATAACTAAAGCAATCGTTGTTGTTTTTTGTAAGGCTAGCCCTTGAGCAATCGCATTAGGTTTATAACCTAATTTTTCAATAGCTTCCTCCACTTTTTGTTTGGTATTTCCTTTCACTACTTCTGAGCCATTAATTACTCTTGATACAGTGGCTAAAGAAACCCCTGCGTAATTGGCTACATCATATATCGTAACTCTTTTCATATTTTAACCTACTTTTTTTCCTCATTATTATCTGGGCGAAGCCATGTTTTAATCGAATCGACAGCTTTTTCAGCAACGTCCACAGTTACATCCTTAGTTTTTTCAATGGCATCCTGCACCTTTGGATTGGAGGCCAAGTCGTCAATACCTTCCTTAACAACGTCAACACCGATTTTAGTATACTTTACAGCTTCTTTTTTTACCGTATTATAATTCTTCATAAACTCTTCATTTTGTTTAATTTTCTCTACATCTTCACTTATTTTTTTAACAACTACATTATAAGTGTTGATGCACGTTTCCTTAAAATTATTAATTTCCTCATTTAATTTTGGATTCTCTTTAATTTCTTTAAATTTTTCTTTTGTTTCTTTAACCACTGTTTGAGACTTCTCCACTACAAAATCACAGGTAGCTTTAAATTCTTCTCTTTCAGCTACTTCTTTAGAAGTGTTTTTTATATAGCTAACAAAACCATTCAACAATTTTAATGCTTCTTCGTAAATCTCTTTTGCTTTTTCACTATTACTATTATCTTTCATACTTTCTTGTGCTACATCGATAATTTCTTGAATGTTATTATTTAACTCTTCCACTGTATTATCTAAAGTACGTTGCTTAGTGAAACTATATTGCACTTCTGTTCTTTCATGATTACTCATTTGTATCTCCTTTCTTAGTATATTCTTCATTAAGTACAGTCTCTTTGTTTTCTTGCTTAGCTTGGTAGCTTTCATAACTACTAACCACATAAGCTGCTGCACCTTTTAAAGCATTCTCAGTACTTACATAAGCTTTATCAACACCATGTGCTATTTTTACAACACTGTTAAGAGGCTCTTGTAATTTTTCAATACTTGTATCTACTCCTTTAACAGTAGATTCAAGTTGTTTCATACGTAGTGTGCACTCATTAATAAAGGAAATGAGTTTTTTTAGTACTACAATAAGCATTATTAAAACAACAGCACCTAAAATGGGTAAAAGTTGTTGACTTACTTCTTTTAATGAATAAATTAATTGGTCGACCATCGTTACCACCTCTCTTATATTCTATATGTTTATGAAAAAATTTTCAAGGATTATTTGTAAAAGCTTACATATAGTATTAACCTCATACCAAATTTTTAACCTTTTAATACAAAAAAACTTAAGAATACTCTTAAGTTATTTAAGTTTTTCTTTAACAAGATTAGAAAGATGATATATATCTTTACTAGACATAAACAAATACACTGCAGGAGCATGCTGTGCTAAGATAGCAGCTCCGATTTCATCTTCACTAACTATTTGAGCGTGAGGAATGGCCTTTTGAAGATGACTAATATCAATATTAGTATCATCGTCATGATCATCAATGCTAGTAAAATCAATACAGTATACACCATCCGCCTTACCTAGTGCCTCTGCAAAACTATCACGGAAATAATTAACTCGTGATGCTCTATGGGGTTTAAAAATAGCTATAAGTTTTTTATCTGGATAACGTGTTTTTGCAGCATCAATAGTAAGAGAAACTTCTGTAGGATGATGTGCATAATCATCTATAAAAACATTGTCTTTAATCTCTTCAATGACAAAGCGGCGCTTAACCCCGCCAAATTGGCATAGACCCTCTTCAATACTTTGATAAGGTATTTCCTTTAATAAACCAATTACAATTACTGCTAAACTATTCCATAATAGATGACGTCCTACAAAAGGAAGTGTAAAACGATAAATAAAATTACCTTTGTATTCTACATCAAAACTCATATTATTATGCGTTTCTTCAATATTAGTAGCCACATAATCATTGTGCCTTAAGACACCATAAGTAACTATATCACAAGCAAAATTGCACTTTCGCACTTCTTCATCATCACCAAACACAATTAATTTTTTCTTAACGTTTTTAGAAAATTCTTCATAGGCACTGCGATAATCTGCTTCATCCTTAAAATAATCTACATGATCTATTTCAACATTAGTTATAATCGCATAATCAGGATGATATGCTAAAAAATGACGACGAAACTCACAAGCCTCTACCACTAAATTAAGTGCTTCTTTACTAATATGCCCGCTACCATCACCAATCAAATAACCCGTTGGTTGTACATGATTTAACATTGTCTTAAGCATTCCAGTGGTAGTCGTTTTACCATGACTTCCAGCAACACAAAAGCTACTATATTGTTTAATTAAACTACCTAAATATTCATGATATCTTAGACAAGTCAATGTTTTATTTGCGCGTGCTTGAATGACTTCACTAAAGTCTTCTAAAAAAGCATTCCCAATAATTACTGTACTATGGTCTTGAATAGGTTCACTATCAAAAGGAATTATTTTAATCCCTCTATTTATTAATGGTTCCTCAGTAAAGAAATGTCTTTCTAAATCTGAACCCATTACCTCATAACCTAAATCATGAAGGATGCATGCTAAAGCAGACATACCTGTGCCCTTAATACCAATAAAATAGATCATAAGCTCCCTCTTTTCTTATTCTTCGTCATCAAATAAACTTAAATTCTCGTATTCTTCCTGCTCAGTAGTTGCTTCTGTTTGTGCTAGACTATTGAAATCAGCATCCACTTGATCAAGACTAACCTCTTTTTTAATTATTAAATCATCTAAACTAAAGATAGTTTCTTTAGTTACTTCTTTTTGTTCAAATGCAGCATTTTCTTCTTTTTCTTCTGGCATGTTGTACCCAAAAATAGGACTAGGTACCGTTTTAAAGACACCTTTATATTTTACTTCTTTTTTAGTAGATGGAATTTTCTTATACTCATCTACTTGTTCATCCTCATTTTTTTGTAAAACCCCATTAATAGGACTAATAACTTTAGTATGCTTAAACTTCTTTACATTTTCGGGATAAGTTTCTACTTGTTTAACAACCTTAATTTCTGTTTTATCCTCTACAAAACTATAAGCATCATTATTCTTTAAAGATTTCTTTTGTGTCTCTATAGGTTTCTCTTCATCTAAAAATACTTTAGATACTGCCTCCTCTTTACTTGAAGTAAGACTGCTACTTTGTTCTTGCTCATAATTATCTTCGATAGTTACTTCAACTTCTTCAAAAATACTATCTGAAATCTTTTTAATGATATTTGTAAATTTACTCATCTTACTTGCCTCCACTTCTTATTTATTATCGATGTCCTTCGTGAGCATTGTTATTGTCTTGATTTTCTTCTTCTACTGGAGGTTCTGTTTCAACTACTTCTTCTTCAAGAGTATCGTCATTTTCTTCTTCTACAACAGTATCATCAGTTAAACCTTCATGTTCCATATTATCACCTTCAATAACATTATTACCCTCTAACAACTCTTCAATGCGCCCATTATCTGCAATCGTTTCTTCAAATAAATCCACTTGTTCTCTAACATATTCAGTAGTAGGTTTAGAAGAATATAACGTAATAATAGTTTCCTTCTCTACTTCTACTGTTTTAGCAATTTTCATCATTTCTAATGCCATTGGTGCTATATTAGTGTATTCACAATAAGAATAAAAATTTACATATTGTGTTTCCATGTATATTAAATATTTACTCTCATTAAAATCATAAACTTGAAAACTAAACTCAAATTCTTCATTTGCAGTATTAGTATAAGGACCACTAATACTCAACATACTCTCATCAACATTAAATCTAAAAGTATCAACACTATCATAAAACTCTTCATTAATAATAGTAGCTATATCTAAATTCATAATAAATTCATCATTGCGATACGTAAATACATTAGCTGTTTGTGTTGAAACTCTACGACCTACATCAGGACTACTATAATAGCGATATAACGATTTATTATTATCTGCTGACATTTTAATTTCAGCGGTTGCTAAAGCCTGCAAATCGGCTTCTAGTGCCTTTAAACTAGCTCCTGCTGAACATCCTGTAAGCATCAATGTCATACAAATTAATAGTAATATTTTTTTCATTGTACACATCCTTTCGCTTCTTTCATTTTAACATACTTTAAATTAAACATCATCTTTTTTTACACCACACCGCACGATAAATAGGCTGGTTCAAGTCTAAAAATCGTTGTTCATACTCAGTAATTACATCTTCAGGATGCTCATTTCTTCTAAAGTCAACACTCACATCCAACAGCTTAAAATTAAGCGCATCAAACTGTACTAAAGAAAACTCGAATAAATTACAGTTATCACTCTTCATAATAACTTTGCCTTCTTTTGTTAAAGCGTAAGCATACTTCTCTATAAAATTACCATGAGTCAATCGTCTTTTTTTATAGCCCTCTTTAGGCCAGGGATCACTAAAATTAAGATGAATCACATCAATTTCACCTTCCGCAAACCAAGTATCAAACACGATAGCATCTTGAGCAATAAGCTTAATATTTTGATGTTCTTGCTCTAAAATTTTCTTAGTTGCTACAGCTGCTACATTGGTTTCTCGCTCAATACCAATCCAACCGACATTTTGATCTTTTAAAGCCATTTGACTAATATAATCACCTTTTCCACAGCCAATTTCCACATGTAGTTCTTTTACATTAAGAATTGATTTCCATTTGCCTTTATTTTCCTGTGGATTTGCTATTACGACATCACTATTTTCATCTAAAAAAGGGATTGCCCACTTCTTTTTTCTCATTCTCATATACTTTACCTCAAATTCTTTATTATTTTACCAAATTCCTTACACTTTTAAAACTGCTTTTAAAAAATATCTTCAATCCCAAGGACTGAAGATATTTTCAACTAATCTTTTTTACGAAATACTCTTTTTTCTCCTGCAGGTTTTTCTCTTCTTACAGGTTCTTGATAATCAGCTGGTTTCTCTAATAAATCTCTAGCTGAAACATTAATACGTCCACGATCATCAATTTCAGTTACTACAACACGTATCACATCACCTAGTTTTAGGCGATCTTCAGGTTTTTCAACACGCTCCCATGCAATTTTAGAAACATGAAGTAATCCATCAGTTTCACCAAATAAATTTACGAAAGCTCCGAATTTTTCAATACGCACTACCTTAGCTTCAAAAACTTCACTTACTTTAGCTTCTCTAAGAATATTCTCAATCATACCCTTCGCATGATCTAAAGCCTCTTGACTAGAATGATAGATTACACAGCTTCCATCATCTTCAATATCAATTTTAACATTATCACTTTCAGCAATAATTTGATTAATTATTTTACCACCAGCACCAATAACTTCACGAATCTTATCTACTGGAATGTTCATCATTACCATTTTTGGAGCATATTTACTTACTTCACTACGAGCTTCACTAATTGCACCCATCATATTTTCCATGATTTGTTCACGCCCATGTTTTGCTTGTGCTAAAGCTTC
>CAYJJG010000003.1:0-75835 GCA_964370435.1 uncultured Holdemania sp.
CATCAGTTCCTGGCTCTGCTTTAATGTTAACTAATTCTGCTGCAGGCCCTGTAGGATAAACTACACTTCTTGGTGCAGCACTTACTCCTTGAGTAGTCGTTGTTTGTGGGGTAGGTGTCCCTTGTGGTGTGGTGGTATCTGTTGTACTTTGACCATCCCCCACTTGAGCCAATGTTGTATATGAATTTGGCACAGCTATAGTAAACACAATAGCAGAAACGATTGTTACTATGGCTAGTTTCATTATTAATGATTTCATGCCCGTCATTAAACTTTTGCTTTTCATAAATTAATCCTCCTATATTTTTTAATATTTTAGCTATTTGAGCAAGATTATTATTGATACTATTCAGCTGCTTATTTAATTCATTATAGAATTTGCCATATTCAACTGTATTGTGAAATTTTACTATACATTACTAAATTCTTGTAAGTTTCACTTGTCTTCTCTTGTAGCACTACCTAGTTATACATTAAAAATATTACATATCGGTTACATTTTATATTTTTTCTAATTTTTTTTCATATTTTGTTTTAAAAGTCATTATTTCTATGCGATTGAGCCTATATTCTTATTGATTTACTACTAATTAGTATTGAACTATGCTTTGATTTAGTATACCAAGATAATCAGAAATGAATTAATATAATACCACTAACAATAAAAAAACGCCTCTAGGGCGTTCAATAATTATTTTTTTCGTATATCCTTTTATCGCTAATAATGATATCACAAGGTATATCGTGTTGTTCAGATGTTATTAAAGGTATTTTGGTAACCTCGTAAGCTAAACCAATTTTTAAACAATCCATCTTACTTAATAAGCGATCATAGTAACCTTTACCATAGCCTAAGCGATGATTTAATGTATCAAACCCCACCATCGGAACAATAATCATTTCAACATGAATAGGATCTATACTTGAGCTAATGGGTTCTAAAATACCATACTTACCATGCATTAAATCTTCCATGCTTGTTATTGGATGCAAAGTTAAAGTATTTTGATAACATTTAGGGAGCACTACGGTCTTCTTTAGTTTTAGTAAACTATCAATAAGTAACCTCGTGTTTACTTCCTCTTCCTTGCTTACATAAAGGGCTATAGTAGCATACTTTTCACATATTTTATATACCCAGTCATAAATTGCTTTATCTTTAAGTTCTTTATCTTCTAAGGTTAATTGTTTCCTTAATTCAATACAGTTTTTCCTTTGAGACTTTTTATCCAACGGAACCTTCCATATCCAGTTTAAGCAACTGATTTAACTCTACCGCATATTCCATAGGAAGCTCACTAGTAAATGGCTCTAAAAATCCCATGACAATCATATCAGTAGCTTGGGCTCTACTTAAACCACGAGACATTAAATAAAACAATTGCTCCTCCGAGATTTTAGAAACCGTAGCTTCATGTTCGATCGTACTCAACATGGTACTACTACTATTAACTGGTATAGTATCACTACTAGAGACATCATCTAAAATTAAAGTATCACACTCTACATGACTTTTCGCATATGCAGCATTTTTTGCATGATGAATAATACCACGATAATTTACTTTTCCTTCTTTTCTTGCGATTGATTTTGAAACTATACTACTTGTAGTATAAGGAGCTAAATGAATCATCTTAGCACCTGCATCCAATATTTGATTTTTACTAGCAACAGCAATAGACACGGTTAGTCCTTTTGCGTACTCTCCCGCTAAGATACAAGCTGGATATTTCATTGTTATTCCCGAGCCAACATTTCCATCAACCCATTCCATTACTCCATGTTTTGCAACATGAGCGCGTTTAGTAACTAAGTTTAATAT
This sequence comes from uncultured Holdemania sp., assembly GCA_964370435.1. GTDB lineage: Bacteria > Bacillota_I > Bacilli_A > Erysipelotrichales > Erysipelotrichaceae > CALVGQ01. The sequence continues at coordinate 1,823 of CAYJJG010000003.1, forward strand.
ATTGCTAGACCAATTTTGTATCGTCGAATAGCGACATTTAGCACCCTCTTCTACAAATATTTCTACTACTGCTGCATGAAGACTATTGGTTGTATATATTGGTGCAGTACATCCCTCTACATAATGTAAATCTGCCCCCTCATCAACAATGATTAAAGTTCTTTCAAATTGCCCCATACGCTCACTATTAATTCTAAAATAAGATTGTAGCGGTTTATCTAACTTAACTCCTTTAGGAACATAGATAAAGGATCCCCCTGACCAAACGGCACTATTTAATGCTGCAAATTTATTATCACTTGCAGGAACTAATTTAGAAAAATATTTATAAAATAAATCAGGACACTCTTTTAATGCTGTATCAGTATCATAAAAAAGGACCCCCTTTTCTTCTACTTCTTTAAGCATATTATGATAAACCACTTCTGATTCATATTGTGTAGATACTCCAGCTAAGAATTTTTGTTCTGCCTCTGGTATCCCCAAGCGATCAAAAGTTTCTTTTATCGTTTCAGGAACGTCCTTCCAATCAGTACCTTTATTATCACTAGGGCGAATATAGTAGGTATAATCATCAAAATTAAGATTGCTTACATCAGGTCCCCATGCTTGAATTGGCATACTTTCAAACTGCTTAAAAGCTTTTAAGCGAAACTCTAACATTTTATCAGATTCATTTTTAATTTTAGAAATAGTACGTATAGTCTCTTCATTTAAACCTTTTCCAGTATTAAAAACACTAACATCTTCATCCTTAAAACCGTATTGATATTCATCTTGAGATGTTACAATATCTTTCTTATCACTCATCCCAACTTCTCCTTCTCAATCAATTCTATTAAACCATTCCAGCCAATCGTAGCACATTTAATGCGATTAGATTGTTGCGAGACATTTTTAAATGCTATAGCTTCTTCTAATATTTCAGCATCATATGCTTCTTCATTAATCATAGCCATATAATGACGAATAATTTCCTCAGCTTCTTCAATAGATTTATTTTTAACTAACTCACTCATAATTGAAGTAGATGCAGTTGTAATAGTACACGCAGTACCATCAAAACAAACCTCTTCAATAATATCTTTATTAAATTTTGCTTGCACCTTAATGTCATCAACGCAACTTTCAGAAGACATATGTACTTCTTTGAAACCTTCTTCAAGGCTCTTTAAACTATGATTTCTAGGATACTGGTAGTGATCCATAATTATTTGTCTTAAAACATTTACATCATCAATATAACTCATGACACCCTCCTATAAATATAAATCAATACAGCTCTCTAGTGTAATTTCACTTAGTGCTTGAACAAAAAAGTCTACTTCTTCAAAAGTATTATAAAAATAAAAACTAGCGCGAATTGTTTCAGTTGTTGCTAATATTTCAGGTAATATCTTAGCACAGTGATTACCTGAGCGCACTGCAATACCTTTAGAATTCAAATAAGCAGCCACATCTTGGGCAAAAATATCTTTAATATTAAAAGCAATTATCCCACTATCAGCATCAGGATTATAAACAATCACATGATCTAAAGAACTCAACTTTGCTATACAATAGGCTTTTAACTCTTTTTCATAATTTTCAATATTTTGCATACCTAACTTAGATAAATAAGTTAAAGCCTTACCTAAACCTAAAGTCGCTTCAATTGCTGGAGTACCTGCTTCAAATTTATAAGGAGCATTTTTTAAAACAACTTCACCACTTTTATCAAAACGGGCATTAGAACCTCCACCTAAGGTATAAGGATCTAATTGTTGTAGTAAATCATATTTACCATATAATACACCAACTCCAGTAGGAGCACAGCACTTATGACCACTAAAAGCTAAAAAATCAACATCCCAGTCCACTACATCACATACTACATGGGGTATTGCCTGTGCACCATCACATATTACAATAGCTCCAACTTCATGAGCCAGTTTTGTGATTTCTTTAATAGGTACTGCATATCCCAAAACATTAGTAATATGAGCTAAAACTACTACTTTAACTTTATTAGTAAGTGCTTTTTTAAAATTATCTAGTGTTAAGCGTCCACCTTCATTTAAAGGTATATACGCTACTTCTGCCTTTTTTTCTAAGCACACATCAAACCATGGCAAAATATTAGAAGCATGTTCAGCCATTGTCGTTAAAATAACATCACCTTCATTAATAAATTTTTTATAGCTGTTAGCCACTAAATTTAAAGCTTGAGTAGCTCCACTAGTAAAGACAATTTCTTTTTCACTTGTTGCATGAATAAACGTTGCTACTTGTTTTCTAACTAGCTCATACTCCTTAGAAATAGTTGCAGATATAGTATAATCACCACGATGAATATTTGTAGTATTATGCGTATAATAATTTGTTACTACATCAATTACACATTTTGGTTTGAGTGTTGTTGCGCCATTATCCAAATAAACTAAACCAGGATTGTTTTTTAACATTAAAAAATCTTTTCTAATTTCTTTTACATCAAACATAATGCATCCACCTTTTTAGTTATCTCTTCTTTACAAAGTTCTTTTAGTTCTTCATGCTCAATATTTTCAGCAATTGGCAAAAGATATCCATAAGTGATTAACTTAGTTATTTCTTGTCTATTTAGACCACGACTTTGAAGATAATATAACTGATTTTCATCAATTTGTCCTAAAGACATCGCATGGCTTGCTTCAACATCATTTTCATCAATAATTAAAACTGGAGTAACTTTTGCCTTTTTTTGTTGATTAAAAGTTAAACATCTGGAATTTTGATGACTCTTTGATCCTTTAGCACCCTTTACTATTTTTCCAGTAGCCTCCATCTCACAGCTGCCTTCATTCAATAGTACTATAAAGTTATTCATTTGCGATTTAGTCATCCCAGTATGATGGTGACATATTATATCAAAGTTTTTATTAGTTTGTGATAGTACCGCTGTATGGATCACTACTTCACTTGCTTCTTGTAGCAAATGCACCTCACATGTTCGATCAACATCACTTGATGTACACTCAGCATAAGATAAATTTAATTGAGCATTTCTATTTAAGACTACTTTATCGATAAACTTACATGCTTGTTCATTATGGTTCCACACAACGATATTACTTCGACTATTTTCATCACATGTAATATTAAGTTTAATGTCTTTAGATTGAACATGATTGATAAAAATGCTACAAGCTACATCTTTTTTTATTTGTATATTAATCTCATCATTATCACAATTTACTTCTAAATGATAAAAATCAGAGTTATTTAGCGCGATATTATTATTACATTCAAGTATTTTCATATTACTTACCTTTTTTACTTACAGCACAGCTTCCCAAACTAAATACTTCTTTTTTCTCTTGCGATACTGCTTTAATATCATATTTTTGATATAGCCAATCATAACCTTCTTCATCGATTTTTGTAACTAACTCAACACTTCCACTTTCAACAATTTTACCATTAATCAATACATGGGCATGCGTTGGTTTTAATAAGTGTAAGAAGCGCTCATAATGGCTTACTATTAATAAACCTAATTCTTGACTTTGTTGCATATCTAAAATGGCATTAGCTACTATCTTTAAAGCATCGACATCTAATCCACTATCTATTTCATCTAACATTGCCAAGCTTGGTTTTAACATCTTCATTTGAATAATTTCATTTCTTTTCTTTTCACCACCACTAAAACCTTCATTTAAAAAACGATGGGCAATGTCTGATTTTAGTTCCAAATCTTTAATCGACTTTTCCATTTCTTTTATGAACTTAAATAGACTTACTGGTGTTTCTTGTCGTGCATTAAGGGCAGCACGTAAAAAATCAGAGTTAGTTACACCGCTTATTTCCTGTGGATACTGCATACCTAAAAAAAGTCCACAGCGACTGCGTTCATCTACACTCATATTTAATACATCTTGGTTATTGTATGTAATACTCCCCTTAGTTACTGTATATTTGGGATGACCCATAATTGCTGCTAATAAGGTGCTTTTACCATTGCCATTAGGTCCCATTAAGGCATGGATTTCGTTATCTTTAATTTCAAGATTGATTCCTTCAAGTATTTTTTTTCCCTCAATCTCTACATGTAAATCTTTTATAATTAACTGATTCAAATCATTCATCCTTTCCAACGCTATACTATGATCGCTTTACTTAACGATTATATCATAAAGTGAATTAATTTGTTGATTTATTATCTATATTATGAAGCTAATTCTAATGTTTTATAAAAATTAATCTCTTCTAAGTATAAAAACAGTTAATAGGTGATAAAATCTTCTATATAAGTGTTAGTTTAGGGCTTGTTCACATAAAGTTCAGTTAGAAGTATTTGATAAAATCTAATAAATCCCCTATAATAAAAAGGGTTTAACGACACCAGGAGGAAAGACATGTTAGAAATGTTAAAGAAATATTGGTTTATATTTTTAGCGGGCATAGTTTTAGTAGCAGGTATTGTTTACTTTGCTTATGACCAATCACAAGATATATTACCAGGGAAACAAGTTGATGGTAAAGATGTAGTATATGCAATCGGAGACCACAACGTAACAGCAGATGATTTTTACGATGAGCTATACGAAGAACTAGGGGTAATGGGTATATTCCAATTTGTTCAACGTGTCGTATTAGAAAACAGTGTAGAAACAACAGAAGAAATGAAAGAAGCTGCAACTGCTAATGTTGATGCAGTAACTGAACAATTTAAAAGTTCTTATGGTGCAGACTATGAAGCTGCATTAGTAGAAGCAATTAAACAAGTGGGCTATAATGAAATTAGTGATTTAGATGCTTATTTCTTAGAAATTGAAAAATTCAATGTTTTTTCTAAATCAGTTGTAGATGAACAATTTGATAGCTATAGCACAACTATTCAACCACGTATGCTTTCACATATCTTAGTCATGATGGAAGATCCAGCTAATCCAACTGAAGAAGAATTAGCTAAAGTTGCTGAAGTAGATGCTGCACTTAGCTCAGGTATGAGTTTTGGTGAAGCAGCAACAACTTATTCTGAAGATGGATCAGCTACTAGTGCAGGATTCTTAGGATATGCAGATGTTAACACTGGATTTGTTCCAGAGTTCTTAGCCGCATCATTAGTGCTTGAAGAAGGTCAAGTGAGCGAATGGGTTCAAACTGAATACGGTGTTCACCTAATTCAATGTAATGCTAGTACCTTAGACACACTTAAAGAATACACAGAGTTTTATGATGGAGTTACTGCTTCAATGCCAACACTGCTTACACAAGCACTTTGGGATGAAGCTGTAGCATTAGGTATTACCTTCAGTGATGAAACTACAGAAGCTGCAATTCTTGAATATTTAGGACTTGGAGGTACTGAATAATGAAAAAACTTTTATTAACTTTATCGGCACTACTGGTATTAACTGGTTGTTCAAATGCAAGTGTTAGTGTAACTGATAGCAGTGGTGCAGTAGTTACTATCGCTAATCAAAGCTATACTCGTGGTGACTTATATGAATTCATGTCTTCCTATAGCGGTGGATATCTTGCTATATTAAATACGCAACAACACATCTTAGATACTGAAGTTCCTGTAACAGATGCAATGACACAAGTTGCGGATGAAACAATTGATATGTATGCTTCTATGTTTGGTGATGGATTAGAGTCTTATATTCAATCAATGGGTGTACCAAGTGTTGAAGCTTACCATACTGAATTAATTGTTGGTGAACAATTAAAAGCATTAAATAGACTTTATATTGAAGCTAACTATGATGAATTAGCAGCACGCTATGTACCTAAGCAATACCAAATGATGCAGTTTACTGATGTTGATACTGCTAATGCTGCATTAACACAACTACAAGCTGGTGAAGAGTTTACTACAGTAGCTACTAATAATGCTTCAACAACTAGTGCATCTCCATTAATCGCAACTACTCAAAGTTCTATTGATACTTCAATTCTATTTGAATTAGAATCATTAGAAGTCGGAAACTATAGTGGAGTAATAACTAGTGCTGATGCTACAGCATTTTACATTGTAAAATTAATTGAAAATGATACTTCAGCAATTAAAGAATTATTTATTGAAGATTTAATTGCAGGAGGGTCAACCTCTTTAGAAACATTATTACACTATGTTGAAACTTATGGATTTAATATCTATGATATTAATATTTATAATCAAGTTGAAGCTAACTACCCAGATTTCTTAAATACAGCTAATTAATATTTGACCTCTACTAATTCTATGTAGAGGTCTTTTTTATACCTTTTTTATAGTGTATAATAAAAAAATAAGGAGAAGATTATTATGTGTATATTCTGTAAAATAGTTAATAAAGAAATCCCTAGTAAAATTCTTTACGAGGATGAAAACATCTTAGCAATACTAGATTTATCTCAAGTTACTTTAGGGCATACTTTAGTTATCCCTAAAAAACACTATAAGCATTTTTTAGATGCTGATGAAAAAACAGTAACTCAGGTTATGAGGATTACCCATACTGTTGCTAATAACTTAGTTCAAAAATTACAAGCTCAAGGATGTAATATTTTAGCTAACTGTAATGAAGTCGCTGGACAAACAGTGGATCATTTCCATGTCCATATTATTCCACGATATAGTGATGAGGATGCAATAGCTATTAAATTTAATCAATCTAATATTGATATAGAAGCTGTTTATCATAAAATAAATCAAACTTAAGACCAATTATGGTCTTTTTTAGTATAAAAAAAGAGTACCTAAGTACCCTAAAGTAGTGCTTCACCTTGAATAATTTTACGTGGGTTTTCTACCATTAGTCGATAAGCAGTAGCATAATCGAAATGTTCCTGAACGAAATCAAAACTATCTGATAAAGTAATTGATCGTGTAGTACAGTTATGTGCATCACTAGCTACAACATCACAGTATCCTTCTTTAATCATACGTATACATAATGCGCGCTCATTGGTGTTTGCAGAAAGCAACCCTGTTCTATTCACTGAGAAAAAACATCCCATTTCACGCCATCTTTTTAAAGTATTAAAATCACGTTGTACACTCCTATAGCGCTCTGGATGTGCCAACAATACATGGTACCCCATATTTATACAGGTCTCTATAAATTCATCTTCAGTATAGTTTGACTTAAATGGTGTATGCCAAGGTAACTCCACTAGCAGCCAATCAGTGTTATTTAAGGTAGCAACCTTTTTTTGTTGAAGCCAAATTATCGCTTCATCTGTCATTGTTAATTCACAGCCTAAATAGACATTAATATCAATATGCTGTCTTTTTAACTCTTCTTTTAAAATCTCAAATACCGGCAATAAATCCTCTTTTGTGTTCTGAAAATATTGTCCTGGAACACAGTGTGGTGTAATTAAAACATCACTTATGTTATCTTCTTGTGCCACTATAAACATGGCTACAGCTTCGTTTAATGTCTTGGAAGCATCATCTACATTAAACAGCCCATGGCAATGAGTATCAATCATTTTTAGGTTTATAAAATGCTCTATTTTCCATAGCAAATAAACGTGATGTAAATTCGCCTGGTTGTGTAGCATTTAATGCAGTAATTAAAGTATTTAAACGCGCATCCAAGTTATCAATTAAAAATAAAACTTCGGCTTCCATAATTTGCGGCAATACTGGTGATCCATATTCTAATTTACCATGATGAGCTAAAATCATATGTCTTAGACAAGTAACCTCTTCACTACTTACAACATCCATTTCCTTTGCTAAATCATACAACTTAGCATGCAGTATAGAGATATGTCCTAATAATTTACCTTCTAAAGTATATTCAGTTGCAACAGCCCCAGATAGTTCTGTAATTTTACCTAAGTCATGCACTAGTACACCACTGATTAATAAATCTCTATTTAGAAAAGGATAAAGGGTACATAATGAATCAGCAACCTCTAACATCCCAATAACATGCATTGCTAAGCCACCTATAAAACTATGATGGTTTTTTGAAGCTGCAGGGTAATCAAAAAATTCTACTTTGTATTCAGTAAATAAAGAAACCATTAACCCACGATAAATAGGATTTTGTATCGACTGTATTGTTTCCCTTACTTTCTTTTGCATTTCTTCTATAGGAATAGAAGCACTACTTACGAAATCACGAATATTAACTTCTTCGTTAATCGGTGTAATTTCATTTATTCGAAGTTGTAATACATTACGATACTTTAATACTTCACATTTAAATAAATATACCGATCCACTTGCTACTAAATTTAATGTAGCCTCTTTTACATCCCACATCTTAGCTTCAATACTTCCACTTGCATCTTGAAGTATTAACGAAAGATAGGTTGCCCCATTAGAGCTTACACCCTTAGTTACTTGATTAACTAATAATGCTAGCTGTAAGCTTTCTCCATCTTTAAACTCTACTACTTGTTTATTCATTACTCCACTCCATTTCCCTTAATACTATATAATTATCTTCTAAATCAAATCCCTGTGAGGAACAATAACGAAACACTAAATTACGAAGTTGTACCCCATCATTTTGGTGTGCATATCGTTTTTTAGCTTTATTCGCTATTTTTCTTAAATTATCTAGTTCATTTTCTTCTTCATCTTGATAATTTAAATGATTTAAAGCTTGTTCAATCATATCATTATTAAAACCTTGATTAAATAGTTTTTGATATATTTTTTGCTTTTTCTTACGTAAAGATATTTCTTGTATAGAATTCTGAAATTTTTCTGCTGCCTTAATCGCATTTTGCAGCTCTGATTCTTCATCTTTTGATAAAGCTAATACCTCTTCGATCATTTCAACTGCAATACCATGTTTTTTAAGTGTTCTAAAGATCTTATTTTCACCTTGCAACATTCCTTTACACTTTAATATCTTCTCTTTAGTGAAGCGTAAATCATCAATATACTCTTTTTCTTCTAGAGATTCAATAATATCATTAATATCACTTATATCTAAATCTGTCTTTTGCGTTAAAAAATCATACATCTCTTTTCGACTATAATCCTTAATCGCTAATTTTTTAATACACGCTATATAAGCATTAACCACTGCTTCTTTTTCTTGTAGATATTTAATAGATTCTGAACTTAACTTAGAACCTAAACGAATGTTCTCACTTACATGATTTTTAAAATCAATTTTGATTTTTAAAGTCTCTTCCTTATTTTCAACAATTATTTCAGTATAATCGCTCTTAGTTTTTATCATAGTAACTTCATAAAAATAATTATAAAGCTCTACTACTCGTTGATAAAGAGTAATGATATTTTGATAAAATATTTCACTATCATATACTTTAACTTGATTTACACATTGTGCTTTCATCACCTTAATATCTTGTTTACTTAACGATAAATGCTCCATAACACAATCTGCTAGAGAATCATCATCTTCAAAATAATAGCCTGTTTGCCTATCTAATACAATCTCGGATAATATTTCATCTGCACGCGCAAAAACAGGTAGTTCTGCAGCTAGTGCTTCAATATAAGTTAGTCCTTGTGTTTCTGTAAGTGATGCTGATACAAAAATATCACTAGCATGATAATATGCTGGAACCTCTGTTGCTAATTTTTTTCCTAAAAATGCTATTTTATCTTCACAACCTAAGGACTTAGCTAAATCTTTAAGCTCATCTAATTGTGGACCACTACCTACAATCATCAGCCTTGCCTTTACTTGTCTTTCCTTTAAAATCTTCATTGCTCTTATAGGTATATCTATGCTCTTTTCAGGAGCAATCCTTCCAATAAAAACAATCAATAGTTCATCTTCTTGAACCCCTGCTTCTTTTCTTATAGCCACAATCTGTTCTTGTGTAGTTTTAGACTTATGGAAACGTTGTAAATCTATGCCTGTAGGAATTACTTCTATTGGTGTTTTAACTTTATATCCTAACAACATTTCTTTTGTTTTATGACTTGGAGCAATCATTTCAACACAGCTCATACCATAAATACGACTTAAATTAGCTACTACTTTTTTAGCAACGCGGTCAATAGATTTAGAATTAACTAAATTTACATAATGAGTATAATCTTCATAAGTAGTATGATAAGTTGAAACTAAAGGTATATTAAATTTCCTCGCAACCAAACGCGCAAAAATACCAATACCAAATTCAGTATGAGCATGAATAAGATCTAAATTCATTTCTTCAATATCACTATACGCAGAGAAATGAAGTGGACTACTCGCTATATAACCATACATTTTTTTAATTTCAATTCCAGGTAAACGTAGCACATTACCCTGTCTTTCTGATTCAAACAAGTTATTATTAGTTGTTATTACAAAAACTTCATGGCCATGCTTTTCCAACTCCTTTTGATGCAAAACAACCGAAGAAACTACCCCATTAATTTCTGGTGTATAGGTATCACTAAATAATCCTACGCGCATAATTTACCTCCCTTAATTTTCTATAACTTCTTTTTTATCATATATAAATTTAAATATTACAAAAACTACACCACCAATAAGCATGATTAAATAATAAGAAACAAAACGCCAAAGTAACATCGTACTTGTAGCATTAATTAGTCCGACCAACCCTGAAAACATCATCAAGAAAGTTGCTTCAGTTCCTCCACTTGCACCTGGAAGTGGTATAAAAGTATTCATCATAGATACACATGCAGATAATGCAACAATATCTAAAATCATGGAAATAGATACATCGATACCTAGTGCAAGCATACAGAAATAAGGAATACTATAATACAGTGCTAATCGTACTACGTTTAAGAATATTACCAATACAATTGTTGTGCGGTGAGATTGTAGTCGCTTAGTTTCTTGTGAGAAATGTTCTAATTGATTATCAATATTAGCTATAGTTTTTTCTTTGTCTTTAATTAATCTTAATTTAACCCCAATTACTACACCCGTTGTAGTCAGCCATCGATATGTTCTAGGAAAGCGAGCTAATATATATAATCCAACAATAATTAAACAGTTTACCGCAAACCCAACAAGTACTAGTACAAATAAATGTGAAAAATTATCATAAAAATAAGTGAAACGCATCCACAATAAAAATAAGACAAGTCCAACCAATGCCGTTTGATAGAGTATAAAATCCATCCATAAAATACCTACAGCATCACTAACAGGTACCCGTTGTTTTTTAAAAACATAGATTTGAGCAATTTGACCACCTGATGCACTTGGAGTAACACCATGGAAAAAAGAAGCTATAATAGCATTTACAGCTCCCTCAAAAAACTTATAATCTTTCTTTGTTAATTTAGTCAATATCATTATAATCATGCCTATTAAAGATTGATTAAATAAAGATACTAAAAGCACTATAAAAATCCAAGATAATTGTACTTGGCTTATTATTTGCATTACTTCATCAAAGTTATCTTTTAGTGCTAGCCATAATACTAAAGCTGTAAAAAACAATACAAGTAAAATATTAAAGGCATAGGTATTCTTTTTTTTCTTCATATATTTATCCCTATTTCATTACTTCTTCATAAACCCTTTTTAATTGTTTACCAACTTCTTCAATGCTTCTTTGTTCAGCTACAACACGCGCTTCTTTAGAAACATCAGGAAGTTGTTTTTCTACTACTCCTTTTACAAGAGCAACAAATTCATCAACATTATTTCCTTTATAACAATTCTTCTTATCCTGCATCCATGGATCAAAAGCACCAATATCACGAAGGACACAATTCTTATAAGATGCTAGAGCTTCTAAAACAACAATTCCTTCTGTTTCTTCATGAGACGGAAAAAAGAAACAATCAGCACTGGCATAAGCACCTTCAATAATAGAACCTTTTACATAACCAGGAAAAAGTACATTTTTAGGATGATATTCAATGATATCACGAATATTTTTAGGAATACTCATCAGTGGCGTATGACCAAACCAAATAAATAAATATTCAGGAAGCCTTTTAGCAACCTCAATAAAATCCAAGATACCTTTTCTTTCGAAATATAGCCCTACCCCTAAAACAACTTTCTGATGTTCCTTTAAATTAAAATATTTATGATAGGCTAATGCCTTTTCTTCGTCATAATCAAAACGATTTAAATCAATACCATTAGATACTGCTGTTATACCTACATCAATACCATAGCCTTCTAATAATTTTTTACTATAAGGTGTTGGTGTCAAAATATGATCTGCTAAAGAGTATAAGCTAATGAGATGTTTTTTAAATAATGGTGCAACTTGATTAGAGAGCACAAAAGAATTACGAAAATCCTCTTCTGTAGAATGAGCATGATAAATAATTTTTTTATTTTCTTTTCGTGCTTTAGTGATCATCGTGTTACTAGTAATACCTACTGTATTAATATGTAAAATATCATAATCGTCATTAGGATCACAAGTCCATGCAACCCCTGCATAATCTAAAGCAGCCTGTTGATGCTTTAATGCTCTTCCTATTCCAGATGTTTGAATCATTTTCTCTGCTTCAAAGTAGAGTAATACTTTCAAAATCATCACCAACTTTCTTATATTAGTATAATCAAAATATGAAAACTAAACAAGTTATTAAATATTAAATTTTCTTTATTATTTATTTATTTGTTTTAATTTTTCCTATAACATGGCTAAATATATATTATTTTTATATAATTTCATAAAAAAGGAAGATTTCAGCATTATGCTTTTATCTTCCTTTTAAATTAACTTGATTTATTAACTAGATACTGTTTTATTATAAACTTAGTCTTTAGCTAATTTTACTAAACGAGTCCAACGTTTTTTAGCATCTTTTAATGTATTTTCAAACATATCATATGCTGATTCACCTTTAATCTTAGGTAGTTGGCTATAACGTGTTTCTGACATAATGAAATCCATAAACACATCCCAATTAGGTTCTTTACTATCGATAGTAAGTGGTTGTTCTTTACGAGGGTCAAAACGATACAGTGATACATATCCACATTCAACCGCTTTTGCTTGCGTTCTTTGGTGATTTGCAAGTCCACCTTTAATACCATGTTCAGCACAAGGTGAGTAAGCAATGATTAATGATGGTCCATCATAATCTTCAGCCTCTTTGATAGCATTAAGTGTTTGTTGTTTATTAGCACCCATAGAAATTTGAGCTACATAAACATGACCATAAGCCATCGCGATTTGTCCTAAATCTTTTTTAGCTGTAGTTTTTCCACCGGCAGCAAATTTAGCAATAGAAGCAGCTTGTGATGCTTTAGATGATTGTCCACCTGTATTAGAGTAAACTTCAGTATCTAATACTAAGATATTTACATTTAAGTTGTTAGCGATAACATGATCTAATCCACCATAACCGATGTCATAAGCCCATCCATCTCCACCAACGATCCATACGGATTTACCAACTAAATCGCGCTCGAAGTCAATCAATTCTTTAACTTCTTTATTAGAGCTTGCTTTAACAGCTGCAAGTAATTCATCTTTAATAGCACGTTGTGCATCACGATCATTTCTTGCATCTAAGTATTTAGTGAATACTTCTTTACAATCTGAGTCTACGTTATTTTCAATAATTTCATAAATACGAGCTTCTTTATAGTTTTGTGCTAAAGCCATACCATAACCGTATTCTGCATTATCTTCAAATAAACTATTTGCCCAAGCAACACCATTACCATCTTTATCATTTACAAATGGTGTAGAAGGAGTTGATGAACAATAAATCATTGAACATCCAGTAGCATTTGCCACTAACATATCTTTACCAAATAATTGAGAAACTAATTTGTAGTAAGGAGTTTCTCCACATCCTGGACACGCACCAGAAACTTCAAAGTAAGGCATAGCAAACTGCGAACCTTTTACAGTAGTTACTGGGAAATATTCAGTTTTATATTCAGTTTCTTTGTATAAGTAATCTGCAAGAGGTTCTTGATCGATTTTCTTATTTACATCTACCATTTCAAGTGCTTTATTTCCAGCTTTTCCTGGACACTCAACTACACATAGCCCACAACCAACACAATTAGCAGGAGATACTTGAATACGGTAACTTAAGTGATCAACACCTTTACCCATAGCTTTAATTGATTTAAATGCTGAAGGTGCATTGCTAACTTCTTCATCCGTTAATAGGAAAGGACGAATTGTACCATGAGGACAAACATAAGAACAGAATCCACATTGAATACAGTTATCAGGAAGCCATGTAGGTACTTGTACAGCAATTGTACGTTTTTCATTGAAAGATACATTATTATGCATTGAACCATCAAGAATACCATATTTAGTAAAGCTTGATACTGGTAAATCATAACCTTCTAATGAATTAATAACTGCTACATGATTATCAAAGTACTCATCACCGATTAAAGTACGTCCATTATCAAATTCTAAGTTAGCCCATGCTGGATTAACTTTGATTTCTTTTAACCCTTCTTTACCGCTATCGATAGCTTTGTAGTTTAATTGAACAATTTCATCACCTTTTTTAGAATATGATTTTTTAGCAGCTGTTTTCATGTTTTCTACTGCTACATCATAAGGCATAATTTGCTCATTTAATGCAAAGAATGCTGATTGTAAAATTGTATTAGTACGACGTCCCATGCCAATTTTAGAAGCAATTTCAGTTGCATCGATAATATAGAACTTAGCTTCTTTTTTAGCAAGACCAGCTAACATTCTGTTAGGAAGGTGTTTTTCAATTTCTTCTGGTGAAAAAGTAGTATTTAATAAGAATGTTCCACCTTTTTTAAGATTACGTACCATATCATATTTGAAAGCATAGCTATCAAGTGAACAAGATACGAAGTCTGCATTTTGAATATAGTAAGTTGATTTAATCGGAGAAGGTCCAAAACGTAAATGAGAACGTGTAACCCCACCAGCTTTTTTAGAATCATATTGGAAATAAGCTTGAGAATATAACTCAGTATTATCACCAATGATTTTAATAGCATTTTTATTTGCAGAAACAGTACCATCTGATCCTAAACCATAGAATAGACATGAAGTATAATCAGCTTTTACTACGAAACTTGGATCTGCTTCTAAACTTAAATGAGTAACATCATCCACAATACCAATCGTGAATTCGTCTTTACTATTTGGTTTTGCTAATTCATCAAATACTGCTTTAATTTGATTAGGTGCAGTATCTCTAGAACCCATACCATAACGTCCACCAGTAACTGTGATAGTTGTATCTTTTAATGCATGTAATACATCAAGATATAATGGCTCTCTTGTACCAATTTCTTTAGAACGATCAAGTACTGCTACTTTAGTAGTAGTTGCAGGTAAAACCGCTTTTAAATATTTTACAGAGAAAGGACGATATAAATGTACTTTAACTAAACCAACTTTTTCACCATTAGCAACCATAGTATCAATAGCTTCTTTAGCTGTTTCAGTAACTGAACCCATCGCTACAATAACACGATCAGCATCAGCAGCACCATAATATGTAAATGGAGCATAGTTACGCCCTGTATGTTCACTGATTTTCTTCATGTAATCATTAACAACATCAGCAACATCTTCATAATGTTTGTTTTGTGCTTCACGTCCTGTAAAGAAAATGTCATCATTTTCAGCACCACCACGAGTAATAGGGTTAGTGTGTGGATTTAATGCACTTGCTCTAAAGCGCTCTACCGCTTCCATATCACATAAGCTTTTTAAGTACTCTTGATCCATTACTTCAATTTTTTGAATTTCATGAGAAGTTCTAAATCCATCAAAGAAATGTACGAATGGAAGTGATGCTTTAATAGCTGCTAAGTGAGCTACTCCACCTAAATCCATTGCTTCTTGAACTGAATGTGAAGCTAACATACAGACACCAGTTTGGCGAGCTGCATAAACATCTTCATGATCACCAAAAATATTAAGAGCACGTCCAGCAATAGCACGAGCTGCTACGTGGATAACCCCTGGTAGTAATTCCCCAGCCATTTTGTATAAGTTTGGTACCATCAACAATAAACCTTGAGATGCAGTAAATGTTGTAGATAAAGCACCACCTTGCAATGCACCGTGTACCGCTCCAGCTGCTCCACCTTCAGATTGTAATTCTGCTACTTTTACAATCGTATTGAAGATGTTTTTGCGCCCTTGTGAAGCCCATGCATCTACTACTTCAGCCATAGGTGAAGATGGTGTAATAGGATAGATTGCAGCAACTTCTGTAAACGCATACGACGTATGAGCTGCAGCTGTATTTCCATCCATTGACATAAATGTTTTAGACATAATTTCCTCCTGTTTAATCTAACATTTTAATTATAAACCTTTACTGCTAATTTTTAAAGATTTTTATTGTCCTTTTTTATATAAAAAAGGGCTTTTAATACAAAATAGTTTGTATCCATGCCCTTATAAAATAGTTTTATTTTACTAAACTTTAATATTAACCCACTTAGCCTGTTTAAATCTCAGTGTACTGAGTGTATTTCTAGTTAATTGATCTAACAATAAAGCCAACCATGCCCCTACTAAACCTAATTCTAATGGGTAACAAAATAACCATGCTAATGTAGGTCTAATAATACTCACACTAATAAGCATTACCATAGCTACAAAGCGCACATCTCCTGCTCCCCTTAAGCTTCCCATAGTGATAACTTGAGGAATTTGAAATAATACTGTTATCGAAAAGATAATCATCGGTATTCCACTAGCCTCAATCACTGCTTGCTCATTTGTAAACAAACCAATTAATTCATACCTAAATAGTGCAACAAAAATGGATAAAGCTAAAGCTAATAGGATACCGATTCTCTGTGATATCTTTGCATGAATAATCGCCATATCTGGTCTTTTTGCACCTAAGCTTTGTCCAACTAACGAGGTGTTCGCAATAGATAATCCATCACCCATAGAAAAGCCAATCGACATCATCTGCATACAAACTTGATGAGCGGCAAATTCTACTGTACCTAGCCCTGCTACTGATTTTGCATACATCAAGAATCCAAATCGAATAAAAAACTGTTCCACTAAAGCACTTAAAGAAATCTTTTTAATATCATTGAGTGTATTTAAATCAAATCCTTTGAATTCTTTAATATTAAAATATAAGAAATTCCCTTTTTTAGTAATTGAATATAAGGCTATCATAAACGCTACTACATTACCGATCAATGTTGCAATAGCTGCACCATGTACCCCTAACTTTGGAAAAATGAATAAACCATTAATTAACATTGCGTTGAATACTAAATTAAATAAGTTTGCTGCAATATTCGTAGTCATTGAAATTTTAGTGTTACCAGCACCACGTTGTGCGGCTGTAATGGTTAATGAAATACTGTAAAAGAAATTCCCTACCATGACGATTCTAAAATAATCTACAGCTAAAGATAAATAATCACTATTGGCCCCTGCAAAAGCTAAAAAAGGTTCTGCGAAAATAATACCACTTAATGAAAGAAAAAAACTTAATATTATGGATAAGACTATAGCTTGCCTAACATAATTATTGGCGCTTTGAGCATCTTTTTGTCCTTTTCTTCTAGAGACAAGTACTACAACACCAGTATTTAGCGCTAAAATAGTAGCTAACACAAAGAACTTTGGCTGAGTAGTAATACCAACAGCTGATATGGCATCCGAACCAAGATTACCTACCATCATCATATCTACCGCTGCAATCAAGGCAATCAGCACACTTTCAACAGCACTTGGCCATGCAATATCAAACGTTTTTTTATAAATGGTACGGTTGCTTGGTATTTCTCCTACTATATTTTTTTTATCAATCATTGCTTGCCAACGAAAGAAATTCAAAATTTTATTCATACTTCACCTCATAATACAAAAGATTATAGCACAAAAAAAGAAAGCATTCACTTTCTAATTTAATTTGTAGTAATAATTACTCCATCTTCGCGGTCTAATTCAAATACTTTTACCTTTACATCCTCTTTTATTGATGTAGGAACATTTTTGCCTACATAATCAGCACGAATCGGAAGTGCACGATGACCGCGGTCAATGAGCACCGCTAAATGTATTTCTTTAGCTCGCCCATAATACATCACTGCATCCATCGCTGCTCTTACCGTTCTACCTCTAAACAACACATCATCGACAAGCACAACTACTTTATCTTTAAAATCTACGTCTAATAAAGGCAACTCTTTTTTATCCTCAGCACTAACATCATCACGCCAATAGCGAATATCAATTTCACAGTAAGGAATTTCTTCACCTTCAAAGTCATGAATAATATGAACCATTCTTTTTGCCAAAAAAGACCCTCTTGTTTTTATACCAACTAAAACTAAGTTATTACAACCTTTATTTTTTTCTACAATTTCATGTGCAATTCTAACTAAGCTACGACGTATTGCGTTTTGATCCATTATTTCTTTCATAGTATCACCCCAATTATACTTAAACTCTATCAAAAACCAATAAACATATCAAGGTCATTTTTAAATCACTAGTTTATATTTATAGCTTTGTGTTATACTAGTAACAGGGTGATGCTATGATCGATACTATTATGAATATACTTAAAGAAATTAATCAATTTAGCAACTGGATTTATTTTATAGTGGTCCTGTTTTTAATTATCACACTTATCCAAGGTGTTTTAGCTTTAGCTGATTTAGCTAAAACCACTATCAAAACATGCGCTCCACTACAAACAACTACTAAGCGAGCAGAAAGAATGCAACAACAAACACAAGAAATGCAAACTTACTTTGAACCTATTTTTAAAGTAGTAGAGTTTGTATTAAAGATACGCATTTTAAAACGCTTTTTAAATCATAAATAGCGTAAATCATCATTAAGCTGAGTTTTCAACTCAGTTTTTTTATCTTTTACTTTAATAGCTTTCGCTGGACTTCCAACTACTACTGTATTTTCTTCAACATCTTCAGTTACTACAGCATTGGCTCCTACCACAGCACCTTTATGAATGTGAACGCCCTCTAAAACTACTGCACCTGCCCCTATTAAAACATCCTCTTCTATAATCACAGGATTAGCACTAGGTGGCTCTAGTACCCCTGCGATAACAGCGTTTGCACCTACATGGCAGTTTTGTCCAATAATCGCCCTAGCACCTATCACTGCACCCATGTCAATCATAGCTCTTTTTTTTATATGCGCTCCAACATTAATAACTGCCCCCATCATTACGACAACTTCTTCTTCAATGATGACGTGATCACGAATTAAAGCACCAAACTCAATACGAGCATGTAGATGTTCAATATTTAATGGATTTATAGCACTATTTCTAGCAGTGCAGTGAAGACTTATTTCTTGAATGTCTTGAATATGTTCACTTAATATTGATAGTACCTGGTTTTGTTCACCTACTATAATTTGATTAAAGCTACGCGGCAACAGCTTATCACTTTTAACTAATGCAATTAAAGGTGTTTTTTTTTTAGCTGTCTTTATTAATTTTACTAATTCTTCAGTTTTCAATGTCAATTTCCCCCTCATATACAAAGTGACTAATTCCACTAACAACTACTCCGCTAAAAGTACTATATGCAACAATCTTGTCTTTTATGAATTGTACTTCACACTGTTCACTTATATACCCTTTTTGAAATGCATAAAAAACACACGCACTAGCTCCAGTGCTACAAGCGTTGGTTTTTCCTACTCCTCTTTCATAGGTTTCAACTAAAATAGTATGATTATTAATTATGCTAAGAAAATTAATATTAACTTGTTTTTGCTGATAGAGCGCTAGGGCTTTAAACTCATCATAAGTTCCTTCAACAACATAGTGTCTTACCTCGTGTACATGAAATAAATTCTCTTCCTTCCTAATTACTGGCATAAAAAAGCTACTTATAAATGGCTCTATATTATCAATACTTACTTTAATTGCGCCTACATTTAACTTTACTACTGTCTTCTTAGTTATGAGCTTATCTTCATATGCAGCATGGATGAAGCACCTTAACCCATTACCACACATATTCGCACGGCTTCCATCTTGATTATACATCTCCATAGTTAAAGGAATATTTTTAATAATCAAGATGCCATCAGCACCAACACCATACCTTCGATTACAACAATGCCGAATAGCATCAAGTGATAAAGTTTGATTAACAACTACAAAGTCATTACCACAACTGTGATATTTTTTAAATTTTAGTTTCATATCATATCCTATTAAAAAAATAAATCTATTAGAACAAAAAAACCTCAATAATGAGGTTTAAATGTCCAAATCTATTTTTTCATCGAGTTCTTCAGATACATATTTTCCATCTTTCTTACGTTGTTTAACACACTCCGTAAGTAAATATTCTATTTGCCCATTGATAGAACGAAAATCATCTTCTGCCCAACTAGCGATAGCTTCATATAATTTGCTAGAAACTCTTAATGGTATTTGTTTTTTGGAATTATCTGACATTGTTCTTAATAAAGACTTCCTGAGTTAACAATAGGTTGTGCATCTTTATTACCACATAGGACTACCATTAAATTAGATACCATAGCTGCTTTGCGCTCTTCATCAAGTTCTACAATATCTTTTTCACTTAACTTGGATAAAGCCATTTCTACCATCCCTACTGCGCCATCAACAATGAGTTTACGTGCATCAACTACAGCCGCTGCTTGTTGACGTTGTAACATTGCCATAGCAATCTCAGGAGCATACGCTAAGTAAGTTATACGCGCATCTAAGATTTCTAAACCTGCACTCTCTACTTTTTGCTGAATTTCTTCTTTAATTCTTTGGGCAACTTGTTCGCTAGAACCACGAAGCGATCCCTCATCAGCTTGTCCATCGCCCGTAGTGTCTATATTTTCAGCTACATCATAAGGGTATAATCTAACAATATTACGTAAAGATGCATCACACTGCAGTGATAAAAACTCCTTATAATTGTCTACTACAAACACTGCTTTAGCAGTATCTACTACACGCCAAATAACTGCAATACTAATTTCAACAGGGTTTCCTAAAAAATCATTAATCTTTTGTTTTTGATTACTTAAAGTCATTTCTTTCAATGAAATAACTTTTTTAGGTAAATTTAAAGCTACATTTTGATTTTGACTATTGATTACAATTCCTTGTTCATTTTTTACATCACCACTTTGACGAAGTGCTGTAGTGCTTGCTGGATTTATTGCTGATACAAAGGGGTTCACAAAATAGAAGCCTTCTTTTTTAATAGTTCCAATATAGTTACCAAACAAAGTAAGCACTAATGCTTCTTGTGGTCTTATTAATTTAAGACCAGGTAAGACCATCCATCCTAATGTCATATATAGAATACTTATTATTAAAGTAGGTGTACCAAGCAAAGCACCATCATTTAGCATGTTTACTGCAGCAATAAGCAGAAATACAGAACCTACTAACAATACTAAATATAAAAGTAATACGGGCATTCCTTTTCTTGGGGTGATTATTTTTTCTTGCATAAATATTTCCTCCTGATTTATATCTATATGATATCACAATGATATCATATGTCAATAAACACTTTATTAAATGTAAATTACTTAATTAGTTTTTACTTTTAATAATGGATTGAAAAGAGATATACGTACTTCTTTATCATATATAAGAGTTCCTTCTACATAGGTTTTATGTACAGCATATTCTTCATCAATTATTATAAAATCAGCATCTTTTCCTACTTCAAGTATTCCTTTTTGAGGTACAGCATAAACTAGTGCCGGTGTTAAAGAAGCCATCTTAATCACCTCTTCAAGCGGTAATCCTATATTTTCTACTAAATTTCTTATTCCTTGAATTACGGGAATAGTAGAACCACAGAGTCTACCAGTATCTGAAAGACAATAACCCTTTTCATCTATATTTAAGGTCATAAAACCTTCTAATTCATATCTTCCTACAGGAGCTCCTGCTAAAGCAATATTATCTGACACCATCATAATCTTATCAAAAGGATTCTTTTTTGTTCTAATTATGATTTTTATCATTTCATTACTGACATGAAGCCCATCACAGATTAATTCATTATACACATCATCGTGCAATAAACATGCCCCAAGACCACCCATATTTCGATGATGAATACCCGACATCACATTAGCTGTATGGGTGCTCACGCTAATACCCTTATTAAAACACTCTAAAGCTTCATAATAATTCATATTACTATGGGCAAAGGCACATCGAACACCGTGTTGATTTAATAAATCAATTGCTTGTTGAGCGCGCTCTAATTCTGGTGCTAAACCAACTAGCTTAAGCTTTCCTTTGCCTTTTTGTATCATTTCTTTGACAAACTCTAAATCTATTTCTGGGTGTCCTTGATCTACACCCTTTTCCCCTACCCTATTTAAATAAGGTCCTTCACTATGAATACCTATCGGCTTAGCCCCTATTGGAGTTTTATCACAGTAATTGGCAATAGTTTCAAATAAGCTAAGATGCGCAGTAGGCAAACAAGCTGTCACCCCTTGTGAAGCTAAACCTTTTAAATAGCCTTCCAGTGTCTTTTCATGACTGGTATTATTACCTATCAAGCTATAACCCATAGTACCATGGTTATGGGTATCAATAATTCCAGGAATGATGCGGTAGTCACTATAATCTAAATCAAAAGCTAAGTCTTTTTGCCAAGAAACTATCGAAACTATCTTACTTCCTTCAATAGTTATTACTCCATCGACAATACCCTTACTAGTATAAATCTTATTACATTTTATTTTCATTATAAATCCACCAAGTCGCTATAAGTTATCAGTTCTATATTGTTATTTTTAATATAACTTAATAAATCGAATGAAACCATAGCCTCTAAATCCTTTGTTCTTATTATAGTATACGATGATTCCTCAAACAAGGTTGCATCAACATATCCTGCATGACAAATAAATGCTGCATACTCCTCATTTTTAACCTTTTCTAAAGAAGCAATTAAATTATTGGTAACATCAGTATCTAATTGTTGCTGTAAAGGAAAAGGTTTTTGAGTCCAATCACAAGGCACTTTAGCTATTTTGTCATGACTTAAAATATCTAATGAACACACGATATTATACTTTTTTGCCACTTCTTTCATAGCCCTAATTGAATTATTGGACATAAAGGAATGGGGATGAATATAAGCTGGTTTCCTTCCCATAAGCTCAACAAATTTAAGTACTTGATTTTCTGTTTCAATCAAAGTTTCCTCATAAGCAAAAGGATCCACTTCACTATTTAGCACACTATGTTCTTTTCTTTGTGACGAACTATAAAACCTTCCTGCTTCATTAATCAAGGTTGCAACAAGATTAGCATCACTTACAGGCTTTCCTGCTACTAGATTGATATCAATACCAACTGCTATTGCCTCAAGTTGTTTAATGTTTAATGCAGCTTGAGCACTTGAGGGCATATTTACAAATAAACCTGTATTTCTTATAACTCCTTTTTTTATCCCTTTTACAATTCCTTCACTTACGGCTTCTGTTATTCCGTAATCATCACTTTGAATTAATAATTTCACAATTTCCTCCTCTTTTTAAAAAAGCTGTGCAAAAGTGCACAGCATTCTTTTAAAATAATCCAATAGCTGCACCTAGTAGTGCAATAGCAAAGATACCTAAAATCAATTGAGTCGGTCTAAATCCTTTTTTAATTAAAGAAACTAAACCAAACAATAATCCTACTCCTAATAATCCCGGGAATATTGAATTAAGAACATCTGCAACCACTACAGAAGTATCACCAGAATTAATTACTAAGCTTACTGGAACATTAATCATCTGTGCACTCATTGCACCAACCATAGTTAATCCCAGTACTGAAGCTGCTTTAGTTAAAGCAGGCATAAGACCTGAAGAGAAGACACTATCGATGAAGGAAGTACCATAAGTATAACCCCAGTTAACAAAGAAATATTTTACAATAGACTGTGTTACACCATACATCAAAATAAAGATAAAGGTACCAAGGATATTCCCTTGTGAACAAAGCCCAATCGCAATACCCGCAGCAATAATTCTTAAGCAGTTGAAGAATAAGCTATCAAACATACCTGCAGTAGGACCCATTAATGCTGCCTTAATACTATCGATTGTTTTTGCATCTATCGCATTGTTTTCTTTATGTTCTTTTTCCATAGCATAGCTTAATCCAGCAATGAACGAAAATGGAACAGCGTGTGTATTAAAGAAATTTTGATGACGTACATAAGCTTCTTTTTTTCCTTCTACATCCTCTTTATAAATTTCTTCAATAGCCGGTGACATTGTTACTGTAAAACCATTGGCCTCCATTTTCACCATATTAAAGTTTAAAAACACTAAATGGGAACGTAGGAACATAGAATTTAAAATTTTCTTTTCTGTACTACTAACTATTTTTTTATTCATTAGAAGAAATCCTCCTCATCATTTTTTACACTTGTTTGCATTAAACTATTTTTTAGATCAATAGTGCGTTTTTCACCAAAGAACATGGTAATTGCAATAGCTGCACCAATAATAGCAATAGCTAGTGTATTCATACTTAAATATTTAACCAAAACATAACCTACAAAGAAGAAACATCCAACTTCTCTATTCCAAATCATACTCGTTAATATCGCAAACCCTACAGCTAACATCATACCTGTTGCTGCTCCTAATCCTGTCATTACCCAAGCTGGTAAAGAAGCTAAGAAAGTATTAAGTCCCTCAACACCATAAGCAATACAGATAAATAATATGATTGTATTAACTAAAGGTGTAAATAACATGAAGGCAAAATTTTGTAATAAGAATTGTTTTGGAGAACCTTGTGTTGCTAACTTCTCCCAGTATGGAGCCAGTGAAGCATATAGTGGTGTTAATAAACCTCTAATTGAAGCAATTACTGTACCAATTGGCATCGCTAAAGCAATTCCTGTTTCAATATCTCCACCTGTTAAAACAGTGAAAGCTACTGCTATAATACTACCTACAGTTGCATCAGCTGGAATTGATCCACCAATGGCTGAAATACCCATAAATATTGATTCTAATGCTGCACCCATTATAACACCTGTTGTTAAATCACCTAAGATTAAACCTGCAATCGGCGCTACAACGATAGGTCTGTTGATACATTGCCATGACAACAATGTTGGATCTAGAATTGAAACAATGTAATATGCTAAGCATATTTGAAAAGCACTTTCTACCATAATTTTATTCTCCTTTTTTTATAATTTTAAAACTTTTTCTAATTTCTCTGCTGATTCTTCTGGTGTCGTTTGATAAACGGTTTCAATCTTACAATCAAGAATCTTTTTGAATACTTCCACTTCTTCAGGGTAAGCATATAAATTATGTCCATATACTGTACGTTGTTGATCCGCTTTTTTAGCAGCGATACGTCCATAATTTCCAATGTTAACGAGCGGAATATTTTGTACTTCCTTTAAAATTGTTAATAAATCATCTGGGTTACTGACAATTACTAAAATCTTTAAAGCCTCTGTTCTTGGATCATTTAGTAATGTAATTGCATCACTGACTTTTTTAATTGCTACCTTCGCAGTGCTAGGAGCAGCCATCATCAATGATTTTTGGATTATCATATTACCTGCAGCTTCATCATTAGCTACAACAATACGATCAACACCCGTATGACGAGACCACTTAATGGCAACTTGTCCATGAATTAGTCTTTCATCTAATCGAATTAATTTAATCATTGTTCATCCTCCATTTAAAAAAATTCATCTTCAGTTAGTTCTTCACTTTGTAAATCAACTACCCGAAGCATTTCTTGGCTTTGCTTTACAGTCGCTAATAATTCATCGTTAGTAATAGTCTCTTTCAAACTTAATTCTAGTACACATGCTAAATTAACTCCTGCTACTAAGAAAGTATTTGATCTATCCAAATATAAAGCCATTTGTTGATTTACACTACCACCATATAGATCAGATAACAGCAGTACTTGATCATCATCACTTACATTTTCATAAAATTCATCCAAACAATCTTTTATGTTTTGCTCATCAACATAAGCATCAAACACAGTAATGTTATCAGTTGCTCCACATAAAATATCAAGAGAACTTTTTATCCCACTAGCGAAATGTCCGTGTGATGATAAGAAAATTTTTAACATCGATAACCTCCTTCCCCTTTAAGATTGATAACGCTTTCATCTATAAATTTAATATACCTATAATAAAAGCTATAAGCTATGTATTTTTTTTCAGTGCAATAAGTGAAAAGCATCCCTATTTCACTAGTTTAAGTGAAATAGGGATGCTCTAATATCTGAATCAAGGATAATTTTAAGTTGTTCTTGAAGTGATTTTCCTATAATTGTACTAGCCAAAGAAAGATCTTGGCATAGTGTTATAATTAATAGCCTCATAATTTTAATATATTCGACATCATTTTTAAGGTCTAATGACATGATTACTATAGCCTCAATTTCTTTAGCGTGCCACTGTTTTAATGCAGATAATTGATAGATTTCAAAAATATCATTATTAACATACTTATAATTTATTTGTATTAAAGCTATTTTATTTAATACAACACAGTGTGCAAGTTGCTTTAAATCCTCGTGTAATTCTTCAATACTTTTGGAGTCTTTACCCATTTTAAAAGAAATCAATTGAAGAAAAGAGGAAACATCTTGAAATCTAAAATTTTTATAAACTGTAATTTCATTGATATCAAAAAGTTTAACTAGACTATCAAAATTTATTTTACTAGTTACAATTTTTCTTTGAAACTCATAAATTTGCCGATCACAAGGATAGGTATTCCAATAAATACTCGGTATTTGATACTTATAGAATACTTGCGATAGATTAATAATAGCTAAATCATAATCTTCTGGATTTACTTTGCGGACTTCATAAAGTTCAAAACAATCAATACTGCTAAAATTCCCCTGAAATTGCTTTTCAATAAAAGATTTCCATACCTTAGATGAATCAATACCTTCTTTTGAACATAACGCCAATTTTAACGCTTTACTATTGATTTTTAAATTATTTATCATAATTCTAAATTTATCTGCAATTTTTATAATTGAAATTAATGCCATCTTAGCGTTATGTTCTTTTTCAAATAATATACTACATTGGTGAGCTAATTTAAACTCAATAGGATATTCAATTAAACGATTAAGCGAAGACTCCGTTGACTTCACTATATGGGCTATACAACCAAATTTATTTTGAATAAAAATAGGTATAAATACACTAATTAGGTATTTAAGGTTTTCTTCATTATTTATCACATCCACATTAAACTCTTCTTTAATCATTCTTAAACATTGTTTTGAAAAAGTGCGCACTTCTTTATATATAGGTGCATATTCTTCTTCTATCTTACTGTCCTTCATAATATCTGCAAAAAACAAAAAATATAAAGCTAGGGCAGCAACTTCTTCTTCATTTACTTCAAAACCTTCAAAATCTTGTAACTGTCTTATTACTTCTTCAGCAATAGCATATTGATTAAATTTTTTTATCCAAGAAATCTGTTTATGTTCGAGTTTAATAGTAAATCCTTCTTGAAAACGACTAGACATTAAACATAAATACCTTGATAAAAGCTGCGTATAGTCATCTATGATATGAATATTAAAATCTCTCAAAACCTTCAATAAAATATGTCTAATTTCATAGCGTTCCTCTTCCTCTCTTAAAAAGTAAGAGGAATACTTTTCTGACGTATATAATGTTAATCCTTCATGGTAATGCATTTCAAAAATATAAAGCATCAAAGAGCGTCTATTAAATTCATTACCTTTAATTAAATACCCTGATTCACCTTTTCTTGCAATACTCATATTGTAAGCTTTAAGTATTTCCCTAGTGGTTTTTAATTCTTCTTTGATAGCACTTTTAGTCCAGTATAGTTCTTCAATAATATCATCTATTGTTGTATCGCTGTTTTCAACAATTATTCTTCTAAGAATATCATTGGTTCTATTTTGAATTTCCATTTCTTGATAGGCATACAATATATTTAATTGATATTTTATCGGCTCGAATATTTCCTCATCAGTAATTATAAGTTTATACCCTAACCCTTTTTTAGAAATAATATTTGCTCCAGATGCTTTAGCAAATATTTCTAGTTCCATAATATCAGTTTTAATAGTCCTATTCGTTACTCCAACTATTTTAGCTAACTCATATGAACTTAGAAAATCATTATTGATTAAAGCATGAAAACATTTCAATATTCTTTTCTTTTCATTTATCATGGTACACCTCCTATCACCGCTTAGCAACATAAATTAATTCTAGTTAACTAACAAAGCATTATATATTTTATTTTAATTTTTCTAAATAATTACAAAGCACACTCAAACATTCTTCCAAATAAAGCGCTATATATCGAGTATAAACAAGTTTTATCACTTCTTTTGGTACAAATTATTTTTTATTTCTTGCTTTTTAACCTCATAAGTAACCTCACTTTTATATTTTACTATATATTTTATATTTGGCAAATAATTCATTTTAGTAACAAAGCATGTTACACACCCTACAAATAGTTTAACCTTTCTTACATTTCTTATCCTATTTTGTAAAACTCATTAACAATAATTTATCTAATAAAAAAGCTCAGACAATGAACTGAGCTCCTATTTTAATATTCTATGTATTCCTCAATATCTTCTGGAACAGGCACTTCGAATGGCTCACCAAAATTAAGATAAGTCATATCAATGTTGATTTCAACACTAGTCGCTTTTTCTTGAATCATGGTGCCTACACTCAGCATTAGATGTTGACTAACTGGATTATGATTAGCATCGAGCACATAACTTCCCGTTAGTTGATTTATTTCAATTTTATCAACATCAGAAAATCCATCTAAGCTATCAAAGAGCCCTAAGGATGTCAAGTTTTCAAAAAATTCATTACTATCATTTTCATATGTTAGTACAATATTTCCTGATTCTTCTTTTATTGTAACATTTGTTAATAATTCTTCTGTCACAGGAGCAATTTGGTGTTCACTAAGATTAATTACTTCATCAAATACTGCTTGCACTTTCATTTTATTACCAAAAGTTTCTAAATAAATATATCCATCCATATAGAACGTCTCAGCAACTAGTTCACCACCCATTAACTCTGTTGTTGAAAGGCTATAAAACTGCATGTTTTCTTTGTCACTAGCATCCATCATCATTTGTGATGTCGTTGTTGACTCAAAACTCATCATTTCTTCTGCAGTAACACTTGTGTGCATCACCATATTTACATTTAAATAATCCTGATTGCTGGCATTTGTAAAAATATCTAATATTTCTTTTTGATTTAATGATATGGTTTCTTGAGAAACATTATTTGTTGGAGTTACTTCTTGCGGGTTATTGTTTGCTTCATTACAGCCGCTTAATGATAGCACTATCGCCAATTGTAGTGATATCACTAAAAGTTTTTTTAACATCTTCATTTCCCCCTCACTAAGGCCAGGCCTAAAGTATGGTTATTATACTATAAAACTATTCTTTATGATAGTTTTAATGCAATGAAATATCCTAATACTCCTGTAATAATTCCAGTAATTAGTGTTACGATACTCAAATCATTAAAAGCATTCATAAGTACAATCGCAAAAGGTGATGCAACAATCAATCCCATGATTACGCTATAAGCATAATTAGGAAGTCTTTTTAGCATATAGTCAATTATTTTTGAAATTACTCCAATGCCTAAAATAACACCAATACCCATAGGTAATAAAATAAAACCTTGATGCATTAATGCTGCTATATCCAATTCAGTAAGTGCTACAATAAAGGATTTTACAGCTGCTAATATTGGATGATAAAAACCTAAAATCATAAGTACCATTGAGCCACTTACTCCGGGAATTACCATAGTTGCACTTGCAATAATTCCTACAAAAAATAAAACTACAAAATTTATTAAATTTAATGATATGGTCGCTCCAGTATCTACTGTTTCATTACTTGTTGCTAAGAAAACCACAAGTAAAAAAGCAATTACTCCTACGATATAATGAGTTACCTTGAGCGCATCTTTATCAATTCTCTTAGTAATTAAAGGTATACCTCCAAGTATTAACCCAATAAAAAATACATTAGTTTGCAATGAAAAGTTTTCAAATAAGTATGTAATCACGAATGATAATACACCTACACCAAGTACCGCACCAACACCAATAGGTGCTAAAAAGGCAACACTTTCTTTGAATTCTTTTTTTATATTAGTTATAGCATGGATGAGTTTATCATAAATTCCCATAGAAACTGCCATGGTTCCTCCACTAACACCAGGTATGATATTAGCAACGCCAATTACAGCACCTTTTAATAATAGTATAATCATAGATACTCCTTTATAAGTTCTATGGTATTATATCCTATTGTCTGTCCTGTTACAACAAATAAGTATTATTTCTTAACTTTCGCTTGTCAATTACTAATCGATATGGTATTATTTATTGGCACTAAAACAATGGCTCGTTGGTGAAGCGGCTTAACACAGCGCCCTTTCACGGCGTCATTCACGGGTTCGAATCCCGTACGAGTCACCACAGGGGTGTAGTACAATGGTAGTATTACGGTCTCCAAAACCGCAGATGGGAGTTCGATCCTCTCCACCCCTGCCAGTTGCAATCTTGCTATATCTATAAGGGATATAGCTTTTTTTATTTATATTTACACCAATACATGGTAAAATAAGTTAAAAGCGAGGTAGATTTATGATTGATTATACAGAAGGTTCAAATAAGCAATATCATATAGGTGTTGGTAGTGAAGATGTAGGTAAATATGTTATATTACCTGGTGATCCTAAACGATGCGCTAAAATTGCAAAACATTTTGATAATGCTGTATTAGTAGGAGATTCAAGAGAATATGTAACTTATACTGGAACATTAGATGGTGTAAAAGTAAGTGTAACTTCTACTGGTATCGGAGGTCCTTCAGCTTCAATAGCAATGGAAGAATTAGTTGCATGTGGTGCACATACTTTTATTCGTGTAGGAACATGTGGGGGTATGGATACTGATGTAAAAGGTGGCGATGTAGTTATTGCCACAGGTGCTATTCGATTTGAAGGAACTACCAAAGAATATGCCCCAATCGAATTCCCAGCAATTGCAGATTTCAATCTTGTTAATCACTTGGTAAGTGCAGCTAAACAATTAAACCAAACTTACCATACGGGTATTGTACAGTGTAAAGATGCTTTTTATGGGCAACATCGTCCAGAATCATTACCTAATCACTTTGAGTTAAACCAAAAATGGGATGCTTGGTTAAGATTAGGAACTAAGGCATCTGAAATGGAATCAGCAGCCTTATTCATTGTAGCTAGTTACTTAAAAGTACGATGCGGTTCTTGTTTTTTAGTGGTAGCTAATCAAGAGCGTGAGCGTCAAGGATTATCAAATCCTCAAGTACATGATACTGAAGTAGCAATTAAGGTTGCAGTTGAAGCACTACGTTTAGCAATCCAAAACGACAAATAATATTATAAAAATGAAGGGTAGAAAGTACTTAAGTACTTTCTACCCTTTTCTTTTTTAAGCTATTTTTTCATACGCTTTTGTTTTATTACAGTTATAGCTGCGATTAATACAAGTGAAATCAATAAAGCGATCACTAAATTAATAGTTGTCAATATCGCATACTGATTATTTTCGAACGATAGCGTTTCTGTAATATCTTGTGCCTCATAAGTATTAGTAGTATTCCTTGTTGTAATGATATAACTACCTAGTTCATTGGTTTTAAATGTGATCCTATTCTCAGTTTGTGTTGTTGCTAAGCGAACCACATCATTTTCATGATATTGTAAAACTGTAATACTTTGACTACTATTAATTTCCTCGGGAATATCAATAGACACTATAATATAATCTTCAAGCATTAACTCTGAAGTGTTAAGTTTACCAGTTATAGTAAAACTATCACTAATTTGATAACCATTTCCGAGTGCTACCTCTTCTAGTCGCATCTTGCGCTTAGCATCAATAGTACTACTATAACTAATATAAATAGTATCTTTAAACAAGCTATTTTTATAAGCACTTGAACTAGCTACATTAAAATACAAGCCTGAAAGGGCAAGGTTCACATCATTCTCTTTTACAACAGTATATAAGTTATCTTTTAAAGCACGATAGTAAATTTGATCTAATGCTCTAATCTCACTAAAATTCATCCAAGGCACTTCATAAGCAACTTGTCTATCAAACAATTCTTTCAATAATATTATGTCTTCTTCACTAATTTCTTCCTTTTCAGCAAGAGCATCAATAATGTTTTCCCTTAAAGCTATAAGCGCTACTCTCTCCTCTTCTAACTCCATAGATACCGTTAGTGGATAAGAAGTCGTTGCCCCAGCGTAACTAACAAGAACTTCTTGCTTCGCCACTAATTGATTATCATAACCAGATACCATTGAGCTAGTTAATGCTACTATTTCACTTTCACCATCTTGATACACTACCTCTATACTACCACCTGTTAAATCTAGACGATCATAATATTCCAATACAGTCGGTGGTAAAGTATGCATTTGTATTGATTCTACTTCACGATAGTGTGCAACATAAATTTCATCTTTACTTGCTGTTGTTACTTCTTTATCCCATCCTACAAATAAAGCATTATCTTTTGTTGGTATCGGTGTGCTTACTTCACTTTGCATTGGTACTTGAAAACTTAATGTATTTTCTTCATTGTTGAATGTACCCTCTTGGGCATCTAAGGTAATTGTTACGTATACATCTTCTTTAATCTTATCTTTGTTTAAAATGACATCAAATAATTCTTTATCAATGTACCCCACATTAGCTTGAAAATCATAACTTCCTTCAATATTTGAAAAAGAATAATAAGCGGCATCCAGTTGAATTTTATATTGTGTAGCTGTTTCCTCTAACACTACAAAACTACTATAAGGATCTGTTTCTGTTGATGTTAACTCGTTTTGGTTTTCATCATAAATTACTATAGATTTAATGTCAGCAATAATACCTAGAGCATAAGCATTTTCATCTAATAACCCTAATTTTTCATCTAATAAATAATAGTTTTGTGCTGCTTTTTCTCCCCAATAAGGATCAGAGGCATAACTAACATTCATCCCACTAGCTTTATTGCCAAAATGTCCACCATGATACTGAAATTTATTAGGGTTCAAATAACTATTTGAAATATAATTTTTAGCATGACTATAAATAGAATTATAGACATTAAAATAGCGTGAAGCATTCTTTTCAACGTCACTATCATAAGCTGCATGACCAAATAAATTATTTCTAGTATAAGCTAAAGAACTTCTTCCTGTGGCACTTTCATTCATGGATAGTGCTAGCATCATCATAGCGTTTGATCCAAAAATATTTTGATTTTGATAAAATCCTTGAACATTATCATAAAATTGTGACTGTGTTAATACATCATGTACTGAATCTTTGTTTTGATCGTTGTAGTTCATTATTGAGCTATCAATTTTTAATTGATCATGGAAATATGCATCTACATCTTGTAGTGATATTTCAGTTAATGTACGATGTGATACATATTGATAATAATTAAAATAAGGATCCTCATTATTAATTGCACCCGTATTTTGGTTGTTTCTAATATCGTCACTCATTGATTTAAAATCTTCCATCAAATAAAAATAATGCCCATCATAACTTAAATAAACTTGATCTTTCATTAAATAGTCCGGGGCTTTTCCTAAATTAATTAATGAACTAAATCGCTCACTAGTAACATCACTTTTAATTTGGTGATATAAATTATCTTCAATAACAATATAACTACTTAAGCTTGTTATTTGTGATAAAGGTATAATCGTAGCATTATCTGAAAAATCACCCATTCCAGTAGCACCGCTAATCATAAACTTTACACTATCTTCGTCACTATCTAGATATAAGGCATCTCTTCCATAACAGCCATTTACATATCCGCCATCTCTTGTGACAACATTCATAAATTCATAATTAACGCTACATCCAACACTATCGGTCGGTATCGATAAAACACCATATTCTACCGCTAATATACGCTCATTTAAAATAATAGCTAATTCTTCATAGTCTCCCTTATTTTCTTCATAGATAACACTAGCCTGTGCCCACGAAGAAGCTTCTGCTACTTGTTTACCTGTAATTAAATCTTCCACACTATATACTGAAGATGCAGCATGAACTGGAAAAAACATTAAACTAAATAAGATGACGCTACAGCATATCATTAATATTTTTTTCATAGGTACCTCTATTTCTATTTCTTTACTATATTTTACAATAAAATAACTATACTAGTAAATTAAATGTAGTATTTTGGTTATGCACTACACTGAGTTTCAATAAACTACTTAGTTTTAAACTTACTAAAAAAGATAACTTAAGGATGCTTTCCTACTGCTATCTTTTCTATTTTATTATAATGGTTTAGTCTAATTCTACTTTTTCACCATCAAGTGTCCATGATTTAGTTTGGTTAATTTTAACTTCAACAATATCAGCTATCTGAACATTTTTACCCACGAAATTGACTAATTTATTTTCTTCAGTATAACCACTATACACTTGATCATTCTTTTTAGAAAGACCATCTACCAATACTTTTACCGTTTTATTTAACCAAAGTTGATTTCTTTCTCTAGTATAATGATTGATTTTTGCATTAAGTAGTTGTAGACGCTCTTCTTTAACCTCTAGTGGTACACTATCTTCCATGTTTGCTGCTGGTGTTCCTACACGAGGGCTATAGATAAAAGAAAACACATTATCAAATTGACAATAATCTAATAGGTCCATCGTATCTTGAAACTGCTCATCAGTTTCATTAGGAAAACCTACAATAATATCAGTACTAAAAGTACAATTAGGAATCAATAACTTAAAACGATCGTAAATAGCTTTAAACTTTTCTACCGTATATCGACGTCCCATAATTTTTAAAATTTCATTATTGCCTGATTGTACTGGCAAATGCATAAAAGGCATGATATTAGGATGCTTAGCTATCACATCAACAAGCTCTTCTTCAAAATCATAAGGATGTGAGGTAGTAAATCGAATACGCTCAATACCCGTAGCAGCAACCGCTTCTAAAAGCTCAGCTAATCCCTTATCCTGATATATATCTTTTCCATAAGCATTAACATTTTGACCTAATAAAGTAACTTCTTTGTAATTTTCTTGTTTTAATACTTTTATTTCTTCTATAATGTCCTCTAATAAGCGACTTCGCTCTTTACCACGAGTATACGGGACAATACAGTAAGTACAAAATTTATCACAGCCATACATAATATTAACCCAAGCTTTATGTTTTCCAAAGCGTTCTACAGGTAAATTTTCAATAACTTCACCTTCTTTAGAATACACCTCTACTGTTTTTTCTTTAGCAATCATTGCTTGATATAAGAGTACTGGTAATCGATGAATATTGTGAGTCCCAAAAATCAAATCAACATGATGATATTTTTTTAAAAGAAGTTCAACTACATCCTCTTCTTGTGCCATACAACCACAAAGTCCAAACAATAAATCAGGATTGTTTTTCTTAAGTCGTTTTAATAAGCCAAGTTCACCAATAACTTTATCTTCTGCATTTTTTCGAATTGCACACGTATTAAGTAATATAAAATCTGCTTCTTCTTCCTTTTGGGTTTGTGTAAATCCTAGCGAAACAAGTATTCCTTTTATGGTCTCCGAATCGCGCTCATTAGCTTGACAGCCATAGGTACGCAAATAAAAATACTTATTTACACCAATATTTCTTACATGAGGATCAAGTGTAAAACTTTCTCTTTTAACCTCTGATTGATTACGCGTACGTATTTTAGCATCTTTTAAAGATGGTAATTGATAATTTTTTTTCATCTTATTCTCCTTACTGAAACTACCTTGAAGTATAGCATTAAATACGTTAGTTGACTAGTATTTAATATCCTCGTATTATTCTTCAGAAAAATGATCTAATATAACCTTACTAGAACTAGTGCCTATTCTTTGAGCTCCTATTTCAATCATTTTCATGCAAGTTTCTAAGTCGCGAATACCCCCTGCTGCTTTTACTTTACATACACCTTCTACTGTATTCACCATAAGTGCTACATCTTCAAAAGTTGCACCAGTTGCTGCAAATCCAGTGCTTGTTTTAATATAATCTGGTTTTACTTCTTTTGCAATGTTAGCACATGCTACTATTTCTTCTTTTTCTAAATAACAGTTTTCAAATATCACTTTGCACAATACTTTATTTTTTCTACATACCTCAACTATTGCAGTCATTTCCTCTTTGATATAATCATATTGCTTTGCTTTTACTTTACCAATGTTTATTACATAATCAATTTCATCAGCTCCTGCCAATATTGCCTGTGTCGTTTCAAATACTTTTACTTCGATAGTAGTTTGTCCTAAAGGAAATCCAATAGCTGCTCCTACACGAACATCACTATTTTTTAATACCTCTTTACATAGTTTTACTGGATAAGAATTTATTGCAACCATAGCTACACCCATAGCATCCGCTTCTTTACAAAATGCAACTAACTCCTCATCAGTAGCATTTGCTTTTAATAATGTATGATCTAAATATTTCGCTAAAATACTTTTACTATTTATTTTTTTCATTTATTTGCTCCTTATATTAATTTAAAATGTTTACAAGCATAGGTAATACCATCATCAATGTTGCTTTTAGTAATAAAATCAGCAATCTTTTTTAAACCATCAGTTGCATTACCCATAGCTACTCCAATTTTGCATTGTTTAATCATTTCAAGATCGTTTTGATGATCACCAAAAGCTATGATTTCTTCTAGTGATATTCCTAAAATTGCAGTTGCATACTTAATTCCAGTAGCCTTATTAATTCCTTTTGAAAGGATATCATAACCGTCATTTGCATAAGCTACAAAATCATAATCAGGATATTTACTACGATACTTTAAAGCATCTTGTTCCTTCATATAACAGGCTCCTTGTAGGGGATTGTGATCTAAATGATACTGTGGTTGTTTAGTTTCATCTCTTAAAAAAGAAGTATTTATAAAAAACTGCATTATCTTTTCGCAACAAGCTTCATATTCACTATATACACAAGCAGTTTCATCATACTCAAACAATACCGGAATATGATCCTCCTTCATATCTTTAATCATGCTGTGCATAATTTCTTTTGAAAACTGATGCTTATAAATAACCTTACCTTGATTATCATATACACCACTTCCGTTACAACAAATAACATAATCAATTTGATTTTCTTTAATTAATTCTTTATCTATTAGATAATAAGCTCTTCCTGTAGCTACTGCCAGTTTTAAGCCATTTTGTTTTAATTTTTTAAGTGCTTCTTTAGTATTATTAGGAATCATTTTTTCTTCATTAAATAATGTTCCATCCATATCAAATACAGCTAATTTTATCATCCTTTTTACCTCAACTTTTTTGATACCAATAAGCTAAATATACCGCTATAAAACCACTTGCTGCAAAAAATCTCAATGTATTATCTATTCCTATAGTTGAAGATAATAATGAAGAAAGTATCGGTGTTATTAGTAACGATCCACCAACATAAACCGCACTTGCCACCGCTTGCCCGCTAGAGCGCATCATACTAGGCGTATTAGCATCTACCATTGTTTTGCTTGTAATCATTGTTAAGGGGTAGGTTAATCCTTGTAATAGAGCAACTAATATCATTAACTGTGGTGTATCTACATAGCTATAGGCTATAAATTTCACAATAAACATAATAGTTCCAAACAACATTAACTTATAATCACCAAATTTTTTAATTAAAACTGTTCCAAGGAAAAAGAGTGGCAATTCACTAAAGGCTTGAAACGTTTGCCTTTGTCCAATAAGCACTTCATCAGCCCCTATTGCAATCATCTTATCTACAACAGTATAAATATCTGCTGCAGCAATAATGTTAATTACTAGAAAGATAAAAACAATGAGCGTATATTTTCTGTTTTTAAATAGTGCTTTTAAGCTATTTAAGGTTATTCTTTGATCATTATCCGCTACTTTTTGTGCATCTTGCATCACCATGGTAAATAACACATTGATAACACCTAGAATACAAAACACTAAGCCTATGCTATGATATCCTATATTAACGATAAGATAAGCGCCTAGCGTATTACCTATCATCCATCCAATAGAGCCTAGTGAGCGAATCGGACCGAAATTTCTTTTAGTAGATTCTTGTGTTTCAATACACCAAGTATCTTGAACTACAAAAACTGTACGATTCAAACCAATGACTACTGCGACAAAGAGTAAATGAAAGAAAAAGATTTTTTCAGTATAATTAAAAGTAATATATGTAGCTATGATTATTAATAGCATCGTAACATTAAAAATCTTTTTATCACTCTTTAAAACATCACAGCAATAGCCTGCAATAAACTGAAAAATCATAGTAGTAATAGCACCTGCTGCAAACATCCACCCACGCTCAGTAGCATCATAACCTAGAAAAGCTAGATAAGTCTGAATATAACCAATAGGTAATGCCATCGCAATATAAGTGAATAGGAAACTTATTGCTAAATATATTTCATTTTTTTTATTATTCATCCTTTGTCCCCTGTATTATTTAACTCTTTTCATTCTACACTATAAACTAATAGAGTACTAGCATCTAAAAATAAAAAAGATCGATTATTTCGACCTTTTATTGTTCAATTGCTGAAACTGGGCAAGTTCCTACACATGCTCCACAGTCGATGCAAGTATCATCATTACAAACCGCTTTACCGCTATCGTTTAATTCTAATGCTACAACTGGACAGACACCAATGCATGCACCACAACCGATACAAGTATCTTCTAAAACTTTTACTGGCATAATATAAGCCTCCTTTACATTATTATTATACCATTATTCTTGTTTTTGAACAATAAGTTTAATTGCTGTCCTCAATTTACCTTCAATTTCAACATCCATAAAAGATGGTATGCATACGCATTGAATTCCGATAGGTGCTAAAAAACCTCTAGCTACCGCAATAGCTTTAATTGCTTGGTTTAATGCTCCAGCTCCAACAATATTAATCTCAAGTCGTGGATTATCCTTAATCGCATTATAAATTGCTCCAGCGACACTGCTTGGATTAGATTTACTTGATACTTTCAATATTTCCATAAAAAATACCCCTTTCTAACCTAGTCTATGGTTAATGAAAGGGGTTTATGATTATGGTCTAATTTGAATACGCTGAATTGAAGTTGCTTTTAAAGTATCATCATCAACGTGAATTACTGCGCCACACAAGATAGCATCGCCTTCGGCTACAGTATAACGTGTCTTTTCTTTATGTACTACATGTTTT
This sequence comes from uncultured Holdemania sp., assembly GCA_964370435.1. Taxonomy (GTDB): domain Bacteria; phylum Bacillota_I; class Bacilli_A; order Erysipelotrichales; family Erysipelotrichaceae; genus CALVGQ01. Next base: position 40,999 of record CAYJJG010000003.1, read on the forward strand.
ATTACTTCTTCTTTATCACGCCCTAAAACGCTATCGTAGGCTCCACACATTCCTAAATCACTTATGAATGCACAACCTTCAATTAAGCGCTCATCCGCAGTTTGAACATGGGTATGTGTACCACATACAGCAATACAATGTTCTTTAAAGACATGGGCAAATGTTATTTTTTCACTTGTTGTCTCTCCATGAAAATCAACAATATAAGCATCTGCTTGAACCTCATCAATGATTTCTTTCATCGCATTATAAGGACTACCTTCGATTTTATCCATGAATATCTCACCGCAAAGATTAACTATCGCAATCTTTTTATCCTTAATTGTTTTTACTAAAACACTTTGTCCAAGGTTTAGAGGTAATAAATTTTTAGGACGAATTAAACACGGAGCTTCTTTAATAAAATCTAATAATTCTCCTTTTGAAAAAGTATGATTACCCATCGTAAGTACATCAATGTCATACTCCATGAATTGTTGATAAATGCGGCGGGTAATACCTTTACCATGCGCCGCATTTTCTGCATTAATTATTGTTAAATCAATGTTATGTTGTTGTTGTAATTCATTTAAATGTTTAAAAACTACAGTTCTTCCTGCTCTTCCAACAACATCTCCAAGAAACATAATATTCATCTATTTTGCTAACTCACTTGCACGAGTTTCACGAATAACAGTAACTTTAATTTGACCAGGATACGTAAGTTCATTTTCAATTTTATCACGAATATCTCTAGCCATTTTATGACAACTCACATCATCAACTTGTTCTGGAACTACTAATACTCTAATTTCACGTCCAGCTTGTATTGCATACGTTTTACTAACACCATTAAAGTTATTAGCAATACCCTCAAGTTGTTCTAGACGATTAATGTAGTTTTCAAAACTTTCAAAGCGTGCACCCGGTCTAGCTGCACTTAGTGCATCTGCTGCAGCAACTAGATTAGATATTAAATGTGTCGCCTCAACATCACCGTGATGAGAATGAATCGCATTAAGCACAACTTCATCTTCACCACGTTTCTTAGCTACTTTAACACCTAGCTCTACATGACTACCATCTTGTTCAAAGTCAATGGCTTTACCGATATCATGAAGTAATCCAGCTCTTTTAGCTAGTGATTGATTAAGTCCTAATTCAGCCGCCATCATACCTGCTAAAGCAGCCACTTCCATACTGTGATCTAGTCCATTTTGACCATAGCTATAACGATATTTTAATCGACCTAATAATTTAATTAATTCTTTATCAATACGACCAATACCTAATTTAAAGACTGCATTTTCACCAGCTTTATACATTGTTTCATTTAACTCTTTAGTTACCTTTTGTACTACTTCTTCAATTCGACCAGGTTGAATTCTTCCATCACGAATTAAAGTTTCTAAAGCTTGTCTAGCTATTTCTCTTCTAATTGGATCAAAACAGCTTATAGTAATAGCTTCAGGTGTATCATCTATTATTAAATCTACTCCAGTAGCTTGTTCAATCGCTTTAATATTTCTACCTTCGCGACCAATAATTCTACCCTTCATTTCTTCACTAGGTAAACCTACTACTGAAACGGTACGTTCTTGTGTTTCCTCTTGTGCATAACGTTGAATAGCTAAGGCAATTATACTTCTAGATTTTTCATTTGCATGAATTTTCGCTTCTTCCTCACGATCTTTAATATAAATATTAACCTCTTTATCCATTTTCTTTTCAACAGCGTCCATTAATTCTAACTTAGCTTCTGATGCACTCATAGACGCTACACGTTCTAACTCTACAATTTGCACATCAATTTTCTGTTGTAGTTCTGATTCCATTTTTTCCAGCACAGTTAATCTATCAGATACTTTCTGATTTTTTATCTCTAGTTGTTTTTCTTTTTCTGTTAAAGTTTCATCACGATAATTCAAATTATCTTCACGTCGTGTTAACTTCGCTTCCATATCTTGAATTTCAATTTTTCCTTCTTTAACTTCTTTTTCAGCTTCAAGTTTTAATTCATAAACTTGAGTGCGCCCATCTAAGATAGCTTGTCGAACTGTATTTTCTGCTTCTCTTTGTGCATCTTCCATAAGCATTTGAGCTTTTTGGTTAGCACGATTTAATCCGATTTTTGATGCTACCATCGATAAAGCAACCCCTACAAAAATTCCACCTATACCGAATAAAAAGGAAAAAATTACTGTATTTGGCATAAATAATTCCTCCATTTCTATTTATTGCTGAGTTCTACTCTTTTATATAATACATTTTTTTCACAAATTTCACAAGCAATAAACCTATTTAGTTAATAAATATAGTGAAAAAACTATACTTTCGTGTAAAAAAAGGAAATTTTAATTTAAATCGTTCCACATTTTTCCACTTTATATGCTTTTATTCGTAATATGAACTAAAAAAAATGATAAAGCTTATACAACTTTACCATTTATAAATACTATTTATCTTCTTGTTTAAACAGTTTTTCTTTAATTTTTAAAGTGATTTCTTCATCCATATTAGGATTTGCGATTAAAAATTGTCTTACTGAATCTCGACCTTGTCCAATTTTTTCGCCATTATAGGAAAACCACGCACCACTTTTTTGAATGATTTCTAAGTCGACGCCTAGTGTGATTACTTCACCAATATGACTAATTCCTTCACCATACATGATTTCTACTGGAGCAACTTTAAATGGAGGCGCCACTTTATTCTTAACTATTTTCACATTCACTTTATTACCCACAATGTCAGTGCCGTTTTTTATCGCTTCACCTTTTCTAACATCAATGCGAATTGATGAGTAAAACTTAAGCGCACGTCCTCCTGGAGTAGTCTCAGGATTACCAAACATAATGCCTACTTTTTCTCTTAGCTGATTAATAAAAATAGCTGTACACTCACTGCGGTTCATAACACCCGCTAGCTTACGCATTGCTTTTGACATTAATCGTGCTTGTAAACCAACTTGGGCATCACCCATTTCACCATCTAATTCTGCTTGGGGAACTAGTGCAGCAACCGAGTCAATAACAATCAAATCAATAGCATTACTGCGAATCAACATCTCTGTTATTTCTAGTGCTTGCTCACCAGAATCTGGTTGTGACAAGATTAAGTCATCAATGTTCACTCCTAAATTTTTAGCATAAGTAGGATCAATTGCATTTTCTGCATCAATAAATGCAGCACGCCCACCAGCTTTTTGGCATTCCGCAATGGCATGTAATGCTAGTGTTGTTTTACCTGAAGATTCAGGGCCATACACTTCACAAATTCTACCTTTTGGATAACCACCAATTCCTAAGGCATAATCGACAGAAATAGAACCTGAGCTTATCGCATCAATTTCAACACTGGAGCGATCACCTAACTTCATGATTGAACCTTTACCATATTGCTTTTCAATTGCTTTTATCGCTTCTGATAACAGTTGATCTTTATCTTCTGCTTTACTTTTGCTCATACTATTTCCTCCTCTTATTAATAATATTTAGACCTTTTTAAAGGTTTTCCTACTTACTTTCAAAAATATATTCTTTTAACTGATTAAAATAAGCAACTCCTGATGCGATACTAACTAATGTTGTAAACCATAACAAGAAATCTGCCATGGGAATACGCCATAATTCAAACGGTAAATTATTTACTAAAATTAAGGCTACAGTCACCATTTGTAACACTGTTTTAAGTTTCCCTAACATACCAGCCGCAACAACAACACCATTGTTTATAGCAACCAAACGACAACCATCTACTATAGTATCACGAGCTATCATAATAATAACCGGTACAACTGGAATAATTCCTTGAAATGCAAACAAGATGAACATTGTATTTACTAGTAGTTTATCTGCAATAGGATCAGCAAATTTACCAAACGTAGTAACTAAATTATATTTTCTTGCAATATAGCCATCAATAAAATCAGTGATACTGGCAATTAGAAATATCAACAATACGATGATATTGACTATTGATACGCTCACGCCTCCAAGACCACCAAATTCAAAACTTATTACTTCAATATGAAATTGTGCGAAAGGAAAAATATAGATTAGTACAAGAATCGGTACCATACAAATTCGTGCCACAGTTAATTTATTAGGTAAATTCATATTATTCTCCTTTTAATACAAAGTGAATTTGTTGTCCACTAGTAAGATCTTTCGCACCATCTGCTAAGGTATATTCCTGGTTATTAATGAAAATTTTATTATTTTTAAGATAACCAAAATGTAATGTTATAGTTAAGTCATTAGTTCCTGTTTTTAAAATTTCTAACGTTTCACCAGCAACATAAGTATCAGTAGCTGGATTATCAGTAGCAACTCCATCATAGTATACCCGAGTCCATGTAGCACTATTTCCAAATTCAACACGTATTGAGATTAATTCACCCTCATTCCAACCACGAATTTCATAATTAAAACTATCAACTGCAGTTATTTGTAATTCTTTAGTAAGCGGATCTTCTTCTGTTGGTTGTGTTGTTTGTTCATCACTCTCAGATTGATCACTTGGAAGTGGTGTGATAAGTACCGGTGGTGTTTCCTGAGGGGTACTTAAATATGCTGGCAATAATCTGAAGGCAAAAGTAACCACAACACCCGCTACAGCAATTAAAACTATAATAAGTGTTACTAAAGAATAATCAATTTTTCTTTTTTCGACTTTCATTGTATTTTCTTTGATCTTAGCAGTTACTTTATTCGAAATATCTGCTTTATTATCTGCCTTTTTAATTTGAATTGTTTTAGTAAATGATCCTATTTGTTGATCTAATTCTTCACGTATTTCCTCAAAATCATAATCTAAGGCTTTACAATAAAAACGCAAGAAATAACGCAAATAAGAAATATCGTCTTCAAAAAAAGAGATATTTCCTTCTTCTAATGCTTTTAAATTTAAAGGTTGAATTTTTGTTTTAATACTCATATCTTCTAGTGAGAAACCTAATTCTTCTCGTCTTAGTTTAAGTTTGGCGCCTATTTTTTCCATCTTAATCACTCCGCTTTTCCTACTGATATTATACCAACAATTAAGTAAAAGTAAAGTAAACACCTACTATGTAACCAATAAATTTACAATAATATTAAATAAGTATTAAAAAACGAAGAATGCGTATCATTCTTCGTTCATAGTAACACTATATAAGCCATGTTCTGTTCCTTTTTCAAGGTGGTAATCATTTATCTGCATAGTTCCCTATGCCTCTGTATTGTTTCAATTCACGCTACAGGGTTCCCCTACCAAATTTGGGTTTCTCGCTTGTGGGGTTTATCTCGTTCCACTCTACAAGTTTCCTTGTAGACTACGTCACTGTGACACTTTTAAAGATGTCCTCCATAGCTTATGCCTTAGGAATTCATTCAGCCGTCAGTTTCCTGCCTAACCTTATTTTTTAGATTAGCACAAACACTACAATCATCGCAGATTGTGCGAGCATGGACTTTCCTCTAGCCTAATAGGCCAGCGATTACCCTAGTATTACTTGTTACCTTCTTTAGTATATACCATTTCTTCTAATTTGGATATTCTTTTTATAATATCTAATTGAGAAATAGGTGTATTTGTAGCTTCATCAAAGGCTTTTGCTCTTCCTTCTAACTCAATAATTTTAGCTTTTAAAGAAGCAATGGTTCTTTCTTGTGCTATGTATTGTTCATTCATCAAAGCAATTTTTTCATCATAAATTTGATAATCTTCTATAACTAAATCTAATAATCGATCTACTTCTATAGGTGAATAACCCTTAAAATCGACATGAAATTCTATATCTAGTATATTTTGTACATCTAAATTACAGATTTTTTCCATCAGTATGCACCTTCCATTTTTTATATTTTCTCAAAATCCCTTAAAGAATGCAACTATAAACAGAAAATATTACTTAGTTTTTCGATATCTTCTAAATAATTTAAGGCCTCTTTAAATTTATTTCTAGCTTTCTTAGACTCCACTAATTCTCTATATACTATTTTTATTGCATCATTCTTTATACTATTAATATTTTTTGAGTCTAAAATAAATTTTTCCAAGATTACGTCCTCATCAATATTATTATTAATTAGATCGTTCCCTAACTTTAACAATCGCTTATACGCTGGAATGTTATGGCATTCTTTTAGCCCTTTTTCTATCCACTGATTAAATAATTCTTCATTATTCATCTTATAATAAGCATAACATATATACACATATACTTCTTTACATTCACTACTATGATGAAGTGTTTTCTTTACATACTCCACTACTTTATCATAATCTTTCATGATGATATGAGAAAAAGCAATATTAGCATAATTCATTGCCATTAACTGATTACAGTTTATTAATGAAGCAAGTTTTGCTGCTTGATCAAAAACAGCATAAGCTAAACGCGATTCTCCTAAATTTAGATAAATCACACCTGAAGTAGATAATTCTTGTACATAACGTTTATAAACATTGTTGCTTTGAAATAAATTAGCTGCTTTTTTGTTATACTTAAGTGCAAGTATAGCATTGCCTTTTCTCATTTCTAATTCGCACAAATGATGGTATGCTGTTGCCATGATGCGTTCATCACTATGATATCTTTTAATTGTCTTACATAAATATTTTTCCGATTCTTGCCATTTTATTACTTGATAATGCATATGATAAACTCCACAGATTAGCAGGTATAAATCATTATATTTTTTACCCAATTGATCTGCAGTTTTATCTAAAATAGAATACATTAGCTGAACATCATAATTATCAAAATCTAGAACTACGCGATAAGTAAACTTTAATAAGACATAAATGGAAAACGCACTATGATGAATTATTTGATTATCCTCATTTAGCTCATCATATATTTCTTTCATTCTACGGCTATTGTACTCTAAGTAGGCTTCAAAAAATTCTTCTATAATTGCTACATACTTTACATTAACATTATAGTTCTCTTTGAATTCTACATTGAGTGCACTTAACCACTTTTCCTTAATATCTCGTTCGACTAATACTGGCTCTTTAGAATTTTCAACCCTAGACACAAACTGTGTTTTAACTCCACATTGATCACAAATATATTTTTTAGTAAATCCTGAATAGATTCTTATTGTTTTTAAATATAAACCTAATTCATCATACATAATAATTCCCTCGCAATAAGCAACTAAACTCTCATACAGTTAAAACCATTATGCAATTTTTAATCATTGGTGGCTTAGGGTAAAAATTCTGTAAATTATTCAAATAACTCTGTTTCATTGCACCGCCTACTTTCTCTATCGATGTTCAATAATTGTAACTGATACTTTGTAAATGTAAACCTTATTGACTATATATATTTTCTATAAAAAATAAATGATTTGATTGTTTATTATAAATATTTACATACTTTTTTAGCTTTTTTAGTTAATATTGTACTATTTTATTATAATTAATTAATATTTACTATAAACTTTAATTATCTGTGAAAATCATCACAAAAAAAAGCAGACTAAATTTGGCTTTTTTCTGCTTTTATCTTTTGTTTAAATTGCCTATAATAATGTTTTAATTCTTGATATTGCATCCTTTAAGGTATCAGGTGTTATAGCCAAATTTAATCGAATAAACCCACAACCTGCTTTTCCAAAAGCTTCACCAAAATTTGGAAGCACCTTTGCCTCATATATCATTTTATTTTCTAATTCCTTAACATCTATGACTTGATTAAAGTCTAACCATGCTAAATAAGTTCCCTCAAGCGGACTAATGAATACATCGCTACCTTCAAACTGGTCGCATAAATAATTAAAATTGGACTGAATTAACGCTTTGAAACCATTTAGCCATGCTTCATTACTACGATATCCTGCTTCACTTGCCACAAAGTGCATAAGTGGTCTTGGGGCATGACTATTTTTTACTGCTACTAAATCAAAAGATTCTTTAAGTCCTTGATCTTCTATAATTGCTTGTGCAATCGAACAACCTGCTATACTAAAAGTTTTACTATTAGAATTAATAGTAATGATATGTTTTGAATAACTACCCTCTAATGCTAGCGCTGTAACATTAAAGTCCTTGAATGTTAAATCTTGATGAATTTCATCACTAATAATCATTACATTATATTTTTTCATCAAGTGCACTAATTGATTTTGCTCCTCAATAGTCCATACACGTCCTATAGGATTATGCGGATTACAGTGGATTAATACTTTGATATTAGATTTTTTCAGTAATTCTTCTAATTTTTCAAAATCAATATAGTAATGACCTTGTTCATTAGTTAAATCAAAGTGCACACTTCTTCCCTCAGCTGCTTCAATACATTGATTAAAAGGAGGGTAAACAGGTGTAAGCAACAACACCTCATCTTGTGGCTTTATTAGAGTTTTAAGTCCATAGATAATTAAATTTAAAACACCCGTAGAATAGCTAAGCCACTCTTTTTTAACATTATACCCATATCTTTTTTGCCAATCAATAAAAGATTCAGCATAACTATCGGGATTTTTTATGTAGCCAAACACCCCAAAATCAGCAGTTTCTTTCATAGCTGCTGTAATTTCTGGAGCTGTCTTAAATTCTGCATCTGCAATCCAGATAGGCAGTAAATTTTCAACATCATATTTTTTTATTTCATTCCATTTTAAACAATTAGTATCGCTACGATCTTGCGCATAAGCTACAACAAATTCTTCTATTTTCACCATTTCCATCCTCTTTTTATCCTTGTATCACTTTCGTATTAATTTTAAACATAAACTACTTATAAGTAAAGAAAGGATTGTACTACTCTTTAAATACATTATTACACTAGCACTATATATTAAGTAAGGGGTAGATAACCCATAATATGAATTGGCATTATGATGGATTTAACCGTGATTGCCTCCCCGTTTACTGTTGTATCAATAACTGCTTGGATATCAAGAGAGAAATCATCAGATGCTGCTAGTTTATCTAGCATATCTTGCGTTAAATCAAAGTAGTACACTTCATAGTTTCTGATTAAACTTTGTTCATTTCCAACTTCATCTTTAAAAGTTTTTAAATAGGAATCAGTAGAGTCAAGCACTCCATCATCATTAGAATCATAGTACAGTGTCAAATCTAAATCTCTTTGTGTTAAAGTTTCGTTTTCAACATAGAAATAGATTTTACGTTCATCTTCACTTAGGCTATTAATATCAATTTTATCAAATTCACCTGCACCCGCTACAAAATCAAGGTTAGATGTGATATAAATCCCTGTTGCACCTTCTGTAAATGTAAACTCGGGAGGTTTTTCTACTGGACGATAAGAAGTAATCATTGAGTTAATAAAAATATTTTTCTCAACACCTGTTGGTACTTTGTTATTATTACCAGCACCGGTGTAGGTAATATTACCTTTACTATAGATATAAAATGCATTAGCTGCATCATTATAGTGATATTTAAACACATCAGATCCGGTATAATTGTTGTTAATACCACTATCTGCTAATGTAAACCACACTGTTACATCTTCGTCATATAGATTAACCTGTGTATATTGATTATTTGATGAATTATCCATTATATGATAATTACTGCCACTACCTGTATTATAAAAAGTGGTGTTCACATTATAAGGGAATGAAGTCAACTGTCCTTTATTAACTTGTGATATCTCATTGGTGTAATGGAATCCACCGTGGTTTAAATATGGTGCCACGGTTTGGGTTAATGCACTATGGTCATATGTTTTAAGTGTAGTCATGAATGTTGTAAAGCCGTGCGTTTCCTCAACATATGCCGTTCTACCAGATCCTGGCTCATATGCAACAGCATAACCATCAGCCTCAATCGCGTTAGATTTGCTCATATCAACGCCAGCATAACCACTTGTAACATAACGTTTGCCATCTTCATATTCCTCTAGAGTTCCAAAATAAGAATATTGTGATAATCCATATTCTTCACTAACAACACCGTATTTATCCATACCTACAACACTTCTAATTACATTATTAAAGTAGTATCCAGAAAACCATTGTTCAGCAAAAAGACTAGTATATTGTCTTACCCCTGCTGAATTCACATGTGGATAATCGCTTATAGGTATGTGCTCTGTAGAGATGGTATCCTGTGTAAAAACGATCGCTTTTCCAGATTCGATATATTTTTGTAATGCTTCAGCACTTTCAAGAGACATCCCATTGTTTATCGAGTAAGCACCAAACGAATCTTGAAATCCTAGAAATAAAATATCGAATTGATCAAAGAAGTCATAGGCATTATCGATCACTTTAGCATCACTTGGATTAAGATCTATAAATTCTCCTCTATGTATTTCATCTGGATGAATTTCATTAACTACGATATCATAAACACCAGCATTTCTTAGTTTATCAAAATCACTTTTGTACTCTACTCTCATAAGTTTACTTGTTTCATAAATTTGTAAAACTTCAATTCTTAAAGGTTCTATAGGCTTATTATAAGTTATCCCAGTTTGTGAAGCCGTAACTGAGGAAACTCCTACTTTTACAACTTCAAGATTCCAAGTAAGCCCTCCATATACGTTTTCAGGAAGTTTTTTGGTAACTCTGTAGGTTTTAGCTGCAGAAAGTTCTCGCTCGTCTATGCGCACATATTCCCCAGTTAATAATTTTTCTTCAACAATGATATCACTTATTTCTTCACGCTCACTAAATCTACCATCGCCGTCTGCTTCAATGTAAACATTAACTTCATATTTAGTATCAACAGGAGTTGGATCAGTGGGATTAGTAAGCTCAAATTCAAAAACCAAGGTGTTATCATCAGTAGTATCAGTAAAATCTAAATCAACTAAATCTTTACTTAAAAGTGTTGCCACATCCGTAGTAGAAGAAACCCCTAAGAAGGCAAAGTGCTCTGCCGAACCATACTCAATTGGTGCTGTTATAAGATTAAGCATTGGCTTTGAAAGATTAAGATAAAGTTTCAACCCATTTTGTGCACCATCTGTATTTAGTTTTGCTATTTCACTAACTGAAAGAACATTGGGCTTAGACATGATTTCTGATCTATCAACATCTCGTGGATCTCCCATAAAAGTTTCCCACATATTTGAGCTGTTATCTACTCTATGGGTATCTAACACATCATACTCATAAGTGTAAGCAGGTATTTGTAATGTTCCGTAGTTAGCATCATCTGAAGTAGTAAAATTCACTTGGAATGTTACTTCTGCAGAGCGCACAGCAATCTTTGTTCCACCAACATCATAAGTTACAACATAGCTAACTTTTGGATTTTCTGGAAGCTCATTTAAAGTTATTTTGTAAACACCATTTTCCGATGACTGAACTCCTGTAGTTAAAGGAATATGAGCATTTAATTTGTCTCTTGTGTACCATTCAACACTTTCAATTGTAGCAGCTTGATTTGTTGTTGTTGGTGTTGCCTTAAACACAAATTTATTATCAGCTGTAATTTCATGATCAAGTTGCACATTATAGTAATCAAAACTCGTATATAAATTCTCATCACTGGTAGCAGTGTTGCTACTATTGTTTTCAGTTTGACCTGTTGTTGGTGCACTACCATCAGTTCCTTTTTTAATACACCAACGTTTTGAGGCATAGTAATCAGTATCGATACCATTTGAAACAACGGCTTGTGTTAAGAAAATAGGAATTTCAGAATTAATAGGATTTGGATCAACATACATAGTAGAAGTTCTGTTTACACTATCTAAACTATCATAAGTGATAACGTATTTGTTTGCACTTATTGGAACAGCCTCCGATATAGTATAAAACTTAGTTTGATTAACATATCCAACTTGTACCGTTGTATAGGTGGCTTGTTGGGCGGCATCTAGTGCAATAAATTCATTTTGATCAATGATATTATCACTATTAAACGTTAAATTAAATCCGACGTATTTTCCTCTTTCACCACCATCACTTATTTCATTATACTCACTAGCTGTTTTAACCGCACCAGTATCTTTTCTTACATAAATAATGCTATGCTCTTGTCCACCCTCTGTAAAATACACATTGGTTCCAACCAGTTCTTGTCTTGGATTTTTTCCTACAGGAGAATGCTGATTAATTGGAATAAAATACCAATTGTAATCTACTGTATCACCTGCTTCAATGTACCCATTATCTAAATCTGCAACTGTATAGTAATATCCATCTTTAAGATTTTTATATCCATATTCTAACTCAAAAGAGTACTCACTTTGTGTAACAAGCCCATCTTCTTGATTTCCACTATTATCAAAATAGCTAGGTGAAAGAGCACTTAAATCTAGTGCGATAACATTACTATACTCTGTATCAACAACGACACCATCTTTTGCAACAGCAATTTCACAACGATAAGTAGCAGTTGTCACTTCAACTGTTAAATTGGGTGAATTTGCACCAGCAATATCTGTAAAATTACCATCTACATCCATAACTTGCCACTGATAAGAAATAGAAAGTGGGTAGTAATCTGTAATAAGCGGTTGGCTTACTAGTAACTGATGAATATCATCAATATTGGTAGTAGTATTGTTGTCATCAAAATTATAGTTAATTTTAATATCAACCTCTTGTGCTGCTACACTTTCAACACCAGTAACAGCAGAGATCAGATTATCATCAATAATTATGGGAAAACCAGCCTGAGCAAAGGCTTGAAGCTCTGCAAGTTTTGCTGGAGTTATGTCATTTCCTGAAAAACGTGTATCTACGGCTCCATCATGCTTTAATGGCCATCCCATATACGAAATCCCATTTCCTTCTATAGAATATTGGACACCTTCAAGGTAGTATTCACTATCAATAAGTCCATATGTTGAATTTTCTTGTTTGAAAGTATCACCAATATTAGTGTAAATAAGTCCATCCATTGTGTTGTCATTATAATTGGTGATAGTCTCTCCTCCATCGACTCTTGTATTAAAACCATAAGTCGAACCACCGATATACACTAAATCATAAACTTCAAAAATATCTTCATTTTTACCGATAAATTCAGCTACAGACATGGTTGTAACAGTGATATTATAATCGTCCATTTCTTCATCAGTAACGCCCATCCATTTAGCAACTGTACTAGTTTTTAGTCCAATATAGCTTGAACTATTTGGAATCCATTTTTCATCGGTTGGATTATAAATTGCTTGGATTTCTAGGACATTAATATCTGTTTTATCAGTTTCAACACGAATGTGTGCGGAGTTAAGTAGATGCCTAATTGCAGTCCCAAAGCTCATCTCAATAGGCAATTCCAAAGTTCCTGTAAGTGATCGATGAACATTCTCTCTTATAATCTCGTTTAGTATATTATTACGGAAGCCTTCCTCCATAATGTCATTGTTAAGTCCCTCTTTGAATCCAGAAGATATAATAGTTGAACTATTTGTAATATCCTCAGCATTTGTTTTATAAACAAGAACATTTTTAGCAACCAGATCAACTTCTAGCGCTTGAGCACTCCACGCAGCACTCATCTTATCGCTGATAAGAATAGGTTTTAAATTGTCTTTAGCAACATCTAAAAATGCACTAATGTCACTTATATCACCACTATTAAAACTACCTGTTTTATAGCCTTCACTAAGAATAATAATATCTGCATTATCAATACTATTTTGTGTAACATTTGCCGTAGTTTGTGTTGTAAGGTTAATATTGGTAACTGTTTCACTTTCATTGCCGTCTAGCGCATATTTAAAGAACCAATTATTATTTTCGACTCCTTTTATATAAACTTCATTATATCTAACAGTAAATTCAGTAGCGTTTTCATAGTTAGTTTCATAATTACTATAATCACCATTACCACTACCTACATAGATATAGGTTAAATTAGATTGTTTAAAGTAAGATCCTGATGTATTTGTAGCACTTTCGCTAATTTCTAAATACGCTTCATGGATTGCGTAATAGGGAGCTGTATCAGCATTATGACTTGTAGATGGTGCACTTACATCTGTGATAACATAAGCGTTTTCCATTTGTTCAGTAGATCCAGCAACAGAAAAATCTTTAAGTTCAATAGCATATCCTTGACCTAGATTATCTACAAACACATTATTTGATCCATCATTTTCATAAATATTAATTCCAAAATTATTATTGGTAAAAGTTTGAACATCCTCAACATCAATGATGTCCGTAGTATCTCCATCGATAGCACTAACTAGGCTATAAATTGATGTAAAAGTGGGATTGTAGTAATAGACATTTTCAGCGCCATCATCTGATGAAACACCTGAAACTAAATATTGATATTTTTGTTTAATCGTTCCCTCATCAGCATTTGTAACAAGAGAAATATCATCTTCTAATAAGTATTCCCCATTTTGTTCCTCTCGAAATGCGAAGGACAGATTTTGTCCCACAGTAAATAACTGGTCTTCGCTAGCTGATAGTGAAATTTTAATATGATTGGTTGTCACACTATCATTCTGCCAAGGATAAAGCTCTTCATATCCATTAAAGTGTATTGGATGTGTATTATTATTTGTACCTGTAGAAATTACATTACTATAATTATTTATAATCCCCTCAAAAACGGACTGTCTTGTAGCAAAATTGGGTTGACTTCCTATATTATTTATATCCTCGGTCGAAAATAATTCTTCTCTTCCTACCATATAAAACCCCATACTTCCACGTGATGCATTATTAGGAATAATTTCAAGCACATTAAGTGTCCCTGCATCTTTTATTCTTTCGATACTTGCATACGATTCAAAATCTAAAACATAACCTGTGTTATTATCACGCAATCCCTCAAGTGCATATATATCGATTAAAAATTTTAGAGTATGGGGTAAGGTTAAAGAAATAACAAGTAAAAAAGCAATAACGCTCCGCTTATTTATTTCGAATATTTTAATGTTTTTTATCATAAGTTTAGCATCCTTTCTAAGCCAGTCTAGGTGTATTTCTTAAAAACAGGGATTGTTCAGCAAAATATTGTCTACCCCTATGTTTTAGTGTCAACTCAAAATCAATGCTATCGATAGCATTATAATGGTCTTCTTCATTTATAATGCCGTCTTGGTTTGTATCTTCATCATCAATAACTATGATATCACTAGCCATTGGTAAAATGATATTAAAATCCTCTACATAGCGCGCCATTATCGCGTTTACACTCGCTGGGTCAGTTCCATAATACAGTGTATTATCTTCCTCATTAAACACAAAAATATGAGTCTTGTACACTGTTATCGAATTATTTAAAGCATCCATGCCCTCTTCTTCATTAGTTATAGTCAAAGTGTTGTTTGCCTCATCCCACTTCACCGCATAATTACAATCAATAACATACTCTTGAATTTGTACCATGGCAGTTTGTGTTTCGTACTGTAAATCAACATAGGTGTTGATAGAAGAAAATAAGTTTGTTCCAGTCATCATAAAACCAACGATCCCTATGGACACTAATCCAAATATAGCAATCGAAACAATCAATTCAACCATACTAAAGCCTTTGTTATTTATTACCATAAAATCTTCATGCCTTTCCTTTAACTCATTTCTTGATAGCCTGTTGCAGTATATATAGTTATGGTATATCCTGCACCAAAATCAAGGATAATACTTTGAATATCAGTAGTTGGAGCAAAGTTAAATTCAACAAGTGCTCCTGTCTCTCTATCATAAACAAAATTGATAGTGGTGGTAATTGGAACTGTTACACCCGTAACACCAACAGAAGATGTCGTAGTATAGCTTATTGCTAACTCACCGTCACCCAACTCCTCACTTTGTAATGCCTGGCTATCAGATACCGTATAAAGTTCACCATAGTAACTATCTTGTGTTGCACGATATTCGAGGAAAAGCTCAGGGGCCTCAATATCGCCATCAGCATTAGTATGAAATTCACCGCTTAATGTAGCAATTTTAGCAGCTACAAGCATGGCATTAAAGTCGCTTGCTGCCTCTCTTGATTGATTTCTAAAGACCAAACCAATAGAGTAACTTATAACACTTATAAGTACCGCAATTATGGCCATAACCACTATTAATTCGACTATAGTGTATCCTTGATTGTTCTTTTTCACACGTTCCTCCTAGCAAACCACTTAAGCTTTTTAATAAAACTGGTTTAACTTAAAACTTTTTGTATCGTTTTTTTTCTTGTTTATTACCTTGTTATTTAACATGGATTATCTTTTAATCCAATTTTCATACTCCACTAATTCATTTAAATCCCATGAATCGTTATCGACAGGTCCTAAAGAGGAAACATCGGATTTAAAGGTGACAAAATCACCAATAGATACGCCTAAAGTAGCATTAGTAGCAAGCAATGCAGAACGCACCTCAGCCCCACTAGCCGTGATTTCAACACCACCATTGATAATCACATTTCCATCAGTCACAAGAAGTCCTGAAAAATCGCTATTCACATTTATTTGTAGTACTTTATTTCCCAATATAAAGGCAAGATCAGGATAGTCGATCATCAAACTCGATGTATTTTCAGTTATACCATAAACTAAAACTGCCACAACTTTTCCTGTTGTATCAGTAAATTCATAAACGCCATTTGTACTCACGTGATTCTCAATAGCCTCTACATCCACTAAATATTCATATGGCGTTTTGTTTGCTGCCGAAATATTGGAGGTCAAAGTTTGTTTCAAATTACTGTAAGTTCCTGAATAATTCAGGACGTTTGTTGAAATATTTGCATCAAACATATTAATATCGCCATCTTGATCTCTTTCAAAAGTGTAACCATCTGCTGATGTACTATTTTCATCAAGACTTAAATAATCTAAATATTGGTCAATATAAAACTCGATTAATTCTGGGTTGTTGCTAAAATAGTCTTTAAAAAATTTATCAGCATTTTCTTCATTTGGAAATTCGAAGAAATAATATCCTGCTGAATTTCCACCATTTAAAGGATAAATGGAGCTTTTGACACTATTCGCCGTAAGACCATAATTAAACGGATTAAAACTAGGCCAAATTTTATAACTTAAATCTAAACTGACATTAGGTAGACTATTAAAACTAGCGTTAAACACATAAGGGTTACTAAGTTCAGAATTAAGAACAGTAGGTTCATCCTCATTTACAAGCATTTTCGTTGGTACTAAGTAAATCCGTTGATTACTTCTAATAGCTAATGATTCAGAAGTTTGCGTTCCAGTATTTAAAAGTGTTCCCACAAAGCCTCTACCTGCTAGTGTAAGCGCCTTAACATTCGCTAAATCAAGTCGTGTGTCAATCCCATTTACAAGTATTGCGCTACTTTGTTCTGGATTGGAACTAGAGCTATTGTATCCGATATATTCTCCTGTTATCTCGACATCAGCATCACGCTCTAAAATCAAGTCATCATAAACATAGGCACTTCCATCAAGATTAAATCTAGCATTGTCTACACTTATATCTGTAGTCCAAAGCGTTGTATCTTGTTCAATATCAAGTCTTGCAGTATTTTCAAGAGTAACATTACCAGCATTAATTACGGTACCTGATGATGCCGTAAATACACCCGAATTACCATAGTACTCACCCATGTAGGCACTTCCTATAAGATTAGATTCTAAAGTACCTGTGGTTTGCACTGTTCCACTGGCAACAAAGGCAAAATCCGGAACACTAGACACGGTATAAGGAGTAAAAGAATACGCAAAGTCTGGTACATTAACAACAATATCAGACACTATAGTAGTGGTAATTCTTGTTTGTGGATTGGTTTCCACTACACTTATACCTTCAATAATAATTTTATTATCTTCAATTAATACTTTACTATTGGCTATTTGAGTAATCGATAAGTTAGGTGGTTGAACACCATCTTCATACTCTTGATCATAAACAACTAAATTATAATAGCCCAGTACACCATCCATATTAATATTTACCGTGCTTGGAAAATTAAATGCTGAGGGATCAATAGAACTTGTATAATCAAAAAGAGTTCCTGTAGTAGCTGAACCATCAAAATCATAAAGCAACAAATTATGTTTAAATATATTCGCAAAGACTTCTGCAAAGTCATCACCTTCTCCACCAGTCACTACGGAATTATAATATGTGAAATAGGTATACGCCTCATCATAAGATTTTTTTAAAGTATCGTTCGCCATTTGTTGAAATCCAGAACGAATAATCTCCATCGATTCCTCTGCACTATAAAAGTTCTCTTTACCTTCACGTTCGCTAACCTTAACAAGAAGACCAGTATACGTTGCAAAAAGCAGGGTTGATCCTAAAATCGATATAAAGAGCATAGCTACTATTACAGTAACAATACTTGATCCTCTATTCAATTTTAGCGCTTTTAAAGCGTTATTTATCCTATTTTTCAAAACAAATCTCCTTATGCTAATTTAGAAGCGTACAAAGTAAAAATTACTTCTCCACGACTATCTATGATATCAATTTCTACTTGATACATTCTATATTTTTGCTCTAGTTCTTGAATTTCACTGCTTGTAGGTGACTGTGTAGTAACACCCACTAGAGGTAGTGGCACGCCTTCCCAAGCTGTATTATAGTATGCAGCAGAACCATTGTACCATCTAAAAACTGGGTTTTGTGGTGTTCCTCCTGTAGTGTTAAATTGCTCATTTGAGTTTGAGAATATTTGAATAGTCTCACTAGGCTCACTCACACTATACGGTTGAACAAGCTCAATTAAAGCTTGATAGTTATAATCAAGTTGCGCTGAATCTCTATTTGGATCTTTTTGTTTTATTAAATAAATATCTACAGGTAATCGCTCTTTAGTAAGCGAGTTATTCTCTAAATCAACATTGTTTCTAATTGTAATTTGCTCATCAATAGTACTGTAATCATTGTCATAATAAGGGTGGTATAGCACATAAAAAACCGGATATCGTCCACCATTTTGACCTACATCATATGCAACAGATAAAAGTTCAAATTCAAGCCTACACTCCATCGGATTAGTCAATGAATTATAGGTATACTTATTGGTTGTACCCTCACCAAAGGTATAAGTATACTCGTATATAACCGTTGCTGTAATTTTATTGTTATTATTTCTTAAAACAGTATCACTGTTATTAGCATCCTCAACACCAACATTTTGGATTTCAATAATCATATCTCGTTCTTTGATAACAGAACTTATATAACCTTGATCATCATGCGTGCCAAGTTGCTCGACACTCAAGCCTCTTCTTTGTGCCTCCAAAAGTTCAACTGCTTTATAAGACAATAGGTCAGGGTCACCTGAAGCATTAACTTGATCAATATCTGTCACATCTTTTTGCTGTGATACAGGTAAATCATCAGCAGTACCTTTTATACGATCATACCCATAGCCTATAATGAATTTTTGTTGTGCAAACATAGCATCCATAGATGAAAAATTGATAACATCCTCATTATTGATGTTTTCAAAAAGTGTATTGGTTACCGTAGATGAAGAATCATCAAGGTCATCAACAATACCAGCTATAAGTCTCACTTCTGCACTAAAAGTGGAAGTACCACTTGTAAGACCATCCAGCTCAATAGTGTAATTATTTTGATTCACAAGACCTGCGCCAACTGTAAATTGAGCACTAGTCCCACCAAGTAATCCCGGGTTTGATAAAAGATCATTAAAATCTGCCCCAGTTAAATTTTCAGAAATGTTTTGTGCTGCATTGGTTGCTTCACCCATTTCACGGCTTTGCGAAAAAATATTAGCCGATAAAACAAAATTACTTAAAAGTGGTGAAACAATGACACCTAAAACAGCAACACCCACTAGTAGTTCAACAAGTGAAAAGCCTTTATTATTTTTAATTAATTTTTCCAATAATACGCCCTCCTTGTCTTCTTTCTTATTTAAATTACTAGAGTACTTTCAAAAAGTCAGTATCCAGTGCTTTTTTTACTTTATCCTTCTGTGTTATACCTTTTGCATTCAATTATGCATCAGCACGCTTTTTTTACTCTACTGTACCAAATGGTAGTTCTTTACCAAGATCAACTTCAGGAATTGGGTAGCTTTCATAAGGTGCACCCTCATAATTTAGATAAAACTTTGATATTGAGAAATTCCCACTTAAAGTACCTGTGTTCACATCATAAGTAATAGTTATATTTTCAAGTGCTGTCTCTTGCTTATTAGCATAAATAGCATCAACTGCATCTTTTAACTCATCATAACCAAAGTGTGCTGAAACTGTCGCTAACACACGGCCTGAAAAAACCTCAGTTTTACTTTTTTTACCGCTATTATCCTCGATAAAAAGTGGAAATTGCCCCATCGGCGTTGTACCCATAAAGGCTACTGCATTTACATCCAAACCGTTTGTTTGTGACCAATCAATAAGCCACGTCAAGAACTCTTCATTCTCTATTTTTGATGGATGGTTTTTTAGTGCAACAGCAATATCATCACTAATTGCCTCTATTTCAGCCTGATATGTATCATAGTTAGCCTCGTGTTTTTCTAGCTCAGCTAATGTTGGTTCAAGTTTATCGATAGCTGCTGCAATTTTATCATTGTCAGCGACTAAACCATTATACACAAAGAAATATAATGCAACAAATATTAGTAGTCCAGCTAACAAAAGCAGAAGTCTAAGTTCATTTTTAGAAACTTTCATAGTCTATCCTTCCTTTCTTAATTAAAGAATTAATTATTTATATAATATCTAAACAGCATTTTAAAATATTATTCTGTTTCTGTAACTATAGGTTGTAGATTTTCTGTAGGTGTTTCTATATCTTGTGCATACGTCGCTGTAACTGAGAAAGAAACTACGGTTCCACCTAGTCCGTCCCCTTGTTCTGTAGCACTTGTTACACTGAGTACTGATATTGAATCCATACTTCTAATATTAGCAAGCGTAACTGCAACATCTTCAAAAGTATCAACCGTTGCATTAATGGTAACACCACTATTATCAGAAATAACACTCATGAATAAGATTGATTCGGGAATTATTTCCTCCAACTCATTTAAGAAATCAGATAAATTTTCATTTTTGTTTGTTGAACTATCTGTAATAACCTTTAAATTATTATGCATACTCACATATTCAACATAGGTATTGTATACCCCAACAACATATTGAAGTTCTTCAATATCATTATTAATTTTATCAAGTTTTGCGTTTAGTGATAGGTTATTAAACCATGCTGTTAGTGAAAGTATTACACCTGCAAGAACTGCCAGTGCACAAATCACAATACTTGGTAACAGTGAATTATCGTTACTTTTTGTTCTTTGATTCACTTTTTTATATTCCGCAGGAATTAAATCAAGCGGCTCAATATTACTACCTATACACGAAATATAGTTTACTATACTAGTATCTAGCACATTGGCAGTATTTTCATGTCTTGGTATAGTTGTTAAAATTTCTGTTTTTACAGAAGATCCTGCTTCTATCTCTTCTCTAATACCTGTAATCTCAGAACAAATTCCAAGTAAGACTATTTTGTCAATAGCAACCCCTTTTTTATTCGAATAGAAGAACTCAAGCATTCGGCCAATACCCACAAACAAACGATTGCTTGCAACATCAAAAATTTCTTTAGGTAGGTGTTGGCTCATCCATAGTGAGTCTTTAGCTTTTTGTAAAGTGTCGACATACTCACTTTCCTCAAAATTATTTTCTCTTAAAATAGTGGTTATAATGTCATCTGCACCCATTGGAATGCTACGTTGCATCAAGAACTTACCATCTTGCATGAAAGTAGCAACTGCACTAAATAGGTTAATAGAAAGATACATAATTACGCCATTTTTATCTATAGACGATAAAATTTGCATTTGACTGTTGGCCGCATAGTCTATCGCCTGCACAACAACGTTAAGACTCTTAGCTAAGTCGAAATAGCTTTTTAGAATAATCATTGGAACAGCAGTAACAAGTACTCTGTAACTAGGCTCTGGTTTTGTAAGTTTTTCAAGTACAGTGTGTGTAATGTGATAATTACCCAAGTCTACAGGGAAATGATCGCCTGCATTCATTGCAACTAGTTCTGAAAGTTTATTAAGTTTTACTAGTGGAAGTGTAATCTCACGTGAGGGTACTTTAGTCGATGAAAATACAAACGTTACATTTTTCACTTCACCAAGTCTATGCTCATGAAGTTGTATCCTAATTTGTTCTGCCATTTCCTCGACATTTGTAATTTGACCATCACTTACGATGTCACCAACAAATTCAAATTGGAACCCTCTTAAAACTTTATAATTTGTTCCATTAACTCGAGTCACACAAATTTTAACAAACTTTTCACCTATCTCAATATTTAATAATTTTTGAGCCATTACACAATCCTCCTCATATTTTGACATTTCAACTATATGTTTTTAATAATTTTCTTTTAGTATAAAATTTTCATACCATAAAAAGATTTAAGTACCAATTTATAATATCGTTTCCCCACAACAGCGCCACAAACACGGCCACTGAAAGATATGGCCCCATAGCAAGCTCTCTTGAAGCCCCAAAAAAGCGCATTCTCACTAGATGAATTAGCGAGCCGATAATACAGGCAAAGAAAAAAGCAAACAGTACTAGTGGTAACCCTAAATAAAGACCACAACCAGCCATAAGTTTTACATCTCCACCACCGATTGCTGTTCCACCTGACACTATAACAATAAGCATTAAAAATGCTGTTATAATAATAAAGCCAAGTAAGTAATTAGACGCATTTTCATAGTTAAGTGCTAGGTTTATTACCCCCAAAACGCCTATAAAAATTGTAAAAGGTAGTGGTATTTCTTTTGTCCTTGCATCTATTATCGAAAGTGCAAGTAGTGCACTTGTCAAAAACATTGCAGTAAGTGCATTTATTGTAAAGCCAAAATAATAAAAAACAATCATATATAATATCCCGTTAATCGCTTCAATTAAGGGATACTGAAGCGATATACGGGTATCACATTTAGAACATTTGCCGTGCAAAAAAACATAAGACAAAATAGGTATTAATTCGTACCATTTTAATTTTTTACCACATGACATACAGTGAGAAGAACCAACAACCACGCCCTCTCCCTTAGGTATACGGTATATTAAGACGTTTAGAAAACTGCCTATACAGATTCCAAAAAGCCCTATTATACTGTACATATAAACCGTGATTAATGTTGGCATATTTTTCTCCTAAAATTTTTTAATTTGAATAAAACAAAGGTTAACCAGTCCATACTGTGAGTAAATCATGATAAAACCTTTATTTTATAAGTAGTTTTTTATGTACTGCTTCTAAAAATCTTTAAGTCTATTTTCTTATATACTTACAAGAAATTAGTCAGCCCAATCGTCGTAATCTACACTAGTTGCTACAGAAGGATTTCCTAGTGTATCTTGATTAACAGTAAAGACAACTTTATCATCTGTTGTTGCTTCAGCATTAACGCTTGTAACGATAAGATCATCGCTAGTAGCATTTAGCTGTGAAAGGAAACCAGCTTCAGTAGCTGCTGCACCAGTTAAGCCAGAACCAAATGTAAGATCACCTGTTGCTAGGTCCCATGTTAGTGTGTTGTTTGCAGCTGTTGCTGAGTAATCAATGTCATTAGCTGCAATAAGAACATTAAGTGTTGTTTCGATTTGTGCTGCCTTATCAACATCTGTAGCTTCTCTTGAATCTTCAACGAAACGTAGATATTGTGGAGCTAGAACCGCTGCAAGAACAGCGATGATAGCAATAACAATGATAAGTTCTACCATTGTAAAGCCCTTGTTGTTTTTAAAGAATTTTTTCATAACTTTTTTCTCCTAAATAATTTTTTATATTTAAAATGTTGTTATCCCTTAATAACTACATTTCAAAAGCAAGTAAAATGTGCGCCACCACTGTGGTAAGAAATATTACAGATTATCCAGCCCATTCATCATCTCTGCCATAGGCATCATAACTGCAAGAACTATAAAACCAACGATAACAGCAAGTCCCATAATCATAATTGGTTCTAATGCGCCAACCAATGATGCAACAGCATTCTCAACTTCTTCTTCATAATAATCTGCTGTTTTATCCATCATGCCCTCGACATCACCAACTTCTTCACCAATTTTAATCATATGCTGTACCATCGGTGGAAAAAGGTTCGACTTGATAAGGGGCTCTGATAGTGTTGTACCCATCACAACATCTTCTTTTGCCGCGATTAGCGCATCTTTAAACATTACGTTGGTCATAATGTTGGATGTGATATCAAGTGCGTCTATAATGGGAACACCTGCAGTTAACAGTGTTGACATTGTACGACACATACGAGCCGATGCAGTTTTAACACTAAGTACTTTGAAAAGTGGCATTGTTAATTGTAGTTTCGAGAAAAAGTATTGTCCAGAAGTGGTTTGCATATAAAGGTGAATAGTATATACGATGCCACCAATAGCCCCTAACACTAAATACCAAAAATTTTGCATAAAAACACTTATAGCAACAACTATTTGTGTAATAACAGGTAACTCCGTTCCAAGATCATTCAACATGGACTCAAACTGAGGAACAACAAATACAAGCAATACGCTAACTACTACTAAAGCTATTATCAAAACAACTGATGGATATGTCATAGCCTTTTTAACTGTTTGCTTTATTTTAGCCTCTTTCTCGAATTGTGTAGCCATACGTTCAAACGAAACATCCAAACTACCCGATGCCTCACCTGCTTCGACCATGGTCACAAGAAGTGATGGAAAAACCTTTGGAAAAGAAGACATTGCCTCTGAAAGTGATGAACCTGTTTGAATGGCATTTCGACATTCACCAATACTGTTTGCAAGCATTTTGTTTTCTGTTTGTTCATATAGCATTCCAAGCGCACTTGCAACAGGGACACCGGCATTGACTATACTAACAAATTGTCTACAAAAAACTGATAGGTCACGGACACTTGGTTTTTTCTCAAGAAAAGAAATGTTAATGTCTTTTGCAAGCACACCTGCTTCTTTAACACTTATTGGATACATCCCTTCACTTTTAAGCCAAGCAATAACCTCATTTGTGTCTTTGGCCTCATATGAGCCTTTTTTTTCTTTACCTGCAGCATTTACTGCAGTATAGGAATACGTAGCCATGTGTTTTCCCACCTCCCTTAAAATATAGTGCTCGTTTTTTATAAATAAGAAAATCGTTTTTAAACTATTTTAGAAAATAAGTCTTTTCATAATAGCTTCTCTGTCTTGAGCGAAAGCAATGGCATTTTCCTTGGAAATAAACCCTTGCTGATAAAGTTCAAACAAAGCATCGTCCATCGTTTTCATCCCTAATTTTTGATTTGTCTGAATAACTGTTTGTATTTGATAAGTTTTTGAATCACGAATGTTATTTCTAATAGCACTGTTTGAGAACATTACCTCAAATGCACCTACACGTCCGCCATCTAGGCAGGGTACAAGTTGTTGTGATACAACACACTGTAAAACATCTGCAAGTTGTGTTCTAACTTGTTGTTGCTGTGCAGGTTCAAAAACGTCAATAATTCTATCTATTGTATTAACCGCACCTGTTGTATGTAGTGTAGACAAAACAAGATGCCCTGTCTCAGCAGCAGTAATAGCTATTGAGATCGTCTCTTGATCACGCATTTCCCCTATCAAAATAACATCAGGATCCTGCCTTAGCGCACCACGCAAAGCAGAGGGGAAACTATCGGTGTCTGTTCCTATTTCACGTTGATTAACTATTGATTTTTTATGACGATGAAGATATTCAATTGGATCTTCAAGCGTTATAATATGCCCCGAATGTCTTTGGTTAATGATATCAACTAGGCAAGCTAGTGTTGTTGATTTACCACTACCCGTAGCACCCGTAACAAGAACAAGACCACGTTTTTTATCACAAATTGAAAGTAGTGCAGGTGGAAGTCCAAGCGCTACAGGATCAGGAACTTTTGAATTTACAACACGAGCAGAAATTGCAAATGAATTACGTTGTTTAAAAGCATTAACACGAAAACGTGCTCGATCATCCCAAGAAAAGGCAAAATCGATTTGTCCTTTGTGATTTAAAATATCGCGTTGTTCACTTGTAAGTATTTCCTCACAATAAGCTTTTACATCTTCCGCTTCCACTTCCTCTTCATTAATCGGGG
Organism: uncultured Holdemania sp.; assembly: GCA_964370435.1. Taxonomy (GTDB): domain Bacteria; phylum Bacillota_I; class Bacilli_A; order Erysipelotrichales; family Erysipelotrichaceae; genus CALVGQ01. The sequence continues at coordinate 66,973 of CAYJJG010000003.1, forward strand.
TAAGTTTGCCATCAATACGAATCATTGGCGGAACACCTACTGTAATATGCAAGTCAGAAGCTTTTGACTCAAGTGTTTTTGATAGTAATTCATGAAAATTCAACTTAATTCCCTCTTTCTATTACTTCTCCATCGAAACTTTACGCATCTCTTTTATTGATGTGACACCTTCTAAAACAAATTTTGTTGCACTCATTTTAAGTGTATTCATACCATTGTTTATAGCTTGCGCTTTGATTTCTTCAGTAAAGCCCTTTTTAGAAATTATGTACTTTAGCTCTGCAGTCATCTCCATAATCTCATAAACACCGATACGATCATAGTATCCACTATCATTACATTGTGCACAACCACGTGGTTCATAAATGGTAATTTCATCCTCTTTATTGCAGCCTAGCTCTTCTTTTTGATAGTCATCTGCCAAAACCGCCACTTTACAGTTAGGACAAAGACGTCTAACAAGTCTTTGTGCTATAACACCCACAATGGAATCAGCAAGCAAGAAAGACTCAACACCCATATCAAGAAGCCTTGTAATTGTAGCCGCTGAACTGTTTGTATGTAGTGTACTAACAACAAGGTGCCCTGTCATTGAAGCTTGAACTGCAATAGATGCTGTCTCATAATCACGAATTTCACCAATCATAATAATGTCTGGATCTTGACGCAAAATTGATCTTAATGCTGTTGCGAAAGTAAGATTCGCTCTATTATTAACTTGAACTTGGTTAATACCTGCAATACTTGCCTCAACTGGATCTTCTACCGTTATAATATTAACCTCTTCACTGTTAAGTTCTGATAAGGCTGTATAAAGAGTCGTCGATTTACCACTACCTGTAGGCCCTGTAACAAGAATTATTCCGTTTGGATTCGAGAGTATTCTATCAAATACTTTTATCTCATGTTCTTGCAAACCTAGTTGGTCTTTTCTCTTTGTAAAAGTAACGGTGGACGCCAAACGCATAACAATTTTCTCACCATAAGTGGATGGAAGTATTGATACACGAATATCGTACTCAGCTTTATCGATTACCATGGTAATACGACCATCTTGCGGTTTACGTTTTTCTGAAATGTCCATGCCTCCCATAATTTTTATACGGGTAACTATGGCAGGCAAGAGTTTTATATCATGAAGCATTTTTTCGCTAAGCACTCCATCTATACGATAACGTACCCTCACTTGTTTCTCTAATGCATCAAAGTGAACATCACTGGCCCTTTGCCTAACTGCTTGTTCTATAACAGAACGCACAAGCTGAACAATAGGGGCATTCTCAAGTTCTGCCTCTTGAGCAACTTCTTGTTCTTCCAGTAATCTTAACTGTTCTTCTCTTTCTTTCGCATACTGCTCAGCAGCACCCATGACCTCCCCTGTACCAAAATATTTATCTAATATCGCATTAATTTCGCCTGTTGTGCCAATTTTTTGTTCAATCATACAACCAGAAATTAGAGTAATGTCGTCCATTGCATTTACATTAAGTGGATCCGCCATGGCAACTTCTATAACACGCTTACTATCATCTGTATACCCTAGTGGCAAGACATTGTGTTTACGCAAAATTACACCGTTAAACATTCCAATGAGTTCAGAATCTACTTTAAAACCACGCAGTCTGATGCGCGGAATCCCAAGCTGCGCTTCAAGAGCGTCTGCAATATCCTCATCTCTAGCAAAGCCCAAAGAAATCAAGCAATCACCAAGCGGTCTATGCATTTTCTTTTGCATGACCAGTGCTTCTGTCAATTGCTTATCTGTTATAACTCCTTGGTGTACCAACAACTCACCGAGTTTAAATTTAGCTATTCGATTTTCGGACATTTGTTTATTTTCTCCTATCTTCTAAAAAACTTTAAAATTCCATAATTTACACTTTTAATCTCTTCATGTAACTGTATATATATATTTTATCATAATCAATAAAAAAAGACAATTTCTCGTCTTAGTGAAACTGCAATAGGTATAACGAATCCATTAACTTCCTTTTATAGATCAAAAAATTAAAAAAAGGACACTATTTATCTTGATACATTATGGTATATATTTCCTTTATTTTATTCTTTTTTGCATCACAATAATTTTCAAAACTTACAACCCACTCTTATTAGAAAAATAACGCGACAATAGCATCAACAAGACCAATACAATTCCACTAAAAAATAGGTGAACTGGATTTTCAAAAGCCATCATAAAACTATTGCCAAATAAGGTTAAGAAAAAAATCATAAATAATTTAGCACATCCAATAGTAATCATATACGTTTTTTGGCTAAAATCCGATAAACCAAAGCAAATATTCAATAATGAACTCGGTGTAAACGGGAAAATAGCCACCATAAATAATAATGTTTGATTAGCCTTAGCTACAAATTCAAAGCCTCTTTTTACTGCCTCGTGTTTCATTATTCGATGATATAAAAATCGTTTAACTACATATCTAAAAAACAAAAATACAACAATAGAACCCAAAAAATTACCAACCCATGAATAAATAAATCCCAGAATTGGACCATGTGCCCCAATATTGAAGGTAACAATTACCATTAATGGTAGTACTGGCACTAAGCTTTCCACAAATGCTAATAGAATAGGCGCTAGTGGTCCTAGTGCTCTAAATGATGAAAATAATTCTACCCAAAAGGTAACAGAACCTAATTGCTCTAATAAGTTTTCAAACCATGTTATCATTGTTTATTTTTTAGCTCCTTCATGAATTTCTCACACCACTGCGCCCCTCTTTTACTAGCTAATACTACAAATTCATTGTACTCTAATTCATTACCTTCTTTACAAGCAACATCACTTAAAGAACGTATTACTACAAAAGGTTTTCTATAGTGACTACAAACTTGTGCTATTCCTGCAGCTTCCATTTCGGCACATATTGATTCAGGAAACTCTTTTAATATTTTATCCACTTGTTGCTCAGTATATACAAAACTATCTCCAGAAGCTATCGGACCAACAAAAACTTGTTGTGTTTCTTGTAATATCGAGGTTACTACTTGAACTAAACCATCATCGGACAAATAGCAATAAGGATTATTATCATACCCTTTTTGAAAAAACTCAACAGGGCCTTCAATATCATGGTGTGCTACTTTAGTAGATACGACAACATCTAATACTTCTTGTTGCTTTAGTAAACCTCCAGCAACACCAGTATTAATAATTGCACTAACATCATAATGCTCCAGTAAGACTGTTGTACCCATAGCCGCCGCTACCTTACCAATACCGCACTCTAAAACGACAATTTCAACATCACTTAGTGTTCCTTGATAAAATGTAAAACCACTATGTTGTTCTTCCTTAGCATTTTCCATTAACAATACAACTTCTTTAACTTCCTTGCTCATAGCCGCAATTATAGCAATCATCTTATTTTCCTCCCAACAACAAATATTTTTTCACCCTCATGGATACCTTCTTTAATAAAATCTGTATAGTATTGTGTTTCAAAACCATGTTTTTGTAACATTGTATTTACCTGCTCTACATCAAATACTTTTTGTTGATGCATCTCTTGATGAAATGAGCCGTCATCTAACCAGAAACTAAAATGATGATGCAGTGTATCTTCTTCACTTAATATTGTCCACTGGTATTGTGTATCTTTTATAGTTCCTTCTTCAATAAACATCTCTTTAAATTCATCTAGTCGATCTACAGTATGCATATCAAACAAAAATAAGCCACCTATCTCAAGATGCTTGTTTACACATTGAAACATATGAGCCATTTCTTCTTTATCTGATAGATAATTTATACTATCACAAAAACATAATATTCCATCAAACTTGCGATTTAAATCAAAGTCAATCATATTAAGTTCAAAACTATCTACCGTATTTTTACTATCTTTTTTTCTTAATTCTTCTAACATACTAGATGCAATATCGCTCCCAAGCACTTGATAACCCTCTTTCGCTAAAGCTAGTGTAATTTCGCCGCTCCCACATGCTAATTCTAATAACTCTCCTTTAGTAGTGAAATGCTTGTTTACGAAATTTATCCACTTTTTAGTTGCCTCATCATCCTTAACAAGAGCGTCATAAATATGCGCTAATTGATTATAATTCATGATTAAACTCCACTACAGGCTGATCACCCCATAGCTTATCTAAAGCATATAGAGTACGATCACTTTCATTAAATAAATGGATTATCACTTCATAACAATCAATCAATATCCAAGTGCTTTGTTTATCCCCTTCAACTTTTCTAATCGTATATCCAGCATTAGCTAGTGCCTCTTCGAGATAGTCTATTAATGACCATGCTAAACGCACATTTGAAGTAGAAGCTATTACAAAATAATCATAATCTGCTGAAATCGCACGAAAATCTAAAGCTTTTATAGCAGTAGCATGATGTACATCGAGTTCTTTAACAATTAATTTTAATAAATCAGACATGTTTATCTCCTATTTTCTTTAAGTGCTCTTCTAATTCTTTTTTAACTAAAGCTAATCCTGCCTCTAAATCTCGCATGCTAACTTCAATGAACTCTTTAGTATCATAAGGTCTAAGTGGTTCACATTTATCAGCAATAAAAAGTATTTTAGCCAATTTAGATTGCCCATTGCCTGTAGTATGATGCATAATTGCTGACAATAATTCACGATCATAAATACCAAGTTGCTGTTTAAGTTGTATTGTCGCTATCCACTGATGCCATACTTTGTGATGATAGTGAATATGTTCTTCAAAATAGTTTTCCATAATCTTTTTTGCTAAATCTTTATCAATTTCTTTACTATAGTCATGCAACAAACCACAAAGATATGCTTTTTTCTCATCTACTCCATGTGCTTTAGCAAGTTTTTGAGCCAATTTAGCACACGAAACACTATGTTCAAAACGTTTTTTTGATAAGTGGTGTTTCATCATTGCTTCAATATATAGTTGATGCTCTAAAATTAGTTTTCTAACTTTTTTATCTATTTGATAAAATGCTCCCTGGCGTACTTGAGTAGAACTTTCTATTTGATTGATTGATGGAATAAAAAGAATCTTAGGATCTTTCTTTATTTGATTTAATTCACGATGAACACACACCATATCTACTAAATTTAATAAAGAATCAATTTCTTTCCACCTGGATAACTTTTGGTATTGATCATCTCCAATAATAAAATAAAATTGTTTATCAGGATGTATTTTTTTAAGCTTTCTAACTGTGTTGATAGTATAATTTGGCGTTTTCAATTCCTTTTCAACCGTGCATAATTTAAAATGACGTTGTCCTGAAATAGCAGCTTTAATCATTTTACAGCGTAGTAAAAAAGAAGTAAGTTGGCGATCTTTCAATGGAGTAATATGGGTAGGAATAAACCAAACCTCATCTACATTTAAAGTCTTTCTTACTTGCTTAGCTATTTGTATATGTCCCTTGTGAATCGGATCAAAACTTCCACCAAATAATGCTATTTTTTTCATGGTAAAATTATTTGCGGTTCCTTACCTTCACGATAAAATATAATAGTTCTACCAATGATTTGTACGATAGCACTGTTTGTTGCAGCAGCAATATCAAATGCTACCTCACGAACATCAGCTTCACAGCTTTTAAGACAGCTCACTTTTACTAATTCATGAGCTTCTAATGCATTATCTATCGTTTTATTTAAATTGGGTGTACAACCATCTTTTCCAACTTGAAAAAGTGGTCTTAATGAATTTGCTTTTGCCTTTAAAAAGCTTTTTTGTTTATTGTTTAACATCATATCATTGCCTTTCTCTGTGTTATATTAACACTTTTTGGTACATAGATTACTACTTTATCCATCCCTTCACTGACACTAAGCCAGCCAAGTCCATAAATACAAAAATCTTCTTTTCCATTTAAATCATCAAATATTAGACGTTTAAATGTTTTAAAATCTTCAGTAACCGTAGGTCTTAACATCTTACCTTGATGATTTTCCCATAACTCATCAGCAGTATGTTGTTTACCGCGATGAATTGCTAGACGATTACTTATATAAAATACAACAGAGGTGCTTTTTTTGCAATAACAATCAATACGACATAAACCTCCTACCGCAAAACTCTGGTTTTCCCATAATTGATAAATTTGTGGTTTAAAGCGAGAATCTGGTAATATTTGCTTTAAATCCTTATCTCTCACCGCCAACATCATACTTTCATGATTTGTAATTCCTGGAGTATCATACCACGAAACACCATCCACTTGAATTTTATTGAAATCCAAAGTAGTACCAGGATATCGAGTTACGGTTAGTGCAGTACTTCTTAGTAAACTATTGAGCAAAGTGCTTTTACCTGCATTAGCTTTCCCCATAAAAATTACCGTATTATCAGTGGTATGTTTTTTTATATTTTCTCTTAAAAGTTCAATATCTTCACGACTTTTCTGATGTACTAAGCTAATCCCAACAAAGTTGAGTTGCAACTCTTTAAAACGACTATTTAAAAAAGATACTAATTTTTCATCTCCAACTGTTAGGGGTAATAAATCACATTTTGTTAATACAAACAATACATCTCTACCAATAAAAAGTCGCTGCATTCCCTTTAATAATCCTGCTTCAAAATCAACACAGTCTACTACCCAAACAATCAATCCTTTTAAAGCACTAGCCTTAGTTATCACTTCAGCTTCTTCAATATTTTCTTTCATAGAAATCATGACATCATCATAATGTGTCAACCTAAAACACCTTTGACAATATTGAACTTCTTTCTTAGGACTATATCCTAATTCTTGTGGGTGTTCAAACTGTAGTTTAATACCACATCCTTTACAGTTTATATCCATAATATACTCCTTTTTTAAATTGTTTTCTAAAAGTTAAATATTGAATAACTCTTTTTTCTATAATTCGACTAAACTTAGTATGATTACTATCCACCTCTACTAGAGGATCAGTAAATATAGTATACATATGGCATCGATTACCACCTAATATATCTGTGCATAATTGATCTCCTATTACCACTACTTTTTGATTATTTAATTGTTGTTTTTTTAATAATTGCTTATAGTTTCTTTTAAACGGTTTACAAAAGAAGGCACTAAACTCTACTTCCAAAGCGTTCGCAAAAGGTGCTATTCGTGATGAAGTATTATTAGAGCATAATATAACTTTGAAACCTATTTCTTGAGCATGTTTTACAAATATTCTTGCATCTTCATTAGGTAGTATCTGATCAAATGCTGCTAAGGTATTATCAAGATCACAAAGCAGGATATTGTATCCATCATTAAATAATCTTTTTAAATCAATATTATAGATGTTTTTAACATAACTTTGTGGTTTAAAATATTTAATAATCACTACCATCACTCCTACACGCTGTATTATAACAAAATTCTAACTAACAAAAAAGGACAATATATTAAAACATAGCTTATTTATGAGACCATGAATAGTATTCCTGGTCTTTTTCGCTATTTAATTCCTCTATAGAATCGGGTTCATATAGATAAAAAGTATTATCACAATAAAGTTCTTTGAAATCATCAAGTTGTAAAGTATAGGTTGCTTGATCACTTTTCACTATTACTTTATCTTTCTTTAAAGCAAGATATTGTACACCATTATTCATAGTTACGACTATTTCTTTATCTTGCAACATGATTAAAACTTCCTTTAAATTATAGCTCTTCATCATCTAACAAATAAGCAACTATTAATTTAGCTGCGTTTTCAACCCCTTCTATATGTGTTCTTTCCATACCATGACTATTGGCAACTCCAGGACCTATTAAACCACCTTTAATGTTATTACCTGCTCTTAAGGCAGCGCTAGTATCAGATCCATAATAGGGAAATACATCAACTGCATAATTTAATTTATTTTTTTGTGCTAAAGCGATAAATTTAGAAACTAATTGATAATCATAGGGACCACTTGAATCTTTAGCACAAATAGATACATTGTATTCATTACCATTTAAATCTTTACCTACACAACCCATATCTATAGATACTAATTCACTAATTTCACCAGGAATATGACTACTTCCATGCCCTACCTCTTCAAAACAAGAAATCAATATATAGGTAGTATTAGGAAGTTTAATAAGGTCTTCTTTTAACTTTTTTAAAATTACCAATAAAATCGCAACGGATATCTTGTCATCTAAAAAACGACTTTTAATGAATCCACTTTTAGTGATTTCAGTTTTAGGATCAATACTAATAATATCTCCGCTCTGTATCCCTAAAGCTAAGACATCTTCTTTTGAATGGACTTGTTCATCAATTTTTACTTCCATTGTCTCTTCATTTCTAGAAAGGGTTGTTGCATCTTTAAAAACATGTACTGCACTGCTAGTAGATAATATTGTTCCACTATATATTTTATTATTTCTTGTAATGATGCGGCAATACTCTCCGTCTAAAGTGTTTAGTATCGGACCACCTAAAGAAGTAAAAGTAAGGGTTCCATCACTTTTAATAGAGCGTACCATTAAACCTAAAGTATCTACATGCCCGCTAAGTCCAATTACTTTTTGATTACTTTGACCTTCTACTTTAATTATCAGATTCCCTTTGTTGGTAGTTTCATAGGTATATCCCTGTACATCAAGAAACCCTTTAATGTAAGTTATTATATTTTGGGTATATCCTGTTGGGCTATCGATAGCTAAGATGTTTTTAGCCATGCTCATAATGTCTTGTATATTTATGTCCATGTTGTTCTCCTTCATTTTTACCCTATTAGTATAGCATAACAAGTACTTATTCCTATTTTTTTTACCACTTAAACCACTATATCAACCTCTTACACCATAAATATTTACATATCATTATTTCATGTTAAACTTGAATTATGTTTAAGAAGGGAAAGATGAGATGAAGATTGTTTTAGATTTAGAAGAAA
>CAYJJG010000003.1:75845-85470 GCA_964370435.1 uncultured Holdemania sp.
ATATCCGCTGTAAACACTTAAGCAAAGAGGTTATAGAAATACAGCAAGTTTTAGAAGAGATTGCTTCTAAAAGAAGAGAAATAACCGTTACTAAAGAGGATGTTGAGTATTATATTACACTAGATAAAGTCTTATTTTTTGAAACATCAGGTAGAGAAATCATGCTTCATACTGAAAAAAACTCTTTTATAGTAAAGTATAAATTATATGAACTTGAAGCTCTTCTTCCTAGTAATTTTTCTAGAGTTTCTAAATCTTGCATAATCAATATTGCTAAAGTATATTCAATACATCGAAATAGTTTCAGTAATGCCATGATTGCATTTCACAATTCATTAAAACAAGTTTCAGTTTCACGCTCATACTACAAAGATTTTAAATTTAGAATGGATAACAGGAGGTAAACATTATGAATAAATCAGCAAATTTATTTTGGGGAGTCGGATTAATTGTAGCAGCGATATTATTTTTACTATATCAATTAGGGTATATAGTTAGTTTTAATTTATTTACTTATATACTATCTGCTTTTTTAGGATATTCTTTATTTAAAGGAATCCAAAGAAAAAAGATTAGTACTATCATATTTTCATTTGGAGGTCTTTATTATTTCCTACATGGATATTTTATGTTACCCTATCTGCATTTTATATCACTTTTCTTTATTTGCCTTTTATTAAGCATAGGATTCTCTTTAATTTTTAATAAGAAACCGAAAATGTATGCAAACTTTGAATGGGATGATTTTAAGTATAACAACTACACTTCTAGTGAAGATGAAGTATTTTATGAATTTGTAGATGATGAAAAAATTATTTCTAATTTTAGTTCAACAGAAAAATATATTAATGATGAAGATTTTAAACATTTAAATATTGAAAGCTCATTTAGTTCTGTGAAAGTATATTTCGGTGATGCTCATATAATAGATAATCAAGCGACAGTCAATGTTGATATAAGTTTCGGAAGTGCAACATTATTCATTCCTAAAAATTGGGCTATAAAACCTAATATCCACAATACTTTTGGAGGTGTTAAAATTTCTGGAAAGCCAGTAAACCCTGACAAAACACTACATATTGTTGGGGATGTAAACTTTAGTAGTTTAGAAATTATTTTTATATAATATACTAATTTCTAATTTTATAAAATAATTAAAGTCCACTATACTCTAATAAAGTGGACTTTTTAATTATTTAATACTATTAAGTTAGGTAAAGTTCTTATAGCGTTAAGTATGCTTAACCTTAAAACTTCCAGTACATCAATATAAATTTAATAATTTTATATAAGACTGTTTATTGCCACTAAAAATATTCTTTTTGCTAACAATTTCCATGTCAATTAATGTCTTTAGATATTTTGCTGTTTTTAAAGAGTCTACATTCAACTTATTGGCAATTTCTTCATCCTTTATACATCGTTTAGTTAGTGTATATAATATCGAATTATACAAACTCAATTCTCTTAGACCATTTGCCAGTAAGTGCTGCTCCACATACCTTAGGGAAGAAAATTTATCAAACAATAGTCTTTTCACATTTTCTTCAAATCCTATACTTTCATCAATTAATGACAAGTAGTATGGATGTGTTGAAAACAAGGACAACTATTTTATTTTATCGGCACATTAGAGGATGATAAAAACTGCAAAGCTACATTATAAGGCATCGTATTTATTTTCATTTAAAATGTATTTCTTTTAAATAAGGGATGAGCATTATCTTTAATCATATTCTCAAAAAAACTAACATTAGCACCACTTAATAAGAGTTTAATTCTACCATTTATGCAAACATGGTCAATTAACTCTTGAAGCATGTTAGAAAAGCCTTTGATTTGTAATTCTAGATGGGGATACTCATCAATAACAATTACAACATTATCATTATTAACTCTTTCAATTACATATCTTAGCACTTAATCAAATCTTTCAAATTTAATATATGAAGGAATCTCAATGATTTCTTTGATGATTTCAATAAAATTCATTATGTTAATTTGCTCAGTAGCCTCTTTCACTTGAAAATGGATAGATTTTTTATTTGAACAAAATTCTTTTATTAGCTTTTTATATTCAGTAGCACAAGTATTTTATAATGTTATCGTATGCTTAACCTTTCCTATTCTTCCTCCACTACAAATCAAATCAACTGTAGTTCCTTTTTTAGCTTTTATTACCCAGGTAATCGCTTTACACAGTTCACTATTTTGAACAGATAAGACATGACCATAATATCCCTTAGCACTCATATTCATGATGCCACCAAGATGCCCTATCTTTTGTGTTAGTTTTCCTTCTATTGGTGCTATATCACCTTGAATTTCAACACTTAATTCTTTAAATGCTTTATTTTTTAATACTTCTTTAAAAACATAAGTAGGCATGTATCCATGATTACCAACAACAGCTTTTATTTTATATACCTCTTCACTTATCTCTTCTATATCAACTTTATCAAAATATACTTTAGGTAATGTTTTTATTGCACGATAAATGAAACGAGTATGTTTTTCAACTTCTTGATATAAAAATCCTTTGGGTGGATTTTGAAAAATAAATTTAGTATTATAGCCACCAATTTCCACTTCACCTAATTGTGAATGAGCATGTTTTTGCCATGGCTTAAAGCCATCTTCTTTAGCTACATGTTCATCTACCCACTTTAATATATTATAAGCTTCTTGTTCTTTTTCTTGTTCACTTACCTCTTCTTTTGGTGGGTAACTCATTGCATTCCCTGCACGAATATTTAAATCCCAACACTCGATTGCGATAGTTGGTATTCCTAACATGAAGTGACAGAAATCACAAAAACTTCCATAAATACCTACTTCCATAGATTTAGGAAAATATTCATCATAAATATTCACTGCTGGATACTTATTTTCTTCTTCAGCCATTTTAGCTAATGTTTTATTCAATTCAACGTCTTCTTTATTAGTATTTTTACGACTTTGATATCCTGGCGTATATAAATTTTGACCTCCTGATGTATGCATATCTAATACAAAACAAACATTAGGATGTGCTATTAAAAAATCCGCATTAGCTTTAGTTTCTACGTTTGCTAAAGGATAATCCCCAGCCCCTGGCTGCTTGTCGTCCGCTTGCCAACTAAAAGGGTAGTTGCGATTAAAATCATTGCCTTGTGTTGAAGGCGCTTGAACAATATTTAAACCATCAAAATCTAAAATTGTCCCTTCTTCATAGACATTATAAAATTCACCCACTATGTCATCAGGAAGACGTTTTGACATTAACCTTGAATCTAATTTTGATTTTTTCCATGTTCCATAAGGTGTTTGAATACGCATTAGACGAATAGCACCATCATTGTCCAAATCCTTTTTATTAAGTCCTGGATTCTCTTCATCGTACATATACTGAATTGGTGAGGACCGTAGTGTATTAGGTTTCGTTAAATAATGCTCTGATCCATCGGGTGACAAACGTGGAACCGCATAAATAGTGTAATTTTCTAATATTACCTTCACTTCTTCACTTTCAAGATTTGAAAAAATAGTATCTAGGAAATACATTACTGTCATACAACCTGTGACCTCACCGGCATGAATATTACCTTCTATATAAAATGCTGGTTTATCTTCAAAGTTTCCTGTATTTAAATCAGTAATCTCCATTAACCATACTTCTCTTCCTTGTGGTGTAACACAAAGACTTCTTAATTTAGTGAATTGTGGATATTCTAAAGCATATTTATTGAGAATATCACTTATTTCTTGATAATTATAATACTGTTCATACGAATATTGATAGTTCATAAATTTCCTCCTAAAATAATATCTTTATTATACAACAGGTAATCTATTAAAAAAAGAAAACAACTTAAATGCCCCTATTATTTTAAAACATAGTTAAAATATAGTTCTAAACTTTATTTCTTCTAACATAAAAAAAACGCGCCCTTTCTAATTGTCTCCAATTATTGGGGTGCGGTTCATGTCTTTTGATAGTTTTATTTTAAAATTGGCGAGGAGCATGAGATTCGAACTCACGGAAGCTTGCACTTCGCCACCTTTCCAAGATGGTGCCTTAAACCGCTCGGCCAACTCCTCACTATCTAATATACAATATAATAGATTCCTTTTAAAATCAATAAAATAATCGCAACCATAAGTAAAAACGAAGTAAAGAAAGCACTCCATGTCATCTTCTTTGGAAGGGTTTCTTTAAACACTATTTGTTTATGCATATTTTTAATTAAGTAGAAAAAAGTATAACCATAAACAATAATCGTTAATAATCCAAAAATCCAACTATATTCTTGCGGAATATACAGTGATACTAAGACCATAGCATTAAGTCCAATTCGCATCATTACTGTGGGAAGTGCACTTTGATACATCATCGCTATTAATGCCAACAACAACCCCATCACAAAGGAAGTGATGAAATCAGCACGACCTAATAGAAATAATGCATATAATAATGAAGTACAAATCATCGCAAAAGAAGCACCAAATTTGCTAGTAAGTTGTAAAATAACACCTCTAAAAATATATTCTTCTAAAAATGGTAAAATTAATAAAAAATAAATAGCATAACTAATACTTATAATAAGATTAGCACTGTAAAAATAGGGATTAATAGTTAGCGTTTCAAAACCAAATACAGCAATTAATCCACTAAACATAAAGATAATAAAGAAATACATTGAAATTAGCATACAAGTATATGCCAATAAGCTATTTACTTTAATCTTCGTTACCTTAAAGGCTTTAACCTTAGTAATTTTTACAAGTCTTGTTACAAGATAAAATGGTAAGATATAAATAATTAAACTTGATATTATTTCTACACTTAAATCTATTGATTCCAATATAAACAAATCAAAATAATGTGCATAGGTGTTCATTGCATATTCATACGCTAAAAATAACGATGCAACTAAAAAACAATAAACTATAAAACCTATACCAATTTTATTTAAAACTTTTCGAAGCTCTTTTTTATCTATTAAATTTGGATTTTCCATATATATATTAACTCCTTACCTTGTTACTTTAATTTGCAATTTCTTCACGTAGCATTGTTAAAAATTGTTCGTGATTACTCGTAAACATTTCAGGTATAAAATTATCAACTTTATTAAATGATTCTAACAATTCATCGACATCACTACAAGCAAGAATATACCCTTTTTCACTAAAACTGTCAATGATTTCTTGTTGATGATCATTGTGATGTTCATGAAATTTTGACAATCTTGAACAAGCAATGATTTTCTTATTCATCTTTAAAGCAGTTATCATTGTACCAACGCCCCCATGGGTAACTAGTACATCACACTTGGCTAATAAATCGTTAAACTTATCCATATCTATGTAATCGAATATTTGCATTCTATTACTTTGATACTTAGTGAAACCCGCTTGTACAATAACTTCTTCATCACTATTTAACAGTTCTAGTACTTCATCCATCATTTTTAAAAGCCTCTCAAAGGATTTATCCTGAGTTCCTAATGTAACTAATATCATTAAAAAATCCAACCTCCTACCTTAGCTTTAGGATATACCTCTAGCATACTATCCCATTGCACAATAAAAGTATCAGCAATTGCATAAACCATTTTGCCTGCTTGTGTAGCGGATTTACTATTAGCAAAGGTTTCAATCCATATTACTTTCTTTTTAAAGAAATGCGCAATATAGCATAGCGGCACCGCCGTGTGTGTACCTGTAGTTACAATCACATCAGGTCTTATTTTAATAAATAAGTAGAATGATTTTATAACATTATATAAAAACTTAAAAACATAGCTCAGCAAGTGTTTTTTTGTTCCATAAACTAAATAGTACACAGGCACTGTTAAATTTTGATATAAGTTTTTATTTGACTTTGTTTTTTCAGTTATTAGTGTTGCCTTTACATCGTCAAATAAAGGAGCTAATTGTAATAACTCCGTTAAGTGACCTCCAGTAGAGGAAATAAATATTACTTTCTTCATAAATGCTCCTCCTAACATAAATAAAAGGTGTTGCCACCTTTTATTTTACCTTATTTTAAACTATTTTTCACTAGTTCTAGTACTTCTTTTTCATGTGAACAAGCTAATGCTTTTTCTGCTAGTGCTTCCATATCTTTCTTACTTAAACTACGCACTAACTTTCTTGCCGGTAAAATTGATGTCGCTGCCATAGAAAATTCATCAAGACCTAGTCCTAATAGTAATGGAACAGCCTCTGGATCTCCAGCCATTTCTCCACACATTCCTACCCATTTTCCTTCTTTATGTGCACCGTCAATAGTCATTTTAATTAAACGAAGTAACGATGGATTACAAGGTTGATATAGGTAAGCTACTTTTTCTGACATACGATCAGCTGCCATAGAATATTGAACTAAGTCATTAGTTCCTATTGAGAAGAAATCAGCTACTTTTGCAAATTGATCCGCAAGTACTGCTGCTGCTGGTATTTCTACCATCATCCCTACTTCAATGTTGTCAGAAACTTTTACACCTTCATTAACTAATTTTACTTTTTCTTCTTCGAAAATAGCTTTAGCATCATTGAATTCTTGTAGCGTTGCAATCATTGGAAACATAATACAAAGTTTTCCAAATGCACTTGCACGAATTAATGCACGAAGCTGAGTTCTAAAGATATCAGTACGATCTAAACAAAGACGTACTGCACGATATCCTAAGAAAGGATTCATTTCATGTGGGAATTCGAAATAACTTAATTTCTTATCGCCACCAATATCTAAAGTACGAACAACTACTTTCTTGTTGTTCATGTTTTCTAATACTGTTTTATAAGCTACAAATTGTTCTTCTTCTGATGGGAAATCATGTTCATTATCCATATATAAGAATTCAGTACGATATAATCCTACTCCTTCTCCACCGTTATTTAATACACCATCAACATCTTTAGGTGTACCAATATTACCTGCAAGCTCCACTTCATGCCCATCTGTTGTTTCAGATTTAGCATCAATTAATACTTTTAATGCTTCTTTTTCAGCTTTAAATTCCTCTGCTTTTTTACTATATGTAGCTACTTCTTCAGCACTTGGATTTAAAATTACAATTCCTTCAATAGCATCCAAGATAATTCCATCACCATGTTTTACTTCTTCTAAAATTTTAGAGCATCCTACTACTGCTGGAATTTCAAGACTTCTTGCCATAATAGCACTATGACTTGTTCTTCCACCAATTGCAGTAGCAAACCCTAAAGTATAGGCTTTATTTAACTGTGCTGTATCAGAAGGTGTTAAATCCTCTGCTACAATAACCACTTCTTCATTAATTGTAGTTAAATCAGGAATAATAGCTCCTACAATATTACATTTTAAACGGAAAGTTACATCCTTTACATCAGCTGCTCTTTCTCTAAAGTAGTCATCATCCATAGATTCAAACATACTTACCATCATAGTTGCCACTGTTTCCGTTGCAAATTCAGCATTACAACTTTCATTATTAATCATTTCTTCGATTTGTGATGATAGCTCAGGATCTCCTGCAATCATTAAATGTGCATCAAAAATAGCCAAATCTTCATCAGATAATTTACCAACTGCTTTTGATTTAATTACTTCAATATCAGCTTGTGTCTTAGCTAAAGCTGCTTGAAATTTAGTGATTTCTTCTGCGCTATTACCGTCTTTTTTTACAATATTAAGTTTTGGTTGCTCTAATTTGTATACTTTTGCAATAGCTACCCCAGATGATGCTGCAATACCCTTTAACATAATTTTCTTCCTCCTAATGAATAATAGCTTCAACGATGTCATTAACACAGCTAAACTGTGCTATTTGTTCATCATCAAAGGTAACATTTAACTGTTGTTCAACTTTAACTACAATGTCAACAACATCCATAGAATCTAGACCTAGATCAATGAAATTATTTTCTTCATTTACATTCAGTTTATTTTGAAGTTTTTCTTCTACAATTAAACATACAATTTTTGTGTTATCCATTTCTTCACCTCAAGCATAATTCTATCATTTTTTATGTGTGTAAGCAACGCAAAAATTTATCAATTGCTCTATTTTTTAGCCGATAATAGGTGCTTCTAGTATAATACTCTAAATACCATTGATTATTCTCAGGATACATAAAATCATGGGTAATGATTCTTTTTTCATCTGTGTCCATTTCTTGTAAAGCAACTTCTACTAATAAGCATGTTGTTTTATCATAACGATAGGTAGCCTGATTTTCTGCAATCATATCAAATTGTTCATATTGTTTAGCACGATAAGATGATTTACGATAGCATTTCATTAAATAATTCATTATTTGTTCTTTTTGTTGCATCGTTAAATTTTCATCAAACATAAAATCCTCCCAATAAATATATTGACCAAAATTTATGCTTTCCTAACTTTTAAAAACTAATCAACGCTGTACAAAATCATAAAATTAACATAAAATATAGTAATGGAGGCTTTTATGAATAACTCAACGAAAATATCAATATTAACTATAGTCATTACTTTAACCCTATTTTTTTCTGTCCCTTATCTAGTAACTTATTTAGATAATTATGTTCAGAATTTAACAATATCAGCAACACTAGTAATAAACACCAGTGTTTTAATCATCGTAATACTGAAATACAAGTTACTTGAAGAACATCTTATACGCTTTGTGCATAATCTAAAAGATGGCTTATTATTTACCTTTATTGCCATCTTCTTATTAAGCATAATTAATTTCATTAACATTCACTGGCTAAAAGCTCCAATATGGGTACCAGAGAAGGAAGTCTTATCACATTATGCTCTATTTAGTCCGATTATTATTTGTGCGTATTCTTTTAGTTATTCTTGTTTATTTTTACTAACTTTTAAGGCTATGACAGATAGATTTAAAATCAATAAAAATGAAAGATTAATCATATTTATATCAGGTGCTGCCTTTGGACTATTTGTAGCGACCTCCTTTTTTAGCGTCTCTAGCCATGCCTTTATTCCTTATTTTATATATTATTTTGCAATTTCTTTAGTAACTTCTTACATTTATAATCAAACCAACAATTTAATTTCTATGATGTTGGCTTATGGAATAGTTTTAGGCTATATCATCTTATTTTAATTCTTGCTTTATTAATTGATTCCGAAGTTTAAGTAATATTTTCTTTTCTAAACGAGAGATATAGGACTGTGATATTCCCATCACATCAGCTATATCTTTTTGTGTCTTTTCATCTTCTCCTAAACCATAGCGCATTCTTAAAATTAGTTTTTCACTATCATCTAAACACTCCATAGCATCATTCAATTGCCTTTTATCTTCTTCTTGATAAAACTCTTGAACAACTACATCTCCTGCTGTACCTAAAATATCACTTAATAGTAATTCATTACCATCATAATCAACATTCAAAGGTTCATCAAAAGAAACCTCACCTTTACGACGATTTTTCTTACGTAAATACATTAAAATTTCATTTTCAATACAACGTGATGCATACGTAACCAACTTAATGTTTTTATCAATTTTAAAAGTATTAATTGCCTTAATAAGACCAATACAACCAATACTAATTAAATCTTCCATAAAAATGGGGTTAGTCTCATAGCGTTTAGCTATATAAACCACTAGTCGAAGATTGTGCTCTATTAATAAGTCTCTA
>CAYJJG010000003.1:85480-174045 GCA_964370435.1 uncultured Holdemania sp.
TGCATATCCCCATCTTCCAATAATTTTAAGGCTGCCAACTCCTCATCCTTGCTTAAAGGATGAGGTAAAACATCACTACCTTGAATAAAAAACACTGTATTATCTAAATTAAGAAGCCTTTTAAGCCATAAAATTAATCTTTTCATCTAACAATATAATCGTGAATTAAGCAAGCAATCGATAGGTTTTTTAACATGTTCACTAGTAGTAAAATAAGCTTTTTTCCAAGAATTTTCTATTTTAATTTTACAAGGGTATACCCGACAAACACTTTCTTTATCTACTGTTAAATAGCGAAGCTCAACAGCTTTTTCTTCGTTGATATAGGGTTTATAATCATCGTTAAGAAATAAAACTGGTATTTGATGATGACACAATGTATTACCACTATCTAAAAAACCACGCAAGTTCAAAACTTGATCATCAATATCCATTAAAACATCCATTTCAAAACGATATTGGTTTATTTTAGGTATAACTATAATTTTTATGATGAAGGATAAAACTACTAAAAATAAAATAAAAGATATCCAACTAAAATTAACATCCTCTACAAATAAAATAAAATTTTTACTTATTCCTTTAGTCCATATTATTCCTAATGATAAATAGAAACATCTCGCTAATTGCATTTGTAACATTGCCTTAATATTGCGCTTATAAATTAGCACTCCTTGTACTATTTCAGTTATTAATATTAAACCTATTATCTCAAAAAAAAGAGTTGTTATTAAAAACGCTATGGCACTTACTAATACTATTTTTTTTAAGTTTATAACTTGTGTAATAACGCTGCTTGCTACTATATGAGCACTAACACCTATGGCAAAGTTAACTAACCAAGCGACCTCTATATAAGTATTCACGACACTCTCCTTTCCTATAGTTATATTACAGCTATTAGGAAGCAGAATTTTGTCTAACTTTTGTGATAATTAAAATAAAACATGAAGTTATAATGTTATGAAACTGAATTTTGATTTAACGCTTTTTTATAGTTGCCTAGTAATAGTAATTAAAACAATAGAAACCTTTCATTTTTGAAAGGTTTCTATTTGTCTATTGTATTAGTATTTTAATTTTTTTATGATATATTATGTATAATTTTGACGAACATTGTTTATAAATGAAGGTTAAATAGGTAGATATTAACATCAATATTGCACTTGCCTACAATTTATATAAATCTAAACTATTACATAAATATCAGTTCACATCCATACTTAATCTATCTATTTAAAAGGAGTATAGCAATGAAAATCATGTCCATAAAATGCCCTGAGTGTAGCACAATATTTACAGTAGAAGATGAAAAAAAGTTAAACTATTGCCAATACTGTGGAACTAAAATTTTTCTTAAAAATGAAAATGAACATATTTCCAGACTTATGAAAGAAGCAAAAATTAGACAAGCTGAAACTGAGAAGATTGTGAAAACAAAAGAGCTTGAATTATTAGAAAGAAATAAGATATTATTGGCAACTTCTAAAAAATTAAAAATAAGAGTTTCTATTTGTACAATCATTATTATTATAGCTCTAATTCTACTTCTAGTTTATATTGGATAATTATAGCTACCCTATATTTTATAAGCCTTATTGTTTCATTAAAATCAAATATGCTTAGCTTTATCGCATCATGATAGTACCTAATACATAAAAGAATGTAATAGTGTGATAAATAACTTATCACTACACATACATTCTTTTTTATATTTGAAACTATTATATCTTTCCTCTAGGATCATAATCTAATTTATTTTTACTAGAAGCATTCATGCAAGTTTTTTTGTTTACTTTATAGTTTGGTAACACTGGAAGTTCACCATTCAAAATGGGATCTTTTGTTACAACCAAATGCTGATGAAGTTTTTCTTTCAATTCACTAACTACATCTTGTAATTTTGGATCATCAATCAGATTATTTTTTTCAAACGAGTCATATAAGCAATCATATAATGCTTCCAAGTTTTTCGTTTTATCCTTCAAGTTATGATTGAGCAGATAAGTTTTCACTTCAGACTCATCAATATTACTTAAATTCATATGGTAATAATCATCATAATACTTAACATATTTATAACGTTCGTTTCTCACACAACGAACTGGCTCATATGAAGTATGAAAATTTAATTCAGCAAAAATTTCATTACGAACTTGGTATTCATTATCTTTAAATATTTGTGCAAACGATTCGCCCTCTAAATAATCAGGTTTTTCAACTCCTACTAAATCACATAAAGTTGGATATATATCGATATGTGAAATAAGTTGATCTAAAACTTTCCCTTTTGAATATTGAGGATGTCTTATTATCAAAGAGACACCAATCCCTTGATCATTTAAATTACACTTATGATAAGGAAGTGCTAAACCGTGATCAGTTGTAAACATAATAATCGTATTATCATATAATCCATTTTCTTTTAAAGCATTAATTAATAACTCAATGTTATTATCTGCATATTGTGCAGTAGTCATATACTGTGCTTCATCGTGTCTAGCAACTTTACTTGAACCAAAGCGTGAGGCAACATAATTTTCATTAATATTTTCTGCAACTTCAATCGGATATGGTCTATGCGTACTATGCATTCCATACGACAACAAGAAAGGCTTAGTCACATCTCTATTTTTTAACCAGTTGATCGCAGCTAAAACATTTTCCTTATCCCAAAGATGTAAATTTTCTTTTTTATAAGGTGAAGATGCTGTAGTTAATACTGATTCATAACCTAATGCTTGTACTTTTTCTACATCTAAGTCCAAGTACCATCCAACTTCATGTTGAATACCACTTATTGCTGTTTGATACCCTTGGTCCTTTAAATGATTTGCAAAATGCATTTTTGGATCATTTAAATTAAAGCCTCGTTGAGCCAATCCCAACATTCCATTTTGGTGAGGATACACTCCTGTTAACATTGATGCACGGCTTGGAGAACATGTTGGACCACAACAGAAGGCTTGTGTAAACAAGGTGCCATCTTCTGCTAATTTTCCTAAATTGGGTGTAGGAACATTTTCACCATATGGAGAAATCTTTCTACCAGTATCATGTGTATTAATATATAATATATTCATTTATTCATTCTCCTAATTTTTATAAACTTCAACTAATTTGTATTTCTCTATTTCTTTTCAATCCAAATAGGACTTGCCCAAGCATAATGATAGTTATTTAGTTTAACTCTAACATAATAATAATCTTGGTTATTCGCATCATCTTCTAAACTATAATCTAGATAATTATCCATAATACCTATTCTTTTTAAGACTTTAGAGTTTTTTATAATTTCAACATATTTTATTGTTATTGGTGAAACCACTTTTAAATTTATTTTTATGCTTTCTTGTTTTACATTATTATTATCTTCTTCAATGTCGAACAAAACAACAGTTCTAGGATGTGTTGTTGCTATAGTTCTTCTTTTTTTCATGCCAGCAAATATTGCATCTCTAGTTTTTTCATTAGCTAGCACGCCCGTTAAACCGGAATATCCTGGGTTACCATCGTGTCCATCACTACTTGCCGTAAATCCCCATTGCTTACCGCTACTTAAAAATTCAGATACAGTATTCCCCTCGACATTTCTTCGCGCTTTTAATAACATTGGATGATGTAAGCTTTCAAATCTACCCCATTGTCCACTAAAGATTTCACATAATACTTCTTTTTCACTTTCTTTTTCCCAGTTAGATAATTGAAATCCACCATGTTTTGCATCTTGTTGATCTGGTGTTCTTCTGCCATTACAATAACGATGAAAATGTGGTATTGAAATACTATCTACTTCACTAAAAACCTCCCACATATCATACACTGTCTTAACTTTATTCATTGGATATTCTAAATCCTTAAGACCGTCTTTAAATATATGAACTGTATCCCCTCGTTTTTCATGTGTTTCAATACCACTAAAAGTTACAAATACACCTTCTTCATTATACTTTTCACACTCATCACCAATTTTTTTCCATGTAGCTTTATCAACATTAATCTTTCGATCATCTAATTCAAAAGTTTGTTCACAAAGAGCTACATAGTCTAAACATGCAGTTTCTTTTGCATAAGTATAAGCTTCATACGGTGTAGCACCACAGTCATTATCACGTATATTGGGTGATAAATTAGAGTGACAATGCGTATCTCCCCAATATAACTTGATATCAGAGTCATGACAAATAATCCCTGATCCCTCTACTTCTAAATCACTATTTTTAACATTTAAAATATAAAAACCATGATTTTCAATTTTAAATGCTGAATTTACAACTTTTTCTTCCTTTGTCTTCAAATTAATTAGCACGACTTCAAATAATTTATCATGCTCTTTTATAACATTATTAAATCGATCTAACACAAATACTTTGTATGATATATCATCATTAGTATTTACTAAATTAGGTGAAACAACTTTAATTTTTTTAGCAGCAGCTGGAATAATTTTTATTTTTGGAAAAACTTCTATTTTTTTATAGTTACCGCTATGTTCTTCATCAATATAGACTTGATATACTAAACAGCTATCTGATTTAATTGCAAATTGTGTAACAATCGTAGGTTTACACTCACCATTAATCCATGGTCGATCAATACCACCAAATTTGATATGAATCTCTTCATCTTTTTTTAATCCATTCTCAAAATAAACAATAGCAACTCTTGAACTATCATTCCATTTATTGATGTGCACAAATTCTGTCGGTACTTTTTCAATTTTTACATCTACCTTGGTTGTATCTTCTTCTCCGTAAGCATAAATGTAATTCGGCTTCCAATAATCATAGCATTGTAAATATTCCTCACTATTTTGATGTTGATACGCTGGGACAATAATTTTAAGACTTGCATTTTCTTTTAAATCTTTACTAGGCTTAAAACTTATCTTCCATTCAATTTCACTACATACAACAAGTTCTGTTGGACAATCAACATTAAAAATACCATGTTCATTTATATATTCCATATCTATATGCTCCTCTCTGCGACCTAATAGCAAACTAGTATATTAAGCTTCTTTTCTTATCAAAGCCTTTAATGTGATCATTAAATCTTTGGGCAATCAAATGAGGTCGTGTTATGGCGCTTCCAACAATAACCGCATGTGCACCATAGTGAAGTGCTCTAATTGCATCATCTGGTGTCCATATCTTGCCTTCCATCATAACAAAACCTAAATCCTTACATTCTCTACACATTTCTGAAAACATCTGCCAATCTGGTAAGTCGGTAGATTTAGCATCCTTTTTAAATCTGTAGAATGTCGGAGCTACGATATCAGCACCAAGCTTTAGTGATTCGACTGCATCTTTGGCATCTCTAACATCTGCGAATATTAATACTTCAGGAAATTCTTTCTTTATTTCATTTATTATTAAATTTGCTTTTTTATCATCAATTAATCTATCCGTACCATCGATCGCAACAATCTCGGCACCAGCTTTAATTACTTCTCTTACTTCGTTCATTGAGGGTGTCATAAAAACTTCAGTATCTTCTCTATGCACTTTAACCAAACCAATAATAGGTAAATCTGTTATTTCTCTTACCTTTTTTATATTTTCTATTCCATTAATTCTCAGTCCCACAGCACCACCCCATATAGCAGCTTTAGCCATAAGAACGATCATGTCTTCGCTATAGCAAGGTGCATGTTTTTCCATTTGACAGCTTATTACTAAACCACCTTTTAGACTTTCTAATATTTCTAATTTATTTTTCATATTTTGTATGCCTCCAATAGCTTTAAAAATAGCTCCATATCCTCAACTGCTGATACTGGGATTATTAAAGTGTTAACCACTTCTTGATGTCTATAAAATACTAAACAGCAATTTTTTGTAAATCCAACATTCATCACCTCTTTAAATAAAATCTTTGTGTCTGGCTTTACAAAGAATCCTAGTTTATCCAATTCTACATTCATCTCTTTATAATCAAGAGTCAACTTATTTACTTTTTCATTAGCCTTATCCAGCACCATTTTCCAGTATAATTTTGGAAAAATGAAAAATAAAAGCACTAAACAAATCAATACAGCAATTAAACTTATCATTGACAAATCAAATAAAATTAGACATAGAATTATAGTGATCGATGCGATACCAACCATTAATGTAACCATTTTCTTTTGAATTTTAGCGTCATGCACCGCTAAATATCCATAGTACTCTTGTAACAGAGCTTTATCTAAATTATATTTTAGTTCCATAGTTTTAAAAAAGGTCAAAGCAATTACTTTGACCTTTTTATATGTTAAGCTAAAATTGTAGTAAAGAATCCAATAATTGAAATTACTAGCATGAGTAACATCAGTTTATTTACACTTACACGTTTTTTAGCAATTAGCCAATAAGTAACTAAAGCCATAACTAACACTAGCAACTCTGGTTGAATTTTTGTAATAATTGAGTTAACATCTACCACTAATTCACCAGAAGTAAATTTTAAACCTGTATTAATATTACAAGTTGATGCAGTAACAGCACCAATTACGGTTAATCCAACAATATTTGCAGCACTAATAATTTTATCTTTAATTCCACTTGCAAGGATTTCTTGAACTCCATTAACACCGATTTTATAAGCGTTATAGAATAAGAACCAACTTACAGTAGGTACAATGGCCATATATAATGCTACATATAATAATGGTCCTACAATACTACCTGACTCACTTGAAATACCGATACCAATTGATAAGATAATTGGTATTAAAGTTGATTGGAATAAAGAATCAAAGATACCAGCTCCAGGGCCCATTAATGCAGTTTTAATACTACTTGAAAGCTCTGCAGGTACTTCTGAATTAAGGGCTTTTTGTTCTTCAACAGCAAGTGCAATTCCTAAGATACATCCACCCCAAGTAGGTTCTGTATTAAAGAATTCCATATGTCTTTCCATCAAATCTTTTTGTTCATCTTTTTGATTAGGATATAATTTATCTTTAACTGTCCACATACAACGCACTACAGCAGGTGCTTGCATACGCTCCATGTTTTGTGTAGATAGATTAAACCAAATCCAGTTTATCCAAAACTTTTGAACATCTTTTTTTGTTAACAATGCTTTATTTTCTGACATTATGCGTTACCTCCTACTGTTTTACCATATCTGAAGTCTACAAGTGCAAATACAATCGCAACTACTAAGATTGATACAACACTTACTTGGAAGTTCGTGAATAGAATGAAACCAAATACAAAATAAATTAATTCGAAACTACGCTTTACACTAGCTTTTAAGATAATTGCAAACCCGATAAGTGGTAACATTCCACCGAAAATTGCAACAATCTGATTAATTTGTGGTGGAATTGCATTCATGAATTGTTGCATAAGCTCAGGGCCTAAGTAACATGCTAAGAATATTGGGAAAAATCTTCCAAGAAATAAGAATATATTACCTGTTATAGGTACTCTTGCTGCTTTATCTAAATCCCCTTTATCTAGATGTTTTTCCATAACACGAATCCAATAAACATTTATAATTTTAACAAAGTTCCACATAAAGATACCAAGGGCACCTAATAATGCTGCAAGAACTAAACCTTCTTCAACCGATGCTCCTGATGCCATCGCAAGTGGAATACCGATATAGGCTGCAAAGTTGATGTCACTTGCTGCTACCCCACCTACTGTAATTGTTCCTAAGTATAGTGAGTTAACTGCCGCTCCTAACATAACACCATAAGCAGCATCTCCTAAAATAATACCAATTACTAAACCTGCTACAAGTGGACGTCCCACAGTCCACCAACCAAAATCACCAAGTGGGATTGCCCATCTGGCACCGCTATAACCAACAAAAGCGATTAAAGCAGCCTGTAATACATTAATCTCCATAATACTCTCTCTCCTTTTTCTATTTTATAATTTTTTTTCTATGCTAGACCATTCAACAACAGTTCCATTAGCACCTATTGAATTAAAGTAAACTCTTATTCCTTTATTGGTAAGTGATTTACATGCCTCAATATCTTGCTCAGCCAGTGTTGCATAATCAACGCATTTAATACCTTTACTTGCCATTTGTGGACCTATATTTAAGTCCTTTGGTAAATTTGTAATTCTATCGTATAAAGTATCGTATACCCTTGGATGTTTCATTAATAACAGTGTAACCACATTACTTTCAATGGCTTCTTCTATAGGTTTAATTGCCTCCTCTATAGAATAAACATTAGCAGTTAATGTCGGTGGAACTGCTGTAGAAAAAATTGATTTTAGCAATGGATTTGCTGCAGTCATATCATCAACAACAATAATATTTTTAATACTATAGTCACTCACAATAAACTGCATACATTGTCCATGAATTAATCTTTCATCACATCTTACTAAACAAATCATAGTTGGTTTTCCTTTCCTTTTAATTATTTGAATACATCGCTTGAAGTAGTGTATGCTACATAGTCATTTTTCGAGTTCATAACTTGATCAACTAAACTTTGTACCGTTGATCCTTCAATATTTCTCGAAATAACAAGTTCTAGCAGCATAGGAACTGACGCTCCACACAGCACTATATCACTAGTGTAAGCAATAGCCATTAGTGCTGCATTATATGGAGTAGCATTCATCAAGTCTACTACATAAATACAACCATCTTCTGAATTACTCCCTGCTTCTTTCATTTGATTTCCAAGTTCCACTAAATCTGTAAAACCATCAAAATTAATTGCATGGAAATTCTCTTGTTTCCCACCAATCATTTCAACTGCATTTTTACATCCTTCTGCAAAATTAGAATGAGTGCAAACTACAATTCCTACCATAATTACCCCCTTTGATAAATTCATTTTATTAAAGCTAAAATAAGTTGTCAATACAAATAATATGTTGTATTATATGTTATATAAAACATGTATTATTTTTCCTAAATTTGTTTTAAAAAAATAATACAAATGAATGAAATGAGGTAAATATGGATAACCAATATCAAAAAATCCCAAAATATCAAATCATCGAAAATGATATCATTGATAAAATTAACAATGGGTTTTATAACTTGAATGAGAGTTTACCAACAGAAAATGAATTATCAAAGATATATGAATGTTCAAGGGTTACTGTTAGACAAGCATTGAGTAACTTAGTTTATAAAGGATTTATAGTGAAGAATCAAGGTAGTGGATCTTTTGTTAATCAAGCTAAAACCTTACAAAGAACACCTTATTTAAAATCCTTTAGTGAAGATATGATTGAATTAGGCAAGACTCCAAGCAGTGTTGTAAAAACTTTCAATATTACAAAAGCAGGAAAGACTATGGCTTCTACATTACAAATAAGTGAACATGATAGCATTTACTACATTGAGCGAACACGAATGGCAGATGGAATTCCTATGCTTTTTGAAAGAACATTTATGTCTGTTGATTTACACCCCGAAATGTCAATTCAAATATTAAGAGGTTCTAAATATAAATACGGTGATGAAAGAGGTTTATTCATTGACTATTCACATCAAAACATTGCACCTATATTCCCATCAGAATATATTGCTGATGAATTAGGGGTTTCAATAAAACAACCTATTTTAAGAATTTCTAATTATACCTATTTAAAAGACGGAAGAGTTTTTGATTACACAGAGCTTTATTTACAACCTGATTTATATCAATTAAATATTATTAAAAAGAGATAACCACCTCTATTAAATTTTATAAACATCTATTTCTATATAATGTATAAACTAATAAAAAACTGGAAGATAGAAAATTCAATGAATTTAATATATTCCAGTTTTATTTGTACTTATCACTTATAACAAAGAATCATTTATACATGTTAACTACAAAATAATTTTTACTGCTTTGATAAACTGCTAAAAGATTCCTGTTTATAAATTATTTTACTTATGCAGTTTCAATACAACCATATCCACCATCATTGCGCTTATAGACAACAGAAGCTCTCTCTGTTTCTTCATCTGTAAAGATAAAGAAACTATGATTTAACATTTCCATTCTCATAATAGCTTCTTCCAAATCCATCATTTCTGCAACAACAGTTTTTGTCCTTACAACAATGTCACTTTCATTAACTACATCATCTTCTTCAACAAAAGCCATCGCTAATTTTTCTTTATGTCTTTTAGAAAGTCTAGTCTTTTGACGGCGTATCTGATCTTCTAATTTATCAATAACTAAATCTACCGCTGCATATAAA
This sequence comes from uncultured Holdemania sp., assembly GCA_964370435.1. GTDB lineage: Bacteria > Bacillota_I > Bacilli_A > Erysipelotrichales > Erysipelotrichaceae > CALVGQ01. The sequence goes on from CAYJJG010000003.1 coordinate 95,653, forward strand.
TCATCGTGTATTACCTCAGCTCTTAAAATAGCTAATTTAGTAGGTATCGTTACCTCAATCTTTTGTTTATTAGGATATACTCTAACTACTACACGTGCCGTAGTATCTTCATCTATCAAGAAATATTTAATTAAAAAATTTAGTTTTTCTTCAATCTTACTTCTCATACCTTCAGTTACTGTAATATTTTTTCCGATTACTTCAATTTTCATAGTTGAATCCTCCTGTATTATAGTATAATTATAAGAAATATTTCTGTATTTGTTAATGCTTTAAATCCATATCTATCTATGCTATAATTATTTTATATGGGATATTAAAGTAATAATTATTAGAAGTATTTATATTTTTTTTAGATAAATCACTACACTGTATTTCACCTCTTTTTTCATATTCATAACTAATGTGAAAATAAATATAAACTAAAAGAGGTTGTAACGGATAAGGAATAGCCTTAAAAACAAAAAAGCCAGTAAATCCTTTAGAAATAAAGAATCAAGCTGGCTTTTTTGGTATATTTAGGATAGGAAAATTTGAACGGTTTTCATCCTATTTACATAAGTAATTATACAACATGCCCATTAAGTTTGCCAATGGATTTATCCATAAAAATAGATAAATCTAATGAGGCAGTCTCCTTTGCCGAAGTTATGAAAGAAATGAATTTAAGAAAATATTTTAAAACAGTAAGCAGAGGAAATAGAGGATATAACAAAGAGGCAATGTTGAAGGTGCTATTATTTGCGTTTTCACTAAGAATAAGATCCTTAAGAGAAATAGAATCGTTATATCAAAAAGAAAGCTGTAAGATTAACTTTCTTAAAATTTAATCTTACAGCCTCTTTATTTTCGATCATTTAATTATTGAACATATCCTGCTTCAGTTAAATGCTTAATAATTTCAGGTTCAGACATTGGATTTTGAAGTCCAATTACTTTAGTTCCCGTAGCTTTAACACTTTCAAATGATTTTACAAAATTAAGCGTAGTCATAACTACATCGTAATTTCTAGCACTTGATTTACCTTCAGAAATTGGTGCATGGCTAACTTTAGCTTCAAGTCCTATTTTTTTACAGGCACGTTCAACATTTAATTTAATTAACATACTAGTTCCAGAACCACTAGCACAACAAATTAATATTTTAACCATGTTTTAACCTGCCATTTCATTTCTATGTGCTTTGTACGCTTCATAATCAGTAACACATAAGAAGTAACCTTTTGGATCTTTTCTATATTGTAATTGTGGAATAGCAACTAATACTACTACTAAAAGTGCCACACCTACATATCCTAAATATTGCATTACTAATGTGAATGCTGGCCAAATTACTACCCAGTCAAACATTGCCATATATCCTCCGAATGGTACTAATCCGAATGCTTGTGCAGCTAATACTGAACCAAATACTTGGATTAAACCTGATAGGAAAGTAGTAACCATTGCCGCTTTTGCACCTGCTCTTGAGTTAACGTATACAGAGATTGTTGCGTTATCAAAGAATACAGGAACGAATCCAGCGATTGCTAAAGTTGGAGAGTTCATAACGATTAATGCTATAATTGCTAAGAATTGTCCAGCAGCTCCAAAAATGAATCCCATTGTTACTGCATTTGCACTACCGAAACCATAAGAAGCAGCACAGTCAATACCTGGCATTGCCCCAGGTAATAATTTATCAGAAATACCTTGGAATGAATTCGTTAATTCAGCAACGAACATTCTTACCCCTAGTTGTAATACCGCTAAATAAACTGCGAATGTAAATGCTGTATTAATAATATAGAAGAAGAAGTTTTTTCCTGCTGCTAACATACCTACTTCAATTAAGTAATCTTGACCAAGTACTAATAAAATTACACTAAAGAATAAAGTCATTAATATTGATGTTGAAACTGTATTTTCATTAAATATTTCAAGCCATCCTGGTAAGTTAAAGTCTTCAAAACGTTTTGCTTTTTCATTACCTTTACCTGAGAAGAATTTTTCTCCTACAGCTGACCAAATTGAAATACCGAACATTTGTTGATGAGCAACACAGAATCCAGCTCCATCAGTAAGTTCTTGAGCTAATTCTACCGTTAAGTTAGAACCAACTGCCCAATAAAGACCTAATAACACTGACATAATCGCAAGCATTGGTAATTCCCCTAATTGTGGGAAACAAATGAAGATAAACCAGAATGCAATTGTTGCCTGTTGTGTTTGGATATGACCTGTAGTAAATACAGCTCTTAGTTTAGTATACTTTTGAAATTTAACTAGTAGTATATTAAACACGAATGCAAATAATAGTAAAATCATAACTTGAGAGAATGATCTACCAGCTGCTTCAATTGCGTTTTGAGCAGCTAATTGCCCCATATAAGTATCTAATACAATAGCACTTAAATTGAAACGATCTTGTAATGCAGCAATGATTGGCTTAAATGCACCTGATAAACCACCACTACCAACTTGTAAAACCATGAAACCAACTGTTGCTTTAATAAATCCTGCTAATGCTTCGTAAAGTGGTTTTTTCATCAGCATATAACCAACCAAAACCATTAAACCTATGAAATAAGCCGGTTGTGTTAGGAAGTTATTTACGAAAAACTCCCAAATTGATAATAGAAAATCCATGTCTATTCCTCCTCTAAATTTTCAATACTATTTGCTAAGGTAATCATGTCTTCAACGCAAGTCACTTTGAGTAATTCATCTACTATGCCCTCTCTCATGAGCAAGTTAGATAAAGAAATCATGTTTTGTAAATGTTCTTCGTTACTTGTAGCTGCTAAAGTAAAGAATATTTGAGCATTTTTTGATTCATCTTCTTCATCAAAAACTACTGGCTCTTCTACTTTAGTAAAGCTAATCGTTGTGCCATGAACATTGTTACCGCCTAATGTTGAATGTGGCATTGCTACATGGGGTGCAATAACGATGTAAGGTCCATATTCCACTACATTCGCAATGATTTCATCAATGTACCCTTCATCAATTATCCCCTCATCAAGTAACCGCTTACATGAACCCTTGATTGCATCTTGCCAAGAATCAAATTTCTGATAGAAATCGATGTGATTCTTTTCGATAAAGTCTTTTAACATAATAATCCCCTCACTAATATATCTGTCATTATCATAACAATATGTTTATGAAAGCGCTATCCTTATAAATGATTGTTTTAGCTCCTTTATGAATACTATTTCATAAACAGTGTTATTTATGATTATTTCTGTCCGTAACTAAGCCATCCTTGTGCTTCTTTGGCAATTTCATCATCTGAAAGTTCAGGAACTGATCCCATTATTCTTGCCATTACATAGGTCTTACTTGCCTCTTCTAAGTAGACAGCTGAGAATAAAGCTTCTTCTAAATCCTTACCAATAGTAATAACTCCGTGGTGTTTCATTATAACTGCAGTAGCATCACCAAGATAATCGCAAGCCAATATCCCCATACCAATATCACTAGATACTGTCCACGGTGCTACCTTAATTCTTGCATGAGCTGCATCAATTAGGGTAACCATACAAGCAGGTAAACTATCATTATTAAACCCAATAGCTGTTGCATATGGTTGATGTGTATGAATGATTGCTTTAATTTCTGGTCTTTTTTCAAACATATAAATAAGTGCTGCTAAATCTGAAGAAGGTTTTCTTTCGCCTTCAATAACTTCACCTTTCATATTGGTCACTACCATATCTGCAGGTACCATTTTTTCATATAACATTCCTGAAGGAGTTACTATACAGTAATCATCTATGCGAACACAAATATTTCCACCAGTTAATGAAATAAGCTGATACTCTTTCATTTGCATACAAGCTTCTAAAACTTGTTGTTTTTCTATTTCAAACATATTATTCTCCTACATTTTGTTTTAATATAACTTGTTCGATGTACTTGCTTACTCCATTTTCATTATTGGATTCACATACATCATATGCCTTTGTTTTAATTTTAGAATCACTGTTTTTCATAGCAATGGGATAACCACAGACTTCAAACATAAACAAATCATTGTAATTATCACCAAAACAAACTATTTCTTCTTTCTTAATATTGTATTTTTCTGCAAGATATTTAACTGCAACACCTTTATCAGCATGAATACTTGTAATAGTGAAAATATTCCCTTCTGATTGAATGAATTTCACTTCAGGCATAAATAAATTAATTTCTTCTGCCAAAAGCAAGGTTTCATTTAAATCATCAGCACATACAACAAATTTGCATACTTCATCATTACAGACATCTTCAATACTTTTATCCTGTAGAATAGTAATTTTTTGATTTAATCGTTTAATATAGAAATCCAACAAATCATTTTGATTAAAACGATATACTACTTCTTTTCCAGTTACGATGAAAGTATAGTTTCTTTTAAGTAATTCTTCCATTATTTTTCTTAAATCACTAGAACCAAAATAATGTTCTAATACTGTCTCTTGATGATGAATAATACTACCACCATTATTACAAATATACGGAATAGTGATATTTAAAGCATCTACTAATTCTTTCACTATTTCTTTATTTCTTCCTGTAGCTACAGTAAACTTTATCCCTTTTTGATCTAATTTCTTTTTGACTTCATAAATCTCTTGGTCCACTTGACCATCATTATTTATAAGTGTTCCATCTAAATCAGATACTATTAACTTAATATGCTCTAGCATGAGTTATTAGACCTAATTAACCCCAAATTTCATTGATTTTAGCTTTAATTCTTAATGCTTCAGCTTTTGGATCTGCAGCTCCTCTGATAGCACGCCCGAAGATGAAACAAGATACCGGAATACCTCTAAATTTTTCTAAATCATCGTATCCGATACTTCCGGTTGCTGCAACATCCATACCGTATTCGCATAGTTTCTTCAATGTTTCAATTTCTTCATCAGTCCATCCACCTGGTTTATCCCCAGAATGTTGTAAAGTAAGCTGTGAAACTCCTAATTCTTTCCACATTTTTACATCATCAAATGACCAATTACCATATAATTCAATTTGGATTTTAGTATCTAAATTACGCTTTTTAGCTTCTTCTTGAACCGCAATAATTGTTCCAGGTTCACAGTTACATAATACTGTTGTGTATTGAGGTCTTCCATCAAGTAACATACCACCGATTTTATTACCAGCGTCAACGATTTTCAAATCTGCCAATAAAGGTTTATCAGGATAAATTTCTCTCATAATTTTAACTACTCGTGCACCTTCTGCTGCAATTAATGAATAGCCACATTCTAAGATATCGATTGCATCTACAACACCTGTAGCACAATCACGAATTGCTTCTTCGACACTAGTACAGTCTAATGCCAATTGTAAAGTAGGTATTTTCATTGTTTTCTCCTTATTTATCTAACATTTTGTTTCTAATAAATTCTCCAACATCCTTTAATTCATAGATGAAATCTAAATTTTCTTCTGATTTTAATTCAGCCACAAAGACTCCATCAAAATCAATTTTTCTAAAGTAATCAAAGCATTGATCAAAATCAACGATTCCCTCACCATATACTACATTAATGCATATGTCATCTAATGCATCTTTAATGTGACAGGCAACAATATGTTCTTCATTAAATTCTAAATCCTTTACAGGATCAATTCCTATCGATGCAGTATTACCAAGATCATAATAAATTTTCAAATTATCCATTTGTAGATCATCTACAATTTTAGCCGCCTTTTCTAAAGAGCTAAAAAAAGGTACATCTTCTAGCACTTCCAGTGCTATAATAATATCTTTTTCTTTAGCATAGTGTGCTATTTCTTTAAAAGCATCGCAAGCATCTTGAATAGTTTGAGCTGTACTTGGTTTACCATTGACATCATATGCTGCTATTTGAATGATTTTAGCATTAAGTATGTAGGCAATATCTATTGTCCTTTTGACAATAGATATTCCCTTATTTCTTAACTCTTTATCTGGATCTCCTAGTGGGAAATAGCGATTTGCAGTTAAAGCTAGCGTCACAAAGGGCATATTATATTCTTCAGCCATCTTTCTTAGCGCTACATACTCTTCATCTGGACTATCCAATCTTTTAATTCTTGGTTGTAATCCATCAATACTAAATTCAATAAAATCAAAGCCATTCTCTTTAGCAATTAAAAATTTATCTTTCCATTCTAATTGAAAAGGTAAAGCCTTTTCATATAATCCTAATTTAATATTTTTAATACTTTTCATAAATTATACTTATAGGAAACAATCAAATGGTAAATTAGTTGGTCCTTCAAACACATCATCGAATCCACGTGGGTAGTGATATTCTAAATTATCTTTATCATTAGGGAAAGTAAACTTACCACCTACATCCCAAATAAATGGTTTAAATTTATATTGTAAACGGTACTTTCTCATATTCCATAATGCAAGAATTTCATTAGTGTCGGCTTTAAAGTTTGTCCATAAATCATGGTGATAAGGAATCATAACTTTACATTTTAAACATTCGCCCATACGTAAGATATCACTAGAAGTCATTTTATCAGTAATCCCTCTTGGATTTTCTCCATAAGAACCAAATGCAACATCGATTTCATATTCGTTACCGTGCTTTGCATAAATGTTTCCGTAATGAGAGTCACCACTATGATAAATAGTTCCTCCTGGTGTCTTAATTACATAGTTAACTGCTCTTTCATCTAAATCATCTAATGCTTTACCTTTAATATCACCAGCCGGTGGAGCAGTAATTAGGATTGTTCTATCGATAGATTCTACTGCATGAATTTCAATATCTTTTACTTTGTACACATCACCTGGTCTCATAGTAACTAATCTGTCTTCAGGAACACCCCAGCTTCTCCATAGGTCAGTTGCGTATCTTGATCCGATAAATGGAATTGGTTCTGCGATATTATTTAGTACAGCTGCAGCCAAGTTAATATCAATATGATCAGTGTGTGTATGAGAAGCAATTACTGCATCTAACTCTTTAATTTCAAATGGATCTAATACTGCAGGAACCGCACGTAAGTTTGGTTGTAATTTTTTAGCTCCACTCATTCTAGCCATTTGATGATCTGGATCCATGAATTTTTTAGCATGTGTTCTTTTTCCTGAACCACACCAATAGTCGATTGCGATGTTAGTGTTGTTTTCAGTTTTAATCCATAGACCTGTACAACCTAACCACCACATTGAGAATGTTCCCTTTTCAACCTTTGTATCTTGGATTTCTTCATTAAGCCAAGTTCCCCATTCTGGGAAGGTGCTCATTATCCAACCTTCTTTTGTTACGTCTTTAACATTTGCCATAATTTTTCTCCTTTTTACATTGACTTTCTGTCAAATCAATCATAGCTTATAACAATTTTACGTACAATGTGCTTATATGATTGCTTTTAAGGTTTTATGATAAGTGTTTAATATAATCATAAAAACGCCCTTAAATCTATTATTATTAGAGTGTTAAGAACGAAAAGGAGCACTTTATGATTAAAATATTACCTTCTATTGCTTCAGCCGACCAATTAAACATTCAAAAAGAAATCGACAAAATAAAAGATACGGATAATTTGCATATCGATGTTGAAGATGGGAACTTCCTAAATAATATTACTTTTGGAATGAAAATGATTAAAAGTATTGTTGCTTATCATCCCTTTTATTTTGATGTTCACTTATTAGTAACCAATCCATTAAGCTACTTAGATGATTTAATTCAACTAAAGATACCAGCGGTATCATTTCACATTGAAAGTTGTGAATACCCATTTCAAGTATTAAATAAACTTAAAAAGAACAACATTAAAGCAGGTGTTGCTTTCAATTTTAAAACTCCAATTGATACCATATTACCCTTTATTGAAAGTGTTGATTATGTTTTAATAATGACTAGTGAGCCTGATGGTGGCGATAATAGTTTTTGTAGTACCATGCTAGAAAAAATTAGTTATGCAAGAAAAACACTTCCATCTCATATTGAAATATGGGTTGATGGTGGAATTTCTAAAGACCGTTTAAAAGAAGTAGTACAAGCTGGTGCTGATACCGTGATTATGGGACGCGCAATCTGGCAAAGCACTAATCCTAAACAAACAATACTTGAATTCACCAATCAAGAATAACAGATTATGATATACTTAACGTTTCTTTGCAACACATAAAAAAAGTGTGTTGCTTTTTTTATGCAATACACTTCTTTTAGTTTAATTAGTACTCCTTATTATCAAAATAAATATCATTATCTTCATCCAGATCTTTAAACTGTGCGTCATATAACTTTTTATATAATCCTTCATTGGCATATAAAGTCTCATGATTGCCACATTCCGTTACACCATTAGCAGTTAAAACAATGATTTCATCTGCATTTTTAATAGTAGATAGTCTATGAGCGATAACTACTGTAGTTCTACCTTTTGAAAGTTCATTTAAAGAACGTTGCACCTTTTGCTCTGTTTGGTTATCTAATGCTGAAGTAGCTTCATCAAGAATCAATATCGGTGGATTTTTTAAAAATGCCCTCGCGATACTTAATCTTTGTTTTTGCCCTCCTGAAAGTCGTACTCCCTTTTCTCCAATATTGGTTTCATATCCTTCAGGACAACTCATGATAAAATCGTGCACTCTTGCTCGTTTAGCTGCCATAACGATATCCTCATCACTAGCATCTACATTTCCATATTTTATATTTTCTTTAATCGTCCCTGCAAATAAGAATATATCTTGTTGTACTATGCCAATCGCATCTCTTAAACTACTTAATTTAATTGTCTTTATATCAATGCCATCTAGTGTAATATGACCTTCTAAGCAATCATAAAATCGTGGTATAAGCTGACAAAGTGTTGTTTTACCTCCGCCTGATGGACCTACTAAAGCAATCGTTTTTCCTGCTTTAATACTCATCGATATATTATTAAGCACTTCTTCTTCATCATTATATTTAAAGGTAACATTATGAAATTCTATATTTCCATCTACTTGATCTAGTTTTACTGCATCTATACTATCTTTAATATCTGGTTCTGTATCCATGATTTCTATAAAGCGTCTAAATCCACTCATACCTTGCTCAAATTGTTGCGTGAAATTAGTAAGTCTTTGTATTGGTTGTAAAATAATATTAATATAGAGTAAAAATACAATTAAATCCGACATGTTCATTGTATTATCCATAACGCATAAACCACCAACTACAAGCACTAAGACATTACACATATTAGTTAAAAAATTCATTCCAGACATAAATGTAGCCATAGCTTTGTATGAAGATTGCTTAGCACTTTGAAATAAACCATTTCCTTGATGAAAGCGATCAATTTCATAGTGTTCATTAGTAAAGGATTGTACAACTCTTATACCACTAATGCTATTTTCTAATTGTGCATTAACATCGGCAACGCTAACCCTTACCTCTGTAAAAGCTTTCTTCATTTTTTTGCGTCTAGTAGCTGCATACCATGCAATAATTGGTAGCATTACAAGAATACATAAAGTAAGTCGCCACTCTACACCAAATAGTATCGTCGATGACCCAAAGAATAGGATTATGGAAATAAAAATATCTTCTGGTCCATGATGTGCAAGTTCTGTAATATCATTTAAGTCATTAAGTACCTTTGACATAATTTGTCCTGTTCTATTAACATCATAGTATTTAAAAGATAATTTCTGTAAATGCGAAAACAAATCTTCTCTTATATCTGCTTCCATTCTAACTCCAACCATATGACCCCAGTAATTTACAAAATAAGAAAATAAGGCAATTGAAAGATAGATACTAACTAAAACTACTGCTAAGATAATTAGTTCTTTCATATCCCCCTCAGGTATAGTAATATCCATAATTCTTTTAGTAATAAGCGGGAATATCAATCCCAGTGTTGCTGAACTAAGTGCACATACCATATCATAAAAAAACAATTTTCTATGCGGTTTATAGTAACTAATGAATCGTTTAATTAAGCTTTGATCTACTTGTTTATTCTTTTTTTCTTTCATTTTTACCCCCACTTTTATACTCACATATAATATTTTAGTACTGATTAATAATTTTTTCCAGATTATGCATTCTTTTTAAAGCTTGTATATACTGAGCTACTATTACAAAATTCCTTAAATCTTTTTTATCTAAACCCCTAATAGCATTAAGTTCATCATGAAGCCAAGAGCTACCTTCTACAAGATAATATCCAGTACATTCATCAATACCTACGAAGATTCGACTAGTTTTCTTTTCTTCTTCATTTTGTAGTAACACGTTCTTATTAACATTTTTACACCGCACTACATAAAAAGCTCGTGGTTTTATAGTAGCTCCTACTGGTATTTTTTCAAAATAAATTTCATTCATCATAATATTATTTGAAACAACGCTTAGTGTTTCTTTATCTTTAATTTCTCTTAATTCATAATGCATTTGAAGGTACTGTAATAGCGCTGTACCATTTATTCTATTTTCAATACATCGATCTCTATAAGACAAGAAAATTGCTTTCATTTCACTTAACTTTGCTTCTGTTATCTCTTCAGTAACCATTCTTATTCCCTTTCTATGTAATAATATAATACTATTTGTTATTATACCCTTTTTAGTATAATAAAAGATAGTGTTTTTACACTACCTTAATTACTATATTGTTTACTTTTCCTCATTAAATACACTGCTTAACTGTTCATGAAGAAACTTACTAGATTTTTTTATCTCTTCTTCCCAGTATTCATCCACTGCCCAAAACTCGCCTAAAAACATCCTAACTCCTTGTTTATGTGCAGCTTTGATTCCTTGAATAAAATCAGTATGTCCCTCACCATAAGGTACTTCACGATAGATTCCTTTTTGGGTCTCTTTTAAATGAACTCCGATAATATGCCCTTTACCTCTCATTAAATCATCAAATAAAGTTTTTTTAGTTGATAGTAATCCATTAGTAATATTGCCTATATCAGGATAAATCTGTAGATAGGGGTTATTGATATGTTCTACAAACTCCATTGCCTTTTCAACTGTGTTCATATATTCATTTTCCATTGTTTCAAATCCTACTAGTACACCATATTTAGCAGCTGTTAAAGCTACTTGTTTTAAATTATTAAGATAACGTTGATGGGTTTCTTCATCACCTGTTTCAAAATAAACATCATATCCTGGAATTTGAATGAAACGAACCCCTAAGTCACTTGCTAATACAATTGATTTATTAATAATATCTAAACCTTTTTCTTCGGTTGTTTTATCTTTAGATCCTAAGGCATATTTTGTTAAGGAACTGATATTCATTGTTTTAATGGGGATATCCCATTTTATACTTAGAGATAATAAATCTTCTCGTTCTTCTTTTGTCCATGCTAGTCTAGCAATTTTTTCATCGGTAGCATCAATACTTAACTCTATCCAATCAAAACCATATTTTTTAGCTATACTAAATTTTTCTTGCCACGAACAATGACTAGGCATTGCTTTTTCATATAGCCCTAGAAGATACTTATTGGCCATAGTAAGCATTAGCTCCATGTTTTCTTAAAAAGTGCTTATCTAATAGTTCTTGTTGCATGCTTTTAACCTCAGGATTAATCATCATTGTATTTAATGCCATCATTGCTACCTCTTCAAGTACTACTGCATTATGCACTGCATCCATAGCAGTTTTACCCCAAGTAAAAGGACCATGGCTTGCAACAACTACTCCTGGCATTTGATTAGCATCAATATTACGTTCATTAAAAGTTTCAACAATTACTTTACCTGTATTAAGTTCATAATTCTCTTTTATTTCTAGTTCACTCATTAAACGTGTACAAGGTATAGCACCATAGAAATAATCGGCATGCGTTGTACCTAGTGCTATAATATCTTTTTTAGCCTGTGCCCATGTAGTAGCGTATCTAGAATGGGTATGCACAATGCCCTTAATATCTTTAAATGCTTTATATAATTCTAAATGTGTCATAAGATCACTTGAAGGCTTTAATTCACCCTCAACTACATTACCCTCTAGGTCAACTACAACCATATCCTCCACCTTCATAGTGTCATATTCTACACCACTTGGCTTAATAATTACTAACCCTGTTTCTCTATCTATTGCTGAAACATTACCCCATGTAAAAGTAATTAATTGATATTGGGGTAATAGTAAATTGGCTTCATAAACTTCTTGCTTTAATTGTTCTAACATATTTTCCTACTTTCTAACAATATACACTGCGGCTTCATTTTTTGTATGATTTGCAGATAATATATAGTCACACTCTTGCGTATTAATTAAATCAATATTTGCTGGACCTACATTTTCTTCGATTATAATTTCTTTGAATTCATTGTTTTCATATTGTAGTATGAATAGTTCACAGTTAACTCTTCTTACACCAGCAATAAAACTATTTATATTATTAACTTTCCCACCAACTAAGGCATGAGCAAAATCAATTTCTTTACTATACGTATAGACGCATTTATATTGTCCATTTATTTCTTTATATACTTTAATAGTATTTCCATGGAAAGGTTCTATTGTCATCATTTTTTCTTTACCATCATTATCAATATCAACAAAAGCTATCTCGCTAATACTTCCTTCCATGATTTTTTCAATATTCCACTCTTGATTAGTAGATGTAGGTGGGCAAACTCTTAAAACTCCTTGTTCACTTGCAAAGTATCCACATACTTCATCATTATGAACACCACGATAATAACCATGATTTTTGAAGCAACCATCTACTATTTTAGTTAGCGTAATTCCTGATGTAGGATTATCTGGTATTATACCTACATAAATTTGACCTGGCTTAGACCAGTCTTCTTTATTTTCTTTTGATTCAGCTATAGTTGCTGCAATAAAATAATCAACATCCCCTACACTATAAATATCAAAGCGATGAAGATATGGGAGGCTTAACACTTCTTTGATATCCCATTTTCCTTCGTTGTATTTTCCCCAAACTATTTTTGATAAACTTGGTGATACCTTTAAATAGAATTCTTGAACAGCTAGAAATTCATTTTTTCTATTTTTAAAAGGAATAATTGACATACAACCACCAGCATCATCCCATAAAGTATCTATTTTCTTAAAGTCTTTTAAAGAATAACTGTTACATACACTACTAGGATCTTCACTAGCAAACAAAGCTATAGTTTCGTTATCTACATCCATATGGCTTGCACAGTAGCAACGTGTAATATTATCTAAATGTATTTTTTCTATTTTCATATGTTCTCCTTTAGGTATAAAAGCTATCACTTTAGCGATAGCATTTTATACTATTTAATTAACAAGTTTTACGGAAGTCTTTTACGATGTCCATGAATTCTTTAACACGTTTTTCATCAACTGCATTTTCAAATACACCATCCACTTTAAATGTTGTTGCAACAACTGCACCATCCGCAACACTAAGTTGTCTTACGATGTTATCTTTGTTACAGCCAGTATTACAGAAAATCGGTGTTCTTTTTACACTGTTTTTTACTACTGATAATACTTGTGTATCTGTTTCAGCACCTGCTGTTAATCCAGAAACGCAAAGTGCATCAGGACGATTATTGAATTCTGTTGAACGAGCAACTTCTCCAATTTCTCTATCAGCTAAGTATTTAGCAGCTTCAGGAACAATGTTATATAACATTTTAATGTCTTGTGCACCAATCTTCATTTTGTGTCTAACTGTTGCTCCAACATTAGTGTTCCAAAGACCAAAATCACTTGCATAAACTCCAGAGATAATTTCTCTAATAAATTGACCTTTTACTGAGATTGCTAAATCTAGTGAGGCAATAGGATCCCATAAACAGTTAACACCATATGGAATAGTAATATCATCTTTAAGTGCTCCAATTACATAAGCCATTGCAGCTACGGTAACTGTTTCCACTTTTGTAAGGTAGGGTAAGCTAAATTCATTAGAAAACATAACTCCATCTACTCCACCTTTTTGTAATGCTAATAAATCATGTCTAGCGCAATCGATTACTTTTTGCATACCGCCTTCTGCATCATAATATGGATCTCCAGGTAACGGTTGTAAGTGACACATTGCGATTATAGGTTTTTTAACCCCAAATACTTCATCTAACCAAGTTTTCATTTCTAACTCCTCCTGTGTCCCATACTATCATTAGCATTTTATATGAACAATATCTTTGATTGAACTATTCATATAAGGACTAAATCAATCTTAAATCAGAATATAAAATCCATAAAAACCTCTTTACAAAGATAATTATTATCTTTTTTTCATAAACAAACATAAAAAAAAGCCTTTAATGAACACGTTCATCTGAAGGCATTAATTGTTATTTTATTGTGCTATTGTAAAGTGGATCGACTTGAAGTATTGAGGTATTATGGTTCTTTTTAATAGTGCTAATAATGGCACGATCAGCTTCATAGTCAGTAATTAGATAATCAATATGATCAAATCCTGCATAGTGAAACCCAAAACTAAGTCCAAATTTAAAATGATCACATAGTAAGAATTTACTTCCTTTTGTACGATTTAACATTGTTTGATTAATTAAGGTCTCATTCATTAACTCTGTAGATACACCTGTTTCATCAATACCACTACAACCAATAAAACACTTAGTTGCAAAAATATTAGATAAGGTTACTAATGCTACATTACCCGACATTGAATTTTTTGGATAGCGTACTTCACCACCAGTAAATACTACAGTAACTAAAGAATCTGGAGTATAGTTAATGGCTTTAGCATTATTAGTAAAGACAGTTACCTTTTTATCTTTGATAAAATCTAAAATCATAATTGAAGTTCTTGAAGAATTCAAAAAGATAACATCATTGTTTACAATAAAGCTCGCTGCCTTTTTAGCAATAGCACGCATGTAGCGCTCTCTTTCATAATCTTGATTTTCAATAAAGTCTTGAATCAGGTAAGCTCCACCATAATTTCTAATAATAGCTCCCTTACTCTCCCAATACTGTAAATCTCTTCTAATAGTTAATGCAGAAACATTAAATTTAGCTACTAAATCAACTACAGTTGCCTGTTGGTCACTTTGAATCATCGCCATAATTTGATTTCTACGCTCATCTACCTCTTTTTTACTTACCTTCATGGCTTCCCTCCATTAACTGTTGATACTGTGCTTGGTATTGTGCTTTATTTTTAACTGATTTATCTAACTTTATTAAGTTAGATAAAATAAAACATTGCTCCTTAGGATTCATATTTTTCATATTGATATTAGAAAAGCTTTTTAAAGCTTTTGATTCATTATTACAGCACAGGTGGTAAATTCCATCAATTTCATCCCAGCTGAATATCTTAGGTGCTTTCTTCATTGTTTTAATTAATTTCATGTCGTGATACACTTTTTGAGCTTGGCGATGTTGATTACTAACATGATAAGCTCTCAACTTATAGTAATAATAAATAAACAACATTTTAGTATCTGAGCGCAAATATTTTTCATTTAATGCTATAATCTCTAAAACTTCATTCCCTTCTTTTAGTTCTAATTTTAATTGCAGATAAAACAAGGGCTTAACGTTTTTATAACCATTAAAATAATCTTGCTTCTCTAGCTTCATAAAAATTTCTTGCGCTTTTTGTGGATTCATCTCAAAGTTCAAAGCATAAAGAGCTTTGTGATACAATACCTTTAAATATTCAGCATAAATGCTTATTGTCATTGCAAACACACTTATTACTAGGAAGATATACTTGAAAATAGTATTAGGCCCATAAATTAATAAGTATATTGCGAAGCAAAAGTAAATAAAATAAGCTAAATAGGTAAACAGGGTTCGCATCTTTTGTTTTATAGTATAATTTTTCATACTTGAATTATATAATAAAATAGCTGTTTTAAGAACGAGCGTTCATAAAAACGATAAATAAATCATATAATTCATATTATAAGATAACTATTCATATAAACTTAACTCTTTAACAATATTAAAACGAACCTCATCCATTGATTATTCAACTTTGAAGGTTCGTATAATACTTTTAAATTTTATTTTATTCCTTTACTTCCAATATCAGTACGATAGAATAAAGCATCGCAATTTATCTTTTTAATTTCTTCATATACTGCATTTTGTGCCGTTTTTAAATCTTTTCCACTAGCACTTACTAGTAATACTCTTCCACCACTGTTAGTAAGAACCTTGTTTTGTAAAGTTGTTCCCATATGAAATAGTGGTGTTTTTACTTCATCTAAATTTTCAATTACAGCTCCCTTTTGATAACTTTCAGGATAGCCTTTGCTAGCTAACACTACACCTATGAAACAATCATCATCCCATGAGAGTTGTAATTCTTGACCATCTAGGACCTTAATACACACTTCATATAAATCATCTTTCATTGCCAACAGGATTACTTCAGTTTCAGGGTCACCAAAACGTACATTAAATTCAATCGTCTTAACGCCCTCTTTAGTCCACATGCAACCACCATATAAAACACCAGTAAAAGGTATATTTTCTTCTACCATAGCTTTTGCCATTGGTTTCATTATTTGTTCAAGAGCCTGCTCAATTACTTCTTGAGGTAGATGATTAACAGGAGTATAAGCTCCCATTCCACCAGTATTTAATCCTAAATCATTATCAAATGCCCGTTTATGGTCTTGAGCAATCTGCATTGGTATAACTACTTCTTTATTTACAAATGCTAATAATGAAAATTCTTCACCTTCTAAAAACTCTTCAATAACTACTGAAGCTCCTGCACCACTAAACAGCTGATTACACATCATATCTTTTAGTGCTTCTTCTGCTTCTGCTCTTGTTGTAGCAACAATAACACCTTTTCCAGCTGCTAAACCATCAGCTTTTATTACTATCGGAATTTGTTGTTTTGCTAAATAAGATTGAGCTTCTTGATAGTTATTAAAACTTTCATATTTTGCGGTAGGAATTGCATATTTTTTTAACATTGCTTTACAAAACACTTTACTACCTTCTAAATTTGCTGCAGCCTTACTTGGTCCAAATATAGTGCACCCTGCTGCTTCAAATACATCAACTATGCCTTCACACAGTGGAATTTCTGGACCAACAAAGGTTAGATCAATCTTGTTTTCTTTTACAAAATTGATTAACCCTTCAAAATTATTTTGTTGAAGATTCACAAGCGTAGCTACATCGCACATGCCTGGATTCCCCGGAGCTACGAACACTTCTTCAACGTGTTTACTTTGTTTAAATTTATAGGCAAGCGCATGTTCACGCCCACCACTTCCAATGACAAGTACCTTCGCCATTAGTGTTTAAAGTGTCGCTTTCCAGTTGTAACCATTGCGATGTTTTTTTCATTAGCCATAGCTATTGAATCTTGATCCTTAATGGACCCTCCAGGTTGTATTATACAAGCAATACCATAACGACTAGCTAGTTCTACAGTATCATTCATAGGAAAAAACGCATCCGATGCTAAGGTTGCTCCTTGTGCTTTTTCTTTAGCTTGTTCTAGGGCAATAAGCGCTGCCCCAACACGGTTCATCTGTCCGGCACCTACCCCTATGGTTTGTCCATCTTTTACTACAACTATAGCGTTAGACTTCACATGCTTAACTACTTTTTCGCCAAATAAACAATCTTCAATTTGTTTTTCTGTAGGTTTTATTTTAGTAACTACAGTTAATTCTTCTTTATGAGCACTATCATGATTTTCAGATTGTACTAATAATCCACCACTTACACTAACACATTTATCTTCTGTGTCTTCTCCATTTAAGTCAAAAGTCATAAGCCGTATATTCTTCTTTTTTGATAATAGTGCTAATGCTTCTTTATCAAAAGAAGGAGCTAATATAATTTCTAAAAATATTTTACTCATTGCTTCAGCAATTTCAATATTAACTTCCTCATTTAGTGCAACAATTCCTCCAAAAATACTAATTGGATCTGATTCATATGCTTTATTCCATGCATAAGTAATATCCTTTGCTACACCTACTCCACAAGGATTCATGTGTTTAACCGCAACAACTGCTGGATCACCATGAAACTCTTTTAAAATTTGAAGTGTTGCTGCAGCATCTTGAATGTTGTTATAAGAAAGCTCTTTACCATGTAGCTGTACTGCTGTGGCTATTGAATAACGCACTTTTTTAATATCACTATAAAACGAAGCACTTTGATGAGGATTTTCTCCATAACGTAGTGTTTGTTTTAAGTCATAAGCTTTAATTATTTTTTCTGGCTGTTCTTCTTCTACATAATTAGTAAAATATTCTTGAATCATTGCATCATAAGCAGCTGTAGTTCTAAATGCCTTAGCCGCTAATCTTTGGCGAGTTTCAAACTTGGTATCTCGATATTCTTTTATCTCTCTTAAGACAACATCATAATCTTGTACATCAGTAACCACAGTGACATACTGATGATTTTTAGCAGCACTACGAATCATACTAGGACCACCAATATCAATGTTTTCAATCGCCTCTTCATGTGTGAAATTGGCTTTAGAGATTGTTTCTTTAAACGGATATAAATTAACACATACTAAATCAATAGGTGCAATATGATGTTCCTTCATGCTTGCTACATGATTTTCTTTATCACGAATTGCTAATAAACCTCCATGAATTTTAGGATGAAGCGTTTTTACACGTCCATCTAACATTTCTGGAAAATTGGTTACTTCATCAATCGATAGTGTTTTAATACCTGCATCATCAATGAACTTTTTTGTTCCACCTGTAGAAATAATTTCATAACCTGCAGCTACTAATCCTTCCACAAACATAATTAAATTACTCTTATCACTTACACTAATTAATGCTCTTTTCATAGTTATTCCTCCAATAAAGTTTTAATCGTTTTAGGATATAATTGGTGTTCAATTTCATGAATACGTTTAGTTATTTCTTCTCTTGTGAAATGCTCTTGCACCTCAAAAGCTTTTTGGGCTATAATCGCACCACCATCTAGTGTTTGATCAACATAATGAATACTAACACCCATTACTTTTACTTTATAATCAATGGCCTGACCAATCGCATCTTTTCCTTTAAATGCAGGGAGAAGAGAGGGATGAATATTGATTATTTTATTAGCATAAGCAGTTAATAAAACTTCAGATAGTATACGCATATATCCTGCTAAAACAATTAAATCAATCTCTTTCTTCCTACATAAGCTTACGATTTCTTTTTCATAAGCCGCTTTACTTTCGTATGCTTTAGCACTAAACACAAAAGTTTCAATATTTCTTTTTCTTGCTTTTTCAATTACTAATGCTTGTGGTTGATCAACCACCACTAATGTAATCATAGCATTTAATTCACCTTTATCGATTGCGTCAGCTATCGCATCAAAATTAGAACCAGTACCAGAGGCGAACACAGCTAATTTTTTCATTCGAAAGATACTCCCTCAAAATCAACTACTTCACCAATGACAGTGGCTTTCTCATTTAAACGCTCTAAAATAGCTAAAGTTTGTGATGCATCTTTTGCATCAACAACTAAAATCATACCAATTCCCATGTTAAAAACATTATACATTTCTTCTTCATTAATATTTGATAACTCTTTTAACACTTTAAAAATTGGAGGTATTGTCCATGATCCTTTTTTAATTTTAATTCCTAAGCCTTCTTTTAGACATCTTGGCATATTTTCTTGAAATCCCCCACCAGTTATATGAGCAATGCCATGGACATCGATATTATTAAGTACTTCAAGGACAGCCTTTACATATATTTTTGTAGGAGTTAATAAAGCTTCTCCAAGTGTAGTCCCTAATGAATCATAGTGAGTATCTAAGTCTAAAGCATTATCTTTTAAAATGATTTTTCTAACTAAGCTAAAGCCATTAGAATGAACACCACTACTAGCTAGACCAATTACCACATCGTTTGCTTTAGTTTTTGTACCATCGATAAGTTTTGTTTTTTCAACAGCACCAACACTAAACCCTGCAATATCATATTCTTCATCTTGATACATACCGGGCATCTCGGCAGTCTCTCCACCGATTAATGCACAGTTTGCAAGTACACATCCATCCGCTACCCCTTTTACTATTTGTTCAATTTTTTCAGGATAGTTTTTTCCAACTGCTATATAATCTAAGAAATATAGTGGAGCAGCCCCCTGTGCAATAATATCATTAACACACATAGCTACTACATCTTGTCCAATAGTATCGTGTTTATCCATCATGAAAGCTAACTTTAATTTAGTTCCTACACCATCAGTTCCACTTACTAAAACTGGCTCTTTAAGATTAAGTGCTGATAGATCAAATAAGCCACCAAATGAGCCTATAGAGCTCATCATCCCTAAGCGATGAGTACGTGCTACATGTTTTTTAATTCTATTTACTGACTCATATCCAGCTTCTAAGCTAACACCAGCCTCTTGATATTGATTTGACATTTTACTTATCCTTTCTAAAATAATTTACACCACTGGCGAAAATATTTTGTTTCTTATTACCTTCAATATTCTTAAAGACATCCTCGAAATAACGCTCACTATGGGCCATTTTACCTAAAACACGACCGTCTTTCGAAACTATTCCTTCAATCGCAAAAGTAGAGCCATTGAGATTACACTGTTCATTCATTGTTGGATTTCCTTGTTCATCACAATATTGAAAAGCAATTTGTCCATTTTCAATTAGTTCTGACAATTTATCTTGATTAACTACAAATTTCCCTTCCCCATGAGATACCGCAAGACTATGCACCTCACCCACAGTTAAATCTTGTAACCATGGACTATTATTTGAAACTACTCTAGTATTAATCATCGCAGATATGTGACGATTAATATCATTTCTAACTAAAGTAGCATCAGTATCATTTAATGTTTTTACTTTTCCATAAGGTAATAAACCTGACTTTATTAAAGCTTGAAATCCATTACAAATCCCAATAATTAAACCATCACGTTCTTTTAAACGCTCCAATGCTGCTTTAACTTTTTCATTTTGTAATACATTCACAATAAACTTAGCGCTTCCATCAGGTTCATCACCACTAGAGAAACCTCCAGGTATTGCAAAGATATGACATTGATCAAGATAGCTTACCATTTCATCAATACTCTTTGTAACATCTTGTTCACTTAAATTTCTAAATACCATAATATCACACTTAGCACCTTCTTCTTCAAAGGCACGCTTTGTATCATATTCACAGTTATTACCCGGGAATACCGGAATAAACACTTTTACAAGATCAACTAGTGTACTTGCTTTTCTTCGCGTATTACTAATATAATCCACTTTTTTAACTTCACTAGTTTTTGCTTTTGCACTTATAGGATATAAAGTTTTAAATGTATTTGTCCATGCATCAAGCACTTCATCAGCACTTAAATTAATACCGTTGACAGTATAATCTTTAGTAGTAGTAACTCCTAACTTATGAGCATCACTTAATACCTCTACACTTTCAGTTACTATAGCAGCAGGTATTAGTTTCATTAAATCGATATCACTATCTAGCTTAAATCCTATTTTATTTCCAAAACTCATTTTAAAACAAGCAGCTAAAATCCCACCTTCTTCTACAACATAAGCACTAAGTATTTTTTTATCAACAATACCTTTTTCAACAGCATTAAAAAGTTCACGATAACTTTCTAAATTTAAAGTACCATCATCATTAAACTTAGGTAAGTAAACCGATAAAACGCTATTATTCTTTTTAATATGTGGGGTAATTATATTCTTAGTCGACGCTGTACTACACGCAAAACTAATTAGTGTTGGAACTACATCTAAGTCATTAAAACTACCTGACATAGAATCTTTCCCACCTATAGCTGCCTTATTAAAATAATCTTGCACCTGAATAGTTCCTAATAGTGCTTCACTTACTTTCCCCCATCGTTTAGGATCTTTGTTTAATCTTTCAAAATACTCTTGAAATGAAAAATAAAGAGTTTTTATTGTCCCACCAACCGCAACTGTTTTAGCCATCGATTCTAATACACTAACTTGTGCACCAAGATAACAGCTATAATCCATAACTCGTGGATTAAATCCTTGAGCTAGCACACTACACGTTGTTGTTTTACCGCTTATTACAGGTAACTTTTGAACAGAGGCTTGAATTGGTGTCAACTGTGTTTGTCCTCCAAAAGGCATTAATACCGTAGTTGAGCCAATAGAGGCATCAAAGTTTTCAACTAATCCTTTTTGACAAGCTACATTCTTATCTGCCATCATTTTTAAAATAGTATCTTTTGTAAGTATCGTATCTTTAAAAGGATTTTCTTTTCCGTGATCACTAATAACTACCGCAGTACGTTGACGAACTCCTGCAGTATCTAGGAATGTTCTAGAAATATCTACTATAGTATGATCAAAGTAACGCATGATTAATCGGTTATTATCACTAACCACTGCTACTTCATAGGCTTCTAAATTTTCTTGATGAGCTAACCTTAAGAATGCTTCCTTATCTTTTTTAGCAAGCACTACAGCCATTCTTTCTTGACTTTCACTAATCGCTAGTTCTGTTGCATTGAGTCCTGCATATTTAGTGCGAACTTGGTCCAATTGAATAATTAGCCCATCAGCTAATTCGCCAATAGCTACACAAACACCACCAGCACCAAAATCATTACATTTTTTTATTAGTTTAGTACACTCGGAATTTCTAAATAAACGTTGTATTTTGCGCTCTTCTACAGCATTACCTTTTTGTACCTCACTAGCACACGTATCTAAAGAGGACATAGTATGTTGCTTACTAGAACCCGTAGCGCCTCCAATACCATCTCTTCCTGTTCTTCCACCTAACAATACGACGATATCACCACAAACCGGCTCTTGGCGAACTACATCGCTTGCTTTAACTGCACCGACCACGGCACCTACTTCTAAATGTTTTGCTACATAGTCATCATGATAGATTTCTTTTACAAAAGTAGTTGCTAAACCTATTTGGTTACCGTAAGAAGAGTTTCCTACTGTAGCTTTTTTGCTAATTACTTTTTGTGCCAGTTTTCCTGGTAGCGTAGCACTCATTGGTGCTAATACATCACCACAACCACTTACTCGCATCGCTTGATAAACATAGCTACGTCCACTAAGTGGATCACGAATAGCTCCTCCAATACAGGTAGAAGCACCCCCAAAAGGCTCAATTTCAGTAGGATGATTATGAGTTTCATTTTTAAATTGTAATAACCATTTTTCTATCTTACCATCAACATCGACATCTACAAAAACACTGCAGGCATTAATTTCATTAGAAATTTCCACTTCAGTTAATAAATTTCTTTGTCTTAAACTACGCGCATTAATAGTGGCCATGTCCATCAATGTAATCGGTTTACTTGTACGATTAGTTTCTTCTCTAAGCTCGATATATCGATCTAAAGCAGCTTGTATCGATTCACTAAATTTAGAAGATTCTATTTTTATATCCTCTAAACAAGTTTCAAAAGTTGTATGACGACAATGATCAGACCAATAAGTATCTAATACTTTTATTTCAGTTTCGCTAGGATCTCTTTTTTCTTCATTCTTAAAGTAGTCTTGTACTAAAAGCAAATCTTCTAACGACATCGCTAAGTTTAATTTTTGATGAAATCCATCGATACCTTTACTATCTAAATTAATAAAACCACTATAATCCTCTAAAGCTGTTACCTCTACATTTTGATCTAGACTAAACTTATTTAAATCTTTAACACGAGATTCAATAGGATTAATAAGGTAGTTTTCAACTTGAGTACGCTCCATATCATTACACTCTTCTAGAATAATAATCTTTCCACAAGTAATACTACAAGTTGACTTAGGATCCAACAAGCGAACACACTGCATTGCTGAATCGGCACGTTGATCATATTGTCCTGGCAAAGTTTCCATGATTATTGCTTGTTGAAGTGATAAATTTAATTCATAAAATACATCGTCTACCATAACTTCAGTAAACACTGTATTTACTGCTTTATCTAAAATATTTTCTTCAATATTAAAAACATCGTATATATTAATTAGACGTAAGCTTTGCGCTTGTATATTAAAATTTTCTTTTAATGTAGCATATAAATCTTCTGCCTCTGTTTGAAATCCTATTTTCTTTTCTACAAATATTCTTTTATTAATTAAAGCCATAACTCCTCCTAGATTTTCATGTTTTCTAAAACGTTTTTCTTCATATCTTCTTTATGTTTTAACATGACCTCATGATAAGAAGTATCAAATGCACCTAAGATTGATGCACATAAAACAGCAGCATTTTTAGCACCTGCTTTTCCAATTGCCACAGTAGCAACTGGTACTCCAGCTGGCATTTGTACAATCGACAATAAACTATCAAGTCCATCCAAAGTACTTGATTTTATAGGAACACCGATAACAGGCAAGGTCGTACATCCAGCAATAACACCAGCTAAATGCGCCGCTCCTCCAGCTGCTGCAATAATTACTTTTAAGCCTCGATCATATGCAGTTTTAGCATAGTCAATAGTTTCATCAGGTGTGCGGTGAGCACTTAATACATTTTTTTCATAAGGAATATTTAATCGCTCTAATTCCTCAAAAGTGTTCTCTAAAGTATCCAAATCACTTTTAGATCCCATCACAATACCTACTAACGGTTTTTTACTCATTTTTTTACTCTCCTTCTTTCATAAATAAATAAAGACATTGTAAAATACAATGTCTACAAAGCAATAACAAAAAAGTATTACTTTGTAGTCTTGTCATTTACGGTGACAAGGTAGAAACTTGAGGACCTTATTTCCTCTTTTATACAACAGTAAATAATCAAAAGAAAAACACAGGTAAAACACCTATGTTTACTTTAAATAATTGATAGAAAGGGGATTTTTATTGATTACACATATTCTCATAAAATAGCCATCCTTCCACACAAGCATAATATCACACTCTTTACGGTTAATAAAGTATTTTTTATTAATATCCAAGGTTTTCTTTAATTATAATTAAGTGTATTCTATCGGCTATAGAACTACGTGATATTACCACTTCACTACTACAAATTCGTGATGGTGCATTACAGTCAACACAATACCCTAATTTAGCACAGGGGTTATCTTTATTAAGGCGAATACTATTGGCAGGTGCTGCAAGGGTTTTAAGGCGTTTCTTTGCTTCTTCTAAATCATTGCATACTTTATTAACACCACAGACTACAATTACTTTTTTAGGTCCATATATCATAGCAGCAACACGATTACCACTTCCATCAATATTATATAACTCTCCCTGCATCGTAAGGGCATTACTACTTGTAATATAGACATCACTACTAAAAACTTCTTTAAATAATTCTTGTGGCTTGTCACAGTGATAGCGATCCAAATATTGAATATCAGAATGTTTTTCTAAATAATCAATAACACCTGTTTCAAATAAAGTCATAGATCCTCCAACACTTACACTATCCTTCGCTTTTAATAGTTTATTAAGCAGTGGTATTAGCTCTTCTTTTGATTCTAAAATGTCCACGCTGTAGTGTTTAGAAAGTAATTTTTTTTCTAACTGTTGTAGTTTAATATCCGTAAGTTGTTTTAGATTATTGTCCATGATTAATTCTCCTTTTAACTTATTATATCATGTGAATAAAAACTTTGTTTTTTTATCTGCAATTACTTGCAAGTATCCTAGATTTACTATAGAGTATTTAGGGTGAGGTGATGTTATGTTTTATCCAAAAAATTATCAATCAAAGTTATCCATTAATCAAACACAGGATGCTATTAAATTAATACGCGATAAGTTTCAAAAAGAATTAGGTTTACAACTTAATCTTCAAAGAGTGAGTGCACCTCTATTTTTAGAAAAAAATTCTGGATTAAATGATGACTTAAATGGTAGTGAGTTACCTGTAAGTTTTACTATGAAAGACATGGCTGAAGAAAAGATTGAGGTTATTCATTCTTTAGCTAAATGGAAGCGAATGGCATTAAAGAAATATGGCTTCTTACCCCATCAAGGATTATTTACTAATATGAATGCAATAAGAAAAGATGAAACCTTAGATAATATTCATTCTGCTTATGTAGATCAGTGGGATTGGGAAAAAATTATTTATAAAGAAGAACGAACTGTAGAAACACTAAAAAAGACTGTTCAAACCATTGTTAAAGTAATAAAACACATTGAACATGAAGTGTGGTATGCCTATCCTGAGGTAATCTATGATTTACCTAGTGATGTATATTTCATTACTTCAGAAGAATTGTTACAAAAGTATCCTGATTTAAATGCTAAAGAGCGTGAAAATGCGATTACTAAGGAACATGGTTGTGTATTTCTGATGAAAATTGGCGATTATTTGTCAAATCATGAAAAACATGATGGACGTGCTCCAGATTATGATGATTGGCAACTCAATGGCGATTTACTATACTGGTTTGAACCATTACAAAGTGCCATTGAAATATCCAGCATGGGAATACGTGTTGATGAACATAGTATTGTTTCTCAATGTCAAAAAGCAGGAGACCTTGAACGATTAAATCTACCTTATCATCAATCCATAATAAAGTCACAATTACCTTTCACAATAGGTGGTGGTATTGGACAAAGTAGACTTTGTATGTTGTTGCTACAAAAAGTACATATTGGAGAAGTACAGGCAAGTATTTGGCCAAAAGAAATGATAGAAGCATGTAAGAAAGCTAATATTAATTTATTATAATAAAAGCTAAGATAGTAGTTATCTTAGCTTTTAAAATGTTTATTTTACACCTTCAGGGTTTTTGCTTTGGAAATTCCATGAATCTTCACACATTTCATCAATGCCATATTGTGCATGCCATCCAAGTAGACGTTCTGCTTTTTCTGTATCTGCATAGCATGTAGCAATATCTCCAGGGCGACGCTCCATGATTTGATAAGCTATCTCAATCCCACATGCCTTTTGAAATGCATCTTTTACTTGTAGTACTGAATATCCCTTTCCAGTACCTAAATTTACTTTTTCTACTCCTTTATGAGCTAGAGAGTATTCAACTGCTTTAATATGTCCAAGTGCTAAATCAACCACATGAATATAATCACGAACACCTGTTCCATCTACAGTATCATAATCATCTCCCCATACACGAAGATAATCACGCTCTTTTGTAGCAACTTGTGCGATATACGGAACTAAATTATTAGGAATACCTTTTGGAGTTTCTCCAATTAAACCTGATTTATGTGCACCGATAGGGTTAAAATAGCGAAGTAACATAACGCTGAAATCTTTATCTGAAACACAAATATCAGTTAAAATTTGTTCATTAAATAGTTTAGTTGTTCCATAAGGATTAGTAGTACTTAGTGGAAAATCTTCTTTAATAGGTACTGTATGTGGATCACCATAAACTGTAGCACTAGAACTAAATACTAAAGTTTTACATCCTTCCTCTTTCATTACTTCATATAAATTTAATGCACCAGAAATGTTGTTTTGATAGTAAGTAATAGGGATACTTACTGACTCTCCTACTGCTTTATAGCCTGCAAAATGAATTACTGCATCAATGTTATTTTCTTTAAATACTTTTCTAATTGCTTCTTTATCTAAGATATCTACTTCATAGAATGAAGGCATAGTTCCTGAAATGCTTTCAATACGATTTAAAACCTCTTTACTTGAATTATAAAGATTGTCCAAAATAACTACATTATATCCTGCTTTAATAAGTTCTACGCTTGTATGACTACCGATGTATCCTGTTCCACCTGTAACTAAAATTGTTTTCATAATTTTACTCCTCCATTGTTTTGTTCAAACATCAACTAATTAAAATAATATACGTGCTATATCTTGCCATGTTGCTACAACCATTAATGCTAACATTGCAACCAAACCAATCCACATTAATCCCATTTCAATTTTTTTACTAATTGGTTTACCTCGTATCATTTCAATAAGCGATAAAATAATTCTTCCGCCATCTAAAATGGGTAATGGCAGTGCATTCAATATCCCTACATTTAGGGATAACATCGCAATCAACCAAATATAATTAGCTAAACCTAGTGATGCCTGCTCAGCAGTGATAGTATATATTCCAATTGGTCCCGATAGTTGATCAAGATTATTTCCACCTAATAAATCAGTTAATCCTTCAAATATTAAAGTAGAGCTCTCTACCATTGCTTTAATTGACATCATTGAAGCTTCACCTAAACCATACTTTACATGTTTTTGAAGGGCATTAATTCCTATTAGATAGGCATTTTGTTCCTCAAAATATGCTGGTGTAACTTTAAGTGTTACTTCTTCACCATTACGTTGTACTACATAGATTCGATCTAATTGTTCACGACCACTGTTAAACTCAGTTAAATCACTAAAACTACTCGGATAAAATAATTCATTCTCATATTGTACTGATAAAATAATATCTTCTGATTGAAATCCTGCTTGTTCCGCTGGACTATTTTCTATCACCTGACCAATTTGAGGAAGATCCACTGTTTGATACGTACCTACAGAAGCATAAATTCCTGTAAATAATACGAATGCCAATATGAAATTCATAACAATACCAGCACCCATAATGGCAATTTGTTTCAAATGAGAAACTCCTTTTAAGGTGCGCTCATAAGGTACATCAATATCACATGCACCTTCAAGTGCATTTTCAGCATCACCTGCCATTTGCACAAAACCACCAATCGGAAGGAGTCGAATACTATATTTCGTTTCTTTTCCTTGCCAACTAATTAATTTAGGTCCCATCCCAATTGAAAACTCTGAGCAGTAAACCCCAAACATCTTAGCTACTAAAAAATGTCCAAGCTCATGCACTGTTACTATGATACCTAATAATAATACAAAATAAAGTATTTCCATTAACCTATAACCCTCTCTTTTACATACTGTCTACCCCACTCATTAGCAGATAAACAATCCTCTAAAGTCACAACTTGTTTAAAGGTACATTTTTCACAGGCTTCAAATACTAATTTTTCTATATCCAGAAAACTTATTTTTCCTTCTTGAAAGAATTGATTTGCCTGTTCATTTGCACCATTCATTACTGCTGCTAAATTACCTTTTTTTATCCCTACTTCAAAAGCCAGTTTCAATAATGGGAATCGTTCATAATCCATTGCCTTAAAAGTTAGAGTTTGTATCTTTGTTAAATCTAAACTTTCACTGCTATGATTTAAACGCTCTGGATAACTTAAGGCATACTGAATAGGATGACGCATATCAGCAGTACCTAATTGAGCTATTACTGCTTTATCATGATACTCTACCATAGAATGAATAATGCTTTGAGGATGCAATAATACCTCAATTTTATCGTAATCAATATCAAATAACCAATGTGCTTCAATTACTTCTAATCCTTTATTCATCATCGTAGCACTATCAATAGTAATCTTACTACCCATAGCCCAGTTAGGATGCTTTAAAGCATCTTCTAAGCTTACTTCTTTTAATTGTTCTCGTGATAAATCTCTAAACGAGCCACCACTAGCTGTAATAATCAAGCGCTTAACGCTATTCATAGTATTTCCTTGTAGAGCTTGAAATATAGCAGAATGCTCACTATCTATTGGTAGTAGCTTTACTTGATGTTCTTTACATAATTTCGTTATAACTTCGCCTGCTACTACTAGTGTTTCTTTATTAGCTATAGCAATATCTTTTTTACATTCGATGGCTTTTACTGTAGGTATTAGTCCAACATAGCCAACAACAGCATTAACAACTAAGTTTGATTTTTCATAAGTAGCAACAGCAATCAAACCTTCTTTACCACTTACAACCTCAAGATGATTAAACTGCTCTTTAATTGTTTTGGCATGCGCTTTACTATCTATGCTAACTAATTCAACTGAATCTAGTTTAGCTAATAACTCGCGTAAGACAGCTATGTTACTTCCAACACTGATTGCTTTGATTTGAAACTTATCGGGATGCTCAAGACAAACATCAACCGTCTGTAGTCCAATTGATCCACTTGCACCCAATAAACTTATTACTTTCATATTGAGCCTCCTATAGTATTGGCATTAGCATAACTAACGCTAAATATATCACTAAATTAAATACCAAGGAGTCAATTCTATCTAAAATACCTCCATGTCCTGGAAATAAATTACCAAAATCTTTAACTTGATAATGTCTTTTTATAGCACTAAACACTAAGTCTCCTAGTTGTCCAAATAAAGGGAAAGTTAAGCTCATACTTATTAATAAACTTTGATCAAGCTCTAAGAATGAAACCCCAAACGCATAAGATAATATGGCACCTAAAATGTAACCTCCAACAGATCCTTCGATTGTTTTCTTTGGTGAAATACGCTCATTAAGCTTATGTTTTCCAAAGAATCTTCCGCTAAAGTATGCACCCGTATCAGTAGCATATGTTGCAATAACAATAAATAACATGATTAAATTAGTGACGTCATAAATCGCATAAATACTACGCACAGTCAATCCCAACAATATACTAAGGGCTACAATGAAACTACAATCTTCAATTGTATATGCATCGCTTATAACAGGTAAACTAAAATATAACAACTGAGACACGATGATAACTACTAGTATATTTTGTGGTACTACTCGCCCAAGCAAAAATACAATGATTACAGTTAAGATAAATAATGGAATATTCACCTTTTTAAATACTATACTCATAATTTCACTTATTCCTATTAATAAGAATGCCATTACTAATACATCTAATACCCAACCTCCCATTAATAGAGGTGGAGATACTAACAATATTATCAATAATCCTGTTATTATTCTTTGTTTCATATTTAAACTCCTCCAAATCTACGATTTCTAGATTTAAAATCTTCTAAACAACGATCTAATTCCTCAGCATTAAAATCTGGCCACATCACATCGATGAATGCTAATTCTGCATAGGCTAACTGCCATAACAAGAAATTAGATAATCGATACTCTTTAGATGTTCTTATGCATAAATCAACTGGTGGAAAAGCACTAGTCATTAAATAATTTTCAAATTGTTTTTCATCACAGTTATTTTCAATTTTTCCATCGAGTACATCTTGGGTATACTTTTTACACGCTTGTACTATTTCATCTCTAGAACCATAATTCATCGCAAAATTTAAAATCATTGCGGTATTATTTTTAGTCTCTTCAATGGCCTTATTCAATACTTTAGCTGTATCTGAAGGTAATTTTTGCATATCACCAGTCATTGTTATTTTAATGTTTTTTTCCATTAATTCTTTCATATAGCTACTAAAGAATAATGAAGGTAATTTCATCAAATAATTAACTTCCTCTTTTTCACGCTTCCAATTTTCAGTACTGAAAGCATAGAGTGTTAATACCTCTATACCTCTTTCATTTGCTGCAATAGCAATATCACGCACTACTTGAACACCCTTATAGTGTCCTTGTGTTCTAATTTTACCTTGAGCTTTAGCCCAACGTCCATTGCCATCCATAATAATGGCCACATGTTTAATTTTTTCCATTACTTTACCTCAACTTAATAAAACTCACATTAAGTGAGTTTTAGACTGTCATAATTTCTTTTTCTTTCTCGTCTGCAATTTGATCAACTTTTTTAACATAATCATCAGTTGTTTTTTGAATCTTATCTAAACATTGTTTTTGTTGATCTTCAGTTAATGTCTCTTCTTTTTTAGCTTGTTCATTAGCATCACGACGAACATTACGTAATGAAATTTTAGCATTTTCAGCTAATTTTTTAACATCTTTACATAATTGTTTTCTTGTTTCTTCTGTTAGTGCAGGAACTGTAATACGAACAGCCGTTCCATCATTTTGTGGAGGCAATCCCAAACTTGAAGCATTTACAGCTTTCTCAATATCTTTTAAACTACTAGCATCAAAAGGTTTAATCACTAAAGAGCGCCCTTCTTGTACTGATATACTAGCAATTTGATTAATTGGAGTAGGACTTCCATAATAATCTACTTCAATACCATTTAATAAATTAGTATTTGCTCTTCCTGAGCGCACTGCATCCAAAGAATATTTGAAGGACTCTACAGCCTTATCCATATTTGTTTTTGCTTCATCTACAATTAAATTCATCATTAGTTGGTTTCCTCCTTTTTAACAACCGTACCAATCTTTTCTTCTAAAATAGCTTTTTTAATATTACCTTCTTCATTCATATTGAACACAACCAAATCAATATCGTTATCCATACACATTGATGTTGCTGTAGTATCCATCACTTGAAGACCTTTTTTTATACATTCCATATAAGTTAAAGTATCATATTTAACTGCATTCTTATCTAATTTAGGATCTGCAGTATAAACACCATCTACACCATTTTTAGCCATTAATATTACATCAGCTTTAATTTCTGAAGCACGAAGTGCAGCAGTAGTATCCGTAGAAAAATATGGACTACCCGTACCAGCTCCAAAAATAACAACACGACCTTTATCAATATGTCTAAGAGCTCTTCTTACAATAAAAGGTTCAGCAATCTTACTCATTTCAATAGCACTTTGTACTCGTGTAGGAACTTCACATTGTTCCAATGCCCCTTGTATTGCCAAGGCATTAATCATCGTTCCTAGCATACCCATATAATCCGCTTGTACACGGTCAATTCCTAAATCACTTGCCATTTTACCGCGAATAAAATTTCCACCACCAACAACAATAGCCACTTCAACACCCATTAAATGAACTTCTTTAATTTGGGCTGCTAAATTCTTTAATATTTTTGGATCAAAATTATTCCCGTTAGCTGACAGAGCTTCTCCACTGAGTTTTAACAAAACTCGCTTATACATAATTTATACCTCCAAACTTAATTATTAGTATTATAGCATAATTTAAATTTAAAAAAAAGAAAACTACTGTGGATTTTTAAAGATAATATTTAAAATGATTTATACTTAATTTATTTTTTTATAGTTTATCTTTACCTGTTTCTGAAACTACTATTTTGTAGCTATACTCACTAAAAAAAGAAGAATTAAATATCTTCTTCTTTCTTAATTTAATAATTACTCGCTTACGTACTTAGCTGCATTTTCTCCAGCTATAAGCCCAAATACAACAATATCAGTTACAGCATTTCCACCTAAACGATTTCCGCCATGTACACCACCAGTCACTTCTCCTGCTGCATATAATCCTGAAATTACATTACCATCAACATCAATTACTTCAGCATTCATGTTAATTTCTACACCACCCATAGTATGGTGAACACCTGGAGCTATAGTAGCAACATAGTATGGTGCAGTTGATAAATCAGAATCTACTAAATCTAATCCTTCACGCCCAAATGCAACATCTTCATTATTAGCAACTGCCTCATTCCAATCTTGCATCGTTGTTTCAAGAGTAGCTACATCAACATTCATTAAAGTAGCTAAATCAGCAACAGTAGCTGCTTCTTGCATATACCCATTTTGAATATAACCTGCGATTGTACTAGATTTGTCTAACATTGCTTGATCTACTACTAAGTATGCAAAAGATCCATCTTGTGCTAATACATTTGCTGATACAACATCACGAGTTAATAACTCATCAGTAAAACGTTCACCACTATTATTTATAAGAATAGCTCCAGAACCACGTAAGCTTTCTGAAATTAAATAACCATCTTCTTGATTTACAGTTGGATGAATTTGAATTTGATCAAGATCAACAAAATTAGCATTAATATCACCTAAAAATTCAATAGCATCTCCAGTAATAGTAGCTGCATTAGTAGTTACAAATCCATCAAGTGCTGGGTTTAATTCAGCAACATACTCCAAATCAGCTCCAAATCCACCCGTAGCCACAACAACTGCTTGTGCATTTACAGTTACTTTTCCATTATCCGCAACGCCAACTACACCAGCTACTGATTTATCTTCATTTAATAAAATTTCAGTTACTTCTGTATCATAAATTACTTCAATACCTAATGCGTCTAGTTGAGCACTATATTGTTGTACCAAATAAGATCCTACTGGTTTCTTTTTACCTTCCTCATCAACTGGTGCGTGAGCACGATTAACTGATGCTCCTCCTGCACGCCCTGGTTCAGGCAAATAAGCATTGATACTTTCAAGCCAAATTAGTGCATCATTAGAATTTTCTGCCATTGTAGTTACTAAATCAATATTATTGATATTATATCCACCAGCCATTGTATCATCAATATATAATTGTACAGAATCTTCAATTCCTGCTTCATCTTGATATTTAGTTTCAGCAGCATTCATACCACCAGTAGCTCTTGAAGTATTTCCACCTACAATAGAACCTTTTTCAACTATAACTACATCTACACCTTGTTGTACTAAGGTAATCGCTGCAGTCATACCAGCGCCACCAGCACCTACTACAACAACTTCTGCATCTTTAACAACATCACCAACTTCATCCTTTACCGTTGGTAAAAATGTTGTAGGATCCATCCCACCTGATACTAAAGCATTATTGATACCATCGATTAATGCTTTAGAACTAAGTGTAGCTCCAACTACTGTATCTACTTGTGTTGAGTTAGCAGCAATTATTTTATCTACTAATAATTCAATAGCTACACCACCAATATTAGGAGTTTCTTCATCCGCTATAACTTCAATTGATTCAATTTTTGAGTCTGATGTAGTTACTGTTACAGTAACATCACCTCCACTATATCCTTGTGTTGTTGCTTCATATGTTCCAGCAACAAACCCTTCAACTGTATTTGTTTCAGGTGTTGTTGAACAAGCAACTAGACTAGCACTCATAATTAATGCTAGCATTAGTTTAAACATTCTTTTCACTATATTCCCTCCGTTAGTGATATTTATCACAATATCACTATACCTAAAAAATATAAACATATCATGACTTAATTATGAATATTTATTCATAATTAATAGGGATTTCAATAATAAAATCAGTACCTTCATGAAGCACACTTTGACATTGGATTGTACCATTATGATTGTTTATAATAGTTTTTACCACACTTAAGCCAAGTCCTGTACCTTCTTCTTTTTTTGTTGTGAAAAAAGGTTCAAAGATTTTATTTTGTGTATTTTCATCCATCCCAACACCTGTATCGCTTATTTTTAAAACTGCACAAGTATCATGTATTTTTAAAGTAATCACAATGCATCCTTCATTTTCAATAGCTTGTATAGCATTATGAATTAGATTTATTAAGACTTGTTGCAAAGCACGCTGATTTCCTTTAATAAAACATTCTTCATTCGTAATTTGTTGTTTAAGTACAATACGCTTTACAACAAGATAACGTAAGAACTGCATTTGTTTTAAAAGCCACTTATTCAAATCAAAAACTTCATAACTATTAATATTACTTTGTTTAGCAACCTCTTTTAATTGTGTTGTTAATCCTTTACAGTGTTCTATTGAATGTACTACTTGTTCAACTATTTCGCTTATCTCTTGAGAAAGTTTTTTTTGACGAAGAAGATCACAATAAATCATTGATGGCGTTAACATATTATTTAATTCATGAGCTAAGCTATTACTAAATACCGCAATGGTTTGTGTTTGTTCAAACTTTTGCATCTGATTTTCTTGGGCATGAAATTGTTCCTCATATTGAGCTAGTTCTAATTGATGATGATAACTTTCTTCCTTTCGTTTTGCAACTTGAAAATGATAAATCATAAAACCTACCACTAATACTAGAACACACGCAATTAAAACCAATAACCAAGTTAAGCTTCTAATTGGTGCTATTACCTCACTTACCTCAACCACTACTGTTGTAACAAACTTAAATCCTGAAATATCATTTGAGGCATAAGAGATTAACTTTAAAGAAGTCTCAGCAACCTCTTCCTCCCACCAATAGGATTCAACAACATCACTGCCAAAGTCTAAATGATATTGGTTATATAATAACTCTTGTGACTGTGGTGAATCTAGCTCAGGATAGGCAGTATAGCGCTCATTAAAGGTATCTACTCCTATTTGATTTTCATCGATATGCATTATCACAACACCATCTTTATCTTTCAAACTTGTATAACCGCGCTCACCCAAACGTACTTTAGCTAGGAATTGCTCATATATCGTTTGTGCAGATAGCTTTAGTTCTACAAGCGCTCCATCTATTGGCTTAACTAACACAAAGAAATAAAGTTCTTCTTCTTTTATCCAATTCTTTAAATAAGCTGGAGCAAGTTTCGTGTCATAGGACTCACTATAAGTTGCGTCATAATAAAGTTTTAAATTTGACTGTAGCTGATTGAATGTTTCAAACGAAGCATTATTATCAAATAAATCATCTAACTGTATTAGGTGATAATCAATATGAAATTTTATATTATTGATATTATTTTGTGCTATAACTTCATTTTTTTCAGCTTCTTGATTAATTAATATTTCTTCATAATAAGACACTAGAAAACTAAGACTAGCTCCTAGACTTAATATTAAAATAAAAATGATAATTAGTATTCTTTTTTTAGCCATACATTACACTTCCTATTACTTTCCTTTATTTTATCACAAGACTATAATAATTACATTTAAACATTACCACTATGAACAAGATTAAGATTTATCCTTTCTTTTAAATCACACGAATACTTGTAATTTAGTAGTGTTTTAGTATACTTAAGTTATGAAAAAACAAATACTTATTATTGATGATGATCAACATATCCAAACTGCTTTACATTTCGCTTTTCGAGACTTAGAGTTCAATTTAGTTAGTGCTTTTTCTATTGCAGAAGCTAAAAATCTACTCTTAGAAAATAATTTTGATTGTATTTTACTTGATTTAATGTTACCTGATGGTTATGGGATTGATTTATTAAAAGATATTCGTCAAAATATGAATTATACTCCAGTTATATGTTTTTCAACTCAAGATGATGAAACAAGTAAAGTGCTTGGCTTGGGTATTGGTGCTGATGATTATGTAACTAAACCATTTCATTTTGAATTTCTTAAATCCAAAATTAATGCATTGATTCGAAGAAATATACATTATAGCACCCAACAACACCATACCAATCAACAATTTTACTTTGACAATATAACCATGAACATATATAAGGATAAAACTCCTATAGATCTTACATCTAAAGAGCTATCCTTACTAAAACTATTTATAGATCATCCAAATCAAGTATTCTCTAAAGAACATCTTTATACTAGTATTTGGAAACAAGATATTATTGATGATAACACTATTACTGTTTATATAAAGCGTTTACGTTCAAAAATAGAAATAGATCCTGCAAATCCTATCCACCTCATTACAGTATGGGGCATTGGTTATAAATTCATAGATAATCCTAAATAGTAACTACTAATCAACTATAAATTTTATTTAAAAACTAAAAAATAGCATAGCCACCTACGTAAAGTAGTGCTATGCTATTTCATTAACTCAATAATTAATTATTGAGCATTTTAATTTAAACTATTCAGCTGAAAATGCTTCTTTAGCATAATTTACAGCATTTACTAATGCATTTGCTGTAGCAGTTGAACCTGTTTTTGTATCAACTAATGTAGTATCAGCTTGATTTTCTAACAATGTAGTTAAAAATCCATCTTCTTCAGCAATTAATGCACCACCATATTCTGGTGTTTCATTTTCATCTCGTACATCAATTTGTGTAACATTACCTTCAGCATCAATAGTAATTTTAGTTTCGATTTCACCAGCATAACCTTGAGTTACAACCTCATAAGTAGTAGTTCCATCATCATTTGCTGTAGTATTAACAACACCTTGGAAGATTTCTCCATCAATTACATAATGCATCATTCTTTGGAAATCTCCAACAAAAGTAATTGTAGCTCCACTTACAGTATCTCTTTCTTCAATTGCTTCTGAACTTTGATTAACTGTTTTAAACATCTCTAATACATCTTCTAAAGTCATGTTGTTTGCTAAAATATGGTCTTCAATTGCTTGAATTTGCTCACCATAACTTCTACCACCAGCAACTCCTTCAAAAGATACACGGCCTTCTCCAGCCATAAATGCATTGTCTTTATACAGACCATGTACAGCTACTAAATCTTTAACTAAAGTATCTTCAGTAATTCCAGCAAGTCCAGCTTCCATTGCTAATCCGTTAAATGCAACTAAAGCTTTTTCTAAAACAACTTCATCAGTTCCACCTGTTGCATAATTTGTAAATGTTAAATCTTTAAATGTAGTTTCAGCAGTTAATACATCAGTTGTTGCATTAACCATAAACTGAGCAGCTGCACCTTCTGCATAATCAGCATCATAACCAAATGCTGATAAATTAGTTAATACTAATTTTCCATCAACTTCTTCTATTAAGATATCAGAGATATTCATTAAGTATCCCATGATGTCAGTTTTTGAGTATTCAGAATCTAAACCTTTGTTTCTAATAATTTCAAATTCTAAAGAAGTAATAATTCCATCTGTTGTTTCACCATTAAAAATGAAAGTATCATTTTTAGGGTTTCCACTTGAAGTAGTTCCTACCATTTCATACTCAGCACCGAAAGTTTCTACAACTCCAGTTGCCTCCGTAGGTGTTGGTGTTTCTTCTGCAGGCGCACTTGTTGTAGTACAAGCAGTTAACGCCATCATTAATGCAATAATACAAATTGTTAATAATTTTTTCATAAATCCTCCTATTATTAAGCACCCTCAGTTTATTATAGTTTTAATTTAAAGTCAAACTATATGAATATTCTATATTTAACAATAAGCTCGGATCACTTTGCTATTAACAAAAAATTCTATGTAGAAACTAAAAAAAACTTATAGCCATTAGACCATAAGTTTTTATATGCATTTTTACCCAGCAGTTACTTTTGCTACTTCATCAGCAAAATTTTCTTCTTTCTTTTCAATACCTTCACCAACTTCATAACGAACAAATGCCGTTACTTCAGTATTAGCTTGTTTTAAGAATTGTGCCATTTTCAAACCTGGATCTTTAAAATAAACTTGATCCACTAAACACATTTCTTGAAGTGATTTACTTAAACGTCCTTCAACGATTCCTTCAAGTACTTTCTCTGGTTTACCAGCTAAAGATTCATCATTTTTAAGGATTTCTAATTGGATTGCTCTTTCGTGTTCTACGAAATTAGGATCCATGTGTTCTCTTGTAATGAATGAAGGATTCATACTAGCAACTTGCATTGCAACATCATGTGCTACTTCATTGTTTGCACAATCTTTTAATACTGCACATGAAGAAATTTTACCGCCCATATGGATATAAGAACCAAAGATATCAGCATCTCCTTTAGTTAATACTTCAAAGCGACGTAATGTGATTTTTTCTCCAATAGTTGCAGTAGCATTAATTAAAGCAGCTTCAACACTTACACCTTGAACATCTACTTGCATAGCTTCTTCCATAGTTGCAGGAGTAGCACCTAATAATGCTTGAGCAACATCATCAATAAGTTTTAAGAATTGATCGTTTTTAGCAACAAAATCTGTTTCAGAGTTGATTTCAACTAAACAAGCTTTATTTCCAGATACTACTACTTTCGATAAACCTTCAGCAGCAATTCTTCCAGCTTTTTTAGCAGCTTTAGCGATACCTTTTTCACGTAGCCAATCTGATGCTTTTGCAATATCACCTTCACACTCAGTTAAGGCTTTTTTGCAGTCCATCATTCCAGCACCAGTTTTTTCTCTAAGTTCTTTTACTAATGCAGCAGTAACAACCATCTTATTCCCCCTCCTTAACAACAGGCTTAGCTTCTACAACAGCTTCTTTTGTTTCAGTTACTGTTGGTTTTGCTTCAGTTTTATTTTCATTAGAAAATCTATTTTCGCGTGGTTTGCGATCTTGCCATCTGTTTTGTCTTGGACGGCGTTCTTCCATTCTTTGACGACGACGACGTTCATTTTCTTCAGCTTGTTGTTCAACATTGATAATAACATCTTTCATCGTAATATCTTTTTCTTCTAAATCTTGGTGTGCAACTGTTAATAATCCACCTTTAGATTCAACAATAGCATCAGCCATTAAACCAATAATTAATTTTACAGAACGAACTGCATCATCATTACTAGGAATTGGATAATCTACTTCTTCAGGATTACAGTTAGTATCAACCATACCAAATACT
This sequence comes from uncultured Holdemania sp., assembly GCA_964370435.1. Classification (GTDB taxonomy): domain Bacteria; phylum Bacillota_I; class Bacilli_A; order Erysipelotrichales; family Erysipelotrichaceae; genus CALVGQ01. Next base: position 135,590 of record CAYJJG010000003.1, read on the forward strand.
GGAATTCCTAATTTTTTTGCTTCTGCTACAGCATTGTGCTCTTCTTTTGGATCTACTACGAATAGTGCATCAGGAAGTTTTCTCATTTCCTTGATACCACCTAAGAAGTTTTCAAGTTTTGTAGCTTGTTTATTAATTTGAGCAATTTCTTTTTTAGGATATACATTAATTGCTCCACTAGCTGTCATTTCTTCGATTTCAATTAAACGACGAATTCTTTTTTGGATAGTACGGTAGTTAGTTAATAAACCTCCTAACCATCTTTGATTTACATAGAATGAACCTGAACGAAGTGCTTCATCGATAACGATTTGTTGCGCTTGTTTTTTAGTTCCTACAAATAAAACTTTACCTCCATTTTCTGCAATAGCTTTCATCGCAGCATAAGCTTCGTCTAATTTCTGTTGTGTTTTTGCAAGGTCTAGAATATATACCCCATTCTTTGCACAGTAGATATACTCCTTCATTTTAGGATCCCATCTACGAGTTTGATGTCCGAAATGAACACCATTTTCTAACAATTTTTTCATTGAAACAACTGACATTTTATTTTCCTCACTTTCCGTTGTTTTCCTCCACTGTTTCTAGCATCAATAACTCTATTAGAGCACGGAATTAATGAATTCACAGTGTGTGTTGTGCATTCTTTAGAATGCCGGTCTTAATAGTAACATACTATCTAATCTTTTACAAGGTATTATAACTAAAAAAAGCTTATAAATAAGCATTTTTTGGCGTCTTGTATTAACTTAATGATTCCCCTTTTTTTTCGATAAAGGATGATCACTTGCGATAACTTCTTTAAGTCGATCTAAAGTAACATGAGTATAAATTTGTGTTGATGATAAATTTTCATGACCCAGTAGTTCTTGGACCATTCTTAAGTCAGCGCCATTATCTAATAAATGAGTTGCAAAGGAGTGTCTTAACATGTGAGGGTGAACCTGCAACATCAACTGTGCATTAATTGATGCTTCCTTTAAAATTAGTTGAATTGCGCGCGGCGTAATCGGATTTCCCTTTTGTGATACAAACAAATAAGTATGTTCATCTTTAATCCAAACTGCACGTGCCTCACTCAGATAGCTATTTAATCTTTTAGCTAAAGCAGGGTAAAATGGAATTATACGCTCTTTATTGCCTTTTCCAATTACCTTTAATATGTGTTGGTTAAAGTCTATATTTTCTACTTTTAGTGTTGCAACCTCAGAAACCCTAAGACCACAAGCATACATCATTTCAATCATACATCGATTGCGAAGAGCAACAATATCATCCAAATTAAATTGTTCTAACAAATCCATCACTTGATTGAAGGTAAGAAACTCCGGTAATTTCTTGATGGATTTGCTGGAGCGCACTATTAAAAGAGGATTATGACTTAAATCATGATACTTATTTAAATAACGATAAAAAGAACGTAAAGCAGAACACTTTCTTGCAACACTTCTTTCATTAAGTTTATTACCAGTAATTTCACCAGTTTTAAGTGCTTGAACATACAACATAAATATTTTCTTATCAACATCTTTAAAATCATCAATATCGTGGTGGACTAAAAAATCAACGAAATTTTTGAGGTCTCGTTGATAGTTAGAGATAGTATGCATGGAGCCACTCTTAGTGACTTCTACATAGTTTAAATACTTAGCTACCAGATTTTCCATATCAGACATCCCATTTTTTTACTATGTCTAATGCCTGTTTACTATAAGCTTCTTTACGTTCGTGTTTTTTTACTTGTTGATTAAGTCTCATAATCCCAAAATTGGCATTCATTGGCTGAAAATTAGCCTTATCACCGTGTGATATATAATATGCCATAGCACCAATCATCGTGTCTGCCTCTAGCTTTAATAAAGGCTTATTAAGCAATAAATGAGCACAGTTAATTCCCGCTAGCAGACCACTAGCAGCAGATTCTACATAACCCTCTACACCTGTAATTTGTCCAGCAAAGAATAAATTATCTCGTTTTTTACACTGATAAGTGCTTTCTAATACTTGGGGTGAATTAATGTAGCTATTGCGGTGCATCACTCCATAGCGAACAATATTTACTTGTTCTAAACCTGGAATCATTGAAATAATTCTTTTTTGTTCAGGCCATGTTAAGTGGGTTTGAAAGCCAACAATATTATATAGCGAGTCTGCTACATTATCTTGTCTAAGTTGCACCACAGCATAAGGGCGTGGCTCTCCTTCTTTTCCTAACCCTACTGGTTTCATTGGTCCAAAAAGTAAAGTTTTTTCACCACGCCGAGCTATTTCCTCAAAAGGCATACACCCTTCAAAAAAGATTTCTTTTTCAAATTCTTTTAAAGGAACAGTTTTAGCTTGAATAAGTTCATGATAAAAATTATAAAACTGTTCCTTATTCATTGGGCAATTTATATAATCAGCATCCCCTTTATCATAGCGGGATTTATAATAAGCAATATCAAAATTAATACTTTGTTTTTCCACTATAGGTGCAGCTGCATCATAGAAATAAAAAGCATCTTCTTCTAAGCATTCTTGAATAGATAAAGATAGAGCATCACTTGTGAGTGGCCCACTGCATATAATTGTTGTATCTTCAGGTATACTTGTTAATTCTTCTTCAATAACTGTAATTTTAGGATGACTACGTATTTTTTCTTCTATTTGTTTTGAAAACAATTCACGATCAACTGCTAAAGCACTTCCTGCTGGTAGTGCATTTTTATCTGCTACAGCCATAATCAAGCTATCAAGCATACGCATTTCTTCTTTTAAAACACCTACGGCATTAGTAAGTGCATTACTTCTTAAAGAATTAGAACATACTAATTCTGCAAACCCTGCTGTCTTATGGGCAGGAGTCATTTTTTTAGGGCGCATTTCATAAAGCGCTACTTCTATTCCACGATTAGCACACTGCCATGCTGCTTCACATCCTGCAAGCCCTGCCCCAATAATTTTAACCTTCATTAGTACTTTCTTCCTTTTTAGCTTTCTTTTTAAAACGTCCTTCTTGTCCTTCTATGTTTTCTATATGTTTACATTTAGGGAAATTAGAACATCCTAAAAAATAGTTTCCATAACGACTCTTTCTTTTTAATAATTCACTACCGCACTCAGGACACATTTTTCCTGTAGGCTCTGGTGGTTCTTTATCTGTTTGTATTTTTTGTGTATACTTACATTCAGGATAAGTACTACAACTAATAAATTTACCAAAACGACCTACACGGTACACTAAGTCACTCCCACATTCAGGGCAAGCATCACCTGTTTTTTCAGCTTCTCTTTTCTCCATATTTTCATATGCATTATTAATTAATGGAATAAATTTATGATAAAATTCTTCCAATGATTTTACATTATCTTCATTACCATCAGCAATTTCATCTAACGAGGTTTCCATTTGTGCTGTATATTTTACATTAATAATATCACTAAAAAATTCTTCTAATTTATCAGTAGTTAACGTTCCTTGTTCAGTAGGGAAAAACACTTTAGTCTTTGAAGACTCACTAGCTTTATCTAAAGTAACATACCCTCTAGCTTGAATAGTATCAATAATCATAGAGTAAGTAGATGGTCTTCCAATACCTTCTTCTTCCATTTGTTTAATTAATCGAGCTTCACTATAACGTAGTGGTGGCTCAGTAAAATGTTGATTTGGTTTAACTTCTTTAGCATCACATGTTTGATTTTCATTTAATTCTGGCAACAAAACGTCCTTACTGCTTTCAAACTCTTTTGCAATTCTCAAGTAACCATCAAACACCAATTGTGTACCACTTGCACTAAAATCATATTGCTCCTTACTCAAAGTAACACTTACTGTATTGTTTTTAGCAGCAGCCATTAGTGAAGAAACTGCACGGCACCAAATTAAGTTATAAAGCTTAAATTGATCAGTTGTTAAAAACGGTTTCATTTTTTCAGGTGTATTCATTACATTAGTAGGTCTAATTCCTTCATGGGCATCTTGAGCTTTTTCATCTTTTTTCTCTTTATATACCCCTAAATACTCTTTACCAAATTCCGTTTCAATATAGGTTCTAGCACTATTAATAAATAATGGACTTAATCTAGTAGAATCGGTACGCATATAGGTAATTACCCCTTCAGTAGTACCATTCATTTCTACACCTTCATATAGGCGTTGTGCCACTGTCATCGTTTTTTTAGCACTAAAATTAATTTTAGTACTCGCATCTTGTTGCAGTGTTGAAGTAATATATGCTAATTTAGGTTCTCTTTTTCTAACTTGTTTTTTAACTTTGGTAACTATAAAAGGATTTTGACAAGTTGTGATAACTTTCATAGCCTCCTCTTCATTATGTAAAACAGCCTTTTCATTAGAAATTTTACTTAATGATGCATCAAAAGCAATGCCTTGTTCCTCAAATTTAGCATCGATTGTCCAATATTCTTCAGGATTAAAAGCTGCAATTTCTTTTTCTCTATTAACAATAAGTTGTAAAGCAACTGATTGTACTCTCCCCGCTGATTTACTCTTAATCTTATTCTTAAGTAAATTACTTAATTTAAAGCCAATGATACGATCTAAAATTCTTCTTGTTTCTTGCGAACGCACTAGATTCATATCTATTTTACGAGGATGTTTAAATGCTTCTAAAACTGCATCTTTAGTAACCTCGTTAAACTCAATACGATTATCCAACTCTACATCAATGTTTAATTCGCTTGCAAGATGCCAAGAAATTGCTTCTCCCTCGCGATCAGGATCGGTTGCCAGAAAGACATGGTCAGCTTTTTTAGCTAGTTCCTTTAATTCTTTCACTGTTTGTTTTTTATCTTTGCTTATAGAATAGGTGGCTTGAAAACCATTTTCAACATCTACTCCTAAACCATCCTTACCTTTTATCGCCAGGTCACGTATATGCCCTTTAGAAGATACTACTTGATAGTCATCTCCTAAATATTTTTCAATAGTTTTTGATTTTGATGGTGATTCTACAATAACTAAATTTTTCATTATCTTGCCTCCTATAGCTCTTCTTTTACCTATATTGCCACAAAATTTATCAATATACAATTATTTTTTTAAAGTAAATCTTCATAGTAAAGCAAAATATGAGCACCATTATAGATTAATTCATTACAGCCATCTCCACTTTCATCCTCTATTTGATGAGGAATGACATACACCTCTTTACCGAGTTCTAATGCATAAGATACAGTTATTGCAGTCCCACTTTTTATTCTTGCCTGTGGTATTGCTAATTTATCACTGAGTGCCGCAATAATTCTATTTCTGAATGGGAAGTGATGCTTTTTAGCAGTAACATTAGGTGGATATTCACTTACAATACAGTGATTCTTTTTAAGCTTGTGATAGAGCATAGTATTTTCTTTTGGATATATTACATTTATTCCACTACCTAATACTGCAATAGTTTCTCCATTCAAGCTATAGGTATGAGCATAAGTATCAATGCCTCTTGCCATCCCACTCACTACGACCCTTTTGGATTTAATAACAGCACATATTTTTTCTGTACACCTAATACCATATTCATTTGTTTTTCTTGAGCCCACAATACCGATACTTGGTTTATTGAGTAACTCAAAGTTTCCTTCATAAAACAATACCCAAGGCGGATAGCGTAGTGATTTTAACTTAATAGGATAATCTTCATCAAATAAGGTTACAAACTGCACTTCTATTAAAATAGGCTTAATAATTTCATTTTGTTTTATTGCCTTGGCAATTTTACTCCAGTCTCCTTCATATTTACAAGCATAGGCTACTAATCTTTCTCTAATTGTCATACTTATCACCTAATATTATATAAACAAAAAAGATTTAAAACCTATATTAATAAAAAACATTTTATTAATATAATTATAAATCTAATTTCATTTGTGCTAGTTTAGAAACAGGACCATAACTTTTTCGATGAATATTTGTAATCCCGAATTCTTCTAAAGATGCTATATGTTTTTTAGTAGGATATCCTTTATTGTTTTTAAAGTCATATTGTGGAAATAATTGATCATACTGCATCATGATACGATCTCTTGTTACTTTTGCTACAATGCTTGCAGCTGCAATAGAGATGCTTTTTTGATCGCCTTTAATAATTGCGTGGACTTCTTTTTTACAAAAAGGTAACGGCATCGCATCACTTAAAACCACCTCAGCATCAAGAGCATCAGCAATAGTATGCATCGCTTTTTGAGTAGCTTTATAAATATTAAGTTCATCAATTTCTTGTTCACTAACAACCTCGATATGATAAGCTAATGCATCTTTTATAATAACATCATATAAAGACTCTCTTTTTTTTGCACTGCATTGCTTAGAATCATACACCTCATCATTAAGGTATCCTAAAGGTAATATAACTCCAGAAACAACAAGTGGTCCTGCAATAGGCCCCCTTCCTGCCTCATCAATTCCTATAACTAATTTTTTATTAGGCCAGTTTAATAATTCAAAAGTATTTTCTAAACGACTAGTCATTTACTTTCTCCCAGGTAATCCTTCCTAATTTATCATCTCTAATTTCATTAAGTAGCACTCTATAACAACGATCATAATCTACTTCATTGCCACTTCTTATCCAGTTTTTATTTCTAGCTATAGCCTCTATCATCACTAAAACATCTTCTACAACTTCTATATTATAGCGTTCTTTAAGTAAGTGTGGATATTCTTTTGCTAATCTTTCTAAAGCATAAAAACAAATTTCTTCCATTGGAAGCACTTCATCACGAATTGCCCCAGTCAGTGCTAGATTTTTAGAAACGAGTTCATCTTCAAATTTAGGCCATAGTACTCCTGGTGTATCTAACAGTTCTAAACTATCACACTTAACCCATTGTAGTGCTCTAGTAACTCCTGGACGGTCTGAAGTTTTAGTGGCTTTTTTCTTGGCTACTCTATTTATTAATGTTGATTTCCCTACATTAGGTATCCCGACAACCATGGCGCGTACAGGACGAGGTCTAATCCCTTTTTTTATCATGCGATCAATCATAGCTTTCATGATTTCTTTACAAGCTTCATTCAACCTAAGAGCTACATTATCTTGAAGTAAATCTAAAGCTATAACTTTTGTGTTCTCATTTGTTAAATGTTCAATCCATTTTTCTATTTCTATAAGTTCACCTTTATCTTTTTTACTCAATATTATTAAACGAGGTTTATTTTGAATAATTTCTTTTAACATTGGGTTTTCACTCGCCAAAGGAATACGACAATCACGAATTTCTATCACCATATCTACCTTTTGAAGATTAGCTTGCATTTCCCTCTTAGCTCTTGTCATGTGTCCAGGAAACCAGTTTATATTACTTTTAAAACCCTGATTGTTATTTGTATTTTCTATTTTTTTCTTAGCTCTTTGAGCTCTTTTTTCTTGCATATTACTCATATTATTTACTCCTATCCTAAGGTATTTATAGCTCTTTTTATTTCATTATGCATTATAGCATTCTTTACTATTAAAATAAAGTTGATTAAATATTCATCGCATAGCCTTCAATTGTATTTTGATATATTATCATTGAGCTTATCAATACCATTAAATATTATTTAAAGAAAACTATTAAAAGCAAAAAAGATCGAATAATCTTCGATCTTACTTCGTGTGATGCTGATAACTAGAAACTACTTATTATTTTTTGATGGAACACTATATATCACACTATTCCCTACTAAAAGAGCAAAAGTAATCCAAGTCAAAGTTTTAAAAGCGTTGAAAAAATCTGATCTTGTTATCAAAGTCTCTTCTAAATAAAGTAAATGTACTTTCTAATAAGCTATTATATGAAATTCCCTCCTGTTAATCTAAAACAAGAGAACCTACGCAGTTTATCCCCAAATCTAGTGATACAAACAATGAAACAAGCACTGTTACGCTTTAAAAACCTCTATATTATAAGCATAAACTTTATAACCTATTACAGCACATTCCTCACCAGTCACATCTTCAGATTCATGTATTTCATAAATATGCAAAATATCGGTAATTTATCTACTTTTATTAAGAGAACCCCAGTTAACCAAATAATAACTAAACCTACCACCACTGTCCAAAAAACAACATCAAAAATTGTTTTCTTCTTCTGCAATTACTTAACCTTCATAGAACCTCCTTAATTATTAGTTTTATCCTATCTAAATAAAACTCTACACTGTTTTTTATATTTAAGAGCATATAAATAGTGAATACAGCACTATTAATGACTATATAAGAAGAAGTCTTTTTACTATCTATAGTAGGCAGCATTAATTTTAAAATTGCGATTAAATCTATTTTATTTTTAATAGTTTTTTAAATGTTGAATCTACTTTATTAAATATACCAAAGACATATTTATCGACAATCGTATTAGATAATACAAAGGCATAGATTAAATGGCAAATAAACACAAAGCCAAATGGCATTACAACAAAAGAATAAGTGAATTCAAAATTTATATTAATGGCAGTAATTATCACAAAGATAACCATAACTATATTTTGAACTATTGCTATAATACCTACTAATTTTAATAAAGACAGGGTACTAAACTTTTCTTTTAGATGTTTATAGTCAAATATAATATATAACATGTTAATAATCATCAACAAAATAGCTATAACTAAATACACCCCTGAAAGACTCTCCGAATTTGAATTAGCTACTATCGTTGGAATTGCACCAAAAATCGTTGTTACACTTATCACAAGTAAATTTAATGAGCTAATTAATATATAACTTATAGTATCTAAAGAAGTGCTTACTTGATAAAGCACTAATATTATTGTCGTGGTTATCCCTAATACAAATGTAAATCTTAATTTTTTTAAAGCGTAACTAATTAATTCGTTGTATTTTTTATTAAAATTAATGTTTCCAACAGTATAAGTTATAAATAACACATTGAAGATGTTAATAAATAACATTAAACGAACAAACCCAAAAATACCAAAATCAAAATTAATAAATATATTAATTATTAATAAGACTAAAGACAAAGCAGTACTCATGATAAATAAATTGTTAAATAATTTAGTAGGAGATAAACTTTTTTTATTTCTATAAATATAAACTATGTTTGGTAAGGTGTAAATAACAAACCCTATCAAGAAAATAAAAGCTGAAAAGCTAATAGTGCTTTCATAAAAAAGAACACTTATAGTTTCTTTAAATGTATTAAAAGTTAATACGGAATATAATACTTTTATAATCATATCTTCTAAACCAGAAGCTAAAAAGTCTAGACTACCTAAAAGATCAGAACTTGATTGTGAAAGATATGCAAAAAGGATAAGCATCATTACAACTAATAATACTATGTTTACCCCTAAAGTTATCAATGAAGATTTTTGTAAGATAGTATTAGTCCATGAATTAATATTTAATAGGTCTTTAACATGATGAGTTTCGTCAGTTTCTACATTTTCAATTGTATAGGAATCATTACTACTTTCCTCTATATTGCTTGTGATTTCTGCTGCTGATTTTTGTGTAGCTGCTAAAATTTTTGCTCTATTTTTATAAACAATAAACCCTAATATGGATGCTACAGCTATACCTAATATCCATATTGCTATAGTAAATATCATATTCATCGATCTATTATCTTCGATAATATTAAATGTTGCTGCAATTGAATATATGCTATTATCATCAGCAACTATGTTTTTAAAATCAATTTCTTTATCACTAACCAAGTTTAAATCATCTTTAATTTCATCTGTTGAAACTCCATTATACATTGAAATATATTGTTTATTATCCAACGAGAACGTGTAATTTAATGTTCCTACTTTAAATTCTTCATAGTTATAAACACTATTTATTGAAACCTCACTTCCGATAAGAGTTTCAGCATCTTCATCATAAAGATTATTTACATAGATGTTTTCTTCAATTTCAAAAGCTTGATTTGTAACTTCTTTAATCAATGTTAAATCAGCATTCAAATCTTCTGTTAATAATTTATAGAATATTGTATTTAATGTGTAGATACCTTCTTTTTCCACAATTTCAAACGAATCAATCACTATAGTATCAACTTCTATCAAAGTCTTAAAATCATTCTCTAAACTTTGATTATTAATAGAATCAATTAAAGAATCCGTTGTATTAAATACTAATGACACACTTCTTTCAATACGATCATTTTTTAACACTGTATTGATATCTATAGCATTAGCTGATTCAACATAACTAATTTCAATTGGTGAATAGGAATTAATATCATATAGTACTCCATCATATTCTAATGTAGAACTTTCAAGATTAGCATAACCTGACAAATCACTTGAAATTACTCCTGCATCATCAATCAAATCTCTAGCCCAAGTAGTGAAATCATTTCCATTATCAATAAATCCCTCAAATATTACTTTAGACATTATTGGTCTTCCCTCTTCACTAAATGTCACTTCAACTTCTTGCCCTATAATTGAACTAAGTTTATTTTGATAGTCCTCTAGCGAATCGAAACTAAAGTTATAACTATACCACAATTTCTCTTCTTCAACCCAAGCATCAAATTGAAATGCAAATTCTTGTGTTTGTGCATTAATTAAATCCTTAATCTGTGTTTGAATAGTATATGGGTCATCATTAGATGATAAATCATTTAAATCTACTGTTACAACGATATTGTGTTCCCCGCTAAAATCTTCATTTAATGCGATTGTTGAAGTTACATTTTCATTGTGTGAACATCCAACAAGTAAAACCAAAAATAAACAACTTAAAATAAGTTTTATCTTTTTCATATTCCCCTCCTGCTTTTTTTGCTTGTTAATTATATCATAAACTTCTAACGATTTATGAATGATATTCTATAAAAATAGATTTCAATATCAAACTATAAAAGTTCCAATGACTATCAATAAAATAAAACATATCACTGCATGATATCGTATTAAAAAGAAACGCAATCATATAGATTTTGTTTCTTTTTAATTTTAATATCTACTAATGTTTGTTATTACTAAACAGTTTCTTCTTCTACTTCATGCCATTTTCTACCATATACTAAAGATACGATATTTAATGCAGTGAATACTAACATTAATATAGTCCATTGATCCACCAATTTCATTGGTGCAGTCATATCTTGTGTTAATATAAACACGATTATAGATACTATAGCAACGACTGCTGAAATTAGTTTCCAAGATTTACGACGATTTAGTGTTTCTTTTTCTTCTTCATCTTCTTTTTTAGTTTTTGATACTATTAAGAAGATTGCCATCAGCATACCTGTGATACTAGCTATTAGGTTAATCAATGCCCATGCATTTGAATCCACACCAACCTCTGGTGTTTCATCATCAATGATAACCGCTGCAGTAGTACCACCTTGTTCAGGTGTTGACTGCTCAGTAATTACTTGTGTTGATGTTGTTGTTTCCTCTGTTGTAGTTGTTGTTACTTCTGCTGTTGTAGTTGTTATTGTAGTTGTAGTAGTTGGTTCTGGAATCACAATAGGCACCACTACAGTGACTGAACCGTTTTCATATTCAAATTTATAATTTTCTACAAGTGCATTAGAATTGTATTTTGCTACTGGTATTAAGGTATTAAAAGTACGAGTTATTTCCACATCAATACCTAAGCTTGCCAAGGTTTCATTTTTATCTTTCCCTACTAATCCTGTAGTTTTAAAACCAAGAGGATTAGGTAATGGTTCTCTTGCATTAACTCGGTAGCTATCAGCCGTAATTATTAAGGTAGCTGGAGTCACTGAGAACGTATTCCCTGATACTGTTAGTTTTACATTTTTAAATTCTTGAGGATACTGTACTTCATATAAGAAGTTAGTTGTCCCTACATCAGTACGTCCAATATCTCCTTCAACAAGGGTAACTGTCGATCCTGTTGGGATTATATTATTAAGATACGTTTCAATTGTCTCAGCTGTTATCTTGTATGTTTCACCCTTATAAACTTCGGAAGTTTTATAAGTAGGTAATTCTTCTACCCAATTTGCTGTTACTAACAAGTTTCCAAATGTTCCTTTATTTACAGTAGTTATAAAGTCTCTTTCAGTAACCTTTGTTAAGTCTCCTGAACCTGCAGTTACTAGTTCAACATCCCATCCTATAAAAGTATAACCCTCTTTTGTTGGATTATTGAAAATAAATGCATCTTCTATAGTATATTGTGTACGATTTGCAGTAGATACTGTTCCACCATCTAATTCATAAGCGATGTTAAATTCTACTATCTGCCAATTCGCTGTTACTAATAAGTTTCCTGTTGTTCCTTTATTAACTGTTGTTGTTAGATCTTGTTCAGTAACCTTTGTTAAGTCTCCTAAATCTGCTGTTACTAATTCAACATCCCATCCTGTAAAAATATAACCTTCTTTTGTTGGATTATTGAAACTAAATGTATCTTCTATAGTATATTGTGTACGATTTGCAGTAGATACTGTTCCGCCGTCTAATTCATAAGCAATGTTAAACTCTACTAACGACCAATTTGCAGTAAGTTCTAAATTATTTTTTAATTGTGGAAATTCATCTGTGATATTCATCACTACATTTTTTGTTATTGGATGATATTTAACATTTTGATCAAGAGTGTTACCATAAGCATTAGTTACTGACCAATAGGCAAATTTATATCCTTCATTTGGTGCTGCAAATAAATCTTCTGCACCTACTGATGGTGCTGTATTATAAGCAAATTGTTGATTAATTGTACTATCTTTTACTATATCTGCGGCAGTACTTAAGTTTCCTTCACGACCACTAAAACTATATCCTGGCATATAGATAACATTAAAGTTACCTACTTCATATTGTGCAACTAGTGTGGTATTAATATGGTTAAACGTCAATGCATCATTCACCTCAAACTGTACAACTAACGTTCCATTTTGATAAGCATTCCAGTGTGTAAATATATGCCCTTCAGGCGGTGTAAATGCCGAGGCTTGAGCATTTACATTAGAACTATAAACATCCAAAGATACCACACTATTGATCCCTGTTCCTAGTCCTTTATCATAAGTGATATCATATTTCTCAACTGCGAATAATTGATAATTATTACTTATTGAAGTTGCGTTATCAAAAGTTATCGGGCTTCCCTCAACATCTACCCACCCTGCAAAATAAGTTTCATTTGTTGTACCTACTTTTGCTGATTGTGTAATGGCTTCTGTTTGGATAAAAGATAATGGTATATTTTTTGTTACTGTTTCAGTATGCAATAACGTTGTTTTATCAGAATCATAATATTCAACTGTTACATTTTGTTGTTTATCTAATATAACCCCATCAACATGGTAAGTTTTGATAAATGTAGTTCCATTATCTTTTTGCCCACTTGTTTTTAGCATGAAATACCATTCAATTTCAAATTGATAAACTAAATTTCTTTCAATAGCTCTAATTTGTTCTCCTAAACTCGCTGCATCACCAGCCGTGAAAAGCAAATTGCCATCTTTATCTGTAAGAGATAATAATGACTCTCTATGTTTATCAGTTCCATTTATAGCCATATCATACATAACATCGTAAGCATCCCAATCTTCATTATTAGAAAAAACCGTTGGTTGTCCTTCATAATCTTCAGCGTCGATATCCACAAACACTTGATCACCCAGATATTCACTTACGTTATCAGCACCAGTTATTCTTTTATTAGCATTTAAATATGTGATACCTTCTAAAGAAATCAGACCGGCACCAAGTCCATTATAATATTGATTAGAGTTACCAGCTATTGTCCCTGAATTTTCATTTGGAAGTAAAACATGTAAAGAAACTAAATCACTAGTATATCCAGGATATGGATCTGTTGTTTCAGGTTCCACTGTCCTAGGTTGTACTGTTTTTAGTTGAGTAGATTGAGGTTCTGGTGTTTTTGGCGTATTAGTTTGTACTAAAATATAAGTATATTGTGTGTTATACTTAACACCATCTTTTATAAAACTTACTTCTATAGTGTACGTACTATCAACAGGTAAATTATCCTCTGTAATTATAAAAGCATTTTGTCCATCAACTGAACTCATACTCAAATCATAGCCATGAAGTTTAATATCTTTCACTTCAACTGATGAACTTGGATTAACATTAACCGCAATAGCAGCACCATTATCCATTGGTATGCTGAAAATTTCAGGATTTAAAGATCCTACTAATCCAGCTCCAACTGCTACTGTTAATGTATGTGTTTCTACATCTGTTGACGACGAATCCATCATTTCAGGATCAGCTGTTTCAATTTGTTTTGAAGGCAAAGTATAAGTAATCACAACATCAACTAAAGAAGCTACATTTGTAACATAAGTAGCAGTAGTTCCTGTTACTTCTTTTTCCGGTGTAGTTATACTTACTACTAATGCATCTGCATGAAGACTTTTTGCAGTGATATCAATAATTTCTGCTCCATCTTTCAATATTGACTTAGTTTCTACCGAGATATCACTATTACCTAGTGTTGTATTTTGCTCAGCTAGTACTTTTGTTGGAACAGTAATATTAGCTATTGTTAAAGCCCCTAAAATTAAAATTACAAAAAATCTGTTTATCCATGTGTATGTTTTTAGTTTTCTATAAAATTGCATAACTCTACCTACTCTTTCCCATATATAGAAGAATAACAAACTTAAGTTAATAATCAGTTACATATTTACAAATTATAGTAATTTTATCAAATAAAAAAAAGGCTGTAACGAATAAGGAACAGCCTTAAAAACAAAAAAGCCAGTAAATCCTTTAGAAATAAAGAATCAAGCTGACTTTTTTTGTATATTTAAGATATGGAAAATTTGAACGGTTTTCATCCTAATTACTTAAGTAACTATACAACATGCCAACTAAGTTTACCAATGGATTTATCCATAAAAATAGATAAATCTAATGAGGTAGCCTCGTTTTCCGAAGCTATGAAAGGAATGAATTTAAGAAAATATTTTAAAACAGTAAGCAGAGGAAATAGAGGATATAACAAAGAGGAAAAGATGAATACCAAGTATGACTATTACAATCAAACAGGAGTATCAAGAGCGTGTTATAACGCACAAATAGCGGTTTCCGTTGGAATCATTGTGAATGCAGAATTATATCAAAGACCGGGGGAGATACATAGACTTTTATACCGTTTATGGATGGGTGTAAGGAATACACAGGTAGATTAGCAAAATATGCAGTAGCCGATGCAGTATATGGAAGTTATGAGAATTATATGTATGCGCTAAAAAACAAGTTAGCATTTAGTCAAAAATATACGATGTACGCTATAAAAAATGATCCAAAATTCAGGAAGAAAATAACTTATCCAATCAATGGGAAAATCATCGAAGAGGGTTATAAAGTATGTCCAATAGGTTGATTCGTTTTAATCAAAAAGAAAGCTGTAAGATTAAATTTTAAGAAAGTTAATCTTACAGCCTCTTTATGTTATATTATATCATTTTGTCCCACTTATCATAAATACTTCTCCAAGAAAATGTTTGACTTTCTTTATTTCTAGTCACTATATTCTCTACAACAAAAAGTACATTTGATTTTTCTGATGGCATACGTTCTAAAAATCTCTGACGTATGCGATCTACAACACGATTAGCGGTAACTTCATTGCTTAAATTTAAAATGATAGCGTATTGTGTTCCACTCAACCTTGTATAAACATCACTGCTTCGTAAAGAATTATCGATAATTTTAACTAATAATTGCATAATTTTTTGTAAGTTTGCACAATTTTCCACTACATTAATTACTAATAAATGCTTTTTCTTATTGTCGCGTTGCGAATTTCTAATTTCATATTGAACTATGCTTTTAAAAGCCTCATAATCACAATAATATGGACTATTTAAGTCAATATCTTCATGCATTTCATCGATATAATCTTGCATATCCATCGTAAGATTTTTTTGTTTTTGTTGGTCTTCTAAGTCAAATAATGTTTTCTTTTCAAGTTGAAGCTCAATCCCCATTTCTTTAAGAAATTGTTTTGAAATATTTTCATAAAATGATAAAGCAATGTTATATTGTTTATTAGCAATAAGCGATTTAATATAGATATAAATAATATCTTCCACATAAGGATCAACCGAAAAAGCTTTTTTACAAATAGCACTTGCCTGATCAAACTCCTTTTTATCATATTTATAGCGACAAAGTTGCTCTGCGGCTTGGATAAATAAAGATTTATAATAATTACGATCCATACTTACCCAATCTGCTGTTAGATTGCACAATAGTGAGTCTGAATAAAGTGTTAAAGCTTCTTGATAATAATTAATATTATTTTCTTCTTTAGCCTTAAAAATATAATTTTCAAAATCTTCTATATCCAACGATGCATCAATTTCACCATTAAAAACATATCCTTTTCTTGATGTTACAATCCACTCGTATTCATTCAACACAGGAATATCTTTAATTATATTCCTTAAACGAAAAACAGATACTTTTAATGCGTTTAATGGATTTTCACTATCAGTCCACAGGGTGTCAATTAACATTTCTTTACTTAAAGTTTGATTACGATTACAAACGATTAATGCAAATAAGGTAGACAGCTGTTTCCCTAAGCTGGCTTCTAAATCAATTACAACATCATCGATTGTTATCTTCAAATTTCCAAATAACTGTATTTGAATTTTTTTCATCTTTGACACCTCCTATCCGATTTTCTTAGCTAATATATCTGAATTTGTCGCAAACACTAATGCATCTTCTTTTGAAATCTTTTCATCCACCACTAATTGTAGTATGGAGTCATCCATAGTAATCATACCGTGTACTTTTCCAGCTGCTATAGTATTATCTATTTGATGCAGTTTATTTTCACGAATTTGTGTACGAATAGCATTCGTCATGGTCATGATTTCAAAAGCAGGAAGCATTTCTCGATCTTTTGTAGGAATTAATTGTTGTGACACCACCGCTTGTAACACCATTGATAACTGTACGCGAATTTGTTGTTGTTGATTTGCAGGGAACACATCTATAATTCTATTAATTGTCTCTGCTGCACCGAGGGTATGTAACGTCGATAATACCAGGTGTCCTGTTTCCGCAGCAGATAGTGCTACTTGTATTGTTTCTAAGTCACGCATTTCACCCACAAGAATGACATTTGGTGCCTCGCGCAAAGCAGCACGTAGCGCTCCAATGTAGCTTTTGGTATCATGGGCAATTTCTCTTTGGCTTACGATACTTTTTTTATGTGGATGTAAATATTCAATAGGATCTTCAATCGTAATAACATGAGTATTACGATTACGATTTATTTCATCAATTATACATGCAAGTGTAGTAGATTTTCCGCTTCCTGCTGAACCCGTTACAAGCACAAGTCCTTTTTGTAATTTAGAAAAATTCATAACGGTATCAGGAATACTTAACTCTTGATGATTTGGTAAATCGAAATTAACAACACGTAATACGGCAGCCTTTGATCCTCTTTGGTAATATACATTTACACGAAAGCGTGCAAGTCGAAGCAAAGAAAATGAAAAATCATCTTCCCCCTCTTCTTCTAGATGGTCAAACTGCCGATTATTATTTAATCCATAAATTTGCTGAATCAAATTTTCACTCATAGAAGCTTTTAGTATTTCATCATTTATACGAATGATGTTTCCTTTTATTTTAAAGCAGATAGGTGTTCCTGCTAAAATAAAAATGTCAGATGCTGCAAGCTCAATAGCATACTCTAATATTTCTTGAATATTTTGCATAATTCCTTCCCCCTTAAAAATCAAACGACTGCATACCGTATCCCTCTGCAGATTTTGTCACTTGTTTCCATGTCACTATATCTACTGTAATAATTTCTTCTTGTTTTATAATACACTCCACTAACAAATAACTATTGTCATCGATTATCACTTCATAACGAAGTATATTGTCCTCTATTAAATAATCAGTATCTTTAAATTCATCTATAAGCATCGATATGTCTGATGACTTTTCTGCAAGTTTGACTATTTGTATAAATTCCTTTGAAGCAGCTGCATCAGCCATAAAATATTGTTCAACACTATCATTATATCGCTCAACTCGTTGTCCATAAGAGCGTGCCTGAAGGAAATACAGTGTTGCAAATACTGTAAAACATAATACCACAAATATCGTCATAATAGAAGCAGTTCCTGCACCCAGATGCACAGCACTTTTTTGTTTATCTTTCTTCATCGAACAACCTCCTCAAGCATCACCGTATCCATAGAGACAAGCACTTGCTTATCACTGCTACGAATTAATTCAACATTATACTCTATAACATCATAGGCGTTTGTATGTTCTTCTTCATTAACCTTTATAGTTAACTCATAAATTCCTTTATCACTCCTTTGCCAAGACTCATCATAATAAATTGTTAAAGAGTCATTTACATCTATCTCACCAAATTTCAATTGTTCAACAATATTGCGTGTTATTACTGTACCATTAGACACTTCAATGGCATTATTGTTAAGTTTATTACCTTCAAAAAATAAAGTAACACAAACAATTGCTGCAATCGCAAAAAACACTGCATTAATTAACATTTCAATGAGAAAGTTATATGATCTTGACTTTTTATTAACCTTCATACGTTTTTCTCCTATCTTGGATTTAATATGAGTTCTTGAATTTGTCCTTCGGCATTCATGACTTCAAAATAATATCCTTTATTCTGTTTACTCATTTGAACTTGAGTAACTTCCAACACTTTTGTTGCATGTTCTATATCTATTCGATCAGTTGGTGTAAACAATTCCCATAGTGCACCATCGCGATAATACACTAATGAACTATACGATACATCATCTATTACCTCTTCAACCACAAGGCAATTAACATCATCAATATCTATAAGCTCAATCGCTTCACTAGAAGGAGCTTGTTGAATCTTAGTTGATATATACGCTATTGCCATTTGATTTTCATCTTGAAGTAATTGACTATCTACCATTGATTGATAGGCATTAGCACCAAACAATAAGATAAAAAAGGAACCTAGTACAAATACTGTAAATATTAGGAGTGAAAATAAGAGCTCCACTATATAAGACATTCTCATAATATCATTCCTTTCTATAAACATTTATTGTTGGTAAAATATTTGATCCTACAACCTCATAGAAGATATTATATTTATCATCATCTATAATCACACCATAATGTTGTTCTAAATATACTACTTCAGCAGGATAAAATCCTTCTACACTATAACAGTTAACCGCAGCACGAATTAGTGCATCTTCTAATCGTTGTAAATCTTGTTGCTTTTTGTCTTCTGACAGATTATTAACACCACAAATGAGTACAACCATAATAGTTAAACTTATTGCTAATGTTGTAATAATAGCCTTATGTTTTTTAATCATAAGCCCTACCCTAATGTTGACATTATGCTCATTAAAGGTAACATTACCGATAACAACACAATCCCAACTACAATGGATAAAAAGGCCACCAATGTCGGTTCAATAACATTAAGAAAACGATTAATCATTGAGTTAACTTCGTCTTCATATTCTAAAGCAATTTTAGCCATAGTCTCTTCTGCTTTACCTGCTTTAAAACCAATAATAAGTATACGATTATAAATGCCTTTAAATATTTTAGATTTAATAATCGCCTCCTCAAAAGAGACTCCCTTGGACATTTGATTCAAAATATCATCGATTTTTTCACTTAATTTTTTATTATCCAACATATCTGGAATCATCTTTAAAGATTCTTCTGTTTCATATCCACTATTCATTAATAAGCTCATTGCATACGCAAATTGTGCGGTTGACATATCTGTACCTAAACGACGAGTCAACATATTACTACTTAAAATGCTCATAAGAGAGCGATTTCGTGCACCTTTTGATACTGTAAGCACAAGATAGATAATAACAATTGCCATTAAAGCTAAAATAAATAAACCATATTGTGCAATAATATTACCGACTTCCATTAAACCTAATGCTAAAGATGAAATTTCTGCACCCATATTATTTAATACGTCTTGGAAAATGGGTAGTATTTCAAATACCAACACGGCAATTACAGCTAGCATCATTACAATCAAAATACTTGGATAGCTAATAGCATCACGAACCTTTTCACGTGTTTCATCAATACGCTGATAATAAACACTTAATTGTTCCATGACACGATCTAAGTAGCCGCTCTCTTCTCCTATACGTACCATATTAATCATATACTGATCAAAAGCACCGCTACTGTCTAATACATCACTAAACAGTTGTTGCCCCTCTAATTGATTCGCCATGGTTTCTAAAACTTTTTGATATTCACGATCCTCAACTTCTTCTGCGATTGCTCTAATTCCATCATCCAAGGGTAATCCCGAATTCAAAATCATAGCCAATTGTTCACAAAACAAGGTTATATCTTTATTAAATGATTTTTTCATATAGTCCTCCTAATAAGAATATTTGTTTTCATATGCACCATCATAACCATCAATGGAATCAAAAGTTGGATCTATCAATGTCCATGTCTCATTTTCAAAGTATATGTGTGGAGCAATCCATCCTATGTTACTAATATATACTTCTACCCATGCATGATACCCTTCTTCAACATTCCCAGTTCTAAGTTTTGTTGGTATATTTTGTACACGAAGCATAGTTGTCATCAATGCGGCATAATCGAAACAAATGCCTTTTTGCTCTAACAACGTTTTATCAACTACTGGTAATACATAAACTCCTTGAACCTCGTCTACTTTATCCCAATCATAATCTATCGTATTTACAATGTAATCATAGATAGTTTGTACTCGCTCAAGTTCGGTTGTTAATCCTTCTGTTAATTCAAATGATTTTAAAACTGCAGCCGAATCCTGTGTATAATTTGAAATTTGATTCGGATATAAATATGGAAGTAGTTGATTCTCCAAGACTACATCAATGCTGATTTCAAAAAGTAAAGCATATCGATCTTCTGTAATATTTTCAAATACTCTTATTTCATAAGTTCCATCTTCCATATTAAGTGGAAAGGTTTCGTACTCAAAATCTTTGTTTATATCATAATTATATATTTCTTCCTCTTTCGCTATTTGAACTTTTATACGATTATGTTGATCGTCCAGTGTTTTTACTTGTATATATCCTTGCGTATTATTACTATAGTCCACCTCAACAAGTCCATCGCTCTCAACAAGAATCTTTTCAGCTCTAGGAAGACGAATATTTTCAATCGTTGCTGGGTCACTTACTGGGTTTTCAATCCCCTCATTATTATAGCTTTTTGCTTCAGTGATAGTACCACAGCCACTTAACAATAATACTATTGCACATGCTATCAGTTTAAGTTTCAACACTACCACTCTCCTTGCTAATCCAACTATAGTACTACATCTATTTTATAATACTAATTATTCTCAACTATCATACCATAAAATTTACTTATTTTAAAGACTCGCTTTAATCAGAATATTATCAATACTTCATTTAAAATAAATGAAATTATTACCTTTAATTATATGAAAAAGTAAGCATTCACTCACTTCTACATTATATAAATTTATTGTTTGAGTACCCTCCTATAATTCTCTAGTGAAAGCTACGAAAGTATCTTCATTCCTTCAAGAAAAAATTATTATAGTCTGCATAATTAATCTCTTTATTTAAACTTATATCTATTTAAATCAATAAATTTACTTAGTACTGTTATCTTTGAAGAAAAGTTACTTTAATTTGTTTTCGTTTGTTCTCTATATTGTTTTGGTGTGACCTGGAAATGCTCTTTGAAGCTTTTAGAAAAATAGCTCATATCTGAAAATCCGCATTCCATAGCAACATCAATAATTAAAGAAGTCGTAGATTTAAGTAGAAAGGCAGCTTGCTCTAGGCGATATTGTTTTAAATATTGAATCGGAGATCTTCGCAATACACTTTTAAAACATCTTAAACATTCATTTTCTTTGATATTTGCACTATGCGCTATATCTTGAAGTGTAATATTTTGAGCATAATGTTGATGAATATACGACATCATTAATTTAGATCGTTTTAACAACCTTTGCTTTTTTAAGTTAGTTTTTTTAACATTACTATTCATTTCATTAGTACAAGATAATATAATTTCACTAAAGTTGGTTCTAATCTTGAATTCATAAGCATGATTTTTTTCTTGAAAAAGAGTATAACTGCTAGAAATAAGTTCGCAAGATTGCGCTTTCAACATGCAATAACTAGGTGCATTTTCTGATATTAACATAGCGATATAATCGCTATAGAAGACACTGTCTACAGTACCGTACACTAATTTTGGATGAAATACAAAACTTTTTAAAATACAATTGGAATAATCGTAACTCACACAAGAATGTAATCGTCCACTATTAATGAAGATACCCTCTCCAGCATGTAAAACCATTGTTTCCATATCCACACAAAGTTCTAACACTCCAGAATCTACAAGTATTATTTCTACTTCCTCATGCCAATGATACGGTACCGGTATGATTTCTAAATAATCAAGATAGCTTGCCACAGGAAAAGATGGAGTGCCTTGTTGGGTGAGTTCACGGTTATTTTTATCAAGTTGTATAGTACAAAGGTTTATCATCATATTTTCTCCATTTGTTTATTTAATCATAGTTTATCCCAATTATATCATAGAATTTGCTTTTTTTTAGTGATATTATTATATCGTAATTGAAAAGAATATACAACATAGTAGTAGTTCAAATTCTATTCAATTAACTAAAAATACAAAGGAGCTAGTATTATGATTAGTTTATGTAAAATCCCTAATAAAACAATGTTTTTTTCAGTAGTAAATCAATGCATTGATGTTGTAACCCTTCATTTACCTGATGGTAAATCACTCGTTATCAAAGATGAAAGTTCTATTAATGATCAAATAGATTACTTAAACCTTCACAACTGCCTAGTTAATATTTCAGTAAAAAACAGTAGTGATTTTTCACTTATGGTTCGTTATATGAGCGAAATGTACATCTAAATTGTTAATAAACTGGTTTTGATTGGATAAGATTGAAATTGTTATTTAACTTCACATTAAGAAACATTGATGATTCTTAAAGATTCAAACTCGTGTGATTTTTTATCACCGCAATTTACATGTTCAAATTTTTAAAATAAACAAAAACAAATATCCCCCAGATAGTCTGGGGGATTACATAACAAAAGGAAGCTTATTAATAAAGCTTCCTTTATCTTTTTACTTTACAACAATTATTGAGCAGCTTTTGCAGCTTCAATAACCGCTTGAATATATCCTACTGTATCTACTAATGTAGAACCTGATACAACATCAACTCCTGCTTCTGCAGTTGATACCCATTCTTCAAGCTCTGCTACAGTTTTTCCAACAGCATATGCTTCAATAGCCATCCATGATGCATCTAATGTTTGTGTAGCTCCACCTTTTTCAGTCATCATTGCGCTATATCCTTCTGAGTTTACTCTTTTTGATCCAAGCACTGAGCCTTCAGCTAGCATAGTTTCACCAAATGCTTCTTCGCTATTAGCAACACCAGTATAGTCTTCTGCTGATAAATATTGGAATTCATCAATATATGCTGCCACAATAACATCACCCATTACTGCAACCGAAGCTACCGCAAATGAACGTGTTCCATGAGCTGCATAATCTGCTTTTCCTACTTTAACATCAGTATATTCTGCTGTAGCATCTGCATTTACCATAGCTGCACTTTGATTAGCTGCTTTAATAACTGCTTGAACATATCCTACTGTATCTACTAATGTAGAACCTGATACAACATCAACTCCTGCTTCTGCAGTTGATACCCATTCTTCAAGCTCTGCTACAGTTTTTCCAACAGCATATGCTTCAATAGCCATCCATGATGCATCTAATGTTTGTGTAGCTCCACCTTTTTCAGTCATCATTGCGCTATATCCTTCAGTATTTGCTCTTTTTGATCCAAGCACTGAACCTGCAGCTAACATAGTTTCACCAAAAGCTTCGTCACTATTTGGCACACCTGTATAGTCTTCTGCCGTTAAATATTGATATTCATCAATATATGCTGCTAAAACAACATCGCCAGCAACCACTGCTGATACTAACGCAAATGAACGTGTACCATGTGCAGCGTAGTCAGCAGAACTTACTGCAATACCACTGTAATCCATAACTGTAGATTCTGTTGCCTCTGGTGTAACTGTTGGACTACTTGTTTCTTCAGGTGTAGCCTCATTTGAGCAAGCTACTAAAGACCCGCAAAGTAGCACTGCTAGTAAAATCATCATTAATTTTTTCATTTTATTTCTTCCTCCATGAAATATTATACAGCATTGATAATGTATTCACAACTGTTTTTGTGCTATTTTGATATGAAAATTCAAAGTAACGTAAACTATTTCGTTATTTTCTCAATATTTTATCGATTTCTTTCCCCTTAGCAAGTTCATCTACTAGTTTATCAAGATAGCGAATTTCTTTCATTAATGATTCTTCCATTTCCTGTATCTTAATACCACAAATAGCCCCTGAGATAAGCAATCTATTAGGGTTCAAATTTGGTGCTTGCATAAAGAATTGCTCCATAGTTACACTTTCATCAATAACTTGTAAATCTTCTCTAGTATAACCAGTAAGCCAGACAATAACTTCTACTAATTCTTCTTTTGTTCTATCCTTTCTTGTAACTTTTGCCAAATACAGCTCATACATTTCATTAAACTTAAACGTGAATATATTATGACCACTCATTTTCTTACCTCCATTATTATATAAATTATACCATGTATTAGAGTTTTAAAATTTAAACTTTATTAATGATACCTTAAGATTTGTGTTATTATAAGGGAGGTATTGAATGCATTTAAGAAAAGGAGATTTCAATGAAAGTAGGAATTATTGGACTTGGAAGTATTGCCAAAATTATGGCAAAAACATTAGCAGCTATGGAAGAAGTAGAGTGTTATGCAGTAGCTTCAAGAACACTGCAGAAGGCAAACGAATTTAAAGAAGAATTTGGATTTGAAAAAGCCTACGGTAGTTATGAAGAATTAGTACAAGATTCAGATGTTGATTTAGTATATATCGCAACACCACATTCTCATCATTATGAGAATATGCTCCTTTGTTTAGAGTATAATAAAGCAATTTTATGCGAAAAATCATTTACTGCAAATAAAAAGCAAGCTGAAGAAGTATTAAATTTAGCAAAAGAGAAAAAAGTATTAGTTGCAGAAGCCATATGGACCAGATATATGCCTTCAAGAAAAATCATTGATGATTTAATTGCTTCTAATATTATTGGAGATGTTAAAGTTTGTAGTGCTAATCTTGGTTATAAAATAAATGAAATACCACGCTTAATTAACCCTGATTTTGCAGGTGGATCATTATTAGATGTAGGTGTTTACCCTATCAACTTCGCAAGCATGGTGTTTAAAAAACCAGCTACAGCTATCAAGGCTAATGCCACATTTACTGACAGTAATGTTGATGAAACTTGTAGTATGACTCTTTATTACCCAGACAATAAAGTGGCTGTACTTTACAGTTCCATCTTAGCTAAAACAGACCGTATTGGTAGTATCGTTGGTGATAAAGGCTACATTTTAGTTAATAATGTTAACAGTATTTCTAAAATTGAAGTGTTTAATACTGAAGATGTATGTATTCAAAGTATTGATGTTAAGCATGAAATAAGTGGGTATGAATATCAAATTAGAGCATGTCTACAAGCATTAAAAAATAATCAAATCGAATGTGAAGCAATGCCTCATAATGAAACACTATACATTATGGAAACTATGGATAAAATCAGAGCTAAGATTGGATTAACATATCCATTTGAAAATTAATATTTAATAGAATTCATTAAGTTTAGAAAAAGCAAACTCATAATTGGGTTTGCTTTTTAACATAGTAGTGAGATAAACATATACGAAATCAGGGTAAAATTAAACATTTTTTTAGCATAACTTTTATTATTAAATAAATTTCTTGTGAATAAAATTAGAAAAAGTGATAACACCATTAGCCACCAAGATGATAAAACCCTAAGTGAGGTAAGTCCATAACTAGCAATATAAAACCATAATTTTGAAAATGCTGTAATTAATAATAATCCACTTAAGAAAATAATAATCATAGATAATACAGTAGTACTTTTTGTATCCTTCTTTTTCAATGCTTTAACCAGACTCAAGATGCTTATGTTCACAACGATAATCTGACATAATTCAAAAAATCCTTGTCGTGCATACACTGCATAAGTAAAGTTTTCAGGTAAGACATTAAATAATGCACTAAATAAATATTCAGCTTGTATAAAGATATAGAGTACATATATAAATATGAACATTCCTAAAGAAAAATTAAGCATAGTATTAGGTACAATCTTAAATTTAGTCAAAGTAGCTTGAACCTGTGTAGTGTTGGGATGATATTGTTTATTTATAAAACAAGTATTGATTAATCCAGATAAGTACGCACCTACTGGTATAGATAAAATTACAAATGGATTTAATAAGAAGACAAAATCCCAATGAAATAATTGCATGATTACATTGGCAAAATTTTGGTCGGCACTCATAAGCAAATTAGTGGTAAAAATCAAAACTAGAAGAGTAATACTACTAACACCAAAAACGAGGAATAAATTAAACTTATCAGTACCTTTGCTTAAATTAAATAAACTCTTAAAAATAGTAGTTGTGCGATAGAATATATTTTTAAAAGGTATCACTATTGCTGCTCTTATCATATCTATAAACCACAAATAAGTTATACTATTTAAACTTAAATATTTAAATCTTGATAAAACATACGTAAGTGCTACAAGATGAAGCAAAATAAAGTTGAAACAAAATACATCGAAAGTCATTGTTGAGCCATATAAGATTGAATACTGGTTGTTATTATAAAAATTAATGACTAAAAATATAAGGCTACTCATCAATAATAAATCTTGCTTTGTTTTTTTATTATCACTACTCAATATTTCTACCCATACTATAAATAGACCAATAAACAATAATGAATTCAACCTTATATACGGATCATAAATTTTCATAAAAGTTATAATGTAATAGTAAGCCACAAAATAAGAAACGCTTAGTGAAAACAATAATTTATGTTTAGTTGTCATCCTCTTCCTCCTTTACATATTCAATGATATCTCCTGGTTGACAGTCTAATGCCACACACAGTGCCTCTAAAGTAGAAAACCTAATCGCCTTTGCCTTCTGATTTTTTAATACAGATAAATTTGCAGGAGTGATATTAATTTTTTCTGCTAGTTCACTTGCACTAATCTTTCTTTTTGCCATCATGACATCAATATTTATTATAATCGCCATAATCAACCTCCTATATTGTTAATTCTATTTCGTTTTTCATTGCAATAGCCTTAACAAAAATTTGCATCACAATGCGTACAATTAAAGAAACAAAGCCACTTGCTATAGATATAAAGAATACACTTGTAAAAAATACTCCTGTGAACATGGTTATTACACTTACATAACCACAAGCTAAACTTACGTGATTTAAATGATGTACATTGCTTTTAGTAAACACTTGATTATTTTCGATGTTTATTAAAACCTTGTATAAATTATAAATCAAGATAAGTCCTGCTACACTACTCGTATAAATGGCACTATACAGAGCAATCAATCCAATATTATTAGTAGTTATTGCAAAAGAATCAATAAAAAAATTAACTATAAAAAACGCAAAAACATCCAAACATACAATAAATCCTAAAAAAATAAATAATAATATTTTTGTAATTTTAAAGCTATTTGAATCTATATATTTTCCATCCATATAAAATCTCCTCCACAATCTTATATTAGCATTTATTAAATTGTTTTGCAACAATAATTTATCGTTTATCGATAAATTATTGTTGTTATTATATATCAACTATAATAAAAAAGGATTGGAACACTACCAACCCTATAAACCAAACTTCTATTTTAAATAAAATTATTTCATTCCAAAATGATCAAACGGAAACAATACAAAGATATGTCTTGAAACAATACTTGATGCATCAAATGCACCGTAATATCTTGAATCTAAAGAATGACTTCGGTTATCTCCCATTAAATAAAATTCCTCATTACCTAATGTAATCTCTTCTACATCTGAGGTATAAGTATCTTCTTCTTGTTGAGCGATAACATATCCTGTGTCCAAGAAAGGTTCATCCACAATAAGACCATCTACATATAAAATATCATCTTCTATTTTGATAGTTTCATTGGGTAAACCAATTACTCTTTTAACAATATATTTATCTTCATTTTCTAGTTTAATTACAACAATATCAAAACGTTCAATGCTGTCCTTATCTAAAAACATTCTTGAAGAAACTGCAATGTCTTCATCGTTTAATGTTGGATACATTGATAACCCCTCTACACTGACTGGTCTAACAATGTAGCTTGTAATTAATAAAACACTAGTTAAACTAATTAAAAATGTTAATACAAAACTAATTAGTTCGTACATCAATCTCTTCTTTTTCGTCATCTTTATCACCTCAAGTTTCTTAGCATACCTTTAATAGCTATACTATGTGTCATTATAATACTTTTATAACAAAAGTATACTATTATTTTATATTATCTCAGTTTAATAAAAGAAAAACCGGATTCCCGGTTTTTATTAGCGTATTTCTTTGATACGTGCAGCTTTTCCTGAAAGACCACGAAGATAGAATAATTTCGCTCTTCTTACTTTACCTTTACGAACTACAGTAATTTTTTCAATAATTGGTGAATTCACCGGGAACGTTCTTTCCACTCCTACACCACTTGATATTTTACGCACTGTGAATGTCTCAGCAACACCACTACCGCCACGGGCAATGACAACTCCTTCAAAAGCCTGGATACGACTTTTGTCACCCTCTTTGATACGTACGTCTACTCTTACTGTACATCCTGGACGGAAGTCAGGAAGATCTTGACGTAATTGAGATTTTGTAATTTCTTTAACTAATCCTAAATTCATAAACCTTCTCCTTATTCTACTGTTTTATCTATATATATTCATTCGTCTAATGACCAGCGGAATACAAGATACCTTTACAGGCTAAATAACAATACCATATTTTAGAGAAATACACAAGTAATTTTAATAATTTCCTATTTTCACGATTACCAATTTAATATGTTATCTTTGGTATAGACATCCTTTATTAATATGAATTAGTTCTTTTTTTATTTTTACTATACTTAATCTGTTAATTTATTTATATAAAATTTCTTATGTACATAAAAAATACTCATAATTCGCAAAACATTTATCCTTTTTCCTTCAATCTTTAAATTTAGTTATTATCTAAATTTTTTATTAACATTATCTGCTTCTACTGTATAATGAATAAAACAATAAGAGCTAAAGAGAACTCTAATTAACTGTCTTTACTTTGTCTAATTCTTGAAATTATTATAATTATGTCAATAACTCACTTATATTCTCATTACATTGTAGCTGTTAAGCATGCTTAATTTTTATAATATCTTTTTCAGCTAAAACAACATTTTGATTTGCTTTTAATACCTCTACTGCCATATTTTGAAATAAAGCGCAACTCTGTGTAGAATAACCTGCTTTTTTTACTATTTCAAGATCAACATCCATCAAATGATCTCCCGCTTTAACTTGTTGATTTTCTTCTACATGAAGAGTAAATCCTTCTCCTGCTAGATTCACAGTATCAATCCCAATATGTAGAATAATCTCTTCTTGTAAAGCAGTAGTAATTCCAATCGCATGAAGTGTATCAAATATCATAGTAATTACGCCATCACAAGGGGCAACAATTTTACCTGATATTGGCTCTATCGCGTACCCATCACCCATCATTCTTTCAGAGAATACCGGATCATCCACCTCATCTAACGTTATTAGTTTCCCTTCCATCATGGATACAAATTTTGTTTCTTTATTTTTGTTAAACTTAAACATGATTTCTTCTTCCTCTCTTTAACTATTATAGTAATAAAAACTACATTT
Organism: uncultured Holdemania sp.; assembly: GCA_964370435.1. Classification (GTDB taxonomy): domain Bacteria; phylum Bacillota_I; class Bacilli_A; order Erysipelotrichales; family Erysipelotrichaceae; genus CALVGQ01. The sequence continues at coordinate 165,510 of CAYJJG010000003.1, forward strand.
GCATAATGTAGTTTTTATTTAAAATTATTTATTAACTACACATTTCATAAGTTCTTTAATTGCTTCAGGATTTGACACCCTTGGATTTTTACCAGCAGCAGTTACAATATTATCAAGTTGTTCAGCCGTCGGATTAAAATCTGCTACTTTCATATTTAAATCTATTTTACTTAAATAATGATTAACTACTTCTGCAGCATCTTCACCATTATTTAATGGTAAATTATCTATATTTAAGATATCAAGTACTTCTTTTAAACGATTTTCAAACATAGGAGTTCCATAAAAAGCTTTTACAAATTCAGGATACACCATAGCTAAGGACATGCCATGATTAATTTCTGGAATATAACTAGTTAATAACTCTCCTAGAAAATGTGGTAAATTGCCTCCTCCATTTGATAAGCATATTCCTCCAAGAGTATCAGAAGCAGCTAGTATTTCACGATATTTAATATCATTATCTTCTTTAATTTTAGGAAGTGTATCTACAATATTTTGAATGCCTATTAATGCAAGTGGTGCTGTCACAAACGATAATCTTCCATTAATGTAAGATTCACATAAATGAGAGAAAGCATCAAATGCAGTACTTGCAGTCAACTTATAAGGTAAGCTTAACATTAAATTAGGATCAACAATAACTTCTTTACTGAAAAATTGTTGGCGCATTAATGTAACTTTACGGTGACTCTTTACATCTGTCACCACCGAAGCTTGAGTAACTTGAGATCCAGTGCCGGATGTAGTTGTCACTGCAATTAGTGGCAGTGCATCTTTGAAGTACCCTCGTTCTTCATGAACGCCTACAGGATTTTCAAAAAAATCTTTCTGCCATGAATAACTTTCCATTCTTGCACAGTATGCTACTATTTTAGCCGTATCTATAGTAGATCCTCCTCCAAATGCAACTACTACTTCAGCTTTAAACTCTTTAGCAAGCCTTACAGCTTGATCAATATCGCTGGTAAGCGGGTTAGGTTGAACTTGGTCAAATACACATACTTCTAATGACTCCTCTTTTAATAATTGATGCACTTTTTTTAAAGCAGCTTCTAACGGTGGAATGGGCTGTGGTGTAATCAACATAACTCTTTTCCCATATTTTTTGCTAAGTTTACCTAGCATATCCAAAGTATTACTGCCAAAATGAATTTTACTTGGTGAATAATGATACATACTCATTTTATTCTAAACCAAACTTTCTTACTGCTGCATCTATAGCTTCACGACATTCTTTTACTCCTGCGGCAATACCATTTGGTGATTCATGATATAGTGCTGACGAAAATATAAGTACATCAGGATTACATTCTACAACAGCTTCTAAATTACGTGGACGAATTCCTCCATCAACAGCTAATTCACAGTTTGGATTTTTTTCATCAATCATTTTACGAGCTTCTTTAATCATATCTAAAGAGCTTCTTCTCCATGCCCATGTTGTTTCACCCTCTGGTGGTTTTCCAGCTCCATGAATAACAATATGAACGCGATCAATATCATAAATCGATTCATTTAAAAAGCATAACGGGGTGTAACATCCCACTGTTAACCCAACTTTCATTCCTAAATCATGACAATCTTTAATAATGTAAGCTAATGGTGCACCAATAAAATGCTCAGCTGGTAAAATTAACATCGTTGCTCCAGCTCTAGCAATTTTTTCAATAAATAGTCGATCACAATCTTTTGCATAAAGATGACATTCGATCTCTTTATCGGTAATTGAGCGTACTGCTCTAATAATTTGCCATCCGCCCATAAGTTGTAGATTTTTTAAATCATGCATATCAGCTGCATCAGCATGACAATAGTCCGCTCCTGCATCTAGTGCTTCTTTCATTTTTTCACATACATGACCATAGTCGAAACTACCCGCCATACCTGCTGCAATTTTAATATGTTTCATATGTTTTCTCCTTTTATAATTTTGTGAATATCAAGTTAATTACTTCACACTTTGAGTATAAATTAAATAAATTACAAATAAAATAGTCCGCTCGTACCTTTGTATAAGAACTCTTTAGTGTCTTTTTTTACATGATTTATTAATAATAAAACACTTTTAAAATGATGTTGTGTTTTTTTAAAAAAATGTAGATGACTCTTTAACATAGCCATCCACACTTATTTTTTAAACTATAAATTTCACTATTGTTTGCGCAAAGTTTCAACTTCTTTTTTTACATTTGTAGCGATGTTTATAACTCGCGGACCATAAATGATCTGGAAATTTTCTTTACTAACTACCACACCAGTAGCTTCTAGTGCGTCTGTCCAATACTCTTTTTCAGCTACTAGACTAGGATCAACTACTTTTACTCTAAGACGAGATAAGCAGTTAGTCACCGAAACAATATTATCTGCTCCTCCAAAAGCATCAACAATATTCGCTGCTAAAACTTCTTCTTCTGAACCTGTTTCACTTGATTCAGTATTTTTAGTTAAACCTATACTTTTTTGATATTCTTTTTTAGAAACAAGCTTTGCAGAATTATCGTCTCCTCGTCCTGGAGTTTTAATATTAAATTTAACAATAGCCCATTTAAAGATGAAATAATATAATCCAAAGTATACTGGAACTAACACTAGTAAGGACATCGCTTGTACTTTATCTGGTTGTAAAATATTTTGAATCATGAACATTACAGCAAATCCATTAATAGATACTTGTGTTAACTCTGTCAATACAAATGCTACCCCTGATAAAGGAACATGTACTAAGTAGTAAAGTAATGGGTTTGCAAATAATACTGTAAACTCGATAGGTTCCGTTACCCCAACAAAGGTTGCAGTAAATACCGCTGGAATTAAAAGTGCTAACACTTTTTTGCGATTTTCAGGTTTTGCAACTTGCCACATAGCAAGTGCTGCCCCAGGCCATGCACCTAAATTGGTTAAGATACGACCACTTGTAAAATTACGAATTAGATACGATGTCGCTGTTGGTGATCCAATTAATGCATTGCCAATATTTGTTGTTCCTTCATAAAGAACACCATCGATTATCATACTACCACCAAGTTCAGTATATCTAAGTGGCATAGTGATTAAGTGATGTAATCCAAAAGGTAATAATGCTCTATCAGCAACACCGTAAATGAACGTCCCAAACAATCCAGTTTGACCAATGAAGGCACCAAGACTGCTGATTACAGTGTTTGCTATAGGCCAAACATAATATAACATCAACCCGATTATAACTGCGAAAATCGGTGTAATTAACATAATAAACTTAGGTCCTGCAAAGAAAGCCAAGGCACTAGGTAATTTAATATTCCCCCATTTATTCATTAATACTGAAGTAACTGCACCACATACTAGAGAATTAAATATACTCATATCATAAGTAAATACTCCTAATACATTAGAAAATAATTTAGAAGTTACTAATGCTGAATCAGCAGTATAACCCAAAGTCATTAAATATTCTAAATCATTAACATTGGCAGCTGTGATACCATTTAATCCTGCATTAGCTCCAATTACGGTATTAACCCCCATAAATAAGAACACCGCTGTAAATACTGCCCAACCTTTGTTTTCATGAGTTAATCCGAAGGTAATTCCAATAACAAACCATAATGCTAAATTACCCATAATCATAGAAGCAACTCGTGTAAACATAAAAGCAACGGTATATAGTATTGTTCCTGGTTCTAATATAAAGTTAGTTAGTGGGCTAAAAAATCCCATAAATAATCCGCAAATTACCAAAATGATAATGGGATTCATCATTGCCCCTGCAATGTATTGGAATTTCCCACTAAGATCGGCAAAATTCTTTTTCATACTCTTTCTCCTTTTTTAATCTACTTAATTTTTGTAAAGATAGCGCTTTCTTGACTATAGTATATAAATACCTTTTGCTTTTAACAAGTTAGTTGTCGTACAAAAAAATTACACTTTATCAAGTGCAATTTTTTACATTGGTATTAAGTTAAAATATGTTGGATTTTTAATTAGGCGATAATAATTCACTTTTTGATATAATCGATTAAGTTCTTCATTAACAATATTAACCTCATAATAAGGCATAATTTTCGATATTGCTATACACGGGACTTCTTTAATGTCTAGTGGTACTGTGCTAAGTACTGCATCCACATCAGTTGCATCAAGGATAATATTTTCATCTTCATCATAGACAACTGTTCCATAAAGTTCAGTTAGATTGATAAATTTATGTATTTGTCCTTTTAAATAAGCTAATTCCAAATAATTACAATCATGTACTAAAACAATTTTTAAATTTCGTTTAACCTGCTGAACACATCTAGCCCATAAAAAAGCAATATTACAAATAAATTTTTCTTTATAGATAATTTCATGATATTTTGTAGTTAATTCATATACCTCTTGAGCAAAAATATCAATTATTTCAAATTTATCTGTTAGATTTTTATAATATTCATAGTTTAATTGCTTTTTCTCACGTATCTGATAGATTAATTCTCTTTTTAGCAAAACAATATATTCTTCCAGGAAGAAATTGATTATTTTTTTAGGAAGGTTCACTTCTTGTGCAATATAATATTTTAGTTCTTTTACTAATTCATCATGCAGATTAATTGTATGTTTTTGCTCTCTATGGTTTTCTACTTTATCACAAGTAATGAAAAAAGTATAAATATAAATCGCTTCATTTTGACTAATATTTAGTTGTGCAATTTCATTAATTATTCTTCTAATTTTACGAGTGTTTTTTTCGCTATCAACAAAAGAAATAATATCAATCCTACTTTGAGGAAGTGTGATGATTTTATTCATTTTAATACGAATTAAAGCTATTTGTATTACTTTTTTTATTCTTTTAGCATCTTGTTTAAAAATTTTTATCTGCAATAACTCTTCGATATTTGAGAAAATAGTATTAACTATAACATTAGAAATTTCTTGATCATATTGTAGTAAGCATCTATTTAACTGTAATGTATCTTCATAATAAGCATGATCATTAAAACTCTTCATAAAGTTATTACATTCATAGTACCACTGATTCATTGCTAAACGATGTCTTTTCTCCCCACAAGTAATGTATAATCCATTTCTTCTAGTTTTTATCAAAGTTATATGATAATTAGCTAGCCATTTTTCAATTTCTTCTAAACACGAGTAAATCGATGGCCTTGATAAATGTAAAATCGATTCTAGTTCGCTAATCCTGCATAGTTCATCTTCATTTAATAATAAATGTAAAATATAATAAAAACGCTCTTGTTTAGAAGCTGACCTATTGTTGTTGTTTAAAGCACAAGCAATTTTGAGTTTATAACTGAAATCTGCATCAATATAAACTCCTTTTCCTTTTTTACTCAATAACATTAAATGATAACTTGTTGCTAGAGCATCAACTTTATTCATATAATTTAGTATAGTACGCTTAGAACGCAACAAGCGTCTTGCAATATCCTCTGTTTTAATATAATTTTTTTCTTGACATAATATTTTCAGTATATTTTTGCTAATATCTTCTTTCATATTTTCTTCTTTCTAATACAATAAAATTGTTTTTATTCTGCGAAAATAATTACAGCAATTCAAATATAGTTAAATAAATAATAGTGATCATCATTAGATATAAACCTAAATTAACCCATGTCAAAAAATAATTTTTATCTTTTTTGTGTTCTTGCTTAAGTGTTTTAAATGATAAATGATTCTTTTTGTACATCTTATAACAAAAGTATAGCAATATAGCCGCTGTGATATAATTTATTGTAAATATTGTCGACAAACACACTAAAATACTGTTAAAGATAAAAAAAGCGTGTGATATTTGTTCTATATATTTTTTAAGATAAAACAACACTAAAAAACTATATAAATTTAATATCGCAACCATAAAATAAAGGGCAAATACAATGTTTTCCGTTATTAATAGTTCAAAATTTACTGCTAACTTACTGCTGACACCCCAAATATATAAAAGTACTCCTAGACCAAAAAACAACAGTGAACACATTGCTAGATTATATGCTTTTTTATTATGGTGTAGTGATTTTCTTTTTTTCATAGATACTTCCTCCCATTAACATTATAAAGTACAATTAAAGGGTACAAAATATCACCTATGTATAAATATGTTAAAAAAAGCTAGTGCAAAATTTTACATTAGCTTTTTTTTAATAGTCGCTCATGATTAATACTTTCAAACAAACGGTGTGTTTTTAACATTAAATCACTGACTTCTATATCTTTGATATTTTTTGTAATGACAATAACTTCATAGTCTTCATGAACATAATGAGGTATCGTGGTAATGATTAAATCACATTCCTTTATGTCATTAGCATCTTGAGTTGCATGAATAATGTGTACAAAATTTAAATATTTAATAAACATCCGATGAAGATACAACATCTCTACAGAATTACAGTCATTAAAAAATACTATATTCAATTTTTCTTTAGACTCTTCTACCATCAACATTAAAATAAAAGATAAATTATAAGAAAATATCTCTTGATTCATAATGACATAATAATCGCTCACCATTTCAACAATATCTTCTACTATTTTTTTTATATTTGTATAAGAATTAATAATTTTTCTTTGATAATCCATATTAACACGATAATTTGCATTAATTTGAACAATTATTTCTTTAGCTAACAACACTTTAAAATTATCAATAAAAGACGCTATAGAATTGTTTTTAATATTTAATTTTTGATTAACATAATATTTTAGCTTATTAATTAAATCTTCATCAATAAACAGTAAATCATTCAATCCTTGTGAAAGTAATGGTGAAGAATTTAATATTAAACTATAAACATAGATCAATTCGTTTTCTAAAAGATGGACATCTACAAGTTGAATGAAAGTATCTTTAATAAAATTAATAATTTTATGGTCTTTATCTAGCAAATCAATTATTTTTAGACGACTTTCAGGCATAGTAATAGTATTATTTTCTCTCATCCTTTGAATCGCAATATTAATAATCTGACTAAGCCACTCTTGATCTGTAATGGAAAAATCTAACTTTGTAAATCGCTTAATAGCCCTTAATGCATCATTAATAGAAGATAAAGTATTTTCATTAAATAAAAGATTCCGTGATTTATTTAATTTATAAACATCTTGATAATCCTCAGGCATGCTCTGTAAGAATGTATTTACTTCACTGCACCAACTTAGAATTAAAAGTCGTAATCTTTTTTCTCCACTTTGTAGCTTAACACCTTCACGACTAATACTTAAATCACAGCCGTATTGTAATAGCCAATTGTTTATTGATTCTAATAATTTATATATCGTTGGCCGTGATACATGAAAAATTTCTGATAACTCAGATATATGTAAATTATCTTCTTCACTTATCAACAAATATAAAGCACAATAAAATCTTTCTTCATTATAATTAATAGTAACTGGGGTATCTTCTTTTTTTAACAAGTTTAGTAAACGTTCATCTACTGCATTAATTTTAATTCCGCTAGCTGCCTTTCTAATAAGGGTATAATTATGCATTTCTAAATAATCATGCACTTCATCTAAATATCTAAAAATAGTTTCCCTACTGATATTTAATTTTCCTGCAAGTTCATTAGCAGAAATATAATCACTTTCTTTTGAAAGTTGCCATAAAATTAATTTAACTTGATTTTTCATGTTTTTCCCCAACTTTTTTATGCTATTAGTTTAACACATTTTTTAAAATTACGATATTCTTGAAGAAGACATTTATAAACTAAAATTCCTTTACTAAAAGTTTTTCTATTACGTAGGCCACTGCATCCTCTTCAAAATGTGGTGCTATAAAATGTGCATATTTTTTTATCTTATCATCAGCATTCATCATAACGACATTATATGCACCCAGCTTAAACATACTGATATCATTATAATCATCACCGATACAGATACAATCCTTTAAACTTATATTTTTTTTATTACAAAAGGTTAACACTGCTTCTCCTTTAGTAGCATATTGGTTGGTAATTTCATAACCTCGATTGCCTTTTGATTCAAAATTGATAGGTAAAGACTTAAAAGCTTTTTTTACTTCTTCAATATCTTTTTGATGGTTATACATACCTAAAAATTTATAATCTATATGCTCACTATAAGATACTTGTTCATTATCGCTAATTTTATAGGCAAAATAACTAATAATTTCTTTATTACTGTATACATGATTTAAAGATTTCGCCAATAATTGAAGATTATATTTTTTTGCAATTTGATTAACTTCTAAAAGCGTTTCATAAGGTATGATGATATCAATCCCGATTTCACTATAGGCGCCATTAAACCCGATACATTGGACTCTAGAATCAATTTTAGCAGCTATATATTTTGTGAATAATATCGGTCTTCCACTAGTTAATACTATTTGATTTCCTTGATTAAGTGCCCTTTTTAGAGCTTGAATATTATTTGAAGACAAGCTTAAATCTTTTTTCATTAATGTTCCATCTAAATCGATAAATAATGTTTTACTCATATCTATACTCCTTCCTCTTTAATTAAAAAAGATTACATTATTGCAATCCATTTTTTTGTTTTATTTCTTGAATAGCTT